>NZ_CP123228.1:1208764-1813146 GCF_029855045.1 Piscinibacter sp. XHJ-5
TCGCCATGCCGGGTCTGGCGGGCGACATGTTCGCCGGCAGCGTCATCTACCTGTGCGAGCACACCGACAAGGGTGCGCTGGGACTGGTGATCAACAAGCCGATCGACATCAAGCTGAAGAACCTGTTCGAGAAGGTGGAGCTCACGCTCGACCGCGACGACCTGGCCGAGGAGCCGGTGTTCTTCGGCGGCCCGGTGCAAACCGAGCGTGGCTTCGTGCTGCACGAAAGGCTGGACGGCGACGGCGGCCACTACAACTCGTCGCTGCAGATTCCAGGCGGCCTCGAGATGACCACCAGCAAGGATGTGCTGGAGGCGCTGTCGCACGGCGCGGGTCCGAAGAAGGTGCTGGTCACCCTCGGCTACAGCGGCTGGGGCGCCGGTCAGCTCGAAGACGAGATGAAGCGCAACAGCTGGATCAACGTCGGCGCGCAGCCGGAGATCATCTTCGACACGCCGGTCGAGCAGCGCTACGACAGGGCGCTGTCCCTGCTGGGCATCGACCCGCGCATGCTGAGCCAGGAGGCGGGACACGCATGAGCGCGTTGCCGCCCATGCCTTCCGCTCACCGCACCTTCCTCGCTTTCGATTTCGGCACGCACCGCGTGGGCGTGGCATCGGGCAACACCGTGACGCGCACCGCGCAGCCGCTGCGCACCATCGCTGCCACCGGTGCGCCGCGCTTCGACACCATCGCCCGGCTCGTGGCCGAGTGGAAACCCGATGCGCTGGTCGTCGGCGTGCCCTTTCACCCGGACGGCGCGGCACACGACAATACCGGGCGCGCGCGGCGCTTCGCGCGCCAGCTGCACGGCCGCTTCCACCTCCCCGTGCACGAGGTCGACGAGCGGTACACGACCACCGAGGCGCAAGCGGCGGGCGCGGCCGACGCCGATGGGGCGGCGGCGGCCATCATCCTCGAGCAATTCTTGAGAACCTTGCCATGAGCACTCTTCACCTCGACGCCGAAGCGCTGTACCGCGACCTGGTCGGCGGCGTGCGCAGCCTGCTGCAGGACAACGCGGCGCTGGTCGGCATCTGGTCCGGCGGCGCCTGGCTTGCCGAGCGCCTGCAGCGCGAGCTGAAGCTCGACGGCGAGCCGGGCGTCATCTCCAGCGCGCTGCACCGCGACGACTTCGACAAGCGCGGCCTCACCGCGGGCGCCGGCCAGACCCGCCTGCCCTTCGAGGTGGAGGGCCGCCACATCGTGCTGATCGACGACGTGCTCTACACCGGGCGCACGACGCGCGCGGTGATCAACGAGCTGTTCGATTTCGGCCGGCCGGCGAGCGTGACGCTGGCGGTGCTGGTGGACCGCGGCGGGCGAGAGCTGCCGATCCAGCCGGCCTATTCGGCCGCGCGCGTCACGCTGCCGCCGCAGCGCCGGCTCTCGCTGGTGCGCGACGACAGCGGCCGCTTCAGCTTCAACATCGAGGAAGGCGAATGATGCCGTCGCGCCGAAACCCCCAGCTCAACAAGCACGGCGAGCTGATCCACCTGCTGTCGATCGAGGGCCTGCCGCGCGCAGTGATCCACCAGATCCTGGACACCGCGGGCACCTTCCTGAGCGTCAATGAGCGCGAAGTGAAGAAGGTGCCGCTGCTTCGCGGCAAAAGCGTGTTCAACCTGTTCTTCGAGAACAGCACGCGCACCCGCACCACGTTCGAGATCGCTGCCAAGCGTCTTTCGGCCGACGTCATCAACCTCGACATCGCGCGCTCCTCCACCGCAAAAGGCGAAAGCCTGCTCGACACCATCGCCAACCTGTCGGCGATGCACGCCGACATGTTCGTCGTGCGCCACGGCGAGAGCGGTGCGCCCTACCTGATCGCGCAGCACTGCGCACCGCACGTGCACGTGGTCAACGCGGGCGATGGCCGCCATGCGCACCCGACCCAGGGCCTGCTCGACATGTACACGATCCGGCACTACAAGCAGGACTTCACCGGGCTCACGGTCGCGATCGTGGGCGACATCGTGCATTCGCGCGTGGCCCGCTCCGACATCCATGCCCTGACCACGCTCGGCGTGCCCGAGGTGCGCGCGGTGGGGCCCAAGACGCTGGTGCCCGGCGATCTTCGCGAGATGGGAGTGCGCGTGTGCCACGACATGGCCGAAGGCATCCGTGGCGCCGATGTGATCATCATGCTGCGGCTGCAGAACGAGCGCATGAGCGGCGCGATGCTGCCCAGCGCCGGCGAGTTCTTCAAGAACTACGGCCTCACCGAGGACAAGCTCGCGATGGCCAAGCCCGACGCCATCGTCATGCACCCGGGGCCGATCAACCGCGGGGTCGAAATCGACTCGTCGGTCGCCGACGGCAAGCAGAGCGTCATCCTGCCGCAAGTCACCTTCGGCATCGCGGTGCGCATGGCGGTGATGTCGACCATCGCCGGAAACGTGGCCTGAGGCACACGCATATGAAGATCCTGATCCAGAACGGCCGCGTCATCGATCCGGCCTCGGGCCGCGACGAGACGGCCGACATCGCCATCGCCGCGGGGCGCATCGTGTCCATCGGTGCGTCCAACCGCGACTTCCACCCCAATCGCACCATCGATGCAAGCGGTCTGGTCGTCGCGCCGGGGCTGGTGGACCTCGCGGTGCGGCTGCGCGAGCCGGGGCACGAGCACGAAGGCATGCTGGAGAGCGAGATGGCGGCTGCAGTGGCCGGCGGGGTCACCAGCCTGGTGTGCCTGCCTGACACCGACCCCGTGCTCGACGAGCCCGGCCTCGTCGAGATGCTGAAGTTCCGGGCGCGCAACCTGAACCAGGCGCACGTGTATCCGCTGGGCGCGCTGACCCGCGGTCTGGCGGGCGAGGTGCTCACCGAGATGGCCGAGCTCACCGAGGCCGGCTGCGTCGGCTTCTCGCAGGCCGAGGTGCCGGTCAAGGACACGCTGGTGCTGCACCGGGCGCTGCAGTACGCGGCCACCTTCGGCTACACCACCTGGCTGAGGCCGCAGGATGCCTTCCTCGGAACCGGCGTCGCGGCCAAGGGGCCGCTGGCCACGCGCATGGGCTTGTCCGGCGTGCCGGTGATTGCCGAGACCATCGCCCTGAACACCATCTTCGAGCTGGTGCGCGACACCCAGGCCCGTGTGCACCTGTGCCGGCTCAGCAGCGCCGCCGGCATCGAGCTCGTGCGCCGCGCCAAGGCCGAGGGGCTGCCGATCACCTGCGACGTCGGCGTGAACCACGTGCACCTCACCGACGTCGACATCGGCTACTTCGACGCGGCGATGCGGCTGACGCCGCCGCTGCGCCAGCAGCGCGACCGCGACGCGATTCGCACCGGTCTCGCCGACGGCACCATAGACGCGCTGGTCAGCGACCACACCCCGGTCGACGAGGACATGAAGACGCTTCCGTTCGCAGAGGCCGAACCCGGGGCGACCGCGCTCGAGCTGCTGCTCGGCCTCGCGCTGCGCTGGGGCGAAGAGACGCAGCAGCCGCTGGCCCGAACGCTCGCCAAGCTGACCAGCGCGCCGGTCCACGTGATGGGCGAGTCGCTGGGATCGCTGGCGTCCAGCGCAGGCAAGCTGGTCGCCGGCGGCGTGGCCGACCTGTGCCTGTTCGATCCGGGCGAGCGCTGGGTGGTCGAGCCGCGCCGCCTGAAGAGCCAGGGCAAGCACACGCCGTTCGCCGGCCACGAGCTGCCCGGCCGCGTGAAGTGCACGCTGGTGTCGGGCAACGTCGCACACGAGGCGGCCTGACTTGCGTTCGCTGCGCGCCGCGTGGCGCATCGCCCGCGCTGCCGTGCACCTGCTGCACGGGATGCTGATCGCGGCGCTGCAGTTCCCCTTCCTCGACGACGCTCAGCGGCTGGCGCGCGTCGGCTGGTGGAGCGCGAAGCTCCTGCGCCTGCTGGGCATTGCGCTGCACACGCAGGGAACGCCGCGCGGCGGGGCGACGCTGGTGGTGGCCAACCACATCTCGTGGCTCGACATCCTGGCCATCAATGCGGTGCGGCCGGTCCGCTTCGTCTCCAAGGCCGACGTGCGCCACTGGCCGCTGATCGGCTGGCTGGTGGCCTGTGCCGGGACCCTGTTCATCGAACGCGAGCGCAAGCGCGATGCGCTGCGCGTCGTCCACCAGGTGGCGCAGGCGCTGGCGTCCGGCAAGACCATTGCCGTGTTTCCCGAAGGGACGACCAGCGATGGCCGCGGGCTGCTCCCGTTCCACGCCAACCTGCTGCAGGCCGCGATCTCCACCGAGACGCCGGTGCAGCCGGTGGCGCTGCGATTCGCCGATGCGGCGCACGAGGTCAGCGTCGCGGCCGCGTACATCGGCGACACGACGCTCGCGCAATCGGTGTGGGCCATCGTGACCGCCTCCGGCCTGCGAGCGCACGTGACCTGGCTGCCGCCCGAGGCCGTCGCGCATACCGAGCGCCGCGCGCTTGCGGAGCTTCTGCACCTTCGCATCACGCATGCCCTGGGCGTGAAAGACTGCCGCTCCACGGCGTGATGGCCGGAAAAGACGGGGTTCATCGGGGTTTGCCGATGTCCCCGGCTTGCCGATACTGAACCTTCCTGTTGGAGGTTGGAAAGAAGGAAGCCCGCACGAACCGGCTCCGCTCGTCGGAGTTGCGATCGAGGGCCCGCATGCAACTGCTGAAGCTGGTGCAGAACCTGGTGAAGCTGGGCGAACCGCTGCCCTGGGGCGTGCGCGATGCTCACGGCAAGCTGCTGTTGGCGCAGGGACATGTCATCGCCGACGCCGCCCAGCTGGGCGCAATCCTCGAACGCGGCGCCTTCGTCGATGTCGAGGAAGCGCGCGCGGCCGTCAAGCGGGCGGCCGACGCGGAGAAGCAGCGCCAGCAGCAGCGGCCGGTCAATCTGTTCACGCTGTGGGAGCGCGCGCTGTGGCAGCTCGACCGCCTGCTTCGCAGCACCGGGGAGCCCGGCTTCGACGCGCGCGCAGACGAGCTCGCGCAGCACGTCATGGCGCTCACCGACCGCGATGCCGACATCGCCATCTACCTGTGCGTGCGGCAGGACCCCAAGCGGCTGTCGATCTACGGCCTCGCCCACGCCATCCACTGCGCGCTGATCTGCCTGCTCGTGGGCCGTCGTCTCGGCTGGGACGGGCCGATGCTGCTGACCGCAGTGAAGGCTGCGCTCACGATGAACATCGCTACGCTGGAACTGCAGGGCCGGCTGGCGGCGCAGGGCGTGCCGCCCACGGCCGCGCAGCGGGCGCTGCTGGCCGAGCATCCAGCCAGGAGCGCCGAGTTGCTGCGAGCTGCCGGCATCGTCGACGAGCTGTGGCTGGCCGCCGTCTTGCAAAGCCACGAGAGGGCCGATGGCAGCGGCTATCCGAATCGCATCACCGACCCGATCGAGCTGGCGCGACTGCTGCGCGGCGTCGACGTGTTCATGGCCAAGATCAGCCCGCGTGCGACACGGGCGCCGATGCCCACGCAGCTGGCGGCGCGCCAGCTCTTTCAGGAAGAGCAGGGGTCCGCGATCGCGGCCGCCGTCGTCAAGGAGGTGGGGATCTACCCGCCGGGCGAGCTGGTCAGGCTCAAGTCGGGCGAGCATGCGGTGGTGGTGCGCCGCAGCGTCAACGCCAGCACGCCGATGGCAGCCAGCATCACCGACCGCAGCGGCATGCCGGTGGTCAACACCGTCGTGCGCGATACGGCCAGGCCCGAGTTCGCCATCGTTGCGGCGGTCAGCGACAAGGGCCTGGTGCTCAGGATGCCGCCGGAGCGCCTTTACGGCCTGCCGGAATAACGCTCAGGCCTTGCCCTGGTTGGCCACCGCGGCGGCTGCCTTGGCGGCCGCTTCTGCATCGCCGAGGTAGTAGCTCCTGATCGGCTTCAGACCGGCGTCGAGTTCGTAGACCAGCGGGATGCCGTTCGGGATGTTCAGCCCGACGATGTCGTTGTCGGAGATGTTGTCCAAATACTTGACCAGCGCGCGGATGCTGTTGCCGTGGGCGGAGATCAGGACGCGCTTGCCGCTCTGGATGGCCGGCGCGAGCTCGCTGTTCCAGTAGGGCAGCACGCGCGCCACGGTGTCCTTCAGGCACTCGGTGAGCGGAACCTCGATCCCTGCGTAGCGTTGATCGGCGCGCTCGCTGCGCGGATCGTCGGCTTCGAGCCCTGGCGGTGGCACGTCGTAGCTGCGGCGCCAGACGAGCACCTGCTGGTCGCCGTATTTCCTGGCCGTCTCGGCCTTGTTCAGCCCCTGCAGGCCGCCGTAGTGCCGCTCGTTGAGGCGCCAGCTCTTCACCTCGGGCAGCCAGGTGCGATCCATTTCCTCGAGCGCGTACCACAGCGTCCAGATGGCGCGCTTGAGCACCGACGTGTAGGCCACGTCGAAGTCGTAGCCTTCGGCCTTCAGCAGCCGACCGGCCTGCCGGGCCTGCTCGACGCCGGTGGGCGTCAGGTCCACATCGGTCCAGCCGGTGAAGCGGTTCTCCAGGTTCCAGGTCGATTCGCCGTGGCGGATGAGGACGAGCTTGTGCATGGGGCAGGGTGGGAGTGGGCCTGGAAAAGCCCGCAATTCTATAATCTGCGGCTTTGCCACCAGGCGATATCAACCCCGGGCCGCGACGTGAAGTTCTTCATCGACAACTGGTTTCTGTTCCTCGCCGCGGCCACATCGGGCGGGCTGCTGCTGTGGCCGCTGCTGCAGCGCGGCGTCACGGGTCCCAAGCTCAGCCCCAGCGAAGCGGTGATGCTCATCAACCGCGAGAAGGCGCAGCTGATCGACGTCAGCGAGCCGGCCGAATACGCCGCGGGCCATGCGGCCGGCGCGAAGAACGTGCCGCTGGCGAACCTCGAGACCTCCGGCGAGCTGCCGAAGAACAAGGCCTTGCCGCTCGTGGTGTTGTGCCCGACCGGCGCGCGCGCCGCGCGGGCCGTCGGTATCCTGCAAAAACTGGGATACGAAAACAGCCGCGCACTGGCGGGCGGCTTCGCCGCATGGCGCGAAGCCAATCTGCCGGTCGAAAAGTCGGCGGCCTGATTCCGGTCCCGAGGTACAAGAATGGCCCACGTGAAGATGTACACCACGCAGGTATGCCCGTACTGCATACGCGCCAAGATGCTTCTCAAGCAGCGCGGCGTGCACGAGATCGAAGAGATCCGCGTGGACCTGAACCCCGCCGAGCGGCAGACCATGATGCAGGTGACAGGCCGCCGGACCGTGCCGCAGATCTTCATCGGCGACATGCATGTCGGCGGCTGCGATGACCTCATCGCACTCGACCAGCGCGGCGGCCTCGCGCCGCTGCTGAACGGCGGCGCGGCCTAGTCTCACCCCGGTCTTTTTCCCCTTCTGCGCTCATCGATGCGGCGGCCGGCGCGTCATGGTGCTCGTTCATAATTCGCCCTCCAGCCCGCCCATCCCCGCCGCGGGCTTTCTTTCGACTGCGAGACCGCCATGGCTGACGACAACCAGAACCCCGTATTCCAGATCCAGCGCATCTACCTGAAGGACCTGTCGCTGGAGCAACCCAACTCCCCGCAGATCCTGCTCGAGCAGGCGCAGCCCCAGGTCGACATCAACCTCGCGCTGGCCGCCGAGCCGGTCGCCGATGCCGTGTACGAAGTGAGTGTGACCGCCACCGTCACCACCAAGGTGAAGGACAAGGTGCTCTTCCTGGTCGAGGCCAAGCAGGCCGGCATCTTCGAGATCCGCAACATCCCCGAAGACCAGCTGCAACCGATCATCGGCATCGCCTGCCCGGGCATCGTGTACCCGTACCTGCGCGCCGTCGTCTCCGACATCTGCACGCGCGCCGGCTTCCCGCCGGTGATCCTGTCGGAAGTCAACTTCCAGGCGATGTACGAAGCGCAGCGCGCGCAGCAGCTGCAGCAGCCCAACGGCCCGGGGATCATCACCGGCGTCAACTGATCCGAGGTGAATCTCACCGTCCTCGGCGCCGGCGCCTGGGGCACTGCGCTGGCGATCAGCATCGGCGCGCGCCACGCGACGCGGCTTTGGGCGCGTGACGCCGCGCAGGCCGAGCGCATGCGGGGCGAGCGGCGCAACGAGCGCTACCTGCCCGGCGTGGCGTTGCCACCTGAGCTGCAGATCGACGACGACTTCGATGCCGCGGTGACGCACGCGCGGGATGGACTCATCGTCATCGCCACGCCGATGTCGGGCCTCGCCGCGACGCTCGCGCGCCTGCCGGCCGATGCGCCCGGCGTGCTGTGGCTCTGCAAGGGTTTCCAGGAAGGGACCGGCGCTCTGGGGCACGAGATCGCGCGCAGCGTGTGTCCTGGCGCGCGCGTCGGCGTGCTCTCCGGGCCCAGCTTCGCGATCGAAGTCGCGCGCGGCCAGCCCACGGCGCTGGTGGCCGCCAGCGCCGACGCGGCCCTGTGCGAGGAAGCGGTCGCAGCGCTGCACGGCGACAGCCTGCGCGTATACACCTCGAGCGATCCGATCGGCGTCGAGGTGGGCGGGGCGGTGAAGAACGTGCTGGCCATCGCCACCGGCATCGCCGATGGCATGCAGCTGGGCCTCAACGCCCGCGCTGCCTTGATCACCCGCGGCCTGGCCGAGATGACGCGCCTGGGTCTTGCGCTCGGCGCGCAGGCGGAAACCTTCATGGGGCTGAGCGGGCTGGGCGATCTGGTCCTCACCGCCACCGGCGACCTCTCGCGCAACCGCAAGGTCGGCCTGTTGCTGGCCCAGGGCAAGCCGCTGGCGCAGATCCTGCGCGAGCTGGGCCATGTGGCCGAGGGCGTCTACAGCGCCGCCATGGTGCGCCAGCGGGCCGGCGTGCACGGGGTGGAGATGCCGATCGCCCAAGCGGTGGTCGAGGTGCTCGATGGCCGCATCACGCCGCGGCAGGCGGTCGAGCAACTGATGGGTCGCGAGGCGCGGCCCGAACATTGAGCGAGACGAACCACGACAGCGTCATCCAGGCTGCCGTCGTACAGCGCAGCAAGGGCTATGTGGAACCGGCGTAGCCGTTCTGCCGCCACGCCTCGAACACCGCCACCGCCACTGCATTGCTGAGGTTGAGGCTGCGCTGGCCCGCCAGCATCGGCAGCCGCACACGTTGCGCATCGGCGAACTCCCCGCGCACCGCCTGGGGCAATCCCGCGGTCTCGGCGCCGAAGACGAGCCAGTCGCCCGGTCGCCACGAGACATCGGCCAGGGGCCGCGACGCCCGCGTCGTGAAGGCGAACATGCGCTCGCGCTGGGGTTGCGCCTCGGCCACGAAAGCGGGCCACGAGGCATGCCGATGCACGCTCGTGTACTCGTGATAGTCGAGGCCCGCGCGCTGCAGCAGCTTGTCCTCCATCGAGAACCCCAGCGGCTCCACCAGATGCAGCGTGCAGCCGGTGTTGGCGGCGAGGCGGATCACATTGCCGGTGTTCGGCGGAATTTCCGGATGGACGAGCACGATGCGGAACATGTCGCTCACTCGCTCGGTGCCGGGGTGCGCGCCAGCACCCACACGTCGACCTGCGCGGCGCCGGCCTGCTTGAGCACACGCGCGATCTCCGCTGCAGTGGCGCCGGTGGTCATCACGTCGTCGACGACGGTGATGCGCTCGGCGCGCAACCCTGGCGGACGTCGCGGCTCGACCATGAACGCCGCCTGCACATTGGCCGCGCGGCGGTCGGGCGGGAAGGCGAGCTGGTGGGGCGTGTCCTTGATGCGCAGCAGCAGTGCGTCGTCGGCCGGACAGCCCAGCCATCGCGCGAGCCGTCGCGCGATCTGCCAGGACTGGTTGTAGCCGCGCTCGCGCAGTCGCGAAGCGGACAGCGGCACGGGCACCAGCAGCTCAGGACGCGGCAGGCCGCTGTGCCGCCATGCCTCGAGCAGGCTCGTCGCCAACGGCGCCACGAGGTCGAGCGCCGCGTGGAACTTGAAGCGGCCGATGAGGCGGTCCCACGGATGTGCGTAGTCGAGCGCAGCGAGCGCCGCGTCGAACGGGGGCGGCTGCTTGACGCAGGCACCGCAGACCGTCGTTCCCTCGGGCACCTGCAAGGCGCACTGCCGGCAGCGCGCAATGGCGCGGATGAAGCGCTCGCGGCAGGCGCCGCAGACGCGGTCGCGGCCCCATTCGAAGCACAGCGCGCACTGGGTCGGCAAGGCCAGGGCGCGCGTGCGGGTGAGCAGTGAAGCGAGGACCAAGATCGGCTCGGAGGAGGACGCGGTCAATATACTGCCGCCCCATGGCCGAGCTCGATCCCACGCCATCGAGGCGTCTCGACGAAATCGCGGTATCGGCCGCGCTGCGGCGCCTGGCGCGCCGCGGCGAAGCGCCGTGGCTTCACGGCGAAGTGGCACGGCGCATGGCCGAGCGGCTCGCGCTGATCCGGCTGCAGCCGCAGCGCATCGCCGACTGGTGGTCGTTTCTCGGCGCCAGCGAAGCGCTGCTGCGCGCGGCCTATCCACAGGCCGACATCGTCGCAGTGGAGCCGACGCCGGAACTCGCCGCATGGCGCCGCGAAGCAGGCCGCGCGCCGTGGTGGTCGCCAAGGCGGCTGCTCTCCGCGTCGCCGGTCGTCCAGCTCGAGCGCGACGAGCTGTCTGCACCGGTGCAGCTCGTGTGGGCCAACATGATGCTGCACGCGGTCAAGGATCCGCCGGCGCTCCTTGCGCGCTGGCAGCGCGCGCTGTCGGCCGACGGCTTCGTGATGTTCTCCTGCCTGGGGCCCGACACCTTGCGCGAGCTTCGCGAGCTCTACGCGCGCTGCGGGTGGCCGCCGCCGGCCGCCGACTTCGTCGACATGCACGACCTCGGCGACATGCTGGTGCGGGCCGGCTTCGCCGATCCGGTGATGGACCAGGAGACGCTGCGGCTGAGCTGGTCGACGCCGCAGGCCGCCCTCGCCGAGCTGCGGACGCTCGGCGCCAACGCATCACCCTCGCGCCCGGCCGGTTTGCGCACGCCTCGCTGGAAGGCTTCCCTGGAGCGCGCGCTGCAGTCGCTCGCCGGCACCGACGGGCGCTTGAGCCTCGGCTTCGAGGTCGCCTACGGCCATGCCTTCAGGGCGCTGCCGCGTGCGCAGGCGGGCGAGCCGACGACGGTGTCGCTCGATGAGATGCGCACGCTGGTGCGGTCGGGTCGCCGCAAGTAGTCGGCCGGCCACCTTCGCTGCGCTAAAATCCTCAGGTTGACGGTCGGGCAGCCCGCGCATCGGTTGGTTTTTGAGGCGCTGGGTGCCTTGTGTGGAAGCGAGTACGCAGCGGTATGTCGGCAACCACCTCAACCGGTACGTCCCATGCCATGGGGCGGTCCCCCTCAGTCCACGCGTACCGCTTCGGCCACGAGTCGAGCGGTCCGGCGGGCGAGTGGGCGGTCGAGTGGAAGCTCAAGCGCAACTGCTCGCTGGCACCTCGTCAGCTGCTCGGTTTCTACTCGGTGCTTTGCGCGTTGTCGCTTGCCGTTGCGTCGTTCTTCTGGTGGTACGGCGCCCGGATGGTGATGCCGTTCGCCTGGGTGGAACTGGTGGCGGTCGGTGTGGCGATGCTGGTCTATGCGCGCCACGCCGCCGACAACGAGTTCATCGCGCTGCGCGACGATCGTCTGACCGTCGAGCTCGCGTCGGGCAGCCGGGTGGAGAGGGTGGAGTTCCAGCCGCAGTGGGTGCGGGTGGAGCCGCAGGCGGGAGACGGCTCGCTGGTGGAGCTGTCGGGCCAGGGTCGCAGGATCGCGGTGGGGCGCTACGTGCGCCCCGAGCTGCGGCCGCAACTGGCCGATGAGTTGCGGACGGCGCTGCGCCATTCGAGACTGGGCGGCCCCTTCGGCGCGCAGTGAACGGAATTCTTGAACTGAAGTGACGACGATGAAGACGATGAAAGCACTTTGGCAGACGCTCTCGCGGTGGGCGCTCGGTGCGGGCGCCATGCTCGCCACCTCGCTCGCGACGGCCGCGTCGGCCGTCAAGGACCTGCCGGGCGGACCGGCGGTCAACCAGCTCGACCTGCATCCGCCGATCACCGCGATCGCCGCCGAGCAGCGATGGCTGCATCACTTCATGCTGGTCATCTGCCTGGTGATCTTCATCGGCGTCTTCGCGGTGATGTTCTATTCGATCGTCAAGCACCGCAAATCCAAGGGCGCCAAGCCCGCGAACTTCCACGAAAGCACCACGGTCGAGATCATCTGGACCATCGTGCCCTTCCTCATCGTCATCCTGATGGCGCTGCCGGCCACCAAGGCGGTGGTCGCCATGAAGGACACCAGCGCCGCCGATCTCACCATCAAGGCCACCGGCATCCAGTGGAAGTGGGGCTACGACTACCTGAAGGGCGAAGGCGAGGGCATCGGCTTCGTCTCCACCCTCGATGTCACCCATCGCGAGATGTCCGACTCCGGCAAGCCGCAGGGCGACGACTACCTGCTGAAGGTCGACAACCCCCTGATCGTGCCGGTGAACAAGAAGATCCGCATCATCACCACCGCCTCGGACGTGATCCATGCCTGGATGGTGCCGGCCTTCGGCGTCAAGCAGGATGCCATCCCCGGCTTCGTGCGCGACACCTGGTTCCGCGCCGAGAAGACCGGCGATTACTACGGCCAGTGCGCCGAGCTGTGCGGCAAGGAGCACGCCTACATGCCCATCCACGTGAAGGTCGTCTCCGCCGAGGAGTACACCAAGTGGGTCGAAGGCGAGAAGAAGAAGCTGGCTGCCAAGGCGGACGATCCCAACAAGATCTGGACGCTGCCCGAACTGCAGGCCCGCGGCGAAAAGGTCTACAACGCGAACTGCGCGCAGTGCCACCAGCCCAACGGCAAGGGCGGCGGCCCCATCAAGGCCCTGGACGGCTCCAGCGTCGTGCTCGACGCCGACAAGAGCAAGCAGCTGCACATCCTGCTGAAGGGAACCGACAAGGGCATGCCGTCCTGGCAGGCGATGAGCGACACCGAGATCGCCGCCGTCACCACCTTCACGAAGAACCACTGGTCCAACGCCACGGGGCAGCTGGTGCAGCCCGGTGACGTCGCCACCGCGCGCAAGCAGTAAAGAACTCGCCGAACAAGGAATCGATCGCCATGAGCGCTGTACTTCCCCACCACGGTGACCACGGTCACGAACACGATCACGCGCACGACCACCCGCACGGATGGCGCCGCTGGGTCTACGCGACGAACCACAAGGACATCGGCACGCTGTATCTGCTGTTCTCGTTCACGATGTTCATCTTCGGCGGCATCTTGGCGCTGGGCATCCGCCTTGAGCTGTTCCAGCCGGGCCTGCAGTTCGTCAATCCGCAGCTGTTCAACCAGCTGACGACGATGCACGGCGTGATCATGGTGTTCGGGGCCATCATGCCGGCCTTCGTCGGCTTCGCGAACTGGATGGTCCCGCTGCAGATCGGTGCCTCCGACATGGCGTTCGCGCGCATGAACAACCTCAGCTTCTGGCTGTTGATCCCGGCCGCGCTGATGATCGTCATCTCGTTCTTCATGCCCGGCGGCGCGCCGGCTGCCGGCTGGACGCTGTATGCCCCGTTGACGCTGCAGATGGGCCCGTCGATGGATGCGGCCATCTTCGCGCTGCACATCATGGGCGCCAGCTCGATCATGGGCTCGATCAACATCATCGTCACCATCCTGAACATGCGCGCGCCCGGCATGACGCTGATGAAGATGCCGCTGTTCTGCTGGACCTGGCTGATCACCGCCTATCTGCTCATCGCCGTGATGCCGGTGCTCGCGGGCGCCATCACGATGACGCTGACCGACCGCCACTTCGGAACCACGTTCTTCAATCCGGCCGGCGGCGGCGACCCGGTGATGTACCAGCACATCTTCTGGTTCTTCGGTCACCCCGAGGTCTACATCATGATCCTGCCGGCGTTCGGCATCGTGAGCGCCATCGTGCCGGCGTTCGCGCGCAAGCGCCTGTTCGGCTACACCTCGATGGTGTACGCCACCGCCTCGATCGCGATCCTGTCGTTCATCGTGTGGGCGCACCACATGTTCACGACCGGCATGCCGGTCACCGGCCAGCTGTTCTTCATGTACGCGACGATGCTGATCGCGGTGCCGACCGGTGTGAAGATCTTCAACTGGATCGCCACGATGTGGCGAGGCTCGATGACGTTCGAGACGCCGATGCTGTTCGCCGTCGGCTTCATCTTCGTGTTCACCATCGGCGGCTTCACCGGCCTCATCCTGGCCATGGCGCCCGTCGACATCCAGCTGCAGGACACCTACTACGTCGTCGCGCACTTCCACTACGTGCTGGTGGCGGGCTCGCTGTACGCGATGTTCGCCGGGGTGTATTACTGGGGTCCCAAGTGGACCGGCGTCATGTACAACGAGACGCGCGGCAAGATCCACTTCTGGGGCTCGCTGATCTTCTTCAACGTCACCTTCTTCCCGATGCACTTCCTCGGCCTGGCCGGCATGCCGCGCCGCTACGCCGACTACCCGCTGCAGTTCACCGACTTCAACGTGGTCGCCTCGCTCGGCGCGCTGGGCTTCGGCCTGATGCAGGTGTACTTCTTCCTCTTCGTCGTGGTGCCGATGATGCGGGGCCAGGGCGAGAAGGCGCCGCAGCAGCCGTGGGAGGGTGCCGAAGGTCTCGAGTGGGAAGTGCCGTCGCCGGCGCCTTTCCACACCTTCGAGACGCCGCCCAAGCTGAATGCGGCAGCGACCAAGGTCATCGGCTGAGCGATTTCAAGTGCGTGCAGTCATGACGCCCGAAGACCGCAAGAAGCAGAACCTGCGACTCGCGCTGATCCTCGCGTCGGTCGCGGTGGCCCTGTTCGTCGGTTTCATCGCCAAGGCGGTCCTGCTGGGCCGCTGACATCGCCATGACGCCATTGCCCCGCGAACCCGACACCGCCTTGCGCAGCGACAACCTGCGCATGGTGGGCAAGCTTGCGGTCATCGCGGCGCTGATGTTCGCCTTCGGCTATGCGCTCGTGCCGGTGTACCGCGCAATCTGCTCGGCCCTGGGCATCAACGTGCTGTCGGTGTCCGAACGGGCCGTTCCGGGCACGTCGAAGGCGGCGCCCAACACCCAGATCGACCGCTCCCGGACCATCACCATCGAGTTCGACGCCAATGCGCGCGGCCCCTGGGACTTCAAGCCGGCGCAGAGCAGCCTGCAGGTGCATCCTGGCGAGCTCGCCACCGTGATGTACGAGTTCCGCAATCGGCAGTCGCGCACGATGGCTGCGCAGGCCATTCCGAGCTATGCGCCCAAGCAGGCCACGGCGCACTTCAACAAGCTCGAGTGCTTCTGCTTCAACGAATACACGCTGCAGCCGGGCGAAAGCAAGCAATGGCCGGTGGTGTTCGTCATCGATCCCAAGCTGCCGAAGGACGTGACCACCATCACGCTGTCGTACACCTTCTTCGAAGTCGGCGGCAAGGTTCCGGCCGCGCCGCTGGCCGCCGCGAAGACGCAGGGGCCGCAGTCATGACGGGCCCCCGGCGCGATCTGCACGACGCAGTGCGTCGCAAGGGCTCGTTCCTGCAGACCTTGCGCGCGGTGGCGTGGTCGTTCTTCGGCGTGCGCAAGTCGGCGGAGTACGAGAAGGACGTGAGCCAGCTCAACCCGGTGCACGTGATCATCGCCGGCGTGATCGGCGCGGTGCTTTTCATCGTGCTGCTGGTCGTGCTGGTGAACTGGGTGCTGACCAGCGGGGTGGCGGGATGATCCCAATCTTGGGCAGCGGCGCCTGATCGACGCGCCGCGAACGGAATACAGACAAGCAATTCGGTATCAGGAGAAATCATGTCGGCAGCGACGCAACACGGGCACACGCCCTACTACTTCGTCCCGGCGCCCTCGCGCTTCCCGGTGATGGCGGCCACTGGGCTGTTCTTCGTCATCTTCGGCGCCGGCCAGTGGATCAACGGCGCCGACTGGGGCAAGTTCCTGGTGCTGTTCGGCCTGCTGTTCTGGGCCTACACCATGCAAGGCTGGTTCCGCCAGGCCATCGGCGAAAGCGAAGGCGGCCTCTACGGCGACCGCATCGACGTGTCGTACCGCTGGGCGATGAGCTGGTTCATCTTCTCCGAGGTCATGTTCTTCGGCGCCTTCTTCGGCGCGCTGTTCTGGTCGCGGCTTTACAGCATTCCGGTGCTGGGCAGCCTGCAGAACGCCATCCTCTGGCCCGACTTCAAGGCGGTGTGGCCCAGCCTGCAGCCCGGCGCCACCGCATCGCCGGCCGGCACCATCGAGCCTTTCGTGACGATGGGCCCGTGGCCCATCCCCACCATCAACACCGCGCTGCTGCTGACCTCGGGCGTCACGCTGACGCTGGCGCACCACGCACTGATCGCCGGCAAGCGCGGCCTGACCGTCGGCTGGATGTGGGTCACCGTGCTGCTGGGCGTGCTGTTCCTCGGGCTGCAGGGTTACGAGTACTACCACGCCTACCACGAGCTGAACCTGCGTCTGGACTCCGGCATCTTCGGCTCGACCTTCTTCATGCTGACGGGCTTCCACGGCTTCCACGTGTTCGTCGGCATGCTGATGCTGCTGTTCATCACCATCCGCATCATGCGGGGCCACTTCACGCCGCAGCGCCACTTCGGTTTCGAAGGCGCGGCCTGGTACTGGCACTTCGTCGACGTCGTGTGGCTGGGGCTGTACGTCATCGTCTACTGGTTCTGAAGCGCCGCAGCGCCCGACAAAAACGCCGCGGTTCGCGGCGTTTTTCTTGACGCTTCAGCGACCGGCGGGAACCCCGGTCGGCACGATCCATCCCAGCTTGTAGGCCAGCAGAATGCCGAGGAACAGCGCTACCGAAAGCGCCACGCGCAGCGCCAGGGCGCGCATCATCGTCGGCTTCTTGGGGCGCCCTTCGGCCTCCCGGTTGCGGATCATCGCCACGCCGGCGAAGGCGAGTGCGCTCAGGATGGCGATGAACGCGATGACGATCACGGTTTTCATGCGATCTCATTATCGTTGCCCGTCCTGCACCGTGAGCGCGTGACCCCGTGACCCTTTCCCCCGCATCGAGGCGCGTCGTCGTGCTGCTGGCCACGTTGGCCGGGATGGCGCTCACGGCGCGGCTCGGGGTATGGCAGCTCGACCGTGCGGCGCAGAAAGTTGCGCTGGAGCAGGCCATCGAGCAGCGCGCCACGCTTTACGTGCTCGGCGCGGCCGATCTCGGGACCCGCCTCGACGACATCGTGCACCGGCGGGTCGCGCTGCGCGGCCGCTGGATCGAGCGCGCCACGGTCTATCTCGACAACCGCCAGATGAACGGGCGCCCCGGCTTCTTCGTCGTGACGCCGCTTGCGCTCGCAGGCGGCGGCGCCGTGGTCGTGCAGCGCGGCTGGGTGCCGCGCGACGTCAACGACAGGACGCGCTTGCCCGCGGTCGCGACACCGCCGGGCGAGGTGGAGCTCGCTGGGCGCATTGCCCCGCCCCCGGCCCGGCTGTACGAATTCGACGGGGCGGCGTCGGGAACGATCCGTCAGAATCTCGATCTGGGCGCCTATGCCGCCGAAATCGGCGTGCAGCTTCCGCCGCTCTCGGTGGTGCAGGACGCGGGTCCCGAAGATGGCCTCGCCCGCCAATGGCCGCGTCCGGCGGTCGATGTTCACAAGCACTATGGCTACGCGTTCCAGTGGTTTGCCTTGTGCGCCCTGATGGCAGGTTTGTATGTCTGGTTCCAACTCCTCCGCCCCCGCTTCCGGCGCAGCGCGTGACTCGCTGCTCAGCCTGACCGTGCATTCGATGCCGTCGCCGGTGCTCAGCGACACGGCTCGGCGCACCGCGAGCGGCCGCTGGAAGATGTTCGGCGTGCTGGCGGTGTGCGCCGCCCCGGTGGTCGCCTCGTATTTCGCGTACTTCGTGGTCAAGCCCCAGGCGCGCAACAACTATGGCGAGCTGATCACCCCGACCGTCGAGCTGCCGGCCCGGCTGCCGCTGTCCACTCTGTCCGGCGAGACGGTCGCGCCGGCAAGCCTGCGCGGCCAATGGCTGCTCGTCGTGGTGGCCGATGCTGCCTGCGACGCCACCTGCGAGAAGCACCTGTTCCTGCAGCGTCAGCTGCGGGAGACGCTGGGCGCCGACAAGGCTCGGCTCGACAAGGTCTGGCTCATTCCCGACGGTGGTACGCCGCGTCCCGAGGTGCTGCAGGCGATCGCCCCCGGTCAGCCGGCGACGGTGCTGCGCGTGCCGCGCGAGGCGCTCGCGAAATGGCTCACGCCGGCGTCTGGCCGGTCGCTGGCCGATCATCTCTACATCGTCGACCCGATGGGGCAGTGGATGATGCGCGTGCCGCCCGATCCCGATCCGGCACGGCTGAAGAAGGACATAGAGCGCCTGCTGCGCGCGTCCGCCTCGTGGGACCGGCCCGGACGCTGAGATCGGCACGACGTGATGGAAGCACGGACGCTGTACGACCTCGCGCCGGCCTTGCGGCTGGCGCTGCTGGGGGTCGTGATCGCGCTGGGACCGCTGGCCTGGGTGTGGCTGCGCCACCGCGGCCCCCACGCCTCGTCGCGCCTGCGTGCGCTGACTTGGCTGACGCTGTTCCTCACCTTCGACCTGGTGCTGTTCGGCGCCTTCACGCGCCTCACCGATTCGGGGCTGGGATGTCCCGACTGGCCGGGCTGCTACGGCAACGCCAGCCCCGTTGGCGCGCAGGCGCACATCGAGGCCGCGCAGACCGCGATGCCGACCGGTCCGGTGACGCATGGCAAGGCCTGGATCGAGATGGTCCATCGCTATCTGGCGACTGGCGTGGGGGTGCTCATCACGGTGCTTGCGATCGCCAGCTGGCGGGCAGCACGTCGAGGCAGCGCCGCGGTTTCGCCGTGGTGGGCCAGCGTGACCTTGCTCTGGGTGTGCCTCCAAGGCGCCTTCGGCGCGCTGACGGTGACGATGAAGCTGTATCCGGCCATCGTCACCGTGCACCTGCTCGGCGGACTGGGCTTGCTGGCGCTGCTGGCGGCGCAAAGCGAGGGCTATCGGGCCGCACCGGTCGCGCTGTCGCGCGGCTTGCATGCCGGCGCATGGCTCGTGTTCGCGCTCGCCGTCGCGCAGGCGGCGCTGGGCGGCTGGGTCAGCACCAATTACGCGGTGCTCGCCTGCTCTGATTTCCCCACTTGCCAGGGCAGCTGGTGGCCTGCGATGGATTTCGCCCACGGGTTCACGGTGCGAAGGGAGCTTGGCATCGGCCACGACGGCGACGCCATTCCGTTCGCCGCCCTGACGGCCATTCACATGGTGCATCGCTGGGGCGCCCTGGTGGTGCTCACCGCCCTGGCACTGCTGGCCTGGCGCCTGATCGCCAGCCGCCTGGGCGCGGCACGGCGATTTGCCTGGGGCCTGCTCGGGGTGGCGGCATGGCAGTTCGGTACCGGCCTCGGCAACGTCGTGCTGGGCTGGCCGCTGGTCGCGGCCGTGTCGCATACGGGCGGTGCGGCCGCGCTGGTGACCCTGCTGACCATGCTGCTGGCGCGCGCCCACCAGGCCCAGCGGCAGGCTGCGCCTGAGCTGTCCGGCTCGTCGGCCGCCGCTTCGGTCGCGGCTTCGTAGAAAATCCGCGCTCCGTCATGGCCCACACCGCTTCCACCTCCGCCGCTCTTGCGCATCCCTCTCGGGTGCGGCAGTTCTATGCGCTGACGAAGCCGCGCGTGGTGCAGCTCATCGTGTTCTGCGCGGTGATCGGCATGCTGCTGGCGGTGCCGGGCCTGCCCGACTGGAAGACCGCGCTGGCCGCCACGGTCGGCATCTGGCTGGTGGCCGCCGCGGCTGCCGCCTTCAATTGCCTCGTCGAGCAGGGCATCGACGCGAAGATGGCCCGCACGGCCTGGCGTCCCACGGCGAAAGGCGAACTCACCAACACGCAGACGCTGGCGTTCTCGACCACGCTGTGCGCGGCCGGCAGCGTGCTGCTCTACGTGTTCGTGAACCCGCTGACGATGTGGCTCACCTTCGCCACCTTCGTCGGCTATGCGGTCGTCTACACCGTTGTGCTGAAGCCGCTCACGCCGCAGAACATCGTCATCGGCGGCGCCTCCGGCGCCATGCCGCCCGTGCTCGGCTGGACCGCGATCCGGGGCGAGGTGAGCCCCGAGGCACTGATCCTTTGCCTGATCATCTTCCTCTGGACGCCACCTCATTTCTGGGCGCTGGCGCTCTACCGCGCCGAGGACTACCGCAAGTCGGGCCTGCCGATGCTGCCGGTGACCCACGGCAACGAGTTCACCCGACTGCACGTGCTGCTGTACACGCTGGTGCTGTTCGCGGGCACGCTGCTGCCTTTCATTGCGGGCATGAGCGGCGTCATCTACCTCGTGTCGGCGGTGCTGCTCGGGGCCGCCTTCACCTGGCATGCGTGGAAGCTGTGGCGGAAATACTCCGATCAGCTTGCGCGCAAGACCTTCCGCTTTTCCATCATCCACCTGTCGCTGCTGTTCGCCGCGCTGCTGGTGGATCACTACGTGAGCCCGCTGCTATGACGTCACGCCGCCTGCTGATCACATCGCTGGCGGCGAGCGCGCTGCTGGCAGGCTGCGACAAGCTGGGGCTGACGGCGCCGGCGAACGCGCCCAAGTTCAACGGCGTCGACATCACGGGTGCGGACTACCGCTACGCGCTGCCCGACACCGAAGGCCGCATGCGCACCAACGACGACTTCAAGGGCAAGGTGACGGTGGTCTTCTTCGGCTACACGCAGTGCCCCGACGTCTGCCCGACGACGATGGCCGAACTGGCGCAGCTCAAGAAAGGGCTCGGCCCGCAGGGCGACCGCCTGCAGGGCGTTTTCGTCACCATCGACCCCGAGCGCGACACGCCCCAGACGCTGAAGTCGTACGTGGGCGCTTTCGACCCCGGCTTCGTCGCGTTGCGCGGCACGCCCGAGCAGACGAAGGAGGTGGCGAAGGCCTTCAAGGTGTTCTTCGCCAAGTCGCCGGGCAAGACCGAGGGCAGCTACACGATGGACCACACCGCCGGCTCGTACGTGTTCGACGCACAGGGCCGTGTGCGGCTGTTCGAGCGCTACGGCGGGGGCATCGAGCCGCTGGCGGCCGACGTGAAGGCGCTGCTGGCAGCGGGTTGAAGACCTGCGGTCGCGCCATGGGCGCCCGCAAACGAAGACGCGGACCGAAGTCCGCGTCGTTCGCCACCTGCAGCGGCAGGGATCAGGCCGCTTCGGCGAGCGCCTTGCGCATCTTCTTCATTGCGGCGACTTCGATCTGCCGGATGCGCTCGGCGCTGACGCCATATTCGCTGGCCAGCTCGTGCAGCGTCATGCCGCCTGAGCTGTCGTCGTTCACCTTCAGCCAGCGCTCTTCGACGATTCGGCGGCTGCGGGCATCCAGCGCTTCGAGGGCGTGGGCAATGCCGTCGCCCGCGAGCCAGTCGCGGTGCTGGCGCTCGATCACGCGCGTCGGCTCTTGGCTGTCGTCGGCCAGGTAGGCGATCGGCGCAAAGCTCTCTTCGCTGTCGTCGGATTGCGGCTCGAGGGCCACGTCGCCGCCGGACAGGCGCGTCTCCATCTCGAGCACCTCTTCGCGCTTGACATTGAGCTCGCGTGCGACCGTATCGACCTCGCCTTGCGTCAACGTGGAGCGGTGGGTGTCGACGTCAGTCGCGCCGTCCTTCAGGTTCTGCTTCATCGAGCGCAGGTTGAAGAACAGCTTGCGCTGGGCCTTGGTGGTCGCCACCTTGACCATGCGCCAGTTCTTCAGGATGTACTCGTGGATCTCGGCCTTGATCCAGTGGATCGCATAGCTGACCAGGCGCACGCCCTGATCCGGGTCGAAGCGCTTGACGGCCTTCATGAGGCCGACGTTGCCTTCCTGGATCAGGTCGCCGTGCGGCAACCCGTAGCCCAGGTACTGGCGGGAGATGGAGACGACCAGCCGCAGGTGCGACAGCACCAGCTGCCCGGCAGCGTTCAGGTCGCCGAGCTCGCGCAGGCGGCGCGCCAGCGACATTTCCTCGTCGTGCGTGAGCAGCGGCAAGCGGTTGACCGCGGAGATGTACGCATCCAGGTTGCCCAGCGACGGCACCATCGCCCACGGGTCGCGGACGGTGAGGGCGGAGGAGGCGGATGTGGTGTTCATGGTGGTCATAGATACCCATTGTCGGGCACGGTTCCGCGAATATTAGCACTCTGGGTGGAAGAGTGCTGATCGGTTTTCGCAACAGTAATGTAAGCGAACACTATCGAAACAGACCTTACCCGAAGCGCGTTTCGGCTTGGTCCAGCACCTCGTCGATCACTGCCAGCAGCTCAGCCACGCTCACCGGCTTCGTGAGGTACCGCAACGCCCCGGCCTCCAGCGACGCCTCGATCTGGGACAGCATGGCGTCGGCCGAGACCACGATCACCGGAGTGGCTGCGGTGAGCGGATCGCCCTTCAGATGGCGCAGCAGGTCCAGGCCGCTGATGTCCGGCAAATGCATGTCGAGCAGGACCACGTCGGGTCGCCTGGCGCGGATCGCGGCCAGCCCGTCCAGCCCCGTCACCGACACGTCCATCACCACCTGCGGGCGCTGCGCCAGGATGCCGCGCATCACCTCGACGTTGGTCTCGTTGTCCTCGACGTAGTGCACGACGCGCCGGTGGTAGGCGGCCGGACCGGTGGCCAGCGCGCTGTCGTCCGGACGCAATGAAGCCGGCTCGCTCACCGGGGGCAGCGACACGATGAACGACGAGCCCGCACCGGACGCGCTGCGTGCGCGCAGCGTGCCGCCCATCAGCTCGGCCAGCCGCTTGCTGATGACCAGCCCGATGCCGGTGCCTTCCTGCTGCGAGCGCTCCCGGCCGAGCCGGTTGAAAGGCTGGAACAGCTCGCTGACCTGTTCCGGCGTCATGCCCAGGCCGGTGTCGGTGATCGCGATCTCCACCGCATCGCCCGCGAGGCGGCTGCCGATGTGGATGCGGCCGCCATCGATGTTGTATTTGACGGCGTTGGACAGCAGGTTGATGAAGATCTGCTTGACGCGCGTGGCGTCGCCGCGAAGCAGCCGGGCGTCCGGCGCCAGCTCCTGCGTGACGACGATGTCGCGCCGCGCCGCGTCGCCTTCGATCATCGTGATCGTCGCCGCCAGCAGCTCGCCCAGGTCGAGCGACTCGATGCTCAGCCGCAGATTGCCCGACTCGATGCGCGACAGGTCGAGCACGTCGTTGATCATCTCCAGCAGATGCCAGCCGGCCTGCTGGATCTGCGACACCCATGGCCGCTGCGACTCGGCGATCGGATTGCGCTGGTCGAGCTCGAGCAGCTGCGCGAAGCCCAGCATCGCGTTCAGCGGCGTGCGCAGCTCGTGGCTCATGCGCGAGAGAAAGTCGCTCTTGGCGCGGTTCGATGCCTCGGCCGCCTCGCGCGCCCGCTCGGCCTCGGCCAGCCGCAGGTGCTCGGTGATGTCCTCGACCGCGCCGACGATGCGCCACGGCTCGCCGTTCTCGTTGCGCAGCAGCGACACCGTGCTCTGCACCCACACCGTGCGCCCGTTCCGGTCGATGTAGCGCTTGTGCCGGCGGTACAGCGGAAAGTCGCCGCGGATGAGCTGGGCCGAGAACTCCTGGTCCTGCTCCACGTCGTCCGGATGCGTGAAGTCGGACGAGGTCATGCGCAGCAGCTCGTCGGCGCTGTAGCCCACGAGCTCGCAGAAGCGCGGGTTGGTCTGCTTCACGTTGCCGCCGAGGTCGGTGTAGCAGACGCCGATGGGCACGTTGTTGAAGATGTTGCGAAAGCGCTGTTCGCTGGCGCGCATCGCGGCTTCCGCCTGTTCGCGGTCGCGCACCTCCTGCGTCAGCGCGGCGGTGCGCTCGCGCACTGCCAGCTCGATGCGGCGGGCGCGGCCCGTGACCGTGAGCAGCAGCGCACCCAGCACCGCGGCCGACATCAGGCCCACCACCGAGAACGGCCAGGCATTGCTGCTGCGGGCGCCGGGCAGCTCGAGCGGATCGGCGTAGATGCGCAGGTCCCACTGCCGGCCGCCGAAGGCCATCGGGCGCACGTGCAGCAGGCCGGCGTTCTGCGATTCGCAGTCCCGGGGGCCTGACAGCCGCCGGCGCGCCGCCAGCGGGTCGGTGTCGACGACGCACACCGTGAGGTAGTGCGGCACCTGGTCGATGACGGCGCGCAGCGTGTCATTGATGCGCAGCGTCACGAAGACCACGCCGCGTGCCGCGACCACGCGCTCGGCCACGGTGCCGGGCGTGCCCTCGTAGATCGCCTGGTAGATGACGACGCCGGTCTGGTCGGCGCCGGCTGGCTCCTGGGTCAGCACGAAACCCGCCGTCGCGGCCGGCCGGTCGGTCCGCACCGCCGTCTCGATCGCCTTGCGGGCTGCCGGAATCGACAGCACGTTGACGCCCAGCGCATTGAGATTGCGCTCCAGCGGCTCGATGTGACGCATCGCGAACACCTCGTCGGTGGGCATGCCCGCGTCGCCCTTGGCGTCGGTGCGGTCGAACACGTGGTAGCCGGGCCGGCCCTCGGCGTGCATGCGCGCCTCGAAGGCCCGCACGCCGCTGCGCTTGACGCGCTCGTTGAAACCCATGGCCTGGATCCTTGCGGATCCGTCCAGCCACGCCTTCGACGCACGCTGCAGCTCTTCGCGGTTCACCTCGTTGGACGCCAGATAGATGCCGCGCAGCGCCTCCAGCGCATGCAGCGGCTCCTGCAGCTGGAAAGCCAGCGCCGACGAGGCGTTGACCGCCTCGCGCTCGAAGGTGCTGCGCACGCGCTCTTCGTCCCAGCGCGCCACCAGCACGATCATGGCGGCCATCAGCAGCGTGACGGTGGCGAGCGTGAGCCCGACGGTGAGCCGCCGCGGCGCCCAGTCTTCGCGCGGCCTGCCGATGAGGGTCAGCGTGATCGGCGCCGCGATGAGCGTGCCCAGCGAATCGCCGACCCACCAGGTCAGCCAGTTGAAGCCGAGGTTGGGCGCGGCGACGAAGCCGGCCACGCCGAGCGCCGTGGTGCTGATGCTGGCATCGACCAGGCAGGCGACGAAGGCGCCCAGCCCGAAGAAGATCGCGATGTCGTGCGGGTCGTTCAGCGTGAGGGGGTGCGTGATCGCCTTGCGGATCAGCGCGGCGCCGACCAGCGCCTGCAGCACCGCGCCCGCGCCCAGCGCGGCGGGCACCGCCAGGCTCGCCAGCAGCGGCGCGTCGGACGGATTCAGCAGCCAGTTGACCGCGAACGATCCCAGGCCGATGCCCCATGCGGCGCGGCTGCGGTAGGTGAGCACGCAGGCGAGCGCCAGGCCCGCGGCAGGAAACAGCGGCGACGCGTAACGCGTCGGAATCGCCAGCTGAAGCGACACCCAGGCGACGACGCCGTAGGTGAGGGCGATGAGCAGCGCCTGCAGCAGCCAGCGCGAGACGCGGGCCGGCGCCCATCGGGCGTCGCGCCGTGCCAGGCGAGGCGCGACGCCGGGCCGCGCAGGAGAGCTCTGGCCGGTCGTGTCAACCATGAGGCGTCACCGCGAAGCGTCAGGGCACTTCGTGCCCGGCGGCCGCTTCCCAGATCTCGGTCCAGTCCGGGGCATCCAGCGTCACTTTCAGCGCCGCGACCGCCTCGCGCAGCGCCGCGATGCGCCGCGACCCGACGATGGGCACGGGCTTGCTCGGCAGCCGCAACAGCCAGGCATAGGCGATGGTGGCGGGCTCGACGCCATGGCGCCGGGCCACGGCGTTGAGCGCGCCCTGCACGCGTCGCGTCGCGTCGTCCACGCCGGTGAAGAGCGCGCCGCCGGCGACCGGCGACCAGATCATGGGCCGCAGCCGCAGCCTCTGGAGCTGGTCGAGCGTGCCGTCGTGCAGCGGGTCGCGGCGCAGGGGATGCAGCTCGATCTGGTTGGTGACCAGGGCGAAGCGGTCGTTCAGCAGGTCGAACTGCGACGCGGTGAAGTTGGACACGCCGAAGTGCCGCACCTTGCCCGCAGCGCGCAGGCGCTCGAAGGCGGCGGCAACCTCGTCGGCATCCATGAGGCAGTCGGGTCGATGGATCAGCAGCAGGTCGAGGTGGTCCGTGCGCAGCTCCTGCAGCGAGCGCTCCACGCTGGCGGTCAGGTGTGCGGCGGAGGAATCGTAGTGGTGCACCCGGTGGTCGGGCCGCCGCGGCGCGATCGCCCGGATGCCGGCCTTGCCGACCAGTTGCATGTGCCGACGCAGCAGCGGCCTCAGTGCCAGCGCCTCGCCGAAGAGACCTTCGGCGGTGTAGCCGCCGTAGATGTCAGCATGGTCGAACGTGGTCACGCCGAGCTCCATGCACTGCTCGATCCAGCGCAGCCGCTCCTGCACGTTGAAGCCCCAGGCGGCCAGGCGCCACGCGCCGGCCGCGATGGGCGAGACCGGTGGACCTCCCCGGCCCAGTTCGACGAGATTCATTCGATGATGTCAGACGTTGAACAGGAAGTTCATGACGTCGCCGTCTTTCACGACGTACTCCTTTCCTTCGGCGCGCATCTTGCCGGCATCCTTGGCGCCTTGTTCACCCTGGTACGCGATGAAGTCGTCGAAGGCGATGGTTTGTGCACGAATGAAGCCGCGCTCGAAGTCGGTGTGGATGACGCCGGCGGCCTGGGGCGCGGTGTCGCCGACATGGATGGTCCAGGCGCGCACTTCCTTCACGCCGGCAGTGAAATAGGTCTGCAGGCCGAGCAGCTTGAAGGCCGCGCGGATCAGCCGGTTCAGGCCGGGCTCGGATTGGCCCATCTCCTGAAGGAACATCAGGCGGTCTTCGTCGGCCATGTCGGCCAGCTCGGCCTCGGTCTTCGCGCAGATGGCGACCACCGGCGCCTTCTGCGCGTCCGCATGGGCGCGCAGGCGATCGAGGTACGGGTTGTTCTCGAAGCCGTTCTCGTCGACGTTGGCGACGAACATCGCCGGCTTGGCGGTGATCAGGCACAGCGGCTTGAGCACCGCCTGCTCCTCCTTGCTGAAGGCGATCGCGCGCACCGGCCTGGCCTCGTTGAGGGCGGCCTGGCACTTGTTCAGCACGTCGACCAGGCGCTGCGCTTCCTTGTCACCCGCCTTGGCCGGCTTCACGTAGCGCGCCAGCGCCTTGTCGACCGTGGCCAGGTCGGCCAGGCAGAGCTCCGTCTGGATGACCTCGATGTCGGCGATCGGATCGACGCGACCGGCCACGTGCACCACGTTCTCGTCGTCGAAGCACCGCGCCACGTTGACGATGGCATCGGTTTCGCGGATGTGGGCGAGGAACTGGTTGCCCAGGCCTTCGCCCTTGGAGGCACCGGCCACCAGGCCGGCAATGTCCACGAACTCGACGATCGCCGGCACCACGCGTTCCGGCTTGACGATGGCCGCGAGCTTGGCGAGCCGGGGATCCGGCAGCTCGACGATCCCCACGTTGGGCTCGATGGTGCAAAACGGATAGTTCTCGGCGGCGATGCCGGCTTTCGTGAGCGCGTTGAAGAGGGTGGACTTGCCGACATTGGGCAAGCCCACGATGCCGCATTGGAGGCTCATGGGGGACTTTCGAAGACAGCGGGGGCACGAAACGGGCGATTTTAGGCGGGGGCCCGCTGCCCCCCTGGTCATCCTTCAGTCGAATCGGTAGCTCGCTTCACCGTGCATGCCGACCCGAAGCGCGCGTTCCACCCCCTCGACGATCACCGCGTTCATGCCGAAAGTGATGGCGCCATTCACGCGGGCGTCGGCCCGATAGGCGGCCAGCGCGTCGCCCACCGCATGACCCACCTGCGCGGTCTGCGGGTCGGTGTCGGGGATCGAGCAGCGCGAGCACGGCTTCACGAGCTTGAGTCGCACCGGGCCTTCGGGCGTGTCGAAGCGGACTTCGTCCAGATGGTCCTCGCCGTTCGCCTCCAGCCCATCGAGCACCAGGTTGGGACGAAAGCGCTGCATCGTCACCGGCTCGGCCAGCCGCCGGTTCAGCTCGTCCAATCCGGCCGTCGACGTGACCAGCAACGGGTAGCCGTCGCTGAAGGCGTTCTCGGCCTCGATGTGGCCGGTCCATTCGCGATTCGACAGGCGTTTCTGCTCGGGATCGAAACGTACCAGGCGCATCGCCTGGCCGAGGAAGTCGCTGAACCACTGTGCCGCCAGATCGCCCATGTCGTAGGCAGCGACCTCGTCGTTCCACACCTGCACGCGGCAGGGCGCCTCGACCGCGTCGAGTGACAGGTGCATGGCCAGCATGCCGGGCGCACGCAGCACCAGCTCGTAGGCCTTGAGCGTGGGCCGGATGAGCGCCATCCGCGGCAGTTCGCGCTGCGTGACGAAGCGGGCTTGCGCATCGACCACCATCCAGGCGCGATCGAACTCGAGGCCGGTCTCGATGAGCAGCGCCTCGTCGACCGCGATGCCGGCGCAGCTCTTGACCGGATGCAGGTACAGCTGCGCGATGCGCACCGCCACGTCGCTCACTTGAACAGCCCCTTCAGCTTGTTCTTCAGGTCGTCCTTGGGCGACGGCGCCGACGCGGCACCGCCCGGCGCCTTCATGCCGAGCTTCTCGCCCAGCTTCTCGCCGAGCTTCTTCTCCAGCTGCTGCGTCACCGCGGCGGCGGCGACGCTGGACCACTCGATCTTCCAGTCGAGCGACTCGAACGGGCCGGCCAGCCGGACGGGGATCGTCAGTCCCTTCAGCGACTCCAGTTCGGCGCCGTCCTGGCCCTTCGACGTCGAGGTGACGGTGGCTTTGGTCAGGTAGTCGATGCGCCCGCGGCCGACGTCGATCGCGCCTTCGCCGCCAAGGCGCAGGAACGGGCTCTTCATGTCGAGATCGCGGCTGCGCGCCACGCCGTCGGCGATCTGGAAGCTGGCGGTCAGCTCGCTGAAATCGGTCTTCTCGGTCTGGCTGGCCTTCTGCGCGGCATCCTGCTTCATCGTCAGGGCGGCCTTCGCCTGGCGCAGGCTCTTCGCGAGGTTGATGCCCTTGACCGCGCCGTCGCGCACCTGCAGCGCGGCGCTGCCCTTGAGATGCGACTTCAGCTCGTTGACGCTGCGGCCCGCGCTGTCGAGATCGAAAACGACACGGCCGGTGCCTTCGATCAGGTCCTTGGCGGCGACGTCCTTCACCAGCGCGTTGACGTTGACGCCGCTGGCGCTGCCTTTCATCGCCACGCGATTGGCACGCGCGTCGGCAAGCGCCGTGGCGTCGAGCTGGCCGCCCCAGGCGCGGCCGTGCAATTGCGTCACGCGCAGCATGCCGCCCTGCATCGTCGCGTCGATGGCGGCGTCGTTCACGCGGTACTGCTTGTAGGCGAAGCTGGCGGCGCGCACGCTGAACTGGCCATCGACGCTGCGCAGCGCGCCCAGGTCGACCGGGGTGTCGGCCCCGGCAGGCGCGGTGGTCGGCTTGGCGGCGGCCTCGCCCGGTCCCAGCAGCCGGTTCAGATCGAGCGAATCGAAGCGCGCCTTGGCCGTCAGCTGCGGCGTCGCGCCACCCAGCGTCGCGCTGCCGTCGGTCGCGAAACCGTTCTGATTGAGCTGGCCGGTCAGGTTCCAGCTGGATCGCTTGGCGGAGCCCACGGCCGAGCCCTGCAGGCTCACCGCGTACGGCGGCAGCTTGGCTTCCTCGATGCGTGCCTGCAGGTCGAGCTTGTCCAGCACGAGCGCCGGCTCGCCGGGCTTGAGCGTCAGGTCGCTGCGCAGCGTGCCGCCGATCTTGCGCTGCGGTGCGTTGCCCGCTATGCGCGCCTCGAACCCGGGCAGCCGCACCGCGTCGAAGCCGCCGGTGGGCGCACTGCTCTTGAAGGTCACATCGAGCGGCAGCTCACCGCCGCGGGTCAGCTTGCCGCTGAACGGGCTGCCGCCCAGCTTGTCGCCGTCGACGGCGAGCTCGGGCCAGTCGAGGTCCAGGGCCAAGGGCTGGCCGGCCTGCGCGCCCTTGATGCGCGCCTGCAGCTTGCGCAGCTTGAGCGCCTTGCGGGCCGGATCGTAGGCAAACCGGTCGATCTCGACAGTGCTGCCATCGAGCTTGAGCCCTGCAGCGACGGCGCTGAGCTGCACTTTCAGCGCCTCGGCATCGATGGCTTTCTTCGCGCCGTCCCAGGCCACGTTGCCCTTGAAGGCCGCGTCGACCGCGCTCGCGCCGGGCACGTCACCCTTGAAGCGCAGGTCCATGTCGCGCAGCGCGGCCGATCCGGTGGCGGTCGCCAGCGCCAGCTTCGACTCGCCGCTCAGCTCGCCCTTGAGCGCGGGCTGCTTGAAATCGAACTGCGCCGCCAGCTTCAGCGGCGTGGACGTGTTGTCGGCGAGCCGGCCGGCGGTCAGCGACTTCAGCCACAGCTCGCCGTCGACTTTCGCCATGTCGTCCTTGACCCGCGCACGCACGTCGGCGAGGTCGACGCCGCTGATGTCGAAGCGCGGCGGCTTGCCGCCGCCGGCCTCGGGCGTGTCCGGCTTCTTCTCCTGCGGCTTGATCAGGTCGTCGATGTTGCTGCGGCCCTGCGCATCGCGCAGGTAGGTGACCCGAACGCCCTTCGCGATGATGCGATCGACCACCACTTCGCCGCGCAGCAGCGGCCACAGGTCGACGGCGAGGCCGGCTTCGTCGAGTGCGGCGAAGGGGTCGGTCCTGCGCGCTTCGCTCAGGCTCACCTTCGACAGCTTGACCGCGATGCGGGGAAAGACCGACAACTGGATCGGTCCGTCGATGACCAGCACGCGCTGGCGTTCCTTTCTCATCCAGTCGATGGCCGTGCCCTTGAAGCGGTTGGCGTCGAAGCTCGTCACGAGCCAGGTGGCCACCGCGGCGAAGAGCACCAGCAGGCCCAGCAGGACGAACAAGGTGCGGCGAATCCAGACAGGCATACGGCTTCCCGGCGTTTCCTTCAGAGCCGCGCATTGTGCCCCGCCCCGCTGCCTACAATCGAAGCGATGACTTCCTTCGACGTCCTGGTTCGCGGTGCCGGCATCGTCGGCCAGAGCCTGGCGCTGGCGCTGGCTCGGCTCGGGCTGCAGGTGGCGCTGCGGCCGGACGAGGCGCGCGCCGATGCCGGACCCGACGTGCGCGCCTATGCGCTGAACGCGACCTCGGTGGCGCTGCTGCAGCGCCTGAAGGTGTGGGACGCGCTGCCCGAGGCGGCGCGCACCGCCGTGCACGACATGCACATCGAAGGCGATGCCGGCACGGGCGTGCTCGAGTTCTCGGCGTGGGAGCAGCGCGTCGGAGAGCTGGCGTGGATCGTCGACGCGGCGGTGCTCGAGCGCGAGCTCGCCGCGGCGGTGAGGTTCGCGCCACACATCACGCTCACCCGCGACGAGGTGAACGCGCCGCTGGTTGCGCTGTGCGAAGGCAAGGCCTCCGCCGCGCGCGAGGCTCTCGGCGTGAGCTTCGAGCGTCATCCCTATGGCCATCGCGCGATTGCCGCGCGGCTGATCGCGTCGCAACCGCATCGCCACGTCGCCCGCCAGTGGTTCCGCTCGCCCGACGTGCTGGCGCTGCTGCCGTTCGATACGCCGCGGCCGCAGGCCTCGTATGCGCTGGTGTGGTCGATGCCCGACGCGCGTGCCGATGCGCTGCTCGCGATGGACGAGCGTGCCTTCGAGCAGTCGCTGCACGAAGCCACCGGCACGGCAGCCGGCGAGCTCACGCTGGCGTCGCCGCGCGCCGCATGGCCGCTGATGCAGGCGCGCGCCCGTTCCGTCTGCGGGCCTGGCTGGGTGCTGCTCGGAGACGCCGCGCACGTGGTTCATCCGCTCGCCGGGCAGGGTCTCAACCTGGGCCTGGGCGACGTGGTCGTCCTGGCTCGGGTGATTGCCGAGCGCGAGCCCTGGCGAGCACTCGGTGACGAGAAGTTGCTGCGGCGTTACATGCGCGAGCGCACGGCGCCCACCTGGGCAATGGGCCAGGTGACCGACGGCCTTCTGCGGCTTTTTGCACACTCGGCGCCTGGCGTGCGGGAACTTCGAAACCGCGGCCTGACTCTCGTGAACCACCTGTCCCCTCTCAAGCGCTGGCTCACCGCCCGGGCGCTCGATTCCTGAAAGACCCCGCCATGGCCATCGCGCTTGCCTCGCTTCGTCGTTTGCTCTCCGTGGTGCTGCTCATGGCGGCGGTCCTTCCCGCCTGGGCCGACGAAGCGGCCATCCGCAAGAACCTCGCCGAGCGCCTGCCCGACCTGCCGAAGGTCGACGAAGTCGCCAAGACGCCGATCCCGGGGCTGTTCGAGGTGCGCATCGGCACCGACCTGTTCTACACCGATGAACAGGGGCAATACCTCATCGCGGGCCAGATGATCGAGACCAAGACGCGCACCAACCTCACCGAGGCGCGCATCGCCAAGCTGACGGCCATCGACTTCGCCTCGCTGCCGCTGAAGGACGCCATCGTCTGGAAGCAGGGCAGCGGCGCGCGCAAGCTGGTCGTCTTCGCCGATCCCAACTGCGGCTACTGCAAGAAATTCGAGCAGGAGCTGCAGAAGGTGAAGGACGTGACCGTCTACACCTTCCTGTATCCCATCCTCGGCGGCGACTCGCCGGAGAAGTCGCGCAACATCTGGTGCGCCAAGGACAACACCAAGGCCTGGCGCGAGTGGATGGTCGACGGCAAGGCGCCGGGCCGCGCGATGGGCCAGTGCGATACCGCAGCGCTGCAGCGCAACGCCGAGCTGGGCCGCAAGCACCGCGTCAACGGCACGCCGGCGCTGGTCTTCGAGGACGGCCGCCGGGTCTCGGGGGCGCTGCCCCCGGAGCAGGTGGAAAAGCAGCTGGTCGCGTCGGTGCGCAAGGCGGGCTGACCGGCACACCCTACGAGCGGCGCAGCGGCCGCGTGCAGCGACAATCGGGCGGCCTTCCAGCCGCCCGATTCGCTTCGATGATCACCTACCGCATCGCCATCGCCGACGCCCATGCCCATCTGTTCCGCGTGACGGTGACGGTGCCGCAGCCGGCCGCCCTGCAACGCCTCAGCCTGCCGGTGTGGATTCCCGGCAGCTACCTCGTGCGCGAGTTCGCACGCCACCTGTCGTCGATGCAGGCCAAGCAGGGGGCCCGCACCGTTGCGCTGGAGCAGATCGACAAGACGACGTGGCAGGCGCCCTGCGACGGACGCACGGCGTTGTCGGTGAGCTACCTCGCCTACGCCTTCGACAGCTCGGTGCGCACCGCCTTCCTGGATGCGCGGCGCGGCTTCTTCAACGGCACCAGCCTGTGCCTTCGCGTGGAAGGCCGCGAGGACGAGCCGCACCGCATGGAGCTGGCCGGGCTGCCGCGCGACTGGCGCGTCGCCACGGCCATGTCGCCGCTCGACATCGATGACGCGGGACGTGGCATCTACGAGGCCGCGGGCTACGACGAGCTGGTCGATCACCCGGTGGAGCTGGGCGCCTTCTGGCGCGGCAGCTTCAAGGTGCAGGGCGTGACGCACGAGCTGGTCGTCGCCGGCGCCTTGCCCGATTTCGACGGCGACCGGCTGCTGGCCGACGCCGAGCGCATCTGCGAGGCGGCGATCCAGTTCTGGCACGACCGCAAGAAGCCGCCGTTCGAGCGCTACGTCTTCATGCTGAACGCCGTGGACGAAGGCTACGGTGGCCTCGAGCACCGTGCCAGCACGGCGCTGATCGCCGCGCGCCGCGACCTGCCGCAGCAGGGCAAGAGCGAGACGCCCGATGCCTACGTGACGCTGCTCGGCCTGATCAGCCACGAGTACTTCCACACCTGGAACGTGAAGCGGCTCAAGCCGCGAGACTTCGGGCGTTACGACTACACGCGCGAGAACTACACGCAGCTGCTGTGGTTCTTCGAAGGGTTCACGTCGTACTACGACGATCTGCTGCTGCGCCGCGCCGGGCTGATCGACGACGCACGCTACTTCAAGCTGCTCGCCAAGACGGTGAACGGCGTGCTCGGCGTGCCGGGGCGCAAGGTGCAGAGCGTCGCGCAGGCGAGCTTCGATGCCTGGGTGAAGTACTACCGCAGCGACGAGAACACGCCGAACCTGACCGTCAGCTACTACACCAAAGGGGCCCTGGTCGCGCTCGCGCTGGACTTGACGCTGCGCTCCCAGAAGGGCTCGCTCGACGAGGTGATGCGCCTGCTCTGGACACGCAGCGGCGGCGGTCCGATCGCCGAGGACGACATTCGCGAAGCACTCGGCGAGGTCGCGGGCCGGTCGATGGCCGACGAGCTGCAGGCCTTCGTGCACGGCACCGACGACCTGCCCCTGCCGGCGCTGCTCGAGCGCGTCGGCGTGCAGTGGCAGGCGCAGCCGCCGACGATGGCGCAGCGCCTGGGCGTGCGCGTCAGCGAGAGCCCGCTGACCGGCGTGAAGGTCAGCAACGTGTTGCGCGACGGCGCGGCCGAGCGAGCCGGCGTTTCCACCGGCGACGAGCTGCTGGCCGTCGAGGACTGGCGCATTCGTCGCCTCGACGACGCGGCTCGGCTGCTGAAGCCCGGTGTCGCGGGCCGACTGCTGATGTCGCGCGACCAGCGCGTGCTGACGCTGCCGCTGACGCTCCCGAAGGAAGAAGACACGCCGGGCACCGTCGCGCTGGCGGCCGACGCGAAGGCGCCGCGCGCCGCGCAGGCGCTGCGCAAGGCATGGCTCAGCGGCTGAGCCTGTGGCGCACCGTCCTGCAGGCGGGTGAGCCCTGGCAGCGGCGCGTGGCCGCGATCGGCCTGATCCTCGGCGTCATCGTGGTTCACGGGTGCATTGCCGACCGGCTGGCCGAGCGCATGGCCGACTTCAGCGTCGAGGCTGCGATGCCGCCGCGCATCGAGGTGGCCTATGTGCGGGAGATGGAGCCGACGGCGCCGCCGTCGATGGCCCCCGCAGCCGCCGCGCCGCGTCCCGCGAGGACGAAGCGGATGCGCGCCGCGGCGCCCCAGCCGCCGGCGTCCGCCGCTTCCGAAGTCGCCGTCGCCGAAGCAGCGCCCCAGTCGCCGGCGCCGGCCGAGGCGCCCCCGGAGCCGCCCGCCACGCCCGCCGTCTCGGCCGACGCGCCGGCCGCGGTCGCGTCGGCGCCCGCACCCGAAGCCGCGGCCAGCGCGCCCGCATTCACCTGGCCCGGCTCCACGCGCCTGAGCTACGCGCTGACCGGCAACTACCGCGGAGAGGTGCACGGCAGCGCGCAGGTGGAATGGGTGCGCGTGGACCTGCGCTACCAGGTGCATCTCGACGTCACCGTCGGAATGAGCTTCGCGCCGCTCCTGTCGCGCCGCATGACCAGCGAAGGCCGCCTGACCCCCGAAGGCCTGGTACCCGAGCGCTACGACGAAGACAGCAAGGTGGCGTTTCGCGAGCGGCGCCGCGCGACCATCCGATTCGAGCAGGGCGTGGTGCTGATGCCCGACGGACGGCGCCGCGAAGGCTGGCCAGGCGTGCAGGACGCGGCCAGCCAGTTCGTGCAGCTCACCTACATCTTCACCACGCAGCCGCAGCGGCTGGCCGCAGGCCAGGTGATCGAGGTGCCGCTCGCGCTGCCGCGCAACGTGGACCGCTGGCTCTACGACGTCCTCGAGCAAGAGACGCTGTACACGCCGTTCGGCCCGGTCGACGCCTTCCCGCTGAAGCCGCGCCGCATCGCGCGTGCGGGCGGCGACCTCGTCGCCGAGGTGTGGTTCGCGCCGACGCTGGCCTACCTGCCGGTGCGCATCCGCATCCGGCAGGACGCCGAGACCTTCGTCGACCTGATGATCGAGCGCAAGCCGCAGCTGGCGGCGCAGTGATTCGTATAGTTCGTCCACAGCCACTCCAGGAGAGAGCGACATGACCTATGAATTCATCACCGCCGACGTGCGAGGCAGCGGCGACCGCCGGATCGGGTTGATCACGCTCAATCGGCCCAAGCAGCTCAATGCGTTGAACGACGGGCTGATGAACGATCTGGGCGCCGCGCTGAAGGCGTTCGACGGCGACGACACGATCGGCTGCATGGTGATCACCGGCAACGAGAAGGCCTTCGCCGCCGGCGCCGACATCGGCGCGATGGCGACGTGGGGCTACATGGACGTCTACAAGAGCGACTACATCACGCGCAACTGGGAGACCATCCGCAGCATCCGCAAGCCCGTCATCGCGGCGGTGGCGGGATTTGCGCTGGGCGGCGGCTGCGAGCTCGCGCTGATGTGCGACGTGATCATCGCCGCCGACACGGCGCGCTTCGGGCAGCCCGAGATCAAGCTCGGCATCATCCCCGGCGCCGGCGGCACCCAGCGGCTGCCGCGCGCGGTGGGCAAGGCCAAGGCGATGGACCTGGTGCTGACGGGCCGCATGATGGACGCCGCCGAAGCCGAACGCGCCGGCCTGGTGTCGCGCGTCGTGCCGGCCGCCGAGCTGCTCGACATCGCGCTCAATGCCGCGCAGACGATCTGCGAGTTCAGCGGGCCGAGCGTGATGATGGCCAAGGAGGCCATCAACCGGGCCTACGAGAGCCCGCTGTCCGAAGGCATCCAGTTCGAGCGGCGCATGTTCCATTCGCTGTTCGCGACGGAGGACCAGAAGGAGGGGATGGATGCCTTCGTGAACAAGCGCAAGGCGGTGTTCCGCCACCGCTAGGGTCTGCCGGCCTAGATCGCCACCGTGACCTCGATGTCGCCTTCCTTGCGGATGACTTCTATCCCCACGTTGTTCTGGTAGCGCTGCAGCAGGAGGTCCACGCTGTGCTCGCGCACCGCGAGACCCTGCACCTTCATCCACTGGATGAACGGCGGCAGGCGCGGCGAGCGCAGCGCCACTTCGGGCTTGGCCGGATGGAAGTCCAGGCCCAGGCAGGCTTGCAGCATGCCGAACACCGCCGCCGCGGCCCAGGCCTGCGGAGAGCAGGCCACCGGGTACAGCGTCGGGCCTTCCCCGGCACGACGCGGAAAGCCGCAGAACAGCTCCGGCAGGCGGTGCCGGTCGAAATGCAGGCTGGCGTCGAACAGCGCGGTGAACACGCGCATCGCTTCCTCGGTGTAGCCATAGCGGGCCATGCCGGCGGCAATCAGTGCGTTGTCGTGCGGCCAGACCGATCCGTTGTGGTACGACATCGGGTTGTAGCGCGCCTGACCCGAGGCCACCGTGCGGATGCCCCAGCCGCAGAAGGAGTCGTCGCGCATCAGGCGCTGCACCACGCGGTGGGCATGGGCCGGCGTGGCGATGCCGGTCCACAGCGCATGGCCGGCGTTGGAGGTGGCGATGCGGCAGGGCTTCTTGTCGCCATCGAGCGCGATGGCGTAGGTGCCGAGGTCCTCGCACCAGAAGGCCTGGCCGAAGCGGTGCTTCAGCGCATGCGCTTCCTCGCGCAGCCGGTCGGCCAGTGCCGGCTCGTGCAGGTGGCGCGCCAGCTCGCTGGCCATCAGCTTGGCCTCGTAGACGTAGGCCTGCACCTCGCACAACGCGATCGGCGCGTCGGCGAGGCGACCGTCCTCGTGGAACACCGAGTCCTGCGAATCCTTCCAGCCCTGCTGCACCAGCCCCTCGCGGCTGCGCCGCGCGTACTCGACGAAGCCGTCGCCGTCGACATCGCCGAAGCGGTCCATCCATTCCAGCGCGAGCTTCAGCTGCGGCCAGATGCTTCTGATGAACTCGAGGTCGCCGGTGCGCTGGTGATAGGCGCCGGCCAGCGCGACGAACAGCGGCGTGGCGTCGACCGTGCCGTAGTAGCGGCCGAACGGGATCTCGCCAGTGCGGGCCATCTCGCTGCGCCGCGCCTCGTGCAGGATCTTGCCCGGATCGGCGTCGCGCTCCGGCTCGGGCTCGCTGGCCTGCGTGGCGGCCAGGAAGGCCAGCACGCCGCGCGCCAGCGACGGATCGATCCACAGGTACTCGCGAGCCGTCAGGATGCCGTCGCGTCCGAAGGTGGTCGAGTACCACGGCACGCCGGCGTACGGATACGGCCCGGTGGTGAGGCCGGTGGTGAGCATCGCCAGATCGGACACCGAGCGGTCCAGCCACAGGTTGACCAGCGGATTCGAGGTCTCGATGATGCAGCGTCCGGCCAGCGCCGCGCGCCGCGCCGCGTTGTTGCGCCGCAGGGCTTCCTCGTACTGCACCGTCGTGTCCGCGGTGCCGGTGGTCTCGACGAGGCACGACACGGTGCAGTACAGGTGCTGCTCGGCGCCCGGGTCGAGATGGACGTCGAAGGTGGCCTGCTGCTCGTTGAGCGCGGTCGGCGTCGGGCTGAACTCGAGGCGCGTGCTGCGCGGCCGCGCGTCGCGGCCGAGGTAGCGCAGCTCGACGTCGTGGCTGCCCACGCGGGCCGGCAGGCGGTCGCCGCGCTGCTCGCGCGTCATGCCGCGCACCTCGAACAGGTCGACGAAGTCGGCGTCGAAGGCCAGCGCCAGCGTCATCTCCACCGGCTCGCGGCCGTGGTTGGTGAGGCGGATGTGCTCGTAGCAGGCGCCTTGCCACAGCAGCTTGGCGCGGAAGATGTGCACCGTGCCCTTGCCGACCACGACCTCGCCGCCGCGGGTGAGGTCGGGGTTCATCAGCTCGATGATGAGCAGGCTGTTGTTCTCCTTGACCGTCGCGCCCAGGTACAGCGGGCGTGCACCGTCGATCAGCAGCTCCTGGTAGGACAGGTAGCGCGTGTCCTCGTGGTACAGGCCCTGGTCGCCCGGGCCGAGCACCTGCAGGTCGCCGAAGCGGTCGAACATGACGAAGGTCTCGTCGTTCTTCAGGACCTGAGGACTCTCCTCGGTTCGCGCCGAGGTCGCTGCCACGTACCACTTGTCGCCGATCTGGATCTTCTCGGCCATGTCGGGCCTCCCTGTGTCAATGCCGGATGAGGGCGCGGTAGACCTCCAGGTAGCGCTCGGCCATGGTGGTCGCGGTGAAGCGCTGCTCGAATGCCTGTCGGCAGCGGCGACGGTCGATGAGGTCGATGCGTCGGGCCGCAGCGACCGCCTGCTGGTGATCGTTGACGATGTAGCCGGTCACGCCGTGCTCGAGCACCTCGGGCACGGACCCGCCGGCATAGCTGATGACCGGCGTGCCGCAGGCGAGGGCCTCGATCATCACCAGGCCGAAAGGCTCGGGCCAGTCGATGGGAAACAGCAGGGCGCGTGCCCCGCCGATGAAGTCGTTCTTGTCCTTTTCCTCGAGCTCGCCGATGTAGTCGATCAGCGGATGCGCCAGCAGCGGCCGCACGACGGTCTCGAAGTAATCGCGGTCGGCGGGGTCGACCTTGGCGGCGATGCGCAGCGGCACGCCGCAGCCGATGGCGATCTGGATCGCGCGGTCCACGCGCTTTTCGGGCGAGAGGCGGCCGAGGAAGGCGAAGTAGTCGCCGGGCGTGGGGTGAAAGCGGTACAGGTCGACCGGCAGGCCGTGGTGCACGGTGGCGCACCAGTTGGCGTCGGGCAAGGGCTCGCGCTGGCTGTCGGAGATCGACACCACCGGCTGTTCCCGGAAATGCCGGTAGAGCGGGCCGAGGTCGGGCAAATCCTGCCGCCCGTGCAGCGTGCTCACGCTGGGTGTCTTGCAGCGTCGCGCGAGCGGGAAGTGCAGGTAGTCGATGTGGAAATGCAACAGGTCGAAGCGCGGTGCCGACTCGAACACCTGGTCGATCATCTGCGTGGTCCAGGTCAGCCAGTCGGGGCGGCGTGGATCGAGCCGCAGGCCGCGTTCGACGACCGCCACGAGGTGCGCCGAGGTGACCGAGTCGCCGCTGGCGTAGAGGGTGACGTCGTGGCCCAGGCCGACCAGCGCCTCGGTGAGGTAGGACACGACACGCTCGGTGCCGCCGTAGGCATTGGGCGGCACGCTTTCGATCAGGGGGGCGATTTGGGCGATCTTCACGCATTCGCCTTGGCAAACGGCGTGCGCGCGTCAATCTCCGCGAGGGGCAATCAGCGTGCCGATCGCCAGAGGCGGTTCGCAGCTGCGCCCGGCGTCATCCTTCCTTGCGCAGCGACGGGAACAGGATGACGTCGCGGATGCTGGGGCTGTCGGTGAGCAGCATGATCAGACGGTCGATGCCGATGCCGCAGCCGCCGGTGGGCGGCATCCCGTATTCCAGCGCGCGAATGAAGTCGGCGTCGTAGTACATCGCCTCCTCGTCGCCGGCTTCCTTGTTGGCCGCCTGGGCGGCGAAGCGCGCCGCCTGGTCCTCGGCGTCGTTCAGCTCGGAGAAGCCGTTGGCGTACTCGCGGCCGGTGATGAACAGCTCGAAGCGCTCGGTGATCGCCGGATTGGTGTCGGAGGCGCGCGCCAGCGGCGACACCTCGACGGGGTAGTCGATGATGAAGGTGGGCTGCCACAGCTTGTCCTCGACCGCCGCCTCGAACAGCCCGAACTGCAGCTCCGGCAGCTTCCAGTGCGCCGGCGCCTCTTCGCCGAGCGCCTTCAGGCGCGCGCGCAGCGCCGCGGCATCGGACGCCTCGGCTTCGCCGAGACCCGCGTGCACCACCAGCGCGTCGCGTACCGACAGCCGCGCGAACGGCTTGTCCAGGTCGACCGGCTTGCCCGCATAGGTGAGGCTCGCCGATCCGGTGGCCACGCGCGCCGCATGACGCAGCACGCCTTCGGTGAAGTCCATCAGGTCGTGGTGGTTCCAGTACGCCGCATAGAACTCCATCATCGTGAACTCCGGGTTGTGCCGGACCGAGATGCCTTCGTTGCGGAAGTTGCGGTTGATCTCGAACACCCGGTCGAAGCCGCCGACGATCAGGCGCTTGAGATAGAGCTCGGGCGCGATGCGCAGGAACATCTGCTGGTCCAGCGCGTTGTGGTGCGTGACGAAGGGCTTGGCATTGGCACCGCCCGGGATGGGATGCAGCATCGGCGTCTCGACCTCGAGGAAGCCGTGCTCGACCATGTAGTTGCGGATCGACGAGACGGCCTTGCTGCGCGCGATGAAGCGGGCGCGCGAGTCCTCGTCGGTCATCAGGTCGACGTAGCGCTGGCGGTACTTCTGCTCCTGATCGGTCATGCCGTGGAACTTGTCCGGCAGCGGGCGCAGGCTCTTGGTCAGCAGGCGCACGCGGTCGGCGCGCACCGACAGCTCGCCGGCCTTGGTGCGGAACAGCGTGCCCTCGCAGCCGAGGATGTCGCCCAGGTCCCAGTGCTTGAAGGCGGCCAGCGCGTCGGCGCCCACGTTGTCGAGCGTGACGTAGAGCTGGATTCGGCCCGAGGCGTCCTGCAGCGTGCCGAAGCAGGCCTTGCCCATGACACGCTTGAGCATCATCCGGCCGGCCACCGAGACCCGGATCGCCTGCGGCTCGAGTTCCTCGTTGGGCAGCGTGCCGTACTTGCGGATGACGTCGGCGGCCTGGTGCGTGGGCTTGAAATCGTTGGGGAAGGCCACGCCTTGCTGGCGGATCGCGGCAAGCTTCTCGCGGCGCTCGGCGATGAGCTGGTTGTCGTCGTGGGGCAGGGCGGTGTCCATGGAGCGGCAGGGCGGGTCGGCTGAGGGCAAACCGTGAATTGTAGGTGCCGGGCCCCCTAGAATTCAGCGGTTTGCCTGCAGCCGCCCTCGATGACCCGACGCTTTCCCCAGCTCACCGACCAGCTCTACTTCCTGGGCCTGGCGGCGCTGAACACGGTGCACGGCTGGCTGCCGTTCTGGATGCGTCCGGCGCTGTACCGCGCCTGCCGCTTCGACATCCACCGCTCGGCCACGCTGCAAGGCGGCGTGCGCTTCTTCCATGTCGGCCGCCTGTCCGTCGGCGAGGACTCGGTGATCAACCGCGGCGTCTACCTCGACAACCGCGGCGGACTGTCCATCGGCGCGCACGTCTCGGTCGCGCACGACGTGCGCATCTACACCATGGGCCATGACGTGCATGCGGCCGATTTCGCGACCAAGTCCAAGCCCGTCCGCATCGACGACTACGCGGTGCTGTTCGCCGCAGCCATGGTGATGCCCGGCGTGCACGTCGGCGCCCGCTCGGTGGTGATGGCCGGCGCGGTGGTCACGCGCGACGTGCCGCCGGGCCGCATGGTCGGCGGCAACCCGGCAGTCGACATCGGGCCGCGCGAGGGCACGCCCGCCTACCGCCTGCGTCGCCGCTTCTGGTTCGCCCATTGAGCGCCTCGATCGCGATCGTCGACGGCGGCTCCTTCGTCCTGCCCTACGACTACCAGTGGGTGAAGGCTCTGGCTGCCCGCGGCACGCGCGTCGCGTTCTACGGCTCGGACACCCGCTACAACGGCACGTTCCTGGCCGCGATGGCGCAACTGCCGAACGTGGAGGTCCATCGCCGTGCGGTTTCGGGCACCGTCAGCCCGCGCTGGAAGGGCGTGCTCGCGTACATCGCGCTGCTGGCACGGCTGGCGTGGCGCAGCCGGCGCCACGACATGGTGAACCTGCAGTTCAGCGTGCTGTGGCCGCTGGAGCTGCCGCTGTGGTGGTGGCTGCGGCGCAAGCTGGTCTTCACCGTGCACAACGCGGTGCCGCATGGTCATGCCGGCCTGCGGCATCGGCCCACCCAGTGGATCGCGTCCCTGGCCCGCTCGCTGCTGTTCGTGAGCGAGGCGACACGCGAGGACTTCATGCGCCGCTACGGCGAGCGCTTTCGCGCCAAGTCGCAGCTGCTGCCGCACGGCCTGCTGCCCGTCGCGCCGCAGGCCGCCGCCGCGGCGTACACCAGCCGCGGAGCGCCCGAGGCGCTGGTGTTCTGGAGCACCGTCAAGCCGTACAAGGGCGTCGAGCTGTTCGCCGAGCTGGCGCGCTCGCCGCGGCTCGCCGGCCTGTCGCTGGAGATCTACGGCGCCTGGGACCGCGGCCTGCTGGCGTTGCAGCGCGAGCTGGCGGCGCTCGGCGTGAAGGTCCACGACGGCTACCTCGACGATGCCCGGCTCGCGCAGCTGCTGTCGCGCAACGTCGTGTTCCTGCTGCCCTACCGTGATGCCTCCCAGTCCGGCGCGCTGTATGCGCTGCTCAACCACGGCTGTCGCTTCATCTGCGCCGACGCCGGCGACCTCGGCGGCTTCATGCGGCGCTTCGGGTTGGACGGGCTGCTGCTGCGCGAGCGCAGCGCCGCTGCGGTGGCCGATTGCGTCGCGTACCTGCATTCGCACGACGAAGAAGTGATGCAGTCGCTGCAGCGGGCCCAGCAGGCGCTTCGATGGGACCGGCTGATGGACGAACACGCCGGCTGGTGGTGAGCGGATGCGACAATCGCCACCCACAGCCGCCCCCGGGCGGCTGTCTCACTGGATCTCCCGATGAAGAAACTCGCAAAAGCGATGCTGGCGAAGAGCGGCTGGGACATCACCCGCAAGGCCGAGCACGCATCGCGGGCGCTGGCCGACCTGTCGCCCGAAGACCAGCGCATCGTCTCCGCCGTCGAGCCGTTCACCATGACCAGCCTGGAGCGCCGCGCCAGCCTGATCGGCGCGGTGGACCACGTGGTCAGGCACCGCATCGGCGGCGACATCGTCGAGTGCGGCGTCTGGCGCGGCGGCAGCATGATGGCCGTCGCGCTCGCCTTGATGGCGCGCGGCGACACCTCGCGCGACCTGTGGCTCTACGACACCTTCGAGGGCATGAGCGAGCCCACCGAAGCCGATCGCGGCCCGAGCGGCGAATCGGCGCGCTCGCAGCTCCAGCGCACGACGCGCGACCATCCGCTGTGGGCCGTCGCGAGCGTCGAGGACGTGCAGGCGAACCTCGCCTCCATCGACTATCCGAAGGAACGCATCCATTTCGTCCGGGGCAAGGTCGAGGACACCATCCCCGCCACGCTTCCGTCGCGCGTCGCGCTGCTGCGCCTGGACACCGACTGGTACGAGTCGACGCGCCACGAGCTGCAGCACCTGTACCCGCGCCTGTCCAGCAACGGCGTGCTCATCATCGACGACTACGGGCACTGGCAGGGCGCGCGGCAGGCGGTCGACGAATACTTCGCCGCCAGCGAGGAGCCGGTGTTCCTGCACCGCGTCGACTACACCGCGAGGCTCGTGGTCAAGCGATGACGCAGGCTCCCCGGCTGGCCCACACGCTGCCGCAGGTGTACGCGGCGGCCGCGATGCGGCTGCTGCTGCCGCTGGTGGTGCTGCCGCTGGTCGCTTCGCGGGTCGGGCCGCAGGAGTTCGGCCGCCTGAGCTTCATCCTCGTCTGGGCGAGCCTGCTGTCGATGATCGTCGAAGGCGGCTTTCTCGCCGCGGCCACGCGGCTCGCCGTCGGCGCCGACCACAGCGGTCGCTGGCGGCTCGCGCAGCAGGTGTTCACCGCACGCTGCGTGCTGTGCGTGCCGGCGGCGCTGCTGGCCGCCGTCGCCGTCGCCTGGGCGGGGGACACGGCGCACCCGTGGGCCGACGGCCTGGCCGTCGCCGCGCTCGCCTGCGCGCTGGGCTGGCCGGCCACCTGGTACCTGCAGGCCACGCAGCAGCTCAGCCGCTGGGCGCGGGTCGAGCTGGTGGTGTACGGCGCGTTGCTGCTGCTGTGCTGGACGCTCGCCGACAGCGTCGCGGTGTTCGTCGTGCTGCAACTCCTGGCCTCGGCTTCGCTGGCGGTGCTGGGGTGGTGGTGGCTGCGCCGCGACCTGGCGGAAGCGGGGCGGCACGCGTCGCTGTGGGACAGGCCGCAGCTGGCCCCCGGCCTGAGGCTGGGCTGGACGATGATGCCCGTGGCCATCGCCGGCGCGGCGTACTCGTTCGCGCTGCCCGCGGCCGCCTCGGTGCAGATGGCGAAGGCCGAGCTCGGCCTCTACTTCATGGCCGACCGCATCGTGCGTGCCTTGCTGGCCGCGGCCGATCCGGTGTTCTCGGTCGTCTACCCGCGCATCGTGACGCTCTTTCGCAGCGGCACGCGGTCGGCGTTGCGCTACGCCCTGCGCTGGGCCGCCGGCGGTGCGACCGCCGGCGCGCTGCTGCTGCTCGCCGGCATGGGCTCCTGGCCGCTGGTGGAATCGCTGCTCGCGCCGCGCGCCGGCGGCATCGAGCTGTCGCATCTGCAGGCGGTGATGCAGGTGCTGGGCTGGCTGCTGCCGCTGCTGCTGGGCTGGAAGTTCATCGGCTACTGGATGCTGGGCAGCGGCCGCTACGACACGGCGTACCGCAGCTGCATGGTCGTCGGCGGCATCGTCGGCGTCATCGCGGCCGCCACGGTCGGCGGCGCCGCCGGTGCGGTCGGGCTCGCATGGACTGCGCTGGGAGTCGAGGCGGTGGTGATCGCCGTCGCGCTGGGCGGCGTGTGGCTCACCAACCGGCACGCCTGACGGAGCGCGGCTTGGGCATCGACATCCACAACCTGAATTTCCTGGCCCATGCGCGCGACCTCGGCGTGAGCTTCGAGCGCACGCTCGCAATCGGGCGCCAGGCCGTCTTCATCGAGGACTGGGAGCTCGAGCAGCATCGACAGCTGCGCCGCCTGCCGCCCCTGAACGAGCCCGCGGCACAGGCAGGCCAGCCGCGCTACTTCGAGCCGTTGATGCAGCAGTGGCTGGGCGCACGGGTCGCCGACTCGGTGGATGCGTCGCCCTACGAGAACGCGCGCCTCATCCACGACATGAACCTGCCGTGGCCGCGCGACGGCGCATGCGGCGCCGAGCGCGGCGCCTACGACGCGGTGCTCGACTTCGGCTGCCTGGAGCACGTCTTCAACTTCCCGGTGGCCTGGCGCAACTGCGTCGACCTGTGCCGCGTCGGCGGTCACGTCTTCCATGCGCTGCCCGCCAACAACCTGAGCGGCCACGGCTTCTACCAGTTCTCTCCGGAGCTGTTCTTCAACCTCTACCAGCCGGCGCACGGCTTCGAGCTGCGCGGCCTGTACTTCGCGCTCAAGCCCGATCGCCTGCACTGGTGGCGCGTGGCCAATCCGCTGGAGGTGAAGCGGCGCGTCAACCTGTGCAACAGCCACGAGGTCTACATGCTCGTGCTCGCCCGCAAGCTGCGCGAGACCGCAACGCTGCCGGCGCCGCAGCAATCCGACTACGCGCAGGACGAATGGGTGCACGGGCCCTCCGCCTCCGCCGCCGCGGCCGCGGCGCCTGGGCGCCGCCGGGCTGTGGTGCAGGCCCTGGTGAAGCTGCGCGCCATCGACGCGGTGCGCGCCGCACGCGAACGCCTGCGGGTGTGGCGCACGAGCGGACTCGACTTGCCCGCGCCGGACTACCAGCGGGTCGATGTGCACACGCTCATCGGCAAGCCATGAGCGCCGCGGCTGCTTCCGACAGGCCGGCGCCGCTGCGCGTGCTGCTGCTGTGCGCCAGCCTGGACATCGCCGGCGGGGTCGAGCGCTTCGCGTGCGCGCTGGCCAACCATCTCGCCGCTGAAGGCATGGACGTCGCGATCGGCAGCGTCGACACGCCCGCCGGCGCCGTGCGCTATCCGGTGCAGCCCGCCGTGCGCGTCGTTGCCGGCTCGGCGACCCGAATGCCCGCATTCACCGACAGCGCGTCGCGCTGGCGCCGCGCCTGGCGGCTGCTGCGCACGCAATGGAACACCGGCCGCCTGCTCGCGCGCCTGATGCGGCTGCAGCGTCCCGACGTGGTGGTCCTCAACGGACTCACCACCGCCTGCTCCGCGCTCGTGTTCGATCGCCGCTTCGCCGCGCGCACCATCTGCTGCGACCACAACCACTTCTTCGCGCGCTCGCGGCCATGGCAGGTGCTGAGGCGCTGGCTGTACCCGCGCGTCGCGGCCGTCGTGAGCCTCACCGAAGCCGATGCGCCGCGGTTTCGGGCGCTGAATGCGCGCACGGAAGTCATCTACAACGCCTCGCCCCTGCGTGCCGATGAGCCGGCGCTGCCGGCCGCCGCCCTGGTGCTCGCCGTGGGCCGGCACGTCGCGCAGAAAGGCTTCGACCTGCTGCTGCGGGCCTGGCCCGCCGTCGTGCGCGCGCTGCCCGGCGCCCGGCTGCGCATCGTCGGCGAAGGCCCGCTGCGCGGTGCGATGCAGCAGCTCGCGGCCGACCTGGGTGTCGCCGACAGCGTCGAGTGGCTGGAGCCGACGCCGCAGATCGAGCGCCACTATCGCGAGGCGTCGGTCTTCGTCCTGCCCTCGCGCTACGAAGGCATGCCGCTGACACTGCTCGAGGCGCAGGCCCTCGGCGTGCCGGCGGTGGCGTTCGACTGTCCCACCGGCCCGGCCGAGATCCTGAGCGCCGACACCGGCGTGCTGGTGCCGCCGGGCGACGTGCCGGCGCTGGCGGCCGCTCTGGTGCGTGTGCTGGGCGACGCGGCGCTGCGCGAACGCATGGCGCGTGCGGCCATCGAGCGCAGCCGCAGCATCTTCAGCCCCGAGGCGCACCTGCGGCGATGGACGCGGCTGGTGCGTGACGTCGCGCAGGCGAGGGCCGCATGAAGCGCGTCTCGGTCATCGTCCCGTGTCGCAACGAGCGGCGCTACATCGAGGGCTTCTGCGCCGGCGTGCTGCGCCAGAAGCTGCCGCCGAACTGGTCGCTGCAGCTCGTCATCGCCGACGGCCGCAGCGACGACGGCACACGCGACATCCTCAAGCGCATCGCGGCCGGCGAGCCGCGGCTGGCATGGGTCGACAACCCGAAGCGCATCGTCTCGACCGGCCTCAACCTCGCGCTGTCCAGGTCCGACGGCGAGGTGATCGTGCGCATGGACGTGCACACCGAGTACGCCGACGACTACATCGCGCAGTGCATCGCCGCGCTGGAGGAAAGCGGCGCCGACAACGTCGGCGGCCCGTGGCGCGCCGAGCCCGACGCCCAGGGCGGGCCGATGCAGCATGCGGTGGCCGCCGCGTTCCAGTCGCGCTGGGTGGCCGGCGGCGCGCGCTCGCGCGACCTCGACTACGACGGCTGGGCCGACACCGTCTACCTCGGATGCTGGCCGCGCGCGAGCTTCGAGCGCTTCGGCGGATTCGACGAGGCGCTGGTGCGCAACCAGGACGACGAGCACAACCTGCGCATCGTTCGTGGCGGCGGCGGCGTGTGGCAGTCGTCGCGCATCCGCAGCGTGTACCGGCCGCGCGCCGCGCTCGGCCAGGTCTTCCGGCAGTACCTGCAGTACGGCTACTGGAAACCCTTCGTGATGAAGAAGCACGGGCAGCCCGCGTCGGTGCGCCATCTCGTGCCCGGCGCGTTCGTGGCGCTGCTGGCGCTGTCGGTGCTGCTGGCCGCGGCGGGCGGGCCCGCCTGGCCCTTGCGGCTGCTCGCGCAGCTGTACGGTGCTGCCGTCATCGCGCTCACGCTGATGGTCGCTGCCGACGCCAGGCCTTCATTCGACGTCGCGTGGCGCGTGCCCGCGGTGATCGCGGCGTATCACTTCGGCTACGGCATCGGTTCGCTGTTCGGCTGGTGGGACGCCCTGGTTCATCGTCGGGGCCGCGAGCGCTTTTCGGCGCTGACCCGGTAGTCATCGCAATGCCGCACCCTTCCGATACGCCCGAGGCGCAGGCCGTGCGCGAGCGCTATGCGCGCCGCCTGCCTCAGGACCCTCGCTACAGCCTGCTGAACCCGGCCGCGCTGCTGGCGCTGCAAGGCCGCCAGCGCGCCATGCTGACGCTGTTCGCGCGGCTCGGCTGGACCGACCTGTCGGCGCTGCGCCTGCTCGAAGTCGGCAGCGGCAGCGGCAGCAACCTGGTCGAGTTCCTGCTGATGGGCTTCGCACCGCAGCATCTCGCCGGCATCGAGCTGCTCCCCGAGCGCCACGCCCAGGCGCGCGAGCGGCTGCCGGCGGCGGTGGACCTGCGCCTGGGCGATGCGACGCAGCTCGACACGGTGCCGAACAGCGTGGACATCGTGTTTCAGGCGACGGTGTTCTCGTCGCTGCTCGACGATGCATTCCAGCAGCGATTGGCCGAGCGCATGTGGGCGGCGGTGAAGCCCGGCGGCGGTGTGCTGTGGTACGACTTCACCGTCGACAACCCGCGCAACCCCGACGTCCGCGGCGTGCCGCTCGCGCGCGTGCGCGCATTGTTTCCTCAGGGACGCTTGCAGGCGAAACGCGTGACGCTCGCACCGCCGATCGCGCGCGCCGCCGTGCGCCTGCATCCTGCGCTCTACACTCTGTTCAACACGGTGCCGGCACTGCGAACGCACGTGCTGGCCTTCATCGCCAAACCCTGACTTCCATGCCGGACAAGCCCTTCCTTCCCTTTGCCCTGCCCGACATCGGCGAAGAAGAGATCGCCGAGGTGGTGGACACGCTGCGCAGCGGCTGGATCACGACCGGACCCAAGGCCAGGCGCTTCGAGGAGGACTTCACCGCTTTCCTCGGCGACCCCGGGCTGCACTCGCTGGCCGTCAACTCCGCCACCGCGGGCCTGCACCTCGCGCTGGAGGCGCTCGGCATCGGCCCCGGCGACGAGGTCATCACCACCACCCACACCTTCACCGCCACCGCCGAAGTCGTGCGCTATCTGGGCGCCGACGTGAAGCTGGTGGACATCGATCCCGGCACGATGTGCATCGACGTGCAGGCGCTGCGCGCGGCCATCACGCCGCGCACGAAGGCGGTGATGCCGGTGCACTACGCGGGCCTCGCGGCCGACATGCAGCCGCTGCTGGCGTTGGCGAAGGAGCACGGCCTGAAGGTGGTGGAGGACGCCGCGCATGCGCTGCCCACCACCTGCGCAGGCCGGCTGGTCGGCACGCTGGCGTCCGATGCGACGGTCTTCAGCTTCTACGCCAACAAGACCATCACCACCGGCGAAGGCGGCATGGTCGTCACGCGCGACCCCGCGCTCGCGCAGCGCATGCGCGTGATGCGCCTGCACGGCATGAGCCGCGACGCCTTCGATCGCTTCACGGCCACGGTGCCGAGCTGGTACTACGAGATCGTCGCCCCGGGCTTCAAGTACAACCTGACCGACATCGCGGCGGCGCTCGGCCTGCATCAGCTGAAGCGGGCGCGAGCGTTCCAGCAGCGCCGCGAAGCGCTCGCCCTGCAGTACGACGAGGGAGTTGCGGGCCTGCCGGTCATCACGCCGCCGCGCCCGCGCGAAGGCGACCTGCATGCGTGGCACCTGTACGTGCTGCGCCTTGCCGATGGCGCGCGCATCGGCCGCGATGCCCTGATCGAGCATCTTTATGCGGCGGGCATCGGGTGCAGCGTGCACTACATCCCGCTGCACCTGCAGCCGTACTGGCGTGATCGCTACGCGCTGCGGCGCGAGGCGTTCCCGCATTCGCAGCGGGCATTCGACACGATGCTGAGCCTGCCGCTGTACACGCGCATGAGCGATGCGGACGTGCAGCGCGTGGTCGGCGCGTTGCGGGCGGCGCTCGGCTGAAGCGATGCCCAAGCGGCTCTTCGACGTGGTGCTGGCCGCTGTCGGCCTGCTCCTGCTCTCGCCGCTGTTCGCCGTCGTGGCGTTGTGGATCAAGCTCGACTCGCCCGGGCCGGTGTTCTTCCGCCAGCAGCGCGTCGGACGCTTCGGCGTGCCCTTTCGCATTCACAAGTTCCGCACGATGGGCCACGACGCGCCGGCCGGCCCGCAGATCACCGTCGGCGCGGATGCGCGCATCACCCGCGCGGGCAGGTGGCTGCGCCGCAGCAAGCTCGACGAGCTGCCGCAGCTCATCGACGTGCTGCGCGGCGCGATGAGCATCGTCGGGCCGCGCCCGGAGGTGCCGCGCTATGTGGCGATGTACCCCGCCGACCTGCGCGACAAGGTGCTGAGCGTGCGTCCGGGCATCACCGACCTCGCGTCCATCCATTACCGCGACGAGAGCGCGCTGCTGGCGCGCGCGGCAGATCCCGAGCGCGAGTACACCGAGGTGGTGATGCCGGCGAAGCTGCGGCTGGCCGCGCAGTACGTCGACCAGGCGACGCTGGCCACCGATCTGCGGCTCATCGGCCGCACTCTCAAGGCGCTGTGGGGCCATGGCTGATGCAGGCACGATGAGCTCGCCGGGCGTGTGGCACCGCCTGGACCGCGTGCTGGCGAAGATCCGCCCGCACCGCCAGCCGCTGTCGCTGCTGATCGACGGCGTGGTGATCGCGCTGTGCTGGAACTTCACCTACCTGTTCCGCCTCGGCTTCGAGCGCTGGTGGTCGGCGAGGCCGGACTATGACCACTGGGTCATGGTCGGCGTGGTGACGGTATACCTGGCGACCTTCGCGGTCGCCGGCATCCCGCGGGGCATGTGGCGCTTCTCGGGCTTCGGCGAGGTCAAGCGGCTGGCGCTGGCCTGCGGCGTGGCCGGCCTGGCCAGCGCGGTGTGCGTGCTGATGCTGCAGCTGCGCGAGGTGCCGCGGGCGGTGCTGACGCTGCATCCGCTGGTCTCGCTGATGGGGTTGTGCATGGTGCGCATGGCCTATCGCATGCTGTACGAGCACGCGCAATCGCGCATCACCGGCAGCGACGCCGAGGTCCGGCGGGCCATCGTCATGGGCGCCGGCGAGGCGGCGCGGCTGCTGCTGGCGGGCCTGCACCAGCAGGGATGGATCGTGCTCGGGCTGCTCGACGACGACCCCGCCAAGCAAGGCGCCCGCATTCTGGGCGCGCCGGTGCTCGGCACGCTCGAAGACGCCCGCCGGCCCGAGACGACCTCGGGCGCGACCCATGTCATCGTGGCGATGCCCGGGGCCACGGCGGGGCAGCGGCGTCGCGCCATCGAGCTCGGGTCCGCGACCGGCCTGCCGGTGCTGACGGTGCCCTCGTTCAGCGAGCTGCGCGACGGCACGGCGCGCATCGAGCGGGTGCGGGCGATCGAGCCCGAGGACCTGCTGGGGCGCGATCCCGTCAAGCTCGACGAGGCGGGCATCGCCGAGCTCGTGTCCGGCAAGACGGTGCTCGTCACGGGCGCCGGCGGCTCCATCGGGTCCGAGCTGTGCCGGCAGGTGGCGCTCTACGGGCCTGCCAAGCTGGTCCTGTACGAGCTGAGCGAATTCGCGCTGTACCAGGTCGAGCAGCAGCTCTCGGAGCTGCATCCGCACCTGCCCCTGGTGCGGCTGATCGGCGACGTGAAGAACCTCGAGCACGTGCGCGCGACCTTCGCGGCGCATCGCCCGCACGTCATCTTCCACGCCGCTGCGTTCAAGCATGTGCCGCTGATGGAGTCGGACAATGCGTGGGCCGCCCTGCAGAACAACACGCTGGGCACCTGGCACGCCGCGGCCGCGGCCGCGCAGGCCGGGGCCGAGCGCTTCGTGCTCATCTCCACCGACAAGGCGGTGAACCCGACCAACGTCATGGGCGCGACCAAGCGCGCCGCGGAGATGGTGCTGTCGCACATGGCCACGCAAGGGCATGCGACCCGCTTCTCGGCGGTTCGCTTCGGCAACGTGCTGGGCTCCAGCGGCAGCGTGATCCCGAAATTCAAGGACCAGATCGCGCGCGGCGGACCGGTCACCGTCACGCATCCCCAGATCACGCGCTACTTCATGACGATTCCCGAGGCGGCGCGGCTGGTGCTGCAGGCCGCCGCGCTGGCGCACAGCGGCCAGGTGTACGTGCTGGACATGGGAGAGCCGGTCCGCATCGTCGAGCTGGCGCGCGACATGATCCGCCTGTCGGGCCATCGCGAGGACGAGATCGGCATCGTCTACAGCGGATTGCGTCCCGGCGAGAAGCTGTACGAGGAGCTGCTCGCCCACGCCGACCAGACGCTGCCGTCGGCGCATCCGCGGCTGCGCGTCGCCAAGCTGCAGGCGATGCCCGAGCTGAACGAGCTGGAGCAGCGGTTCGCGGAGCTGCGCGGGCAGCGCATCGGGCTGTCGGAGGATGTCGTCAAGCGGTGGCTGTCGGCCGTCGTGCCGGAATACCGCGCGCAATGAGTGCGGCGGGCCATCACCGCGCCGAGGCGCGCCGTGAGCCGGCCTCGTGCGCTGCCGCGCCCTCCACGTGGCGCAGCATGTCGGCGGCCAGGGCGCTGCGGTCGTACCTGCGCGCGGCCTCCAGGCAGGACGCCCGGTAGCGGTCCAGCAGGGCGCGGTCGCGCTGCAGCCGCTCGAGCGCCTCGATCAGCTGGGCCGTGTTCTCCGGCTCGAACACGATGCCCGCATCCTCGCTGCGCACGATGTCGGCGGATTCGCCGGCCACGCCGTGAAGCACAGGCAGGCCCATGCCCATGCACTCGAAGAGCTTGGACGGGATGACGGTGGTGAAGAGCTCGGTCTTGCGCAGGTGGATGATCGACACGTCGAGCAGCGACCAGTAGCGCGCGACTTCGTCCTTGGACACCGAGTCCACGAAGCTGACATTGGACAGGCCGCGCCGCGCGGCGTCTTCCTTCAGTGCCTGCTTGCGAGCGCCGTCGCCCAGGAGGATGAAGTGGAAGGCCTCGCCGCCGGGCCGCGCGCGCATGGCCTCGGCGGCATCGAGGATGGTTTCCAGGTGGTGGGCCAGGCCGTGGGTGCCGACGTAGCCGGCGACGAAGCGGCCCTCCAGGCCCATTCGTCGCACCAGCTCGGGATCCTTCGGCCGCGGCCGGAAGCGTGACATGTCGACGCCGTTGGTGACCACCTCGATCTTGGTCCGCGCGATGCCGCGCGAGGCGAGCTTGTCGCGGAAGGCGCGCGTCACGGCGACGATGAGCGTCGCGCGCCGGTACAGGAAGAGCTCGAGCTTCTCGAGCATGCGGATGACCGCCCCCTTGCGCATCGCGCCGACGGCTTCGATCGACTCCGGCCAGAGGTCGCGCAGCTCGAACACGAACGGCACGCGCTTGCCCGCCGCCACCGCCCAGGCGGCACAGGCCGTGAAGAACTGCGGCGAGGTGCCGATCACCACGTCGACGCCGCGCACGAACAGCCCGGCGATGGTCGCGCTCAGCATGAAGCTCTGGTAGTCGAGGATGCGCTTGACGAAGCCCTCGTTGGCGGTGATGTACGACCAGACCCGGATCACGCGGATGCCGTCCATCGTCTCGCTCTGCCAGAGGCGGTTGCGGTAGCCGTCGTAGACACGCCCCTTGGGGAAGTTGGGGGCGCAGGTGATGACGGTGACGCGGTGACCCGCGCGCACCCATTCGCGGCAATGCTCGAACGTGCGGCTTGCCGGCGCATTGACCTCCGGCGGAAAGTTGTCGGAGAGGAAGAGGATGTGCATGGTCAGTCCCAGGTGAGCTCCAGCTCGCCGCGGCGGCCGTTCAGGCGCAGCTCGAGGCATTGCGTGGGCACCGAGAGGTTGAACTCGGGATGGTGGGTGCTGTCGCGCAGCGTCGCGACGCCGCCGCGCGCCTGCCAACGGACGGCCTGCCCGCCGGGCAGGCGCAGGCGCCCCGTGTCCCCGCCGCCGGCTTCGACGACGACGTGCGGATGGAACAGGTAGCGCGCCACGGCGTCGCGGCACGATCCTTCGACCTGGTCGACCACCCGCAAGCCGTCGGATCGCAGCTGCCACGAGCGCCGATGCACCGGGCGTCCGGGCAGCCGGCGGTAGCCGTCGTGGGCGCAGGCCAGGCTGGGCGCTGCGGCGTCGGCGGCCAGCGCCTTGCCGAACGGCCGCGCGCGGCGGGCGACGCGGAAGCTGCTCCAGACCTCGGACGAGTCGGCGCCGTCGATCTGCAGCGTGTTGTGGGCCGCCGTGCCGCGCTGGCGGAGGCGCTCCGGCGAGACGTCGTAGCGCGACGTGCCGGTGTCGACGAGCAGTCGCTGCCCATGCAGCGACAGCTCGAACGAGAGGGTGTCGGCATGCGCATGGCCCGGGATGTAGTCGGGGCCCACCAGGCCGACATCCGCCAGCAGCACGGCCGGACCACACTGGAGGCGCACATAGCCCGAGTCCGGCAGGTCGATCGCGGGTGACGCCTCGATGCCGTCATCGGGCATCAGCCCGAGCGACTGCGCTGCCGCCTGCAGGTCGGCCCCGCGAGGCGCGATGCCGAACGCCGCGTCGTTGAAGAGCGCGATGTCGCCGTCGGGATGGGTGAGCACGCGCAGCCAGCGCAGCATGCGCGGCAGCGCCTCGCGCCATGCCGATACGGCGGACGGCGGCAGCACGCCGGGCAGCGCTTGATCCAGCGCGAGCAGCTCCAGCAGGTCGGCCAGGATCACGGCGTGGTACATCGGGCTGCGCTCGAAGTGTCCACCGTCGGGCAGCACCTGCTCGCGCAGCTCGCGCTGCAGCAGCCGCAGGCCCGCCGCACGCCAGCGATCGGGTTCGGGGCCCTCGAAGAAGACGCCGGCGAACACCAGCGCCTTGGCGTTGGCCCACAGGTGGTTGCCGAGCAGGTGGTGTTCGAGTCGGCTGCCGAGCCAGCGCACCTGCGTCGCCAGGCTTTGCAGGCACTGCGCGGGCATCGTGTTGCCGGCCGCGGCCCAGCGGATCCAGTTGACGATGCGCAGCGAGCAGGGGTAGGGTTCCCAGCCGCTGCCTGACGCCGGAGGGTTCTCGCGCACCCAGCGCAGCAGCCAGTCGCGGTGCCAGTCGCGACGGTTCTCGGCGCCCGCGGCCACCAGGTCGTCGAAGTAGTGCAGGTTGTAGCGCCACAGCTTGGCCACCGATGCATCGTCCCATCCGGCCATCGTGTCCAGGTCGCGTTCCTCGTTGAGAAAGCGGAACACCCAGGGTCGCAGCAGCGAGGGCGGTTTCATGACGAGCGCGGCCATCGATCGGGCAGCCGCGCGCGGTGCCGGCGCCGGGCGCATGTCGACCGCCGGCCGGTGCAGCCTGAACCAGATGCGCCCATAGACCTGCACCGGCCGCAGGTGGCGCAGCGTGTGCCACCAGCGCAGCGCGCGCGAGCTCATCCGGCGGCGGCGCCCAGCAGACGCTCGAGCGTGGCGACGATGCGTTCGCCGCTGCGGCCGTCCCAGCGCTGCGGCGTGCCGCCGCGCTTCCATTGCCCCTCGAACAGCCGCTGCAGCGCAGGCCCGATGGACGCCGGATCGGTGCCGAGCAGCTCGTTGGTTCCCACGGTCACCGTTTCGGGACGCTCGGTGGTGTCGCGCAGCGTCATGCACGGAATGCCGAGCACGGTGGCCTCCTCGGTGATGCCGCCCGAGTCGGTGATGACCGCCTTGGCGTGCTTCACCAGGTAGTTGAATTCGAGGTAGGGCTGCGGCTCGACCAGCTGCAGCCCCGCGGGCAGGCCGGACACATCCTTCAGCGTCTTGGCGGTGCGCGGGTGAACCGGGAAGACCACCGGCAGCCCGCGGCTGTGCGCGCCGATCGCCTGCAGCAGGGCGCGCAGCTGCGTTTCGCTGTCGACGTTGGCCGGGCGGTGCAGCGTCATCACGAGGTAGTGCCCGGCATGCAGGCCCATCTCGTGCCAGAAGGGCGGCGGACGCAGCCGTTCCAGGTTGGCCAGCAGCGTGTCGATCATCGTGTTGCCGACGAAGAAGATGCGGTCGTCCGCGACGCCGCTGCGGCGCAGGTGCGCATTGGCGAACTCGCTGGTCGTGAAGAAGTGGTTGGTGATCGCGTCCGTGACCATGCGGTTGATCTCTTCCGGCATGGTCCAGTCGCCGCTGCGGATGCCGGCCTCGACGTGGGCCACGGGAACGCACAGCTTCTGCGCGGTGATGGCGCAGGCCATCGTCGACGTGACGTCGCCCACCACGAGGCACAAGTCGCTGCGCTCGGCGAGCAGAAGCGCTTCGTAGCGCGTCATGATGGCCGCCGTCTGCTCGGCCTGCGTGCCGGAGCCGACCTCGAGGTTGACGTCCGGCGCCGGGATGCCCAGCTGCTCGAAGAAGTCGCCCGACATGCGAGCGTCGTAGTGCTGCCCGGTGTGCACCAGCCGGTAGCGCAGCCGCCCGCCCGCCGCGCGGCGTGCTTCGATCGCCCGGATGATCGGCGCGATCTTGGCGAAGTTGGGGCGAGCGCCCGCGATGATGTCGATGCGCATCAGTGGTCCTTTGCGAGTTCGATGGCCACGCGGCTCACTTCGAGCACCTCGTCGAGCGCGATGGGAGCCGGGCCGCCGGTCTCGATGGCGCGGACGAAGGCGGCGGCACATGCCGACTGTCCCTTGTCCTGGCGCCACAGATTCAGCTTCGTGAAGCCCGGCCAGCCGTGGCCGCAGAGGCGGCGGAAGTTGTCCAGCTGCAGCACCCGTCCGGCCGCGAACACCTCCAGCCGCTCCTTCGGGAACGCCTTGGAGCCGTTGGCGAAGTAGTGCACCGTGCCGATGGAGCCGTCCTCGAAGGCGAGCTGCAGCGTCGCGGTGTCGGCGGTGGGACTGTCCATGCCGGTGCGATGCCAGCGCACCAGCGGGCTGCCCGCCAGGTGGCGCAGCAGGTCGATGAAGTGGCAGGCCTCGCCGACGATGCGCCCGCCGCCCGCCTCCGGGTCCTGTGTCCAGTGGCCGGCAGGAATGGCGCCCGCGTTGACCGTCATCACGAAGGCCTTGGGGCCGGGGACGGCGGCCAGCAGGCTCTTGATCTTCACGACCTGCGGCGCGAAGCGGCGGTTGAACCCGACCATCAGCAGCCGAGAGGAGGCGCGAGCGGCGCGCTCGACCTGCGCCAGCTCGTCGAGCGTCAGGCACAGCGGCTTCTCGACGAAGACATGCTTGTCCGCCGCCAGCGCGCGCAGCACCAGGCCGGCGTGGCTGTCGTGCCGGGTGGTGATCACCAGCGCATTCGTCGCCGCGTCGGCGAAGAGACGCTCGGTGTCGGTGGTGCATTCCTCGAAGCCGAACTTGCGGCCGGCATGCACGCTGCTGATGCCCGCAGCCGAAGCGACGCCGCGCAGCCTGGCGCCGGCGGTCTTGAACGCAGGGATGAGGACCGCGGTCGCGTAGTTGCCCGAGCCGATGAAGCTCACGACGCCGCCGCTGCCCGCGGCACGCGCGGCGGGCGCCAGCGGCACGGTGCGTTCGGTGACGGAGCGGCCCGGCTCCACCGGGTACTCCAGCAGGATGCCCAGCGAGGGCTCGGATCCGGCGACCACCTCGTAGGCGGCGGCCGCCTCGGCGACGGCGAAGCGGTGCGTGACCAGGTCGGCCACGCCGATGCGGCGGTCGGCCAGCATGTCCAGCACCGCCTCGAAGTTGCGCTGCTCGGTCCAGCGGACGAAGCCCACCGGATAGTCCTGGCCCTTTTCCTCGTAGCTGGGGTCGTAGCGGCCGGGGCCGTAGGAGCACGACACCTGGAAGCTCAACTCCTTCTCGTAGAAGTCGGCGCGCGACAGCGCGAGGCCCGTCACGCCCACCAGCACGATGCGCCCGCGCTTGCGGCACATCTGCGCCGCCTGGTGGACGGGCTCGTTGCTCTGCGTCGACGCCGTGATCAGCACCGCGTCGACGCCGCGCCCGCGCGAGAACGCCTGCGCCGCCGCCAGCGGGTCGACACCGGCGCCGAGGTCGACCACCTCGGCACCCAGGGCCCGGGCACGCTCCAGCCGGGCGGCATCCATGTCGAGGCCGAGGACGCGACAGCCGTGCGCGCGCAGCAGCTGGACGGCCACCAGCCCGATCAGGCCGAGCCCCGTCACCACGACGGTCTCGCCGAGCGTCGGCTGCACGAGGCGGATGCCTTGCAGCGCGATCGCGCCGAGCACCGTGAACGCCGCCTCGTCGTCGCTGACGCCATCGGGCACCCTGGCGCACAGATTGGCCGGCACGCTCACCGCCTCGGCATGCTTGCCGTTGGAGGCGACGCGGTCGCCTACCTCGAAGCCGCTGACGCCGGGTCCGACGTCGACGACGATGCCCACGTTGCAATAGCCGAGCGGCAGCGGCTGGTCCAGCTTGTTGCGCACGGCCTCCAGCGTGGGGCCGATTCCGTCGGTGCGGACCTTGTCCAGCACCATCCGGACCTTGTCGGGCTGCTGGCGCGCCTTGTCGATCCAGCCCGCCCGTCCGAAATCGACCAGCATGCGCTCGGTGCCCGCCGAGACCAGGGTGCGCGTGGTGCGGATCAGCAGATGGCCACGGCGCGGCGCCGGGCAGGGGACGTCGGCGACGCTCGTCTCGCCGGTCTTGAGGTTTTGCAGCAGTTGCTTCACAGGATGTCGATTTCCCGGGCGAGCGCCGCCCGGCCTTGTTCGAGAGAGAAGGTGGACTCGCGCTGGCGCCTCTTGACCATGTCGGTGATGTGCAGCATGAGCAGCGTCGACAGAACGACTTCCTGCCAGTCGCGCGATTCCTCGCGAAACGGCTGCAGGATGGCGCCTCGATGGCCCACGTCCTTCGGCCAGAAGCGCCGCCGCAGCAGCCGCGAGCCGCGCCAGAGCGTGAGGCGTCGGAAGTCGTCGATCTTGCAGGTGGTCTCGCCGTGCTGCAGGCAGATCGTCTCGTTGATGCCCTCGAACGGCTCGCTGCGCGAGGTGAGCATCACGGTGAAGATGTCGCCCCGGTCGCTGGCGATGGTGATCGCGAGATTGTCGTCGGGTTCCTCGGGATCGGCCCAGGCGAGCGTGACGTGCAGGAGGTCGGGCAGGCTGCGCCAGGCCCAGATGTGCACCATGAGGTCCAGCCAGTGCCCGACGTTGCCGCAGATGCGCGTGCCTTCGTCGGGACGCCGGTACCAGTGGTCGGCGGCGAGCCGGTGGCCAGACACGAAGCACTGCACCGAGAAGCCGCCCGCGGGGTCGATGCCGATCTCGCCGCGCAGCAGCCGCACGGCAGCCGAGAACGGTCGGTTGTAGCCGGCGAAGACGCGTCCGCGGGCATCGCGCACGGCGCGCAGCAGCGTCACCAGCTGAGCATGGCTCACCGCCACGGGCTTCTCGACGTAGACGTCGAGGCCGCGGGCCAGCGCCTGCACGGCATAGTCGGCGTGCGAGGCGTGATTCGACGCGATGTAGACGATGCGCACGCCCGGATCGGCGATGAGCTCGTCGAAGCTGGCCGGCATGAGCGGCACGCCCATCGCCCGTGCGAGCGTCGACTGCGCGCGCGGATCGATGTCGTAGCAGGCGCGGATGCGCCGCCCGAAGGCCGACTGCAGGAAGTAGCCGATCGTCGCGAAGCCGAACTGACCGCAGCCGACCAGGGCGATGTCCGGCTCGGCACGGCGCAGCGACCAGGCCGGCAGCGGCAGGCGCAGCCGGCCGGCCGCCTTGAACAGGGTTCGTCCGGCGCCGTAGATGGAGACGAAGCGCAGGAACTTCAGGGCGGCGTTCATGGCGCGGCCACCCGCTGCGGGGCCGGCCGTCGCAGCCGCCGCGCGATCGCCACGGCGATCATGTCGAGGAACAGCCAGCGCACCCGCAGCCTTCCCCGCCAGCCGAGGCCCTGTCGGGGAGTCACGTTGGCGCCGTGCAGGCGGTAGCGCACCAGCGGCAGGTTCAGGAAGTGCACCGAGCCGCCGACGCCGGCGGCCACCGTGAGCCAATGGTCGTGCGCATACGCGCTCGCCGGGAACGGCAGCAGCACGTCGAGCAGCTCGCGCCGAAACGCGGCGCCGCAGCCGAAGACCTGGCAGCGCACGAGCTGGCGCAACAGGAAGCCGGCGCGTCCCTGCGGGCCCTCGCGCAGCGGGTTCCACAGCGGCGAGAGCGTGCGTCCCTCGGCGTCCATCGTGCTCAGCGCATGGTGCACGAGCTGCAGGCGCGGGTTCTCCTGGAAGCAGCGCTTCACCTCCCGCACCTTGTCCGCGCGCCACTCGTCGTCCTGGTCGGACAGGAAGATGAGGTCGCCCGTGGCCGCTGCGATCGCGCGCTCGAAGTTGCGCACATGGCCGACGTTGTGGGTGAAGGTGCGCAGCGTCACGCGCGGATCGCCGATGCCGGCCACCACCTCGCGCGTGCGGTCGCGCGAGCCGTCGTCGCAGACGATCAGCTCGTCCTGCGGCGAGAGCTGCGCGAGGATGCTGCGCAGCTGCTCGGCGATGTAGCGCTCGCCGTTGTAGGCGGCCAGGCACACGCTGACCTTCATGACCTGCGCAGCCCCAGCAGCGTCTTGGCGCGGTGGTAGGCCGGATGTGCCGCCAGCACGGCCAGCAGCTTGAGGCGGGTGGTGCGCCCCAGCAGGTAGTCGATGGCGAACTTCTGGCTCAGCGTCTGCAGGCCGCCCGACACGCCGCTCATGACGTCGATCACCGCGATGGTCGTGTCCGCGCTGGTGCAGCGCACCGTGCCCGAGCTGACCAGCGTCATGAAGAACATGTAGTCGGCGGTGGTGAAGCCGCGCACGCTCACATAGCCGCCGAATCGCTGGTGCAGCGAGCGGCTGTAGAGCACCGCCTGATGGTTGAAGATGCCGGCCTCGAGCGACGGGCGGCAGGGGGTGCGACGGTCGCCGTTCTCGCGTTCCCAGCGTCCGAACACCGCCTGCTCGGTGCCGGGCACCAGCGCTCGCGCTGCCGACGAGAGCGCGTCGGGGGCGGCGAAGCGGTCGCCGCAGTTCATGAACAGCAGGTAATCGCCCGACGCCAGCGCGACGGCCTTGTTCATCGCGTCGTAGATGCCGCGGTCGCGTTCCGAGACGAAGACGTCGATCGCGCTGCCGTAGCGTTTGATGATGTCCTGAGTGCCGTCGCTCGACTGTCCGTCGACCACCACGACCTCCAGGTTCGGGTGGTCCTGGGCCAGCGTCGAATCGAGCGTGCGGGCGATCTCCCGCGCGCCGTTGTAGACGACGGTGACGACGCTGATGCGGGGCGTCGACGCGGTGGGGGAGGTCTCGGTCATGGGGTCACGCCCGCGCGGTGAAGTAGTAGCCGTCGTCCAGGGCGAACGCCCGGTAGACGGGGTTGTCGTAGACCGGGCTGTGGTGGAAGCGGATCGGCAGCAGCTTGAGCCCGGCACCGTGGATCAGCCTGGCCATGGCACGCCGACCCAGCATGTTCAGGTGCTCGTCGACTTCGCCGAAGATGTTGAGCTGCGGCGCGTTCACCCGGGTTCTCACCCAAGACAGCGAGCCCAGCGCCTTGCGCAGCCAGTCCATCGGCGGGATCGCGACCACCAGCAGGCCCGATGGCGCCAGCAAGCGCCTCGCATTGCGCAGGAAGCCGGCGGGGTCGGGCACGTGCTCGAGCACGTTGTCGACGAGGATGAAGTCGTACTCGCCCTGCCGGCTGTCGTCGAGATAGCCGCCGACGACGGCGAGGCCGCGCTCGTGGGCATGGCGCACCAGCGAGCGGTTCGGCTCGAGCCCCTGGCTGGTCCAGCCCTGTTGCTGGGCCACTTCGAGCGAGAACCCCATGCCCGCTCCGATGTCGAGGAACCGGCCGGGCTTGGCCAGCGCCTGCACCTGTGCGAACACACGCTGGTAGCGCCGCTTGATCGCCTCCGCATACCCGAGGTAGTAGGCGGTCAGGTCGACGTCGTCGTAGTTGACCGGCCCACCGTCGGTGAAGTAGGCGTCGCACCGCCGGCAGCGGAAGACCGGGACGGTCACGCCCTGGTGACGCTGCGAGTGCAGGTCGAAGACGTGTCGGGTGGCGCCGCCGCAGATGCGGCAGCTCATGGAATCAGGGGGCGAATGGTGGAGGGCGGTCGGCATGACAGTGGGAATCACGACAGGAAGCTGCGCAGCATCGCCGCCATCGGCCGCAGGTTCGCGAAGTTCTCCGCGGTGGCGAAGGTGGCCACCTTGTAGAGCAGCATCACGTTCAGGACGGCGACCATCGCCAGTCCGGTGCGGCCGCGCAGCATGGAGTAGGCGATGAGGCCCGGTGCCACCGAGTGGACCATCAGCGTCGTGCGCAGCGAGGCAAGCGGAATGGGCAGCAGCAGCACGTGGACCACCGCGGCGATCCAGGGCACCGCAAGCCAGGGCACGACCTGCGCCGGCGGCCTGAAGCGACAGGCGACCAGCGCCACCAGCGAGACCGCCCCGAGCAGCCCGATCATGCGCATCGATGCGATGTCGGCCTCGGTGTACTCCTGGAGGTTGTCGACGTAGTAGGCGAGTTTCTCGGCGATCGCCGCGGGGACGATGTCGAACGCCGCGAGCAGCTGCCAGAAGAAGGCGCGGAACAGCAGCGCCACCGCCACGATGGTGATCCAGCCGCGCGGCCCGCGCCGGGCGAGCTGGTACAGCGCGTAGAAGGGCAGGGCCGTCAGGTGGAAGCTGGTCGCCAGCCCGAGCCACAGCCAGCGTGCACGCCCGTGCGCGGTGAAGGCGTACAGCAGCACGACGAGCGCCAGGAACTGGCGCGACAGCTGGGTCGCGAAGTACAGGTTGAGCAGCAGGATGCAGGCGCCCATCAGCGCGGGATCGGTCCATCCGCGCTCCGCGTAGAAGGTCTTCTCCACCCACGCGACCAGCAGCAGCGCACTGGTCAGCGCCATGCAGAACATCAGGCCGTTGGGGGTGAGGGCGGGAAGCAGCATCGCCCACAGCAGGCTCAGCAGCGGAAGCGCGACCTCGATCCCGCCGCCGAATGCGAACAGCGAGTCGATCTCGCCCCCTGCCAGGCTTTGATAGACGGCGTAGTAGAAGTCGACATCGTTGGGCGCGTCCGGATCGATCGGGCGGGCACCCATGATCATCGACATGGCGATCGATGCCGCGACGGCCAGCGTGAGACGGGTGGCGCGCGAGGTGCCGGCCGGCAGGTTGACCAGCAGCAGGCCGGCCAGCGCGAGCGACGCCAGCGGATAGGCCAGGAGCAGGGCGCACGTCACTGCGCACAGCAGCGACACCAGGTCCGCCGGCAGGTGCCGGGGACGCCGATGCGCCGCGTCGTGCGCAAGAGTGGCCGGGGTGCTCATTCAGTACTTGCGGAAGTTGAGCTGGTGGAAGCGCCACAGCTGCTGGTACACGCCGCTGAAGGCGCGGCGCAGCAGCTTGTACAGGCCCAGGCGCTGGCTCTGCGGCCGCGCGGCGAAGCCCAGCCGCTCTAGCTGGGCGATCGCGGCCTTGAGATCCGCGATGTACGGCTCGTAGACGTTCTGCAGCGTGGCGCTGGGAAGCGCGTAGATCGTTCCGAGGTCGAAGCGCCGCCCCGGCGCGATGCGCAGGCCGTGGAAGTGGAAGAAGACGGCCTGGCTGTAGGGGAAGCGCGTCGCGTTCCACGGCGCCTGCGCCCACTCCTGCTGCCGCAGCACATGCACCAGCCCCTTGAAGCGCGAGGGCCAGTCGTCGAGGTATTTCTGGTCGCCGAACTTGCCGTCCTCGAAGCGCGCGTAGCACCACTCGATGCAGCGATCCTCCCACCACTGACGTACCGGCTCGCCCCCATGGCGCGAGAAGGTCATGAACTGCACGCAGTACTGGCCCGACTTGGCCGACTGGTCGTATTCCGGCGCGTAGCCGTGATCGGTGATCAGCACCTGCGCGCCCGAGGCCTCGAGCTCCGCGAACAGCGGCGCGGGGTCCTTGCGCATGCAGAGGTCCGCGTCGACGTAGGTGACGCGCTGCACCGACGGATCGGCCTCGAAGACGAAGCGCGGCGCGAACGGCGTGAGCGTCCAGCAGTACTCGCCGCGACTGCGCTGCGCCTTCACCGTGCGCAGGGAGGGCGTCTCCAGCGCCGAGAGCTTCATCGGCGTGCAGGCCGGCAGCGCCAGGCGCGTCAGCAGGTCGTGGGCCTGGTCATCGACGCACAGGGCCCACAGGCGGAACGCCGGGACGTGGCGTTGCATCGACGCATGCAGCGCGAGCGCCTGCGGCAGGTAGGTGCTGTCGAACAGCGTGACGAAGTGCTCCATCAGCGAAACGCGTTGACCGCTTCGACGACGCGCGCCACGTCGGCGTCGCTCATCTGCGGATGGCAGGGAATGGACAGGCAGGCGGCCGCATGCGCCTCGGCATGCGGCAGGCCGAGCGGATCGCGGCGCAGCTCGGCGCAGGGCGCCTGCCGGTGCACCGGCACCGGGTAGTGGATGAGCGTCTGCACGCCGTGCGCGGCCAGGTGCTCGGCAAGCTGCGCGCGCGCCGTGCAGGTGACGACGTAGAGATGGTGCACGTGCGACTTCGGCTGCTGCGGCCGCGCCAGCAGCCCGACACGCGGGTTGTCGATGGCGGCGTCGTAGCGCGCGGCGATGGTGCGACGGCGCTCGGTGAAGCGGTCCAGCCACTGCAGCCGCTCCAGCAGGAGCGCGGCCTGCAGCTCGTCGAGGCGGCTGTTCATGCCCAGCTCGGGATGCACGTAGCGCTCGCTCTGGCCGTAGTTGCGCAGCCGCGCGACACGCGCGGCGAGAGGGTCGGACTGCGTGACCAGGGCGCCGCCGTCGCCGATGGCGCCGAGGTTCTTGGTGGGATAGAAGCTGTAGGCGCCGGCGGTGCCGAGGCTGCCGGCGGCCTGGCCGTCCCACTGTGCCAGGTGCGACTGGGCGCAGTCCTCGATCAGGTGGATGCCCGCCTCGCGGCACAACGACAGCCACGCGGGCATGTCGCGCATCTGCCCGTACAGGTGCACCAGCACGACGGCGCGCGTGCGCTCGGACAGGCAGCGCCGAACGCTGTCGGGGGACATCAGTCCGCTCTCGGGGTCGATGTCGGCCAGCACCGGCGTCGCCCCGGCGCGCAGCACGGCCAGCACCGTCGCGAAGGCCGTCATCGGCGTGGTGACGACCTCGCTGCCCGGGCCGATGTCCAGCCCGCGCAGCGCGAGCTCGATCGCGTCCATGCCGTTGGCCACGCCCGCGCAATGGCGGGTGCCGCAGGCAGCGGCCCAGCGCTGCTCGAACGCCTTGACCTCGTTGCCGAGCACGTACCAGCCCGAAGCGAACACGCGCGCGGCGGCGGCCGACATGGCGGCGTGGAGCTCGGGCGGCTCGGCCTTGAAATCGTTCATCAGGATCATCAGGTGGCTTCCCAGTAGTGCCGGCCGTGGGCCTTGAAATACTCGATGGTTCGGATCAGGCCGTTGCGCAGGTCGACCTGCGGCGTCCAGCCGAGCTCGCGCTGGATGAGCGAGAAGTCGCTGTAGTAGTCGCCGATGTCGATCGCCTTGCGCTCGGGCGGAAACGGCACCACCTCGAAGCGCCCGCCGGGAACGAGGCCGGTCATCATGAGCGCCAGGTCCTTCAGCGAGACGACTTCGGCGCTGCCCAGGTTGTAGATGCGGCCCACCGCCACGTCGTCCGTCGCGGCGCGCAGCAGGGCGTCGACGCAGTCGTCGACATAGTTGAAGTCGCGCAGCTGCGTGCCGTCGCCGAACACCTTGATGGGGCTGCCTTCGATGAGCTGGCGAACCCAGATCCCGAGGAAGGTCTGCCGGGCGTCCTTGACCCGCATGCCGGGGCCGTACGTGTTGGTGAGCCGCAGCACGCTGGACCGGATGCCGTGGACCTGGCTGTAGAGCAGGTGGTAGCCCTCGCCGGCGAACTTGTTGATGCCGTTCACGTCCACCGGCCGGATGGGGTGCTTCTCGTCGACCGGCAGGTAGTCGGGGCGGCCGTAGAGCTGCCGCGTGCTCGCGAACACCAGCCGGACGTCGCGGTTGACGCGGCGGCAGGCCTCGAGGATGGACAGCTGCGCCGAGGCGTTGATGTCCAGGTCGGTCTGCGGATCGGTCATCGAGTCGAGGTGGCTGGTCTGGCCCGCCAGGTTGAACAAGTAGTCCTTGTTCTGCACCAGGTACTCCATCGCGAACCGGTCGCGCACGTCGCAGACGTTGACCGTGACCTGCGAGCGGATGTCCGCGATGTTCTGCAGGTGGCCGCCATACAGCGGGATCAGGCTGTCGACCAGCGTGATCTGGGCGCCCAGCTCCACCAGCCGGCGCGCCAGGTTCGAGCCGATGAAGCCGAGGCCGCCGGTGATGAGCACGCGGGCTCCGCGAAAGTTGTCCATCAGAGTCTTTCTGCGACGACGAGTTGGTCGAGGAACAGGTCGGGATTCTTCGGCAGCACGGCACCGAGCACCAGGCCGAGCAGCGACAGCGGGCCCAGCAGGCCGGCGGTCACCAGCAGGTTGACCGACGTGAAGCGTGTGCGGGTGACCTTGAACAGGTAGGCGTTCACCAGCTGGAACAGCATGGAGGCGTCGGCCAGCAGCTTGCGGTGGCTCAACACGCGGAATCCGTGCTGCTCGAGCAAGGCCTTGAGGCCGAAGCTGGAATAGCGGGCGTAGTCGTAGGGCTGCTCATGCTCGTCCCAGACGAAGGGCACGGTCAGCAGCAGCCGGCCGCCGCGGTCCAGTACGCGGTGGATCTCGCCGACGAATTCGGCGGGGTTGAAGACATGCTCGAGCACCTGATTGCACAGCACTGCGCGGAACTGCGAATTCTGGAACGGAAACCGGTGTCCGTCGTAGTAGGCGTCGGCGATGCCGCGCAGGCGCGCCGTCTCGCTATCGATGTCGAGTCCGACATAGCTGTCGGTGGCGAACAGCGTGCGGTACGGCTTGGTGCCGCAGCCCACGTCGAGCAGGGGTCCGTGCAGTTCGCGGCCGGCAGCGGCGATCTCGCGCCAGAGCACGCGCCGGGCGAGGAAAAACGGATTGAGGAAGGCGCCCAGCAGGCCGGGATTGAACTGCTGGCTGCCGAGGTAGCGGCGAAGGGCGGTCTTCATGACTGGCGTTCCAGGATGAGGCCGCGGAATTCGAACGGCAGGCCGTCCTCGGTGCGCGCCGTGCCCTCTGGGCACGGGAAGTCGCAGACCAGCCGCCAGTCGCGCGACAGCCCGTGCAGCAGACGCTCGCGCGACAGGATCCAGCAGGGATAGCTCGCCTCGTAGATGTGGCTGGGCACGTGCTGGACGCAGAGGCGGTCGGCCGGCTCCCCGCTCAGCGGCGTGCGGTCGACGACGAGGTGGCGGGCCGACGAGGCGGCAAAGTCGCGCAGCACGGCGGCCGGGTCGGGCAGGTACTGCAGCACGCTGGAGGCCAGGATCACCGGCGCGCCCTCGGCCTGCGGCACGTCGTGCAGGGAGCCGGCGAAGCGCAACTCGGCCGTGCCGAACTCCGCCTGCCCGGCGGCGACGAACGAGGCTTGCTCGACGACGCACCAGCCGATGCTGGTCAGTCCGTCGAGCAGCGGCCGGCACTGGCGGTAGGTGCTGCCCAGCGATCCGCCGAAGTCGATCACGTTCAGGCGGCCGTTGTCGGCCGCGGCGGCGCGCAGCAGCGCCGTGAGCATGGCGAAGGGGTAGTCGGGCTCGTCGAACAGAACGCCGTCGCGCTCGTAGCGCGCCCGGCCCGAGACGACGTCGCGCGTGGCCTGCACCACGCGCGCCAGGATGCCGTCGGCGTCGTATCCGCCGGACATGAGCGTGGCCTCGTGCCAGTCGGCGGGCCGCCCGGCGAAGCGCAGCGTGCGTCCCGACCAGCGATGAAGCAGGCTGACCAGCACCGGCGGCGCCAGCGCCCGTGCCACGCTGCGCGCGCTCATGCCTCGACCCTCAGGAGGCGGCGGACGGATCCGCGCACGCGCGCGCGCCAGGATCGCTGACCGGCCAGGAAGCGCGCGAACGCGGCCCGGGCCGGCTCGCAGGGCTCCACCGGGATGCCGCCGACCGCCACCGGCCGCGTGGTGGGGGCACGCGACATCGCGTCGCTGGTCTCGCAGTGCGTGCCGCTGGAGTCGTTGCCGATGTTCTCGACCAGGCTGCGCCCGGGGTACAGCGTCAGCAGGCCGCGCAGGTAACACGCGGCGTGCCAGCGGATCGCCCACGAGCTGTTGCGGCCGGCGATCTGGTCGGCCAGCATCGCGGCGTACGGGTAGCTGCCGTCGAGGTCGAACGCGCGGGTCAGGCGGCGGCGGCGCAGCTCGGCCAGCAGCTTCGCGCCGTCGGGCTCGAAGTGCTTCCATGCGCGCGCCCATGTCGCCCATCCCCAGCAGTCGGCGCCCTGCAGGAAGAAGGTGTCGGGCAAGGGTTCGGGGGTCGGGTACGAGTAGCCGTGCACGCTCGCCACGCGCGGATCGTCGGCGTAGTGGGCCAGCGCATCGTTCATGTAGCGCAGGAAGTGCGGCGAGACGACGAGATCGTCCTCGAGCACGATGACCGCGTCGAAGCGGTTGAGCTGGTCCGCGACGCCGCGCATGACCGACGCGGCGAGGCCGCGGTTGGCCGGCGCCGCATCGACCGTCACCGAGGCGAATCCGGTGATGCCGGCGGCATAGCGGCGCACCGCCTCGACCGCGGCCTGCTCGTCCGGACGGCGTGCGCCGTCGCAGTACAGCGTGAGCGCGGAATGCGGGGCTTCGGGGCAGGCGGCGAGCGATTCGACCGCGCGCCGCAGGTGTTCGACCCGGTTGAACGCGAACATCGCGATCGGTGCCATGGGCTTCGAGCTCATGCCGGCGCCCTCTCCGGCACCGCCGGCGAAGGCGCGGGCGATGCCTGCTGCCCCAGCGACAGCACGACGTCCGCCGAACCAGCCAGCGCATCGTCGTGCGTGATGAAGATCAGGACACCCTCGCGCATGAACTCGCGCAGGTTCGCCACCACCAGCTCGCGCGTGCGCCCGTCCAGCGCGCTGGTGGCTTCGTCGAGGATGAGCACCTGCGGCTCGCGGATCAGTGCGCGCGCGATGCCGAGGCGCTGGCGCTGTCCGCCGGAGAGGTTCGCGCCCTGGTATTCGAACGGCGCCGACAGCCCGCCGGGCAGCGCGCGCACGTGCTGCTCGAGATCGACCAGGCGCAGCGCCTTCCACAGCGTGTCGTCGTCGCACTGCCTGCCCAGCAGCAGGTTCTCGCGCACGCTGGTGGAGAAGATGCGTGCCTGCTGTTCGACCAGGATCACGTGCTGGCGCAGCGCGGCGAGGCTGCCGTGTCCGCCGTTGACGAGCACCGCGCCGCGGTCCGGGCTGATCAGGCCGAGCAGGATGTCGGCCAGCGTCGACTTGCCTGAGCCGGAAGGACCCACGATGGCGACCGTCTTGCCCGGAAGGAACGCGAAGTCGAGGCCGTCGAGCACCTTGTGCCCGGGACGGTATCCGTACTCCAGCCCGCGCAGCTCGACGGTGTTGACTGCCGCCGCCGGCGCCGCCGGGGCGTGCGACTCGAGATGCGGCGGTGCATTGACCAGCTCGTCGATGTCCGTGGCCGCGCGCAGGTCCATCAGCATCACCGACGCGTGGTTCACCGTGGCGCCCAGCGACACGAACAGGCGCATCAGCAGCAGCGTCACGGCGAAGAAGTAGGTCGCGGTGATGTCGCCGGCACGTTGCGAACCGGGCCACAGCACGACGACGCCGATCAGCAGCGCGATGATGGCCGGCATGAACTTGATGCTGCTCTTGACCGCATCGATCTCGAACAGCATGCGCACATAGCGGCCGATCTGGTCCGCGTAGCTGCGCAGGAAGAAGGGCTCCGATGCCATCGAGCGGATCGACCGCAGGCCGTTGAGCGCCTCGATGTAGCCCGTGCTCGTTTCACGCGCCAGCGCGACCGAGCGGGCGTTGATGCGCATCAGCGCGCGAAATCCCATGCCGACGAGGACCGCGCACGCCGCCAGGAACCCGACGGTGGCCCAGAACGCCTGCGCCGAGAAGAGGTACAGCAGGCCGAACCCGGCCAGCGCCGACATCAGCGAGGCGAGCGCCTGCGACGCCGTGTTGATGATGGTGCCGGCGCGAAACGTGTCGTCGCCGGCCAGCGTGATGTAGTAGCCGATCGAGCGCCGGTAGATCAGCGGCATGGGCTCGTCCATCAGCACGCGGGCGAAGGTGCGCTCGCTCAGGTGCCGGTGCACCTGCTTGGCCAGCCAGTTGGTCAGCAGCACGTGCACGTAGCCCAGCACGGTGCGCAAGGCGAGCAGCAGCAGGAAGAGCCAGAGCCAGGTCACCGCCACGGGCTCGAGCTGCAGCTGCTGCGCCACGGCGCTCCAGAAGCGCACCACCGCGCCGCCGCCGGACTTCGCCCCCGCGCCGTCGGACAGCGGGATCATGAGGCTGAACACGGCGTATTCGAGCGCGAGCAGCACCAGCGCCAGCAGCAGCGCCCAGCGCGCGAGCCGGAAGCGCTTCAGCACGTAGCCCAGGAAGCGGGGAAAGTGCCGAAGCGCGGTCAGCAGCGTGGGTCGGCCGAGGGTGGGGTCGGACATCTCAGTCGCTGTCTCAGGCGGCCTGGAAGATCACCGCGTTGTCGGTCGGCACGTCGAGCTCGGGGTCGTGGATGAACATGATCGGAAGTCCGACGAGCGAGGCGATGTCCTTGCCCGAATTGAGCCCGTTCACGCGCGGCGGCTTGTACTGGCCCGTGCGCCGATGCTCCGGGTTGGACTCGATGCCGAAGCCGATGTAGCCGCCCGGCTTGACGATGCGCTTGCACTCGGCGATGAGGCGCTCGGGCTCGCTGCTGTAGCTCACCACCCAGCCGAGGATCACGGCATCGAAGTGCGCGGCCGGGTATTCGGTCTTGTGCATGTCGCCGACATCGATCATGTCGCTGTACGAGAACAGGTCGAGTCCGCGCACGTTGCGCATTCCGAGCGACTTGGCCCAGTAGATGTCGTCCTCGGTGCGCGGTCCGACGATCAGCACGCGCGCGTCGCGCCGGTTGCGCAGGGCCGCGGCCGTGGGGTACAGCAGCAGCGACATCCGGTTCGCCATGCCGAAGCCGGCGCGGGTGTCCAGCGCCATCAGGTTGTGGTCGATCGTGTGCGCGCCGACGCCGCTGGTCTGCGAGGCGGCCATGCGCGTCCTGCCCTTCAGGAAGCGGTAGCGCATCCAGCAGTAGTAGTTGCGCACGACGTCGATCTTCAGGATCTCGTAGTAGAGCTTTGCCAGTCGGCCTTGGGCAGCGGTCATGTCTTGCTTGGCTGGGGTTGTCGTGATCACAGGTACTGCGCGTACACGTCCTTGGAGTGCTGCATCAGCTGCGCGAGGCCGGGATGCGAGACGCGCTTGAGGACGGCCTTCGGGTAGATCGCGCCGAACAGCGAATTGCTGAACTGCAGCTGCAGGATCAGCCGCGAGTGGCCGGAAACCGCCTTGCCCTTGTGCAGGCCGCGGGTGTCCTCGACGATGACGGTGCCGCGCGGCGCGGCGAACTCGACCTGCCGCGCCTGGCCGTAGTGGCCGAGCACCTCCTCGTCCGAAAGGCGCACGTAGCCGCGGCGCAGCATGCTCGGCGGTATTCCGCCCGTGCGGTGCGATCCCTCGATGAACGAGTGCGGTCCGTCCTGCGGACCCACGTCGGTGAGGTAGATGAAGATCTTCAGCCACTTGATGCGGTCGAGATCGAAGTGGTAGAACTGCGCCGCCTCGCTGTCCGGTTGCGCATGAAAGGCGGTGTGCCACCACATCGACAACACGTCCGCGCGCGGGCGGGTCCCCAGATAGGCCTGGGCGAGCGCCAGCAGCGACGGATCGGACAGCAGCGCCTGCACATCGGCGTTGTCCAGCAGGGCCTCGGGGGGATAGTCGTACCGCACGGCGAGCGGACGCTGCGGGTCGAACAGCGCCATGCGCGGCGCCTGCCCGAGGGGCTCGTGATCCATGCGGCGCACTTGCGCCGGCGTCTCCAGCGCGAACTTCATCAGCCGCTCGCACATGTCGGGCGGCAGCGCCGCGCGAAACGTCGCGTAGCCGCGCTCGCGCAGCTCGCCGAGGCGGCCTCGCATGGCGTCGCCGCGCAGGTCACCGAGCACGCCGACCGGGTTCGCGAGCTCGAGCGGGCGCGAGCGAAGCCGGATCGCCGCGCTCAGGAAGTCGTTGAAGCGTCCGCCGGTGGCGCAGAACAGCTGGATCAGCGCCTGGTGGGCCCAGGGATCGGTCGCCCCCGTGCGCCGGTAGCGCAGCAGCGCGAGGGGGAAGCGCGCCAGGTTCACCAGCGACCTGACGAAGGTGCGCAACGCTTTCATGGGGTGCTCCAGGTCGGTTCGCTGCCCGGCAATGCGGCGGCCCCGGAAGGCGCCCCGAGGAGGCCCTGGACGAACGAATCGAAGCCCGGGAGGGCGGCGAGACGCTCGAAGGCCTGGGCGATCGCATCGGCGCTCGCCTCGGTGTCGTGGCTCTCGCGCCAGGCGGCGAGCATCGCGTCGCGCAGGGCGATCTGCTCACGCGGCAGGTTGAGGTTGTGCATCACGTAGAACTGCAGCGCCTGCTCGCGCAGCACCTTCGGATCGCCGGACAGCTGCAGCGCCTGGCGCAGCAGCTTCACGTACCCGTCCCGGTCGGTGGCCGTGCGGCAGAAGTCGAATGCCACATGAGGATGACGCGCGCAGGCAATCGACGGCACGCCGAGGTACGCCATCTCGTGGGCGATGGTTCCGTAGACGGTGACCGCGCACGCCATGCCGGCGTCGACCAGCTGCCGGTTCGTCACGCCGGACGGGATGAGCTGCATGTCGGGAAAGCGTTGCTTCAGCTCGCCGATCACGCTGTCGCTCAGTGCGATCTGGTTCGGGTGCGGCTTGACCAGGAACTTGATCGATGCCGCGCGCAGCGTCTCGATGGTGCAGCAGGTCCATTCCCAGAAGTCGGGGAACACCAGGTCGGCGTAGATGTGCGGGCTGTCGTAGAAGTCGTGCAGGAAGACGACCACCGCGCCGCTCGCGTCGGGGACCTCCGCGGTCGTCGTGCGGTAGGCCGACGACGCCATGTAGAACGTGGCGCTGTCGATGCCTCCGGACAGGCGCAGCTCCAGCTGCCGACGGGCTTCCTCCATCAGCGCGTCGCGGTTCGGCACGGCGTCGAAATCCCGCCGATAGCGGACGGCGTCGCGGGTGTGGAAGGTGTCGTCCAGGCTCAGCTCCTTGCCGAACTGCTGGAAGTTGCCGAAGCACACCACGCGTGTGCCCTCCTGCAGCGCGACGCGTGCGGCGATGCCGTGCTGCACATAGGTGGTGTAGGACGCGAGGTACAGCCGAGGACGCACCGAACCGAAGTAGCGGCGGGCACGCCGCACGTCGCGATGGGCCTGCCACAGCAGGTAGAACAGGAAGGGATCGTCCAGGCGGATGCGCGGCGAGGGCCTGAAGCGCAAATACGTGTCGAGCACGAGGTCGCCGCATGTCACGCCGTCGACCTGCAGCGCCTCGAGCTGCGCCACCGATCGCGCAGCTTTCCAGATCCGCCAGCTTCGCCACGCGTCGATCGCGTCGCCGAGGGGGTGTCGCAGCGACGTGCTCCGGTAGCCCACGCGGTCGGTGACCACGTCGTACAGCCGCACCCACTGATTCGCGACCAGGCGGCCGAGCGGGAAGGAGCGCATCAGCATCGTCTTCCAGCCGGCGCCCACGCGGGCATTGACCGAGCGCGGGACGTACAGGTCGATGGCCGGCTCGGCGCGCGCGCGAAGCGCGTGGCAAAGGCGCGTGAACAGGCCGAGGTAGAACGGATCCTCGACGCACTGCACGACGATGCCGGCGTCGCCGCGCGCCGGGCGTGTCGGCCGCAGCGGCAGCAGCCGCGCATGCAGCCCGCGTGCCCGGGGATCGTCGGGCAGGCGGTGGAACAGCGCGCGAACCGATGCTGCGAGCTTCACCGCGGCTCCACCTGATCGACGAGCAGGTCCCACGACAGCGGAGTCCCGCGGGCCACGTCGCGAACGACCCGCGCGCCCAGCGCCCGCTCGAGGTACTTCGGCGGCAGTCCCTTGCCGGGCCGGATGGCGCGCAGCGACCGGGCGTCCAGCACCTCGCCTGCCTTCATGTCGCGAACGATGTAGAGCGTGCGGCGGAACACCTTGGACGCCTCCTCCGCCGCTGTCGCGCCGTAGAAGACCTGCCCCAGCGCCTGCCAGGCCCGCTCGGTCTCGACCACCAGGCTTTCCATCTCCTGCGGCTCCAGCGAGAAGGTGGAGTCGACGCCGCCGTCGGCGCGCCGCAGGGTGAAGTGCTTCTCGATCACGGTGGCGCCGAGCGCGACGCTGGCGACCGACACGCCGACGCCCATGGTGTGGTCGGACAGGCCGACCTCGCAACCGAACAGCTGGCGCAGGTGAGGAATCGTCAGGATGTTGGTGTTCTTCGGCGTGGCGGGATAGGTGCTGGTGCACTTGAGCAGCACCAGATCGCGGCAACCTGCCTCGCGCGCGGCGCGCACCGTCTCGTCGAGCTCTGCGAGCGTCGCCATGCCGGTGGAAATGATCATCGGCTTGCCGGTCGCCGCCACGCGCCGGATCAGCGGCAGATCGGTGTTCTCGAACGAGGCGATCTTGTAGCAGGGCACGTCGAGCGTCTCGAGGAAGTCGACGGCGCTGGCATCGAACGGCGTGCTGAACGGAATCATGCCGAGCTTGCGCGCGTGGGCGAAGATCGGCTCGTGCCATTCCCATGGCGTGTACGCCTCGGCGTACAGCTTGTACAGGCTGGTGCCCTTCCACAGGCTGTTCTTGTCGGAGATGAAGAACTCGCCCTCGTCGAGGTCGAGCGTCATCGTGTCCGGCGTGTAGGTCTGGATCTTCAGCCCGTGCGCGCCGCTGGCGGCGGCCGCCTCGACGATGGCCAGGGCGCGTTCCAGCGACTGGTTGTGGTTGCCCGACATCTCGGCGATGACGAAGGGCGCGGCCGCAGGGCCGATCTCTCTGTGGGCGATGCGAAACATGGTCTCACTCTGTGGGTCAACGGGTCATTCGATGCGGCGGCCGATCTCGAACGCCTCGGCTGCCTCGCAGCCGGCGGTGGCGCCGCGCCAGCGGGCCAGGTGCTCGAGTGCCTGCACGGAACGGGCGTGCGGGAACGGCCGCATCTCGCTGGCGTAGGCCTGCAGCGCATCGAGCTTGCGCTGCAGCGTCGAGCCGATGTCGACGAACAGGTTCGGCCGGAACGGCGCCATCGAGGACGCCGGCCGCCATTCGGTGCTCGAGGCCACCTCGAAGAACAGCAGCTCGCGCACGCAGCTGCCGGGCAGGGGTCGGCAGGCGGCGACGGCCGCCTGATGGACGATGCCGTGGTCGACATTGACGTCGCCCAGGTGATGGGTGAGCACCCGTGATGGCTGCACGCGGGCCATCTCGTCCTCGATGCGCTTGACGACGTCGAGCAGCTCGACCCCGTCCATGCGGTTGTCGGCGAAGGCCTCCAGCTGAACCGATGCGGCGCCGAGGATGGAGGCCGCACGTCGGGCCGACGTTTCGAGGGCGGACAGCTCCTCGGTCCGCGCCGAGCGGTCACGCGCCACGGAGCGGCTCGTCGCGCCCTCGGCGAGGATCAGGATGTGGACCTGCCAGCCTTGGTCGGCCATGCGTGCGATGGTTCCGCCGCAGCCGAGCACCTCGTCGTCGGGATGGGCAGCCAGCACCAGAGCGGTCTTCATGGCGTCTCCTTGCGCGGCGAGAGCGTGATGCGAACGTCGGCGTCGACGCCGTCGTGGGACAGCCGCGAGCGGCGGAACTCGAGGCGCAGGTCGCCGACCTGCAGGAAGGCGGGCGGATAGCCGTCGGCGTCGAGCATGCGGATGTGGTCGTGCACCTGCTCCAGCCGCGCCAGGCCGGACAGGTCGCCGTCCTCGGGACGGCGTCGGCGAAAGATGACCGGCTCGCCCTGCTGATCCACCGGGCGGATGGATTGCTCGACGATCTCCAGGATCATGTCCTTCATGAGGCGAGCCGCGCGCAGGAAGATCTCCTCGGCCGCACCGTTGAGCGACAGCGGCTTCTTCAGGTAGATCGGTCCCGCATCGAGCTCGCGCGTGCAGCGCAGCGCACTGAGCTGAGTCGTCTCGATGCCCCGCACGATCAGGTTCTGCAGGGGGCTGCCGCCGCGGCCGAAAGGCAGGTCGGTCATGTGGAACACGACGCACTCGAAGCGCTCGTGGACCTCGGCGGGAATGATCCAGGACCAGTGCGGCAGGAACACGTACTGGGGAGCGATGGCGCTCAAGGCCTGCGCCGAGAGCTCGGACTTCTGCCGCAGGCGCACGACCTCGAGCCGGGGCACGGCGCGCAGCTGCCGCTCGAGCCCGTCGTAGCGCGCATGCGGGGTGGCGATGACGATGACGCGGCGATCAGTCATCTCGTGCCTCCCGTACCCAATGCGCACCCTCTTCGTGGAAGCCGGCCGCCGCGAAGGCGCGCCGCGACGCGTGGTTGCGGGGGTCGATCACGGCGCGCAGGCGCCGCGGGCCGGTGCAGCGCTCGGCAGTCCATCGACGCGCGGCATCGAGCAGGGGCGCGCCCAGCCCGAGGCCGGTCAGGGCCGGATCCAGGTAGATCGACACCGTCGCGGCATCGTCCTCGTGGTCGAGGCGCACCACGCCGATCCCCGTCGCGCCGAGATGCGCGATCAGCAGCGATCGCCGCGGGTCGGCGACGGCGGCATGCCACCAGTCGAGGTGCCGCGCCAGCGGGAGCGGGCGCGGATCGGTGAAGTAGCGACGCGTCGACTCGGCATTGCGCCAGGCCCATGCCGCTTCGCCGTCCGACTCGCGTGCCGGACGCAGCGCCACGTCGTCCGCGCTCATCGCAGCGGCGACGCGAAACGCGCCGAGGCCGTCGACCAGGCGGGCGCAGCGCTGCCCCATGCGCTTCAGCAGGGAGGGACGCGCCAGGAGGCGCTGCAGCAACGCAGCCAGGTCGGCGGCGGCGAGCGCTTCGGCGCGGCCGATGGACACGCCGGTGCGCTGGCGCGCGAGCAGGCGCAGGTTGTCGCGCTGGTTGGCTGCGATCTCCGTCATCACCGCGGGCAGCGCCAGGCAGCAGCGTTCCCAGTTGATGGTCCCCGCGGCGCAGACGAGCAGGTCCGCTTCTGCCATCAGCGAGGCGATGTCCTCGCTGTCGACGTGCAGTGTGCAGCCCGGCAGCGCGCTGCAGCGCGCGCGCAGCAGCGCCAGCTTCGGGCTGTGAGCTCCCACCGCGATGTCGAGGGCGGGTCGTTCGGGACCCAAGGCCTGCCAGGCGTCGAGGATTCGCGGCAGCACGCCTTGCGGGTCGGCGCCGCCGACGCACGCCAGCATGCGCCGCACCGCGCCGTCACGGGCGGGCAGGCGGGAGGCCTGCTCGCGAAAGGCCTTGCGCAGCAGCGCGTGCCGCGGTCCCAGCAGCAGGCGGCAGCCCGCCGGGACACGGTCGCGATACCGGTCGGGCCGAGGCTGGAGGTTCTGGTCGACCAGCCACTCGGCCCGGTGCGGCCGGTTCGCGAGGTCGTCGATGACCAGCAGGCGCGCGGCATGCGGCGCCTGGACGGTCTCCCAGCGCTCGTCAATGCCGTAGTGATCGACGACCAGCCATTCGGGTCGAACGCCTCCGAGCACGCGCGCCGTCTCGTCGGCATCCTGGCGCCAGTCGGCGCCGAGCCAGCGCGCCTCAGGCGCCGCGACGCTGGCGTCGCCCGCGGGCAGCAGGTGCAGGCGAAAGCCCTTCGCCTCGATGGCCGCGCCGAGATGGCCGTCGTGCGGACGGCAGATGAAGTGCACCTCCCGGCCGAGCGCGCGAAGCTCGTGGGCCAGTGCGAGACAGCGCACGACATGGCCCGATCCGATGACGGTGCCGCCGTCCACCCGGAAGGCGACGCGGCGGGGGAGCGTTCCTACCATGCGGTCCAGCCTCCATCCACGGCAAGGTCGGCGCCGGTGACGTACGAGGCGGCATCGGACAGCAGGAACAGCGCCGGGCCGGCCAGCTCGCGAGCATCGCCGATGCGTCCCAGCGGTGTCTTCGCGCACAGCTGCGCGTGGAACTCGGGCGCGGACTGCGCAATGGCCGGCGGCGGGAACGGACCCGGGCTGATGCTGTTCACGCGGATGCCGTCGGGACCGAGGTGAGCGGCCAGATACCGGGTGAGCTGAAGCAGGCCGGCTTTCGCGGCGCCGTAGAAGGGAGGGTTGTTCTTCCCGGAGGTGCCGTAGATGCGCGGATCGGGGCTGACGTGCCCGTACATCGATGCGATGTTGACGATCGAGGCGCCGCCCGCGACCTCGCGGGCCGTGCGCCTGAGCATCGGCAGCGCGGCCTGGATCAGCGCGAAGGGCCCGGCCAGGTTCTGCCTGCAGGCCAGGTCGAAGTCGGCGTCGGTGGCGGTCTCTACCGTTGCCGCCTGCCCGCCGTAGGCGCAGTTGACGATGCCGGCCAGGCGGTCGTTGCCGGCGCACAGCGCAGCGATGGCGTCTCGGCATTCCTGTGGTGCGCCGACATCGAAGGCCAGGGTTTCGCAGCTGCCGCCCAGCGCTCGCAGCGCCTGCGCCGATGCTTCGAGCCTGCCTGGCGTGCGTCCCGCGAGCACGGCGATGCCGCCGGCGGCGGCGATCGCCTGCACGATCGGCGTGCCGAGGTGGCCGCTGGCGCCGGTCACCAGGATGCGGCGGCCGTCGAGTCGGAAGCGTTGGAGAGCGGTGTCCGTCGTCATGCCGGCTCCCATTGCGCCGGGTCGAGCAGGGCCACCGGAAGCGGCGGCAGGCTGGCATCGATGCGCTGGATGTCGTCGGGGGACAGTGCCGGCCGCTGCGCATGGGCGAGGTTGGACCGCAGCTGCTGCAGGTTCTCCATGCCGACCACCACGCTGGTGACCCATGGCAGGCCGCGCACGTAGGCCATGCAGAGGTCGGTGCGATCGATGCGGTCGAGCGTCGCGACCCAGTGGTCGAGGATCTTGCACAGCTGCTCGGCGTCGACGCCCGGCACGCGGACCCAGCGCTGCGCCGGCAGCGTGAGCAGGCCCTGCAAGAGGACGCTGCGCGCATGGACCACGACGTCCGGCCGCGCTCGCAAGGCGGCCAGCAGCTCGCCGTCGCGCCACCGCGCGTCGAGCAGGTTCACCGGGCACTGCAGGTGCTCGATGTCCGGATCGCCCAGGGCGGCCAGCGCCTGGGGCACGTCGGACACGCTCGCGCCCAGATGCGCGACGACACCCTTGCGCTTCAGCTCCAGCAGGCGATGCCAGGCGGCCTCGGCGAAGGCGTGTCGATGCGACCACCGGTGCAGCAGCAGGGTGTCGATGCAGCGGGTCTGCAGCGCATGAGCGGATGCGAACACGCTGGCATCGACGGCACAGCGAACCGACGCCGCGCCGGCATCGGGTGGCAGCTGCTTGTCGAGCACGTCGAGCTTGGTCACCACCCGGACCCGGTCGCGCAGTCCCGCCTGCAGCGCCCGCCCGATGCGCGCTTCGGCCACGCCGTAGGCACGGGCCGTGTCCAACGCCGTGATGCCCGCTTCGGCGGCCAGACGCAGCACGTCGGCGCACTCCTGCTCGGACGGCAGGCCCTGGGGGTTGGCGATGCCGTACGGCAGCCCCAGCTGCACGGTGCCCAGCGTGAGCGCACTGTGGACGCGCCCGCCTGCGTCGCAGCGGTACGGCACGCGCGGCGTGCGCTGCAGCTCGTTCGCATCGGCCAGACGCTCGACCAGCGAACGCCACGGCGACCGCACGGCATCGCCGAGGCCCTCGAACACCGGCAGCAGCCGTTCGTAGTCGGCGAAGCTGTCGAGCGTGCAGCGAAGCCGGGACCAATGGGCAGGGGCATCGGCCACCACGTGCAGGCCGCACGACGCGTGGCGGCGGATCCACGGCGTGACGTGCTCGCGGTCGGCGGCCGTTGCCGCTTCGCGCGCGGCACGGCGCAGCGACGCCGTGGTGAACACCTCGGCGCTCATGCCGTAGGGCAGGCCGTCCTGCGGGGAGCCGGTGGCCACATAGTCGAGTCCGCGCTGCTCGAAATCGTCGAGCAGCGTCTGCACGAAGGCGCCGTCCGGAAAGACGTTGTCGGCCGTCAGCCGCACGACCCTCGCCTGTGAAGGCAGCGCCTGCGTGGCCTGGACGAAGCGTTGCAGCACATCGTCGTGCGGGCCGCGCACGCACACGATCCCGGCGCGCTCGAGCTCGGCGGCAAGCGCGTCGTCGGCCGGCCGGTCGGAAGTCGCGACGACGACCGGCAGCCCGGTGTTCGCCGCCCGCTGCGCGCACAGCACCGCGCTCGACTTCCCGCCCAGCGGCAGCAGGGCCTTGGCCGGCAAACGGCTCGACGCCAGCCTCGACTGGATCACGACGAGGACCGCAGGCGCGAGGGTCATGGGGACGACAGTCGGGCGGCCCCGACGATGCGCTGCAGTGCCGCGACGACGCGGTCCTGCAGCTCGTCGGTCAGGTCGAAGTAGATCGGCAGGCTGATGGCGCCCGCGTAATAGGCTTCGGCGTTCGGAAAGTCGCCCCGCTGGAATCCGAAGCGACGATAGTCGGGCTGCAGGTGCACCGGGATGTAGTGCACGTTCACCGCAATGCCGGCAGCACGCAGTTCCTCGAAGACACGCTTGCGATCGGTGCTGTCGCGCAGCACGACGGGATACAGGTGGAGCGCCGAACGTGCGTCCGGCGACCGGAAGGGCAGGACGAGCGGCAGTTCCTTCAGCAGGCGGTCGTAGCGCTCGGCGATCGCGTGACGGCGTGCGACGAATTCGTCGATGCGGCGCATCTGGCTGGTGCCCAGCACGGCCTGCAGGTCGGTCAGCCGATAGTTGTAGCCGAGCGCGACCTGCTGGTAGTACCACGGCCCTTCGCTGTCGCCCTGCATCAGGGCGGCGTCGCGTGTCATGCCGTGGCTGCGGTACAGCTGCATCGAGCGGGCGAGCGCGGGATCGTTGGTGAGCGCCATGCCGCCTTCGGCCGTGGTGACGATCTTCACCGGATGGAAGCTGAACACCGTGATGTCGGAAAAGCGGCAGCCGCCCACCGGCAACCCGAGGTAGCTGCCCCCGACCGCGTGCGACGCATCCTCGATGACCCGGAAGCCGTAGCGGCGCGCCAGCGTGCCTATGGCCTGCATGTCGCAGGACTGGCCGGCGAAGTGCACCGCCACGACGACCTTGGGCAGGCGGCCGGCGCGCTCGGCGGCTTCGAGCTTGTGCGCCAGTGCGGCCGGGCACAGGTTGTACGTGCGCGGATCGATGTCGACGAAGTCGACGTCGGCCCCGCAGTAGCGCGCACAGTTGGCCGAGGCGAGAAAGGTGTTCGGCGACGTCCACAGCAGGTCGCCGGGTCCCAGCTCCAGGGCCATGCAGGCGATGTGCAGCGCCGAGGTGGCGCTGTTGACGGCGACCGCGTGCTGCGCCTGGGCGTATCCGGCGACCGCGCGCTCGAACGCCGGCACGGCCGGGCCCTGCGTCAGGAAGTCGGAGCGCAGGACGGCGACGACCGCCTCGACATCCTCGTCGGAGATGTGCTGCCGGCCGTAGGGAATCATTCCATGGCCTCGCCGTTGAACCGCACGATCTCGCCCACGCTCAGGAAGTGCGGGTTGCTGCCCGAGTTGTATTCGAACCCGGCCGGCACCGGGCGCCCCGTCTCGCCGGCCGCGTTGGCCGTGTAGTCGATGTCGGCGTGGTGGAACTTGATCGTGGGACGAAGCACGTAGTGGTCGGCGAACTCCAGCGTGAGATGCGAGTCGTCGGACGGGCACATGATCTCGTGCAGCTTCTCGCCGGGCCGGATGCCGATCACGCGGATCGGCATGTCGGGCGCCATGGCGCGCGCCAGGTCGGTGATGCGGATCGAAGGGATCTTCGGCACGAAGATCTCGCCGCCCCACATGCGCGTGAAGTTGCGAAGCACGAAGTCGACGCCTTGCTGCAGGCTGATCCAGAAGCGCGTCATGCTTTCGTGCGTGATCGGCAGCTCGTGCGCCCGCTCGGCGATCAGCTTGGCGAAGAAGGGCACCACCGAGCCGCGTGAGCCGACGACGTTGCCGTAGCGCACGACGGCAAACGAGGGTCCGTCCTTGCCCACGACGTTGTTCGCGGCCACGAACAGCTTGTCGGATGCCAGCTTGGTGGCGCCGTACAGGTTGATCGGATTGGCGGCCTTGTCCGTCGACAACGCGATGACCTTGTTCACGCCCGCCTCGATGGACGCCGCGATGACGTTCTCCGCGCCGTGGATGTTGGTCTTGATGCACTCCATCGGGTTGTATTCGGCGGCAGGGACCTGCTTGAGCGCGGCGGCGTGGATGACGTAGTCGACGCCGCGCATGGCCTGCGTCAGCCGCTGGCGATCGCGCACGTCGCCGATGAAGTAGCGCATCGCAGGGTGGCTGTACTCCTGCTGCATCTCGTACTGCTTCAGCTCGTCGCGCGAGTACACGATGATGCGGCGCGGCTGGTAGTCGCGCAGCAGGGTCTGGACGTACTTCTTGCCGAACGAGCCGGTGCCGCCGGTGATGAGGATGGACTTGCCGTTGAACATGCTGTTTTCCGTGAGCGCGCGTTATTCGTGGGGCGGGTACACCGCGTAGCCGGCCGACTTCACGAGGTCGTCGCGCTGGGCCGATGCGTAGTCGTGCTCGACCATCTCGCGCACGAGCTGGTCCAGCGTGGTTCGGGGTTCCCAGCCGAGCTTCTGCTTGGCCTTCGACGGGTCGCCGAGCAGGGTCTCGACCTCGGCGGGGCGGAAGTAGCGCGGATCGACGCGCACGACGACATCGCCGACCCGGCAACGGTTGCGCTCGCCCGCGACGGCAGCGACGACACCGATCTCGTCGACGCCATGGCCCTTGAACTCCAGCGCGATGCCGAGCTCGCGCGCCGCCTTCTCGACGAACTGGCGCACGCTGTGCTGAACGCCGGTCGCGATGACGAAGTCCTCGGGCTGCTCCTGCTGCAGCATCAGCCATTGCATCTCGACGTAGTCGCGCGCATGGCCCCAGTCGCGCCTGGCGGAAAGGTTGCCCAGGAACAGGCAGTCCTGCAGCCCGAGCGCGATGCGCGCCACGGCGCGCGTGATCTTTCGCGTCACGAAGGTCTCGCCACGGATGGGGCTCTCGTGGTTGAACAGGATGCCGTTGCAGGCGTACAGCCCGTATGCCTCGCGGTAGTTGACCGTGATCCAGAACCCGTACAGCTTGGCGACCGCGTACGGACTGCGCGGGTAGAACGGCGTGGTTTCCTTCTGCGGAACCTCCTGCACCAACCCGTACAGCTCGCTCGTCGATGCCTGATAGAAGCGCGTCTTCTTCTCGAGGCCGAGGATGCGGATCGCTTCGAGGATGCGCAGCGTGCCGATGCCGTCGGCGTTGGCCGTGTATTCGGGCGTCTCGAAGGAGACGGCCACGTGGCTCATCGCCGCCAGGTTGTAGATCTCGTCGGGCTGGACCTGCTGGATGATGCGGATCAGGTTGGTCGAGTCGGTGAGGTCGCCGTAATGCAGCACGAAGCGCTGGTTCTCGACGTGCGGGTCCTGGTAGAGGTGATCGATGCGGTCGGTGTTGAACAGCGAGGAGCGGCGCTTGACGCCGTGCACCTCGTAGCCCTTGGCGAGCAGGAACTCCGACAGGTAGGCGCCGTCCTGGCCGGTGACACCGGTGATGAGTGCGACTTTCTTGTGGGGCATCGACGGCTTCTTCGGCATCAGGGGTTGGCGACAGGGGAATGGAACGGGGCGCTCTCGTAGGCGCGGCGCATGCCTTCGCGCAAGGGCGTGCGCGCCTTCCAGCCGAGGGCGGCCAGGCGACTCACGTCGAGCAGCTTGCGCGGCGTGCCGTCCGGCTTGCTGCGGTCATAGACCACGCGCCCGCGGAACCCGACGACGTCCATGACCGTCTCGGCCAGCTCGCGGATCGTGACGTCCTCCCCGGTTCCCACGTTGACCAGCGGACCGTCGTAGCCGCGCTCCATCAGGTGCACGCAGGCGTCGGCGAGATCGTCCACGTACAGGAATTCGCGGCGCGGCGTGCCGGATCCCCATACGACGTATTCCGCGTCGCCGCGCAGCTTCGCCTCGTGGGCCTTGCGGATGAGCGCGGGCAGCACGTGGCTGCTGAGGAGGTCGTAGTTGTCGTTCGGGCCGTACAGGTTGGTGGGCATCACGCTCACGTACTGCCTCGCGTACTGGCGGTTGTAGCTTTCGCACAGCTTGATGCCGGCGATCTTCGCAATCGCATAAGGCTCGTTGGTCTGCTCCAGCGGCCCGGTCAGCAGGTACTCCTCCTTGATCGGCTGCGGGCAGTCGCGCGGATAGATGCAGCTGGACCCGAGGAACATCAGCCTCTGCACGCCCGCCAGGTGCGCGCCGTGGATCAGGTTGGCCTCGATCAGCAGGTTCTGATAGAGGAAGTCGGCGCGCTGCTGGTCGTTGGCCTGGATGCCGCCGACCTTGGCGGCCGCGATGAAGACGTAGTCGGGCTTTTCGTGGGCGAGGAAGGCGTGCACGGCGCGCTGGTCGAGCAGGTCGAGATCTTCCCGGCCGCGCGTCAGGAGGCGGTCATACCCGGCGGCCTGCAGGCGCCGCACGATGGCGCTGCCGACCATGCCACGGTGGCCCGTGACGAAAATCTTCGCGTTCCTGTCCATGGGCGCCTCCTCAGGTCCTGGGGCCGGGCCCGTCGGGTTGGTCTCGCTGCACTTCCTGCTTGAGCTGCGCGATCGTCGTTCGCAGCAGCTCGAATTCGGCCTCCTTGCGGGCCAGGAACGCGCGCGTCAGCTGCAGCTTCGCCTTCAATCCCTTGGGCGTCAGCAGGTAGGCGTAGGCCATCTTGTTGTCGTTGCGCCGGAAGTTCTGGATCTTCACCAGGCCCCGATCCAGCAGGGCGTGCAGCACGTAGTGGGTCTTGCCCAGGCTCAATCCCAGCTCCTGCGAAAGCTGTCTTTGGGACAGCTCGGGACGCGCGGCGAGCAGGCGCAGCGCCTCGAGCGTCGCGGCGGCGTCGGCCGCCGAGGAAGTGGGGTCGTCGGTCATGCGGGGGGGGTGCGTTCACGGCGTGAACGCGCGAGTGTAGTGCATGCGGCGGGTGATGCACCGGCCGCGTGCACGAAAAGCGCGAAGCTCAGTCGAAGGTGCGTGCGTCGCGCCAGGCCGGTGCCTGGACGTCCTTGGCGGACAGCTGCGGCGTGCCCGCGACGGCCGGCCAGGCAACGCCGATGTCCGGGTCGTTCCAGCGCACCGCCGCCTCGCACTCGGGCGCGTAGTAGTCGGTGGTCTTGTAGAGAAAGTCGGCGAACTCCGACAGGACCAGGAAGCCGTGGGCGAATCCGGGCGGAATCCACATCTGCCGGTGGTTGTCGGCGCTGAGCTCGGTGCCCACCCAGCGGCCGAAGGTCGGGCTGGACCGCCGCATGTCGACCGCCACGTCGAAGACGGTGCCGCTGGCCACACGCACCAGCTTGCCTTGCGCGTGCGGCGCGAGCTGGTAGTGCAGCCCCCGCAGCACGCCCCTGGCCGAGCGCGAATGGTTGTCCTGCACGAAGCGCACCTGGCGGCCCAGCGCGGCGTCGAAGGCGCGCTGGCTGAAGCTTTCGAGAAAGAAGCCGCGCGCGTCGCCGAAGACCTTGGGTTCGAGGACCAGCACGTCGGGCAGGTCGGTGCGGATCACTTTCATCAGTAGACCTTCTCTCTGAGGACCTTCAGCAGGTACTGCCCGTACCCGTTCTTGAGCATCGGCTGGGCCTGCGCCTCGAGCTGCTCGGCACTGATCCAGCCGGCGCGAAAGGCGATCTCCTCGAGACACGCCACCTTCAGGCCCTGCCGCTTCTCCAGCGTCGCGATGAACTGGCTCGCTTCCAGCAGGCTGTCGTGCGTTCCGGTGTCGAGCCAGGCATAGCCGCGGCCCATGATCTCGACATCGAGGCGCTGCTCGTCGAGGTATCGCGCGTTGACATCGGTGATCTCGAGCTCTCCGCGAGCGGACGGCTTGATGTCGGCGGCGATGTCGCACACGCGGTCGTCGTAGAAGTACAGCCCGGTCACCGCGTAGTTGCTCTTCGGTGCCTTGGGCTTCTCCTCGATGCTGATGGCCCGGCGGCCGGCATCGAAGGCGACGACGCCATAGCGCTCGGGGTCCTGCACGTGGTAGGCAAAGACCGTCGCGCCTTGCGTGCGCTCCGCGGCGCTGCCGAGCAGGGCGTGGAAGTCGTGCCCGTAGAAGATGTTGTCGCCGAGGACGAGCGCGCTGGGCGCTCCATCGACGAAGCGGCGTCCGAGGACGAAGGCCTGCGCCAGCCCATCGGGGCTCGGCTGCACGCAGTAGCTCAGGCGGATGCCCCAGCGGCTGCCGTCGCCCAGCAGCGCTTCGAAGCGCGGGGTGTCCTGCGGTGTGCTGATGACGAGGATCTCGCGGATCCCGGCCAGCATCAGCGTGCTGAGCGGGTAGTAGACCATCGGCTTGTCGTACACCGGCAGCAGCTGCTTGCTGATCGACAGCGTCGCCGGATGCAGGCGAGTGCCGGAGCCGCCGGCGAGGATGATGCCCTTGCGAGCGCGGGTCATGGATGGTCCTTTGTTGGAGGGTCTCAGCCGAGAACTTCGCACAGCATGCGCTCGACACCGGCTTCCCACGCCGGCAGATGGACGCCGAAGGCGTCGCGCAGCTTGTTCGTGGCCAGACGCGAGTTGAGCGGCCGGCGCGCCGGCGTCGGGTACTCGGTCGTCGCGATCGGCTCGATGTCCTGCAGCGCCACGCGAACCGCCTGCCCATGCGCGCGCGCCCATTCGATGACGTGGCAGGCATAGCGGTGCCAGCTCGTCTGCCCTGCGGCGGCCAGGTGGTACAGGCCGGACAACGCGGGCCGGGCCATCGCCGTGCGCACCGCGTGCGCCGTGACGTCGGCGATCAGCTCGGCCGAGGTCGGCGCGCCGACCTGGTCGTCGATCACCCGCAGTCGATCGCGTTCGGCGGCCAGCCGCAGCATCGTCCGGGCGAAGTTGCCCCCGCGCGCGGCGAAGACCCAGCTGGTGCGAAAGATCAGGTGCCTTGCGCCGCTGGCCGCAATGGCCTGCTCGCCCTCGAGCTTGGTCCGGCCATAGGCGCTCAGCGGGCCGGTGGGCGCCAACTCGTCGCGCGGCTGGTCGCCGGAGCCGTCGAAGACGTAGTCGGTGCTGTAGTGCACCAGCCACGATCCCATGGTCGCCGCCGCCTGCGCCAGCGCAGCCGGCGACGCGGCGTTGATCGTGCGCGCGAGGCCGGTGTCGCTCTCCGCCCGGTCGACTGCCGTATACGCCGCCGCGTTGACGATCACGTCGGGACGCAAGGCGAGGGCGGTTTGCGCGACTGCCTGCGGCTGCGACAGATCCCCCGACAGACCTTGCGCGCCGGCGCGGTCGAGCGCGATCACCTCGCCCAGCGGGGCCAGGGAGCGCTGCAGCTCCCAGCCGACCTGTCCGTTCTTGCCCAGCAGCAGGATCTTCATCGCGGCCTTCCTCAGGCCGCCGCGCGTACGCCGTAGTGGGTGTCCATCCATTCGCGGTACGCGCCGGTGCGCACGCTGTCGACCCATGCCGTGTTCTCGAGGTACCACCGAACAGTCTTGTCGATGCCGCTCTCGAACGTCTCGGCGGGCTGCCAGCCGATCTCGCGCTCGGTCTTCGTGGGGTCGATGGCATAGCGCCGGTCGTGTCCCGGCCGATCGGCGACGTACGTGATGAGGTCTTCGTGGCGCCCGGCCGGTCGGGGGCGCAGTGCGTCGAGCTTGCGGCAGATGGTGGTGACGACGTCGATGTTCTTCACTTCGTTCTTGCCGCCGACGTTGTACGTCTCGCCTGGCCGGCCCTTTTCGAGCACCTGCCGGATGGCTTCGCAGTGGTCGCGCACGTACAGCCAGTCGCGGATGTTCTGGCCGTCGCCGTAGACGGGCAGCGGCTTGCCCTCGAGGGCGTTGAGGATCATCAGCGGGATCAGCTTCTCGGGAAAGTGATAAGGCCCGTAGTTGTTGCTGCAATTGGTGGTCAGCGTGGGCAGCCCGTAGGTGTGGTGATAGGCGCGCACGAGGTGGTCGCTGCCCGCCTTGCTGGCGGAATAGGGACTGTTGGGCGCATACGCCGTCGTCTCGCTGAAGGCCGGGTCGGTGTCCGAGAGAGAACCGTAAACCTCGTCCGTGGAGACATGGAGGAAGCGGAAGGCCGCGCGATCGTCCGCTGGCATGCTGCTCCAGTAGGCGCGCGCCTCCTCGAGCAGGCTGAAGGTGCCGACGACGTTGGTCTGGACGAATTCGCCGGGCCCGTGGATGGATCGATCGACATGGCTTTCGGCTGCGAAATGGAGCAGCGCGCGAGGCCGGTGGGCCGCGAGCAGCTGGCGCACCGCTTCACGATCGCAGATGTCTGCCTGCACGAGGGTCGCCTGGCCGCTGCGCAGGTGCGACGAGATCGTCTGGGGGTTGCCTGCGTAGGTGAGCTTGTCCAGCACGATCACCGGCTCGCTGGAATGGCCGAACCAATGGTGGACGAAGTTGCCGCCGATGAAGCCCGCGGCGCCGGTGATCAACAACATGAACGAGCTCTCCTCGATGGCGTGTTCACCTCGTGAACGACCTGGATTGTAGTCATCGACCCCGCTCGGACGCCCCGCATGCGGGGCATACACTTGCCCGATGGTCGTTCTGTTCCTGGGATTCATCCTCTCGGCGGTGGTCACCTTTTTCGTGATTCGCTCGGCGCGCGCACACGCGCATTTTTCGGCCGATGCCGACATGTCGGGTCCCCAGAAGTTTCACGCGACGCCGGTTCCGCGCATCGGCGGCGTCGGCATCGTCATCGGCCTGGTGGCCTCGCTGGGGCTGCTGTGGCTGCTGCGCGGCCGCGAAATGCTGCCGGGTGTCATGCTGCTGATCTGCGCAGCGCCGGCTTTTCTCGGCGGCCTGGCCGAAGACCTCACGAAGTCGCAAAGCCCGCGGCGCCGCCTGTTCTTCGTCGCCGTCTCCGCCGCACTCGCGGCCTGGGCCATGGGATCGCTGATCACCCGCACCGACATTCCCGGCGTCGACTGGCTGGTGTCGTTTTCGGCCGGCGCGGTGCTGCTGACCATCTTCGCGGTCGCCGGCGTCGCGAATGCTGTGAACATCATCGACGGCTTCAACGGCCTGGCGGCGATGTGCGTGGTGATGATGCTCGGCTCGATCGCCTACGTGGCCTTCCAGACCCAGGACCCGGTGATCGCGCTGTGCGCACTGGCCGGCCTGGGCGCCGTGATGGGATTTTTCGTCTGGAACTTTCCCGCCGGGCTCATCTTCCTGGGCGACGGGGGCGCGTACTTCCTGGGCTTCTATGTCGCCGAGCTGAGCATCCTGCTGCTGCAGCGCAATCCCGACGTCTCGCCGCTGTGCCCGCTGCTGATGTGCATCTATCCGATCTTCGAGACGGTGTTCTCGATGTACCGCCGGCGTTTCGTGCGCGGCCGTCCCATGGGCATGCCGGACGGCGTGCACCTGCACAGCCTGATCTATCGACGCCTGATGCGGTGGGCGGTCGGCAACCGTACCGCCAAGGTGCTCACCAAGCGCAACTCGATGACCGCGCCATACCTGTGGCTGCTCTGCATGATGTCGGTGGTGCCGGCGATGATTTTCTGGAGCAACTCGCTGGCGCTGGGCGGGTTCGTCATCCTGTTCGGCGCCACCTACATGTTCCTGTATGCGCGCATCGTCCGCTTCAAGGCGCCCGACTGGCTCATCGTCCGCCGCTGAACGCCGAAGGGGCCCGCAAGCAAGGGGCATTCCAGCCCGGGCGATAATCGCCGGATGACCGAAATACCCCAGGCGCCGCCGTCCGCTGCCGCGCCCATCGAAGCTGCCCGCTTCGACACCCTCCCGCTCGACTCCAAGCTGCTGCGTGCAGTTGCCGATTCTGGCTACCTGACCATGACGCCGATCCAGGCCAAGGCGATCCCCATCGTCCTGGCCGGCCGCGACGTGATGGGCGCCGCACAGACCGGCACCGGCAAGACCGCCGCGTTCTCTCTGCCGCTGCTGCAGAAGATGCTCCAGCACGAGAACAGCAGCATGTCGCCCGCCCGGCATCCGGTGCGCGCGTTGGTGCTGGCGCCCACGCGGGAGCTGGCCGACCAGGTCGCCAACAGCGTCAAGACTTACGCCAAGCACACCAAGCTGCGGGCGACCGTGGTCTTCGGCGGGATCGACATGAAGCCGCAGACGCTGGAGCTGAAGAACGGCGTCGAGGTGCTCATCGCCACGCCCGGCCGCCTGCTCGACCACATCGAGGCGAAGAACACCGTGCTGAACCAGGTCGAGTACGTCGTGCTCGACGAGGCCGACCGCATGCTGGACATCGGCTTCCTGCCCGATCTGCAGCGCATCCTGAGCTACCTGCCGAAGCAGCGCCAGACCTTGCTCTTCTCGGCCACGTTCTCACCCGAGATCAAGCGGCTCGCCGAGAGCTATCTGCAGGATCCCGTGCTGGTCGAGGTGGCGCGGCCCAATGCCACGGCGTCCACCGTCGAGCAGCGCTTCTACAGCGTGGCGGCCGAGGACAAGCGCAGCGCGGTGAACAAGCTGCTGAAGGAGCGCTCGCTCGGCCAGGCCATCGTTTTCGTCAACTCCAAGCTCGGCTGCGCGCGCCTGGCGCGATCCTTCGAGCGCGACGGCCTGCGCACCAATGCTCTGCATGGCGACAAGTCCCAGGACGAGCGCCTCAAGGCGCTCGATGCCTTCAAGCGCGGCGAAGTCGACGTGCTGGTCGCGACCGACGTGGCCGCCCGCGGGCTCGACATCGCCGACCTTCCCGCGGTATTCAATTTCGATGTGCCCTTCAATGCGGAAGACTATGTTCACCGCATCGGCCGCACGGGACGTGCTGGCGCTTCGGGCCTTGCCATCACGCTGGTGGCGCGCGAGGACAACCGGCTCGTCGCCGACATCGAGAAGCTGATCAAGCGCAAGATCGAGATCGAGCCGCTGGAGCTCGACGACGACCGTCCGCGCCGGGACTTCGCCCGCGAGCGTGCACGCCGCGACGACGAGGAGCGCGAGCCGCGCGCCCGCAGTCGGCCCTCCGGCGGATTCAGCTACGTGCCGCCGAAGGTGCCGGTGGATCCGTTCTTCGAGCGCCCCTACGAAGCGGCCGCGACCGGCGAGGCGGCGTGGGAGGCGCGAGCGAAGCAGCCGGAGCCGGCGCCGCGCAGCTTCTCGCCCAACATCAAGCCCAAGCGCAAGGTGGCGGCGCTGTTCGGTGCCAAGAAGACCAGCGAGCCGACAGACGCCTGATCAGGCGGCGAGCAGCGCGAACACGGCCGGAACGTCGTTCGGCAGCGACGCGCGGCGCTGGCGCCATCCGGCCACCGCATCGGTGCGCGTCCAGCCGGCCGGCAGGGTGAGTCCGCAGCTCACCGAGAGCCTGGTCTGCGGATGCAGCGCGGCCAGCAGGGCCGCCAACAGCGCCTCGTTGCGATAGGGCGTCTCGATGATGAGCTGCGTCTGTGCAGCGCGCCGCGACAGCCCCTCCAGCTCCCGGATGCGCACGGCGCGTTCGGCCGCTTCCACCGGCAGGTAGCCGACGAAGGCGAAGCTCTGCCCGTTGAGTCCGCTGGCCGCCAGGGCAAGCAGCAGCGAACTCGGTCCGGACAGCGCGACCACTGGAATGCCTTGCCCGTGCGCCGCCTGCACCAGCGCAGCACCGGGATCGGCCACGGCCGGCATCCCCGCCTCGCTGATGAGGCCCACGTCGTGATCCTGCAGCGCCGGCGCGAGCAGTCGGTCGACCGGCGCGAGCGGCGCGGACTTGGCGCCTTTCTGCGGTCGGGGCAACTCCGTGATCTGGATCGCCTGCAGCGGCTGCGCCAGCGGCACGACGGCGTCGACGCGCTTCAGGAAGGCACGCGTCGTCTTCGCGCTTTCGGCCACCCAGTGCGTCAGGCGCGCGGCGATGCGAATGACGCCCAGCGGCATCACTTCCTGCAGATCGGGCGCGTCACCGGTGCCGAAGTCCAGCGTGTTCGGCACGAGGTACAGCCGGCCTGTCATCTGCCCAGCGGATCGAGGCCGGCCTCGCGCAGGAGCGCGCAGGTCCGGATCAGCGGCAGCCCGACCAGCGCCGTCGGATCGTCGGATTCGATGGCGTCGAGCAAGGCGACGCCCAGAGCCTCCGACTTCGCGCTGCCGGCGCAGTCGTATGGCTGCTCCAGCCGCAGGTAGCGCTCGATCTCGGCCTCGCTCAACCGGCGGAATCGCACGGTCACGGGCACCAGCGCCGAGGCGGCGAAGCCGCCCGCCTGGCGCACGACGGCGACGGCGGTGTGGAACACCACGCATCGTCCGCTCATCGAGCGCAGCTGATGCACGGCGCGTTCGTGCGTGCCGGGCTTGCCGATCGGCTGGCCGTCGAGATCGGCCACCTGGTCCGATCCGATCACCACCGCCTCCGGGTGCTGCGTCGCCACGGCCGCCGCCTTGGCCATTGCCAGCCGAAGGGCGACCCGGTCGGGCGTTTCGCCCGGCTGCGGCGTTTCGTCCACCTGCGGCGATCGCACATCGAACGGCAGATGGAGGCGCTGCAGCAGATCGCGCCGGTAGCGCGAGGTCGAGGCCAATATCAGCGCGTGCGATGCGGTCATCGGGGCATTGTCCCATTGGCACTGGCGCGATGTCAGGGGCAGGCGCAACCGTACACTCGACGCCATGAAACCGCGCCCCGTGGACCCGCGCCGCCTCGACGTCGAAGCCTTCGCCAAGGATGCCTCGGAGCTGGAAGGCGATTGGCCGCTGGCGGGCTTCGAACGGCTGAGCGAAGCCGCGCACGACGACGCCAGGCCCGCGGAGTCCGACCTCGTGCACTGGCATGTGCGCGGCGAGAGCGTGCCGGTGCGCGGAGCGGCGCCGCAGACCTGGCTGCACCTGCGGGCGACCGCCCGCCTCGCGCTTGTCTGTCAGCGCTGCCTGGCGCCTATCGACACGCCCATCGAAGCCGAGCGGAGCTTCCTCTTTGTTCCCGGCGAGGAAGCCGCCGCGCAGCTTGATGCCGATCACGAAGAGGACGTGCTCGCGCTCACGCGGTCCCTCGACTTGCGCGAACTCGTGGAAGACGAACTGCTGCTCGCGCTGCCCCTGGTGCCCCGGCACGAGCTCTGCCCGCACCCCCTGCCGATGGAGCGCAGCGACCAGCCGTCCGAGGCCGGGCGGCCCAATCCCTTCGCTGCGCTCGCGACCCTCAAGCGGGACGGCCCGCCGAACTGACTCGGCACCAGCGCCCGGGAACCGCTCTCATGCTAGAATCATGGGCTTTCCGGTTGCCGCAGAAGCAGCATCTCGGCGCAGGCGTGGTCAGCGCACCGAACTTGCCTTGCGGCGCACCCCTAGGAGATTCACATGGCCGTTCAACAGAACAAGAAGTCGCCCTCGAAGCGTGGCATGCACCGCGCCCACAACGCCCTGTCCGTTCCGGGCACGGCGGTCGAGCCGACGACTGGCGAGACCCATCTGCGCCACCACATCAGCCCGACCGGCTTCTACCGCGGCCGCAAGGTCCTGAAGACCAAAGCAGACGCCTGACCTGCGTCGCAGCGCGAAAGCCGTTCGCGACTCTCGCGTGCGCGGCCGTCCGTTTACGATCCCACGTCGCCCGGCCTGCGGTTCGCAGTGCCGGGCGTTCGCATTGATGCACAGCCTTCGCTGACATGAGCTCCGACGCCATCGCCCAGGTGCGCCTGGCCGTCGACTGCATGGGTGGCGACCACGGCCCCTCCGTGACGCTGCCGGCCTGCGAGCACTTCCTGGCCTCGCATCCCGAGGCCGAACTCATCCTGGTCGGCCGTGCCGATGCGCTCGCGGGAGCGGCCGGATGGCCACGCTGCACCACCGTGGCGGCGACCGAGGTGGTCGAGATGGACGATCCTCTCGAAGTCGCGTTGCGCCGCAAGAAGGATTCGTCGTTGCGCGTGGCGATCGGGCAGGTCAAGCCCGATGCCGACGGCAATGCCGTCGCGCAGGCCTGCGTCTCTGCCGGCAACACCGGCGCCCTGATGGCGGTGTCGCGCTACCTGCTCAAGACCCTCGAAGGCATCGACCGTCCCGCCATTGCGGCGGTGATGCCCAACAAGATCGGCGGCTACACGACCGTGCTCGATCTGGGCGCCAACGTCGACTGCACCGCCGAGCATCTTCTGCAGTTCGCTGTCATGGGCAGTGCGCTCGTGTCGGCCGTCGACGGCAAGGAGAACCCCACCGTCGGCCTGCTCAACATCGGCGAGGAAGAGATCAAGGGGAACGACGCGATCAAGAAGGCCGGTGAGCTCTTGCGCGCCGTCGGCGCTGCCGGCCACATGAACTTCCTCGGGAACATCGAAGGCAACGACATCTTCAAGGGAACCGTCGACATCGTCGTCTGCGACGGCTTCGTCGGCAACGTCGCCTTGAAGACCTCCGAAGGTCTCGCGTCGCTGATCGCGAGCTTCCTGAAGGAGGAATTCAAGCGCAACGCGCTCACCATGCTTGCCGGAGCCGTTGCCAAGCCGGTGCTCAATCGCCTGGCGCAGCGCCTGGACCATCGCCGCTACAGCGGCGGCGCGTTGCTGGGCTTGCGCGGCCTGGTGTTCAAGGCGCACGGCTCGTCCGACGCTTTCGCTTTCGAGCAGGCCCTCAATCGGGCTTATGATGCCGCGCGCCACGGATTGCTGGCCCGCGTGCACGATCGCATCCTCGAGACGCTGGCAGCAATGCCGGCCCCGGTTCCTGCGAGCCCTGAACAGCCCACGCTGCCCGCCGCGGCACCCACCGCCTGAATTCCATGTCCGTACGCCATTCGCGCATCACCGGCACCGGCAGCTACCTGCCCCCCAAGCGCCTCACCAACGACGACCTCGCCGCACGCCTCGCGGCCGATGGCATCGAAACCTCCGACCAGTGGATCGTCGAGCGCACCGGCATCCGGGCGCGTCACTTCGCCGACCCCGACGTCGGGTCGAGCGATCTGGGAGTCGAAGCCGCCAGGCGCGCGCTGGACGCTGCCGGGCTGAGGCCCGCGCAGATCGACCTGATCATCGTCGCGACGTCCACACCCGACATGGTCTTCCCGTCCGCGGCTTGCCTGGTGCAGCAGAAGCTCGGCATCCACGGCTGCCCGGCCTTCGACGTCCAGGCGGTGTGCTCGGGCTTCGTGTATGCCCTCACCGTGGCCGATTCGATGATCCGTACCGGCGCGGCACGCAGGGCGCTCGTCATCGGCGCGGAGGTGTTCTCGCGCATCCTCGACTTCAAGGACCGCACGACCTGCGTACTGTTCGGCGACGGTGCCGGCGCCGTCGTGCTCGAGGCGAGCGAGGTGCCCGGCATCCTGGCCAGCGACCTGCATGCCGACGGCCGGCACGTCGACATCCTCTGCGTCCCCGGCAACTTGTCGGGCGGCCTGGTGCTCGGCGATCCGCTGCTCAAGATGGACGGCCAGGCGGTGTTCAAGCTCGCTGTGGGCGTGCTCGAAGAAGCCGCGCGGGCCGTGCTCGCCAAGGCCGGGCGCACCGAAGCCGACATCGACTGGCTGATTCCGCATCAGGCCAACATCCGCATCATGCAGAGCACCACGCGCAAGCTGAAGCTGCCGATGGACAAGCTGATCGTCACTGTCGACGAGCACGGCAACACGTCCGCCGCCTCGATTCCGCTGGCGCTCGACGCGGCGGTGCGTGACGGCAAGGTCAAGGCCGGCGACACGGTGATGCTCGAAGGCGTGGGCGGCGGTTTCACCTGGGGCGCCGTGCTGCTCGACTTCTGAGCGCACCGGCGTCGACAAGAACTTGCAGAGGGGACAAGCGATGGCTTCGTTCGCATTCGTTTTTCCGGGACAGGGATCCCAGTCCGTCGGCATGCTCGATGGCTGGGGCGGCCACCCGGCGGTGCGCGACACGCTTCAGGAGGCGTCGGATGCGCTCGGCGAGGACATCGCCCGCCTGATTCGCGAAGGCCCGAAGGACCAGCTCGACCTGACGTCCAACACGCAGCCGGTGATGCTCACCGCGGGCATCGCCTGCTTTCGAGCCTGGCGCGCGGAGACGGGCATGGAACCCACTGTGGTGGCGGGGCACTCGCTCGGCGAGTACAGCGCGCTCGTGGCCGCCGGCTCGCTGGGCCTGGCCGATGCGCTGCCGCTGGTGCGCTTTCGCGCCCAAGCCATGCAGGAGGCCGTGCCGGTCGGCGTCGGGGCGATGGCCGCTGTCCTGGGCATGGAGGCGCAAGCGGTGCGCGAGGGTTGCGCCGAAGTGGCCGCTGCCAGCGGCGAGGTCGTCGAGGCCGTCAACTTCAACGACCCGAAGCAGACCGTCATCGCGGGCTCCAAGGCCGGGGTCGAGAAGGCCTGCGAGGCGCTGAAGGCCAAGGGCGCCAAGCGCGCCCTGCCGCTACCGGTCTCGGCGCCATTTCATTCGAGCCTCATGAGGCCTGCTGCCGAGCGGCTGAAGGACAAGCTGGCCGCGACGGCGTTCGCGTCGCCGCGCATCTCCGTCATCAACAACGTGGACGTGAAGGCCGAGATGGACCCGCAAGCGATCCGCGACGCGCTGTACCGGCAGGCGTTCGGTCCGGTACGGTGGGTCGAGGTGGTGCAGGCCATCCGCGCGCTGGGCGTCGTGCACATCCTCGAGTGCGGCCCGGGCAAGGTGCTCGCCGGCATGGTCAAGCGCATTGATGCCGACGCAGTGGCCGCGACGGTGTTCGATCCGGCGACGCTCGCCGAAGCGAAAGGGCTGCTGGCATGAGCGATCAGCAATTCAGCGGGCAGGTGGCACTGGTCACCGGCGCGTCGCGCGGAATCGGCCGAGCCATCGCTATCGAGCTCGCCGAGCGTGGCTTGAAAGTCATCGGCACGGCCACCAGCGACGGGGGGGCGCAAGCCATCAGCGAGGGCTTGGCGGTCCACGCCGGATGCCGCGGCATTGCGCTGAACGTCAATGATGCGGCGGGCGTCGAGGCCGCCATCGATGCAATCGTCAAGCAGCACGGTGCGCTGCACGTTGTCGTGAACAATGCCGGCATCACGCGCGACACGCTGTCGATGCGCATGAAGGACGACGACTGGGACGCGGTGATCGACACCAACCTCAAGGCGGTGTTTCGCGTGAGCCGCGCGGCGATCAAGCCGATGATGAAGCAGCGCTACGGGCGCATCGTCAACATCACCTCGGTGGTGGGATCAAGCGGCAACCCGGGCCAGGCCAACTACGCTGCCGCGAAGGCAGGCGTCGCTGGCATGACCCGCTCGCTGGCGCGCGAGCTCGGCAGCCGGGGCATCACCGTCAATTGCGTGGCGCCTGGATTCATCGAGACCGACATGACCAAGGCGCTCTCGGAGGCGCAGACGGCCGCGCTGAAGGCACAGATTCCGCTCGGCCGGCTCGGCCAGGCAGACGACATCGCCCATGCGGTGGCCTTCCTCGCATCGCCCCAAGCGGGGTACATCACCGGTACCGAGATGCATGTCAATGGCGGCATGTTCATGTGCTGAAGAAGCTGCCATTCACCCGGACCTGCCCGGCCGGATGGGCTTGCGGAGCGTCCTAGAGGCGACACCCCGCAACCCTTAGAATCCCGGGCTGTTTCTGTAAACACTCCTGGAGGAGTCATGAGCGATATCGAATCCCGCGTCAAGAAAATCATTGCCGAACAGCTTGGCGTGCCCGAGTCCGACGTGACCAACGAAAAGGCTTTCGTGGCCGACCTGGGCGCGGACTCGCTCGATACGGTGGAACTGGTGATGGCACTCGAGGACGAGTTCGGCATCGAGATCCCGGACGAAGAGGCCGAGAAGATCACCACCGTGCAGCTGGCGATTGATTACGCGGTCAAACACCAGAAGGCTTGAGCGGAATTCGCATGTCTCGCCGTCGCGTCGTCGTCACCGGACTCGGGCTGATCAGCCCCGTGGGCAACACGGTGGCAGAAGGCTGGGCCAACCTGCTTGCCGGCAAGCCCGGCATCGCCACCATCACCAAGTTCGACGCGTCGAACTTCGCCTGCAGGTTCGCGGGCGAGGTGAAGGGCTTCAACGTCGAGGACTACTTCCCGGCGAAGGAAGCCCGCCACATGGATACCTTCATCCACTACGGGATGGCGGCTTCGATCCAGGCGGTTCGCGACTCTGGCCTTCCCACCAACGACGCGCTGACTGAAGCGCAGGCCGAGCGCATCGGCGTGCTGGTCGGCTCCGGCATCGGTGGCCTGCCGCTGATCGAAGACACGCATGCCGAACTGCAGGCGCGTGGCCCACGCCGCGTGTCGCCGTTCTTCGTGCCGGCATCGATCATCAACATGATCTCGGGCCATGTGTCGATCAAGTATGGCTTCCAGGGACCCAACCTGGCGATCGTCACCGCATGCACGACCGGCCTGCATTCCATCGGCGAAGCGGGGCGACTCATCGAATACGGCGATGCCGACGTGATGATCGCCGGCGGCGCCGAGTCGACCGTCTCGCCGCTGGGCATTGGCGGCTTCGCCGCCGCGCGTGCGCTGTCGACGCGCAACGACGATCCCGCCACCGCATCGCGGCCCTGGGACAAGGACCGCGACGGCTTCGTGCTCGGCGAAGGCGCCGGCGCGCTGGTGCTCGAGGAGTACGAGCACGCCAAGCGGCGCGGCGCCAAGATCTACGCGGAGCTCGCCGGCTTCGGCATGGGTGCCGATGCCTTCCACATGACGGCGCCCAACGTCGATGGCCCCAAGCGCTCGATGAAGGCCGCGCTGCGCAACGCCGGCATCAACGCCGACCAGGTGCAGTACCTCAATGCCCACGGAACGTCCACGCCGCTGGGTGACGTGAACGAATCCAATGCGATCAAGCTCGCCTTCGGGGATCATGCCAAGAAGATGGTGGTCAATTCCACCAAGTCGATGACCGGTCATTTGCTCGGCGGAGCGGGCGGCATCGAATCGGTGTTCACCGTGCTGGCGGTGCACCACCAGATCTCGCCGCCGACGATCAATATCTTCAACCAGGATCCGGAGTGCGATCTGGACTACTGCGCCAACAATGCGCGGGAGATGAAGATCGACTACGCCGTGAAGAACAACTTCGGCTTCGGCGGCACCAACGGCACGCTGGTCTTCAAGCGCGCCTGACGTCCGCCTGCCGCTGCGCCGATGCGTGCGTCACCGGCGTTCCAAGTCTCCATCGTGCGCTTCGGCGTCTGGCGAGCGGCTGTCGCGGCATCGACGTTGCTGGCGCTGTCGTCGCTCGCCGCCTGGTGGCTCGCGGTGGACGAGGTGCCGACCACCATGGTGGCCTTGCCCCTTGCGCTAGTCTCGCTCGCAGCGATCGGCGTCGGCGCGAGCCTGCTGCGCTGCACGCCGACGAGCCTGCGGTGGGACACGCAACGCTGGCACTTCGGCCCTGCCGGGGCGCCGGGCGAGGAGCCAACCTCTGGAAATCTCGCAATTGCCCTCGATCTGGGGGCCTGGATGCTGCTGAAATTCGAGTCGGATCAACGCCGGACCACGTGGCTGCCGGTGCAGCGCCGGGGTCTGGAGGCGCACTGGCACGCGTTGCGCTGTGCGGTATATTGCGCGCGGCCCGCCTCCGGCCCTGTCGCCGGGCAGAACTCGGCGATCAGCACGGAATCACAAGAATGAACGCCCCTGACGCCGATGCACCTCTGATCGAGCGCGTCAAGCGTGGCGACACGAAGGCGTTCGAGATGCTGGTCGTGAAATATCAACGCCGCATCGAGCGGCTGATCGGCCGGATGGTTCGTGACGTCGATCTGATCCCCGACATCGCGCAGGAGACCTTCATACGTGCGTACCGCGCCATCCCTCAATTCAGGGGGGAGAGCGCCTTCTACACCTGGCTCTATCGCATCGCCGTCAACACTGCGAAGAAGACGTTGGTGGAACTCAAGCGCGATCCGCTGATCACCGAATCGGCACGGACGGCGCGCGACGAGGACGACGAAACTTCCCGTACCGAAAATGAACTAAGCGACGGCGAAACGCCGGACGCGGTGCTGGCAAGCAAGGAGATCGCGGCGACCGTCAACTCCGCCATCGAAGCCTTGTCCGACGATTTGCGGCAAGCCATCACGCTGCGCGAGATCGAAGGGCTGAGCTATGAAGAAATCGCGGAGCTGATGAACTGCCCGATCGGAACCGTGCGCTCACGCATCTTCCGAGCCCGGGAAGCCATCGCGCAGCGCTTGCGGCCGTTACTGGACACGCGAGAAGGTGAGCGCTGGTGAACGGCGCTGAGAGACGAGGCGTTTGGGATTGGAGAACGACATGTCGAACGGTTCTGAGAGCGACCGGCCCCCGATGGAGAACCTGTCCGCGCTGGCGGACGGCGAACTCGACGCCGCCGCCGTAGCGCGCATCTGCGCCGACTGGCGGCAGGATGCCGATCTGCGTTCGGCCTGGCATACCTATCACTTCATCGGAGACGTGCTTCGTTCTGATGACCTCGCGAGCCACGCGGCTCATGACGCGACTTTCCTTTCGACGTTGCGCGAGCGGCTCGCTTCCGAGCCGACGGTGCTTGCGCCACAGTCTGCCGCCCCAGCCCTCCACACCCCGGGGCGCACCGTCCGCTGGGGATGGATGGCGCCCTCGGCCGTCGCGGCCGGTTTCGTCCTGGTCGCCGGTGCACTGATGGTCACGCGAGGGCCGCTGTCGGGATCCGGTGCCGCCGATGCGCAGGTCGCGACCGGCGGCAAGCTCACTGTTCCGACGCCCGCACTGGCACCTGAAGAAACCGTGGTCCAGCGCAACCTCGCACCGAACGGACGGTTCGTCCGCGACGCACGGCTGGACCGCTATCTCGCGGCGCATCAGCAGTTTGCCGGCACGTCGGCACTGGGCGTCCCGTCCGGCTTCCTGCGCCATGCGGCCGTGGAAGCTCCCAGCCGCTGAACCGCATGCTGCATCGACCCCTGCTCGCGCTGACGATGGTCAGCGTCCTGTGTGCGTTCTTGCCGGCAACCGCCGGCCCGGCACCTGCGCAATCCCCGGTCGAACCGAAGGAGGTGCGAGCTTGGCTGATGCGCATCCATGAGGCGGCCAGCAGACGGAATTTCCAAGGCACTTTCATCGTCAGCGCTGGCGGGGCAGTTTCCAGTGCGCGGATCGCGCACTACTGCGAAGGGACGAACCAGTACGAGCGCATTGATTCGCTCGACGGCCAGACACGCCATGTGTTCCGCCACAACGAAGTGGTGCACACGCTGTGGCCGCAGGCGCGGGTGGCGCTGATCGAGCAGCGCGACCAAGTCAATACCTTCCCGGGGCTGCTGCAGGTCGGAGACGACCGCATCGCCGAGTTCTACGAGGTCCGCCCACAGGGCAGCGAGCGAATTGCCGGCCACGAAGCAAGCGTGCTGCTGCTCCGACCCCGCGACGAGCACCGCTTCGGCTATCGGCTGTGGGCCGAGCGCACATCGGGCTTGCTGCTTCGCGCGGACGTGCTGGGCAGCAACGGCGAGCTGCTGGAGACATCGGCGTTCTCGGATGTGGCGATCAACGTCCGCCCGCAGCCGGAGTCGGTCGTGCAACCGATGCGAAAGCTCGACGGCTACCGCATCGTGCGGCCCTCACTGGTGCCCACCAAGCTCGACGCCGAAGGCTGGAGCCTGAAGCAGATCGTGCCCGGATTCCGGCAGGTCAGCTGCGTCAAGCGCCCGATGGAAGGGCCCAACGGCGGTGACTCTGCGGGGCCGGCCGGCCAGGCGCTGCAGACGATCTTCTCGGACGGACTGACCTACGTCTCCGTCTTCATCGAGCCGTTCACCGCCGAACGCCACACGAGCCAGATGCTGACCACGATCGGAGCCACCCAGACGTTGATGCGCAGGCAAGGCGACTGGTGGATCACCGTGGTCGGTGATGTTCCCGCGGCGACGCTGAAGGCGTTCGCCCAAGGGCTGGAACGCAAGAAGTAACGTATCGGGCCGTGCAGCGTCGGGCCAGCTTTTGCGCAGCTGGCCCGATCGCATGCGTGGGCGTATGGGTGACGGGTTTCACGGTGGGGTTCTTCGACATGCAATCGCAAATCTTCCTTTCTTCGTTCGAATCGCCGCTGGCGCGCGCGCTGTGGTCGAGCGTGCTGGCGATCGGGGTCGCGCTGGGTGCGGCGCTGGCGCCGGCTCAGGCGCGAGCCCAGGCCACCGGGCTGCCCGACTTCACCGAGCTCGTCGAGAAGGTGGGGCCGGCGGTGGTCAACATCCGCACCACCGAGCGGGCACGCGCGAATCGCGGCGCTCCTGGCGAAATGGATGAAGACCTGCTGGAATTCTTCCGCCGCTTCGGCGTTCCGATCCCCGGACAGCCGCAAAACCCGCGTCGCGGCCAGCCGCAGCAGCCTCAGCCCGACGCCGAGCCCCAGGCGCGCGGCGTCGGCTCCGGCTTCATCCTGACAAACGACGGCTTCGTGATGACGAATGCGCACGTCGTCGACGGTGCCGACGAGGTCCTCGTCACACTGACCGATCGGCGCGAGTTCAAGGCCAAGATCATCGGCGCCGACAAGCGCACCGACGTTGCGCTCGTGAAAATCGATGCCACCGGTCTGCCGGCCGTGCGCATCGGTGATACCAATCGACTGAAGGTCGGCGAATGGGTCATCGCGATCGGCTCGCCGTTCGGCTTGGCCAATACCGTCACCGCGGGCATCGTGAGTGCGAAGGGCCGCGACACTGGAGATTTCCTGCCGTTCATCCAGACCGACGTGGCCATCAATCCGGGCAACTCGGGAGGGCCGCTCATCAACATGCGCGGCGAAGTGGTCGGCATCAACTCGCAGATCTACAGCCGCTCCGGCGGCTTCATGGGCATCTCATTCGCGATTCCGATCGACGAGGCTTCGCGCGTGTCCGAGCAGCTGAGGGTGAGCGGTCGCGTGATCCGGGGCCGGATCGGGGTGCAGATCGATCAGGTGACCAAGGACGTGGCGGAATCGATCGGCCTGGGCAAGCCGATGGGCGCGCTGGTTCGAAGCGTCGAGAGCGGTGGCCCGGCCGAGAAGGCGGGTATCGAGGCGGGGGACATCATCACGAAATTCGAGGGCCGTCTCATCGACAAGGCCGGCGACTTGCCCCGCATCGTCGGCGGCACCAAGCCGGGTTCGCGCGCCACGCTGCAGGTGTTCCGACGCGGCAACTACCGCGACCTGTCGGTGACGGTGGCTGAACTCGAGGACGAGCAACGTCGCGCGGCCGGGCCGGAACGCGGCGATTCCAAGCCCCCGCAGGCCACGTCGGGCTCGCTCGGGCTGGGCGTGTCCGATCTGACCGAAGTCCAGCGGCGCGAGCTGAAGGTGAAGGGCGGCGTGCGGGTCGAGACAGTGGATGGTGCTGCGGCGCGCGCCGGGCTGCGTGAAGGCGACGTGATTCTTTCGCTGGACAACATCGAAATCGGCAGCGCGAAGCAATTCGAGTCCGTCGCAGCGAAGGTGGACAAGGCAAAGCCGGTGAATGTGCTGGTGCGTCGCGGCGATTGGGTCAACTACGTCGTGATCCGCCTGGCGCGCTGAACGGGTCGCCGACTGAACTGCCCGGTCTTTCCACTACATGAAAGACAGGGCAATTCAGCGGACGGACGCGAGTGAAGGTGCTACGTTGGTGTTCACTAACGTACGACCGGAGTCGTGTCAGATTGAGGCGCGTCCCGAGTGCAATGCGATGCTCACGAAGTCGCTTTACTACCGGTTTTGACAACGAGCGATGGGTCGTCAAACTATCCCCAAGCCGTCCACAACGTTTTGTGGATAAAGTGTGGATGGATTTCTTTGTTGGAGGCTCGCAACGGGAAGAAATCAAGCAATGGCGCGGTCTCCAGCGGGGTGCTTTTGGCTACAATGAAGGCCCAACAAGCAGTTGCCATACGTTTTGTTGGAAGGCGCGTCACCACTTCGACGTGCCTTTTTTTTAGCTCCTGTTTTGGCTTCCGCACGGCGCTTCGCGCCTTCGCATCGCACGCGATGTGAGCTTTCGCTGCCCGGCGAAAGGGGCCTTGAACGATCAGCATGGATCACATCCGAAACTTCTCCATCATTGCCCACATCGACCACGGCAAGAGCACGCTTGCCGACCGCATCATCCAGCGTTGTGGCGGCCTCAGCGATCGCGAGATGGAGGCGCAGGTGCTCGACTCGATGGACATCGAGCGCGAGCGCGGGATCACGATCAAGGCGCAGACGGCGGCGCTGCAGTACACCGCCCGCGACGGACGCACCTACAACCTCAACCTGATCGATACGCCGGGGCACGTCGACTTCTCCTACGAGGTGAGCCGCTCCCTCTCCGCGTGCGAGGGCGCGCTCCTGGTGGTCGACGCCAGCCAGGGCGTCGAAGCGCAAACGGTCGCCAACTGCTACACCGCCCTGGACCTGCACGTCGAGGTCGTGCCGGTGCTGAACAAGATGGACCTGCCGCAGGCGGATCCGGAGCGCGCCAAGGAAGAGATCGAGGACGTCATCGGCATCGACGCCGAACATGCCATCCCCTGCAGCGCCAAGACCGGGGAAGGGATAGACGAGATCCTGGAAGCCGTCATCGCCCGCATGCCGTCTCCCAAGGGACGGGCGGAGGCGCCATTGCGCGCCATGATCATCGACTCGTGGTTCGACAACTATGTCGGCGTCGTCATGCTGGTGCGAGTCGTCGACGGCGAGCTCAACAAGGGCGAGCGCATCCGCCTGATGGCCAGCGATGCGGTCTACGCCGCCGAGCAGCTCGGCGTCTTCACGCCGAAGGCGCAGTCGCGCGAGGTGCTTCACGCGGGCGAGGTGGGATTCGTGATCGCCGGCATCAAGGAGCTGCAGACCGCACGGGTCGGCGACACCATCACCCTCGAGAAGAAGCTGCCGAACAACCTGGGCCCCGCCGCCGAGCCGCTGCCGGGGTTCAAGGAGATCCAGCCGCAGGTCTTTGCAGGGCTCTATCCGACCGAGGCGAGCGAGTACGACTCGCTGCGCGACGCGCTGGAGAAGCTGAAGCTCAACGATTCGTCGCTGCGCTACGAGCCGGAGGTGAGCCAGGCGCTCGGCTTCGGCTTTCGCTGCGGCTTCCTCGGCTTGCTGCACATGGAGATCGTGCAGGAGCGACTCGAGCGCGAGTTCGACCAGGACCTGATCACGACGGCACCCTCGGTGGTGTACGAGGTGGAGCTGAACAACAAGGAAGTGATCCACGTCGAGAACCCGTCGAAGATGCCCGACCTGGGGCGTATCGCCGAGATCCGCGAGCCTATCGTTCGGGTGCACCTGTACATGCCACAGGACTACGTCGGGCCGGTGATGACCCTGGCCAACCAGAAGCGCGGCGACCAGATCAACATGGCCTACCACGGTCGCCAGGTGATGCTGACGTACGACATGCCGCTGGCGGAGATCGTGCTCGACTTCTTCGACAAGCTGAAGAGCGTGTCGCGCGGCTATGCCTCGATGGACTACGAGTTCAAGGAGTACCGGGCCGCGGACGTCGTGAAGGTCGACATCCTGCTCAACGGCGACAAGGTCGACGCGCTGTCGATCATCGTTCACCGCAGCCAGTCGCAGTACCGCAGCCGGGCGGTGGTGGCCAAGATGCGCGAGCTCATCGCCCGTCAGATGTACGACGTGGCGATCCAGGCGGCCATCGGGGCCAACATCATCGCGCGTGAGACAATCAAGGCGCTTCGCAAGAACGTGCTCGCCAAGTGCTATGGCGGCGACATCACCCGCAAGCGCAAGCTGCTGGAAAAACAAAAGGCCGGCAAGAAACGCATGAAGCAGATCGGCTCCGTCGAGGTGCCGCAGGAGGCGTTTCTGGCCATCCTCCAAGTGGACGATTGATGAGTTCGTTGACCGGTTTGCTCTATGGCGGCCTCGTGGTGTACCTCGGAGGCTGGTACCTCGGAAGATGGACAGGCAACTTCTCGTTGCTGCTATTCGTCCTGACGATCGTCACCTTCGGCTACTGGCTCGCCGAGCGCTTCGTATTCGCGCCGCGGCGCCTGGTCGCCGCCCGCAACCTCGAGGAGCAGGACGCGGTGCGGCGCCAGAACCTCGCGCGCCAGGGCATCGCCAAGATCGACGGCGACGTGGCCGAGGCCAAGCAGGCGGTGCTCGCGCAGCCCTGGTGGCTCGACTGGACGGCCGGGCTCTTCCCGGTGATCCTCATCGTCTTCCTGCTGCGCTCGTTTCTCTTCGAGCCATTCAAGATACCCAGCGGCTCGATGATCCCCACGCTGCTCGTCGGCGATCTGATCCTCGTCAACAAATACCACTACGGCGTCCGGCTGCCGGTCATCAACAAGAAGATCATCGCCAATCACGATCCGCAGCGCGGCGACGTCATGGTGTTCCGCTATCCCAAGGACACCAGCATCGACTACATCAAGCGAGTGGTGGGCGTGCCCGGCGACGAGGTGTCGTATCGGAATCAGCAGCTGTTCATCAACGGCCAACCGGCGCCGACCTCGCAGCTGCCTGACTTCTTCAACGAGGAAACGCTGCGCGTGGAGAAGCAGTTCGTCGAGAAGCTCGGCAATGTGGAGCACCGCATCCTCGTCGACCGCGGGCGGCAGCTGTATCTGCCGGTGAACGAGACGTTTCCGCTGCGCGAGAACTGCCGCTACAGTGCCGAAGGGGTGACCTGCAAGGTGCCGCCTGGTCACTACTTCATGATGGGCGACAACCGCGACAATTCGATGGACTCACGCTTCTGGGGCTTCGTGCCCGACGAGAACATCGTGGGCAAGGCGTTCTTCGTGTGGATGAATTTCGGCGACCTGAAGCGCATCGGATCGTTTCAGTGACGCAGCGTGACGGGAAGACACGCAATAACGACGGAGCAACATGCATGACGGGGAAGCTTGAGGCAATGCGGCACCAGCGCGGGATCACACTGCTCGGGCTGCTCTTGTGGGCCATCATCATCGGCTTCGTCGCGCTGCTCGCCATGCGGGTGCTGCCCACGGTCAACGAATACTTCACCATTCAGAAGGCTGTCAACAAGATCGCTTCCGAAGGTCTGAATACCGTGCCGGAGATTCGTGCCGCGTTCGAGAGGACCAAGCAGATCGAATACTCCATCACGTCGATCTCCGCGAAGGACCTCGACATCACGAAAGAGAACGACAAGATCGTGATCCGCTTTGCCTACGATAAGGAAGTGGAGATCATGAGCCCGGTATACCTGCTGATCAAATACCAGGGAAGCTCCAAGCAAAAGTAGTCCGCTGCAGTACACCCATGGACGCCCGACTCGCCGCACTGCAACAACGTCTCGGCCACCGCTTCGCCAACGAAGACCTGCTTGAGCGTGCGCTGCGGCACCGCAGCTTCGGCGCCGACCATAACGAGCGCCTCGAATTCCTCGGCGACGCGGTCCTGAGCCTGGCCATCTCGAGCCTGCTGTTCGAGCGCTTCGCGGGCTCCGACGAGGGTGATCTCACCCGCATCCGCGCTCATCTGGTGCGCGAGGACAGCCTGCACAAGGTCGCACTGTCGCTCAGCCTGCCCGAGGTTCTGCGACTGTCCGAAGGCGAGGCGCGCGGTGGCGGCGCGCAGCGCGTCTCCATCCTTGCCGATGCGCTCGAAGCGGTCATCGGTGCCACCTTCCTCGACGGTGGCTTCGATGCTGCGCGTGCGCTGGTGCAACGGATGTTCGGCGAGATCATCGCGACGACGGAGATCGGCAACTGGAGCAAGGATGCCAAGACCGAGCTGCAGGAGTGGCTGCAGGCTCGCAAGCTGCCGGTGCCCATCTACCGCATCAGCGCCACGCGCGGACAGGCGCATGCGCAGACCTTCGAGGTCGAGTGCTCGGTGCCCGCGCTGAACCTGTCGCACTCGGGCGAGGGCCGATCGAGGCGGCTGGCCGAGCAGGAAGCGGCGCGCCGTATGCTCGATGCACTGAAGGCCACCGATCGACCCGGCAGCCCGCTGCGGTCCTGATCGCTCCTCCAGATCCATCGCCCATGACCGTGAACGACGCGCCCGGCGGCGCCACCGACGAGGTTCCGCAGCGCTGCGGCCTTGTCGCCATCGTCGGCCGTCCCAACGTCGGCAAGTCCACCTTGCTGAATGCGCTGGTGGGCCAGAAGATCAGCATCACGTCGAACAAGGCGCAGACCACGCGCCACCGCATCACCGGTGTGCGTACCATCGACGAGGCGCAGTTCGTCTTCGTCGACACGCCGGGCTTCCAGACGCGTCATGGCGCCGCGCTGAACCGCACACTGAACCGCACGGTGCAGGGCGTGCTGTCCGATGTCGACGTCGTGCTGTTCGTCGTCGAAGCCGGTCGCTTCGGGCTCGATGATGCGAAGGTGCTCGGCCTGATGCAAGGCGATGCGATGAGCGGCAAGCCGGTCTTCCTGATCGCCAACAAGCTCGACAACGTGCACCGGCGCGCCGAGCTCGCGCCATGGCTCAAGGGCATGCAGGAGCGGCACGCCTTCGCGGAGTTCGTGCCGCTGTCGGCCACCAAGGAAGCCGACGTGCAGCGCCTGCTGGGCATCCTCAAGCCGTACCTGCCCGCGCAGCCGTGGTTCTACGAGCCCGACGCGCTCACCGACCGCAGCGAGCGCTTCCTGGCCAGCGAGATCATCCGCGAGAAGCTGTTTCGCCTCACCGGTGACGAGCTGCCGTATGCCTCCACCGTGGTCATCGACAGGTTCGAGGAAGAAGGCGCGCTGCGACGCATCGCCGCCAGCATCGTCGTCGAGCGCGATGCCCACAAGGGCATGATCATCGGCAGCGGAGGGGAACGACTCAAACGCATCGGCAGCGAGGCTCGCCAGGAGCTCGAGACGCTGATGGACGCCAAGGTGTTCCTCGAGCTGTGGGTGAAAGTTCGCTCGGGCTGGGCCGACGACGAAGAGCATCTGCGCAGCTACGGCTACGAGTGAGATGGTGACTCGCGCGCCGCGGGCGCCGTCGTCGCTGACGGCTTATGTGCTGCACCGCTACGACTGGAGCGAGACCAGCCTGATCCTCGATCTGTTCACGCGCGAGCAGGGCCGCGTGGCCGCGGCCGCCAAAGGCGCCAAGCGCCCGTATTCGCAGCTGCGTCCGGTGTTGCTGCCGTTCCAGCGCCTGAACGTGGCCCTCGGCCGCGTTCCCAAGTCGGAAGCAGGCGAAGAAGCGGTCAGCGAGGTGCAGAACCTGCGCAGCGCGGAGTGGGCCGGCGGCGCCGCCATGCTCACCGGAGCGGCCCTGTTCAGCGGCTTCTACCTGAACGAGTTGCTGATGAAGCTGATGGCGCGCCACGATCCGCATCCGCTGCTGTTCGATACGTACGCGCAGACGCTGCCGTGCCTGGCCGACGCCGACGACCTGAAGGTGCAGGCCGCGCTGCGCGCTTTCGAGCTGCGCCTGCTCAAGGAGATCGGCGTGCTGCCCGACCTGAGCCTGGTCACGCTGACACAGGAGGATGTCCGCCAGGACGCCGGGTACGCCTTGTTGCCCGAAGCCGGCGTGGCGGCGCCGCGCAGCGACGAAGTGCAGGTCTGCGGCACGGTGCTCATCGGCTTGCAGGCCGCCCTCTCGCACGGCAGCGTCGCGGCGCTGCAGCAAGCCAGCGCCTCGGCGCTGCCGGAGCTGAGGACGATGCTGCGGGCGCTGCTTCACTATCATCTGGGCAGCCCCGTGCTGCGCACCCGCCAGGTGATGCTCGACGTGCAAAGCCTCGAGAGATGAACCGACCATGAATCCACTGCTCACCACCGGCCTCGACGAGAAGCGCGGAGTCACCGCGCTGTCGGTCAATCTCAACAAGGTCGCGCTGCTGCGCAACACGCGCGCGCTCGGCATCCCGAGCGTCACGCGGGCGGCGACCCTCGCCTTGCAGGCTGGCGCTCAAGGCATCACCGTCCACCCGCGTCCGGACGAGCGTCACATCCGCGCCCACGACGTGCACGAGCTGGCCGGGTTGATGAAGCAGTGGCCCCAGGCCGAGTTCAACATCGAGGGCAATCCGTTCCACAACCTGATGGACTTCGTGCGCGCGGTGCGGCCGCACCAATGCACCTTCGTGCCCGACGAAACGAGCCAGGCCACGTCGGACCACGGCTGGACGTTCCCGCAGGACGCTTCGCGCCTCGCGCCGGTGATCACCGAAGCGCGCTCGCTGGGCGTGCGCGTGAGCCTGTTCATGGACCCGCTGCCCGGCGCGATGCGGGCGGTGCGCGAGCTGGGCGCCGATCGCGTCGAGCTGTACACCGAGACCTACGCACGTGCGCACGGCACGCCGCTGCAGGCCGATGTGCTGGCCGCGTTCACTGCCACCGCGCAGGCCGCACTGCGCGAGGGACTGGAGCTGAACGCCGGGCACGACCTCAACCGCGACAACCTCGCCGACTTCCTGGCCGCGGTGCCGGGAGTGCAGGAAGTGTCGATCGGCCATGCGCTGATCGCCGATGCGCTGGAGCTGGGCCTCGCGGAGACCGTGAAGGACTACCTGCGCTGCATCCGGAAGGCCAGCGCACGATGATCCACGGCATCGGCACGGACGTCTGCGACATCCGGCGCATCGAGGCCACGCTCCAGCGGCGCGGCGACCGCTTCGCCGAGAAGGTGCTCGGTCCGAACGAGATCCATGTCTTCCGCGACCGCCGCGCCAAGGCCGAGAAGCGCGGCATCTCCTACCTGGCAACGCGCTTCTCGGCCAAGGAAGCCTTCTCCAAGGCGATCGGGCTCGGCATGCGCATGCCCATGACCTGGCGTGCCTGCGAGATCCTCAACGAGCGCAGCGGCAAGCCCGTCGTGCGCCTGCATGGCGAGCTCGCCGACTGGTTCGAGGCTCGCCGGCTCACGGCGCACGTCACGGTCAGCGACGAGTCCGAGTACGCCGCGTCCTTCGTCGTCGTCGAAAAGAACAGCACCCCCGAATGAACCACTCCCCCGTCATCCTCGACATCGCCGGCCACACGCTGAACGACGACGATCGCAGGCGCCTTCAGCATCCGCTGACCGGCGGCCTGATCTTCTTCACCCGCAACTGGCAGGACCGGCGTCAGCTCACCGAGGTGACGGCGGAAGTGAAGGCGCTGCGACCGGACGTGCTCATCACGGTCGACCACGAGGGCGGCCGCGTGCAGCGGTTCCGCACCGACGGCTTCACCCACCTGCCCGCCATGCGCAGATTCGGTGAGCTGTGGATGCAGGATGCGATGCGCGCCGTCGACGCGGCCATCTCGGCCGGCTACGTGCTCGGCGCCGAGCTGCGCGCCTGCGGCGTGGAGCTCAGCTACACGCCGGTGGTGGACCTGGACCACGAGCGCAGCGAAGTCGTCGGAGACCGCGCCTTCCATCGCGATGCGCGCGTCGTGACCGTGCTGGCACAAGGGCTGATGCTGGGCCTGATGCGATCGGGCATGGCCAATTGCGGCAAGCACTTCCCGGCCCACGGCTACGCGGTGGCCGATTCCCACGTGGCGCGCGCCGTCGATGATCGCAAGCTCGAAGAAATCCTGGCCGATGACGCGCGCCCCTACGACTGGCTGTCCTCGGCGCTCACCTGCGTGATGCCGGCGCACGTCACTTTCCCGAAGGTCGACAAGCTGCCGGCCGGCTTCTCGCCGCGCTGGCTGAAGGAGATCCTGCGCGGGCAGATGGGCTACGCCGGAGCCATCGTCTGCGACGACCTCAGCATGGAAGGCGCCCGCGTGGCCGGCAGTCCCGTGGAAGGCGGCATTGCCGCGCTGAACGCGGGTTGCGACATGGTGCTGCTGTGCAACCAGTCGAAGGTCGACGGCGGCAGGCCGGTCGACGAGCTGCTCGACGGTCTTCAGCAGGCGCTGGAGCAGGGCCGCTGGCAGGCCGACCCGCACAGCGAGGCGCGGCGGCTGGACCTGCTGCCGCAGAGTGCTCCGCTGCCGTGGGACGAGCTGATGCACCACGCCACGTACATGCAAGCCCTCGAACGTCTGCCGTGAGCCATGAAAAACGCCGCCGGGCGTGAGCCGCGGCGGCGTGGCCGGTGGGCCGCGGCTGGCGTCAGGCCTGGGGCTGCGAGCCTTGTGTGGTCTCGAACGGCAGCTTGAACTGCGTCAGGTCCTTGCGCGTCTCGACCAGCACCAGGGGGCCTTCGTCAACGGCGACGACCGGCTTCGGCTCGCGCGGCACGTGGATCGGCTTGGGCTCGCTGGCCATGGCTTCCTGGGCAGCGCGGATCTTCTCGGCATCGGAGTTGACCCACTGCAGCCCCGCTGCCTCGGCAACGGCTTGCAGCTCGTCCGTCGGCAGACGGAACGGGGCGACGACGGCCGGCGCGGGGGCCGCGGCCACGTGGACCGGCTCGATCTCCGGCGTGGCCGGCAGAGCAGGCGAAACCTCTGCACGCTGCTGCGCCTCGGCAACCGCCTCGACCGCGCCGACATCGACTTGCGCCGCGGCCGGTACCTCGAGGGATGCGACGGCAGATGCCGCCTCGACGCCGGTGGGCGTCTCGTCCTCGCGACGCTCGCGGCGATGGCGATCCCGGCCGCGGCGGCGGCGACCGCCTTCGCGCTCGCCGGTCTCCCCGGGCGGCAGGCCGTCGTCGGTTGCAGCAGCCGTGCCGCTCACCGGGGCCGCATCGGCGTCGGAGTCGACCGCCACGGCGGTGAAGGGCACTTCGGCCGCGGCCTCGACCGTGCCTTCGGGCGCTGCCGCACCGTTGCCCTGGCGTGCGTCGTCGCGATCGCGTCCGCCGCGGCCGCGACGTCGCCGGCGTCCGCCCTCGCGCCCTTCGCCGGCGCCCTCCGTGCTCTCGATGCCGGGCACCGTGTCGACGAAGGCCTGGACGGTCTCGTCGTTGGCCGCTTCGGCAGGCACCGCCGGACGGCGCTGTTCGCGCTCGGGACGTGGTCCGCGGCGGCCTTCGCCGCGCTCACCACGCGCCTCGCCGCGCTCGGCCCGCTCAGGCCGTGCTCCGCGCTCCTCGGCGGCCACCTTCGCAGTATCGGGGCTCACCCCTTCCTCGGTGCGTTCGCCGCGGCGGCCGCGGCCATCGCGACCCCCGCGCTCGCCGCGTTCGCCGCGCTCACCGCGTTCGCCGCGCTCACCGCGTTCGCCGCGCTCCGCGCGTTCGCCGCGCTCCCGGCAGGCCGCTCGCTGCGTTTCACCCGCGGTCCGCTCGCCGCGCCGGCCTTCGCGCTTGTCGCGCTCGCCGCGGCCACCGCGGCCCCGCTCGCCGCGGCCTTCGCGCCGCTCGCCCGCTTCGGACGCCGTCGCGGCCACGGACACCGGGGTCGTGACGGCCGGCGCCGGCTCGGCGGCGCCGAAGAGCTTCTTGATCCAGCCGAAGAATCCGGCACCGGCCGGCTCCACCCTTGCGGCGGCGGCCACCGGCGCCGGTGCCGGCACGACGACCGGCACGGGCTCGGCCTTGGGCGGCGCGACGGGTGCGGAGGTGTCGGGCAGGATGCCCTTGATCACCGGCTCCTGCTTGGCCTTGGCCTTTTCGCGGCGCGTGAAGCCGACTTCCTCTTCGGCCTCGTCGACCATCGTGTAGCTGGCCTGCAGGTTCTCCAGGCGCGGGTCGTCGTGGCGCAGGCGCTCCAGGCGGTAGTTCGGCGTCTCGAGGTTCTTGTTGGGCACCAGCAGCACGGTCACGCGCTGCTTCATCTCGATCTTGGTGATCTCGGTGCGCTTCTCGTTGAGCAGGAAGGAGGTGACCTCCACCGGCACCTGCACATGCACGGCGGCGGTGTTGTCCTTCATCGACTCCTCCTGGACCATGCGCAGGATCTGCAGGGCCGACGATTCGGTGTCGCGGATGTGGCCGGTGCCGTTGCAGCGCGGGCAGGTGATGTGGCTGCCTTCGCTCAAGGCCGGGCGCAGGCGCTGGCGGCTGAGCTCCAGCAGGCCGAACTTGGAGATCGAGCTGAACTGCACCCGGGCGCGGTCCTGGCGCAGCGCATCGCGCAGCCGGGTCTCGACCTCGCGGCGGTTCTTCGACTCCTCCATGTCGATGAAGTCGACGACGATGAGGCCGCCGAGGTCGCGCAGCCGCATCTGCCGCGCGATCTCGTCGGCCGCCTCGAGATTGGTGCGAGTGGCGGTTTCCTCGATGTCGCTGCCCCGGGTGGCCCGCGCCGAGTTCACGTCGACCGAGACCAGCGCCTCGGTATGGTCGATGACGATGGCGCCGCCCGATGGCAGGTTCACCGTGCGGGAGAACGCGGTCTCGATCTGGTGCTCGATCTGGAAACGGGAGAACAGCGGCGCGTCGTCGCGGTAGCGCTTGACCTTGTTCGCCGTCTCCGGCATCACATGGTTCATGAACTGCTGCGCCTGATCGAAGATGTCGTCGGTGTCGATCAGGATCTCGCCGATGTCGGCAGTGAAGTAGTCGCGGATCGCGCGAATGACCAGCGACGACTCCTGGTAGATCAGGAACGCGCCCTTGCCGCCCTTGGCCGCGCCGTCGATCGCGGTCCACAGCTTGAGCATGTAGTTCAGGTCCCACTGCAGCTCGGGTGCGCTGCGGCCGATGCCGGCGGTGCGCGCGATCAGGCTCATGCCCTTGGGGTACTCGAGCTGGTCGAGGTTTTCCTTCAGCTCCTCGCGGTCCTCGCCCTCGATGCGGCGCGACACGCCGCCGCCGCGCGGGTTGTTGGGCATGAGCACCAGGTATCGGCCGGCTAGCGACACGAAGGTGGTGAGCGCCGCGCCCTTGTTGCCGCGCTCCTCCTTCTCCACCTGCACCAGGAGCTCGTCGCCTTCCTTGATCGCGTCCTGGATGCGCGCCGAGCGCACGTCGACGCCGTCGCGGAAGTAGTTGCGCGAGATTTCCTTGAACGGCAGGAAGCCGTGGCGATCCTCGCCGTAGTCGACGAAGCAGGCCTCGAGCGAGGGCTCGACGCGAGTCACGACCGCCTTGTAGATGTTGCCCTTGCGCTGTTCGCGACCCTCGATCTCGGTCTCGAAATCGAGCAGCTTCTGGCCGTCGACGATCGCGAGGCGCCGCTCTTCCGGCTGCGTCGCGTTGATCAGCATGCGTTTCATGTGCACTCCTTTGCCGCCCCCGTTCGGGAGGCAGGCTCGTCACGTCGCCACCGATCGTTCAGCGGCGACTCATCGATGCACGAGAAACGTGGAGAACCGAAGAAGGAATCGCCCTGGACTGCCTGCCGATCGAACCGCGATCAGGCGGGCAGCGTTGGCGCGTGCGTGGCAGTGCGGGAAGCGAGGGGCGCCCGCCGCGCTGCGCCGTATCGCCGGGTGGGCGAGGGCGCAGCCGCGCGTGGGGGCCGGGTCCGCCACCCTCGGCCGGCCGCGCACGGGAAGGCTTCGCCCGGGGTCGACAGGACCGCCTGGGGCGAGCGCAGCGTGCGCGGGGACGGGAGTTTCGGGGACGGCATTCGCGTGGTCACTGGACGCGGGTGGAAGTGGCGGGGCTGAAGGCCTTGCGGCCGGCTGGTCCGTGTCTTCTGCCTGAAAACCTTGTGTCTCGGGGCTCGGGAGCCTTTGTGGTTCGTTCTACGTTTGCTCTGCCGCTTGCCGGCTGTCGGCCGCCTCGTCACTTGGGGACGGTGCCCGCCGTACGCCGAGAAGCGTTGCATCACCTTGTCGCAGGCGCGCCTTGCGCCAGCCGCCCCGTCTGCTCTGAAGTGCCCCGAGTAAACTCAGGAAAATCAATCACTTACATCGCAAACGTGGTGCAACGCATTATAGGGGGCAAACCGGCTGCGAAGACAAAGGCCGTCTCGTCCGCGGGGCGTGCGAGCGTGCCGCAGGCCACGCCGGCCGTCACCCGGCTGCGCATCGACGAGGGCGCCGACGGACAGCGCCTCGACAATTTCCTGCTGAAGCTGCTCAAGGGCGTTCCGAAGACGCACGTGTACCGAGTCATCCGCTCGGGCGAGGTGCGGGTCAACAAGGGGCGGGCCGCCGCCGACACGCGGCTGGCGATCGGCGACGAGGTGCGCGTGCCGCCGGTGCGGCTGGCCGATCGCAGCGCCGAGCCCGCGGCGCCGCCGCGCGAATTCCCGGTGGTCTACGAGGACGACCAGCTCGTCGCGGTCGACAAGCCGGCCGGCGTCGCGGTCCACGGCGGCAGCGGTGTGAGCTTCGGCGTCATCGAGCAGCTGCGACAGGCGCGGCCCCAGGCGCGCTTCCTGGAGCTGGTGCACCGGCTCGACAAGGAAACCTCGGGCTTGCTGCTGCTGGCCAAGAAGCGCTCCGCGCTGACCGCGCTCCAGGACCAGTTCCGCAGCCGCGAGACGGGCAAGACCTACGCCGCCCTGGTGCAGGGCGCGTGGCCCGCGTCGAAGAAGGTCATCGACGTGCCGCTGCACAAGTTCCTCACCGCCGAAGGCGAGCGCCGCGTGCGAACGTCCGATCCCGAGCAGGGACGCCGCTCGATCACGCTGGTGAAGGTGGCGAAGCGGTTTGCCGGCTTCACGCTGCTCGACGTCACCATCAAGACCGGCCGCACGCACCAGATCCGCGTGCACCTCGCACACGAAGGCCATCCGATCGCCGGCGACGAGAAGTATGGCGACTTCGCCCTGAACAAGGCGCTGGCGCGCGGCGAAGCGCTGCCCGGGCGCCGCTTCGACCGCATGTTCCTGCACGCCCGCCTGCTGCGATTCGAGCATCCTGCGAGCGGCGAGACAATCGAGCTCGAGGCGCCGCTTCCGTCCGATTTCCAGGCCCTGCTCGAAGTACTCCCCTCATGACCCGTCCCCGCCGGTTCGACCTCGTCGTCTTCGATTGGGACGGCACGCTGTTCGACTCCACCGCGCTGATCACGCGCTGCATCCAGGCCGCGTGCGCCGACGTCGGCGTGCCCGTGCCCAGCGACCGCGATGCGAGCTACGTCATCGGCATGGGCCTGGTCGAGGCGCTGCAGCATGCGGCCCCGGGGCTGGCGCGCGAGCGCTATCCCGAGCTCGGCAACCGCTATCGCCACCACTACTTCGCACGCCAGCACGAGGTCGTGCTGTTCGAAGGAACGCTGGCGATGCTGCAGTCGCTGAAGGCGCGCCACCACTGGCTCGGCGTGGCGACCGGCAAGTCACGGCGCGGGCTCGACGAGGCGCTTTCCAGCGTGCAGCTGAAGGGCGTGTTCGACGGCACGCGCACCGCGGACGAAACCGCCTCCAAGCCGGATCCGCGCATGCTGGTCGAGCTGATGCGCGAGTTCGGCGTCGACGCCGAGCGCACGCTGATGGTGGGCGACACGACCCACGACCTGCAGCTGGCCGCCAATGCCGGCGCCGCCAGCATCGGCGTCGGCTACGGCGCTCACGAGCCCGCGGCGTTCGAGTCCTTCGCGCCGCTGCACGTCGCGCATTCGATGACCGATCTGCACGATTGGCTTGCGCAGCATGCCTGACACGTTCGATCTGCCGCCGCAGCGGCTGTGCGGCGCGGCCGATCTGGCCGAGCGCGGGACGGCGCTGGTGTTCGACGTGCTGCATTTCCGCCAGCCCGCGCGCGCCTTCGTGCTGCGCTTCGACGGTCAGGTGGTGGCGTACCTGAACCGCTGTGTGCACGTGCCCACCGAGATGGATTGGCAGCCGGGCGAGTTCCTCGACAGCGCTCGCGAGTTCATCCTGTGCTCCATCCACGGCGCGGCCTACCTGCCGGGCAACGGCCAGTGCATCGGCGGCCCGTGCGGGCGCGGCAAGCTCACTGCGCTGAGGGTTGAGGAGCATGACGGGCAGGTGTATTGGTATCCTTCCCGCGACACCCGGCCGGCGTTCGCCGACTGACTTCCCGCCGCGCCTCGCGCCCCCCGCCTTCGAAAGCCCCCGATGAATCCGCAAGACGATCTGCCCGGTTCCGGGCCCACGCCGCCTCCGGTCAAGGCCGAGCCCAGCTTCACCGCACCGGCGGCGAACACCGCCGCGGCGGCGGCCGTCCCGCGCTCGCTGGACCACGTGATCGAGCAGTTCGCCAGCGACTACATGAAGGACAGGCGCAGCGAGCGCCGCTGGCGGGTGTTCTTCCGCATCATGTGGTTCGTGTTGCTGTTGATGCTGGTGCTGTCCTTCGTCAATGCGCGCCGCGCCGCCAACGTGCCCACCGGTCCGCACACCGCACTGATCGAAGTGCGCGGCGAGATCGCGGTCGATGCGGAGGCGAGCGCCGAGCACTTGGTCAGCGCGCTGAAGACCGCCTTCGAGGACTCGGGTGCCCAGGCCATCGTGCTGCGCATCAATTCGCCGGGCGGCAGCCCGGTGCAGGCCGGCATCATCAACGACGAGATTCGCCGGCTGAAGGCCGTGCACCGCAAGAAGGTCTATGCGGTGGTCGAGGAGATGTGCGCGTCGGGCGCGTACTACATCGCCGTCGCGGCCGACGAGATCTACACCGACAAGGCGAGCATCGTCGGATCGATCGGCGTGCTGATGGACGGCTTCGGCTTCACCGGCGCCATGGAAAAGCTCGGCATCGAGCGGCGCCTGTACACCGCCGGCGAGAACAAGGGCATGAACGACCCGTTCTCGCCCGAAAACGCCAAGCAGCGCGAGTACACGCTGGCGATGATCGACCAGATTCACAAGCAATTCATCCGCGTCGTGAAGGAGGGCCGCGGCAAGCGGCTGAAGGAAACGGCCGACACCTTCTCGGGCCTGTACTGGAACGGCGAGGAGGCGGTGAAGAACGGCCTGGCCGACAAGCTGGGCAACCTCGACTACGTGGCGCGCGAAGTCGTCAAGGCCGAGGAGATCATCGACTACACGCCGAAGGAGAACATCGCCGAGCGGCTGGTCAAGCGCTTCGGCGCGTCGATCGGCGCGGGTGCGGTGCGGGCGCTGCAGGGAAGCATCGGATTGCGCTGATGCGATCCTGATGCGCCGGCGGGTACGCTCGGCGCCATGGGTGCAACACCACTCGAGCGTGAGGTCGCCGCGGGCTGGCGCCCGTGGGCGATCGTGCCTGCGCTGTGGGTCGCGGCAACCCTGATCGCGGTCGGGCTGGACGCGGAGGTCTCGCTGACCAGCCAGGCGATGATCTACCTGCTCGCGGTCGTCGTGGCGGCGTACACGCTGAGCTGGGTGCCGGCCGTCATCTGCGCCTGCGGCAGCGTCGTCGCGCTGAACTTCCTGTTCGTCCCGCCGCGCTACACGCTGGCCGTCGAGCACCACGAGCACTTCATCGCCCTGGCGACGATGCTCGCCGTGGCGGTGCTCATCAACTCCCTCTCGTCGGCCCTGCGCCGCCAGTCCGAGGTCGCGCGGCGCAACGAACGGCGTGCGCGTCACCTGCAGGCGGTGGCGGTCGACCTGGCCGCCGCCGCGTCGGAGCCGGAGGTGGGCGCCATCGGTGAACGCGCATTGGCGGCTGCCTTTGCCGGGCCCTGCACGCTGGTCCTCGCCGATGACGACGGCGCGCCGCGCGGCGCGGCGGACGAGCATCGCGATGCGTTGCGCTGCTGCATGACCGAGGCGGCGGTGCTCGGCCCGGGAACCGCGCGATGGCCCGGGCTCGACGCGTGGTATGTGCCGCTGGGTGGCAGTGGCCGCGTCGTCGGCGCCGCGCGTGTGCTGCCGGCCGTTGCCGCGGACGTCGAATCACGGGATCACGCCCAGGCCCTGTGCGCACTGCTGGCCCAGGCGGTGTGGCGGCTGCGCCTGCAGTCGGCCATGCAGGCCGCCCGGGTGGACGCGCAACGGCAGCAGATCCAGACCACGCTGCTGGCCGCGGTCTCACACGACCTGCGCACGCCGCTGGCGACCATCGTCGGCGCGGCGTCCTCGCTGCGCTCGCAGCGCATGCGCCTGGACGAATCCGCACAGGACCGGCTGCTCGCCAGCATCGAGCACGAGGCCGACCGCCTGGCGACGCTCACCGAGAACACGCTGCAGCTGGTGCGCCTGTCCGGCGATGCGCTGACCCTCCGGCGCGACTGGGAGTCGCTGGAAGAAATCGTCGGCGCGGTGCTGGCGCGGATCCGCCAGCGCCATCCGACGCGGCCCATCGGCTCGCGTGTCCCTGCCGGGCTTCCCCTGGTGCGCGCCGACGCCGTGCTGCTGGCGCAGCTGCTGGAGAACCTGCTCGACAACGCGCTGAAGTACAGCGACGGACCGGTCGAGATCGAGATTTCGCACGATGCCCGCGAGCTGTGCGTCTGCGTGAAGGATCGCGGCCCCGGCGTCGCCCCCGAGGACGCGGCGCACCTCTTCGAGCCCTTCGTGCGCGGCGACGCCGGGCATGCGCGGCGAGGGGTCGGATTGGGCCTCGCCGTGTGCCGTGCGATCGCGCAGGCGCATGGCGCCCGGCTCGACGTCCGCCGCCGGCGCAGCGGCGGCAGCAGCTTCCGCCTCGCGCTGCCCGTGGAGAAGCAGCCCTCGCAAGGCGCGGCGACATGAGCCTCAAGGTGCTCGTCGTCGAGGACGACCGCGAGATTCGCGCGTTGATGCAATCGTCGCTCGCGGTGGAAGGCTTCGAGGTCACCACGGCGGTGTCGGTCAGCGAAGCGTCGGCGCTGCTGCGCCATGCATCGCCGGACGTCGTCGTGCTCGACCTCGGGTTGCCGGACGGCGACGGCGCGGTGCTGGTGCGCGAAGTACGGCGCACGAGTGCGATGCCGATCGTGGTCGTGTCGGCGCGGCACCAGGAAGCGCAGAAGATCGAGCTGCTCGACGCGGGCGCCGACGACTACCTCACCAAGCCGTTCAGCGTCGGCGAACTGCTCGCCCGCATCCGCGTGGCATTGCGCCACCGCGGCACCGCGCTCGCCGCCGCTTGCACGCGCCACGAGCTGGAGGATCTTCGCATCGACCTCGAGACCCGCCGCGTGGAGCGCGACGGCCGGGTGCTGCACCTCACGCCCACCGAGTTCGCGCTGCTGGCAAGGCTGGTGCGCAGCGCGGGGCGGGTCGTCACGCACCGTCAATTGCTGGGCGAGGTGTGGGGCGCGGAGTTCACGGACCACACGCACTACCTGCGCCTGTACATGGCGCAGCTGCGCGCCAAGATCGAGCGCAATCCGGCGGAGCCGCGGCATCTGCTGACCGAGACCGGCGTGGGCTATCGCCTGGCGGACGAGTAGCCGCCACCCTTATGCGTTCCTGATGCGCCCGCCCCGATAACGGCGCATGAACTCTTCCTCGGGCCGGCAAGGCCTTGCGGCGCTTACCGTGGGTGCCATCGGCGTCGTGTACGGCGACATCGGCACCAGTCCGCTCTACACGATGAAGGAGATCTTCGGCCCGGCCGGCGTGCCGCTCGATGCGCCCCACGTCGTCGGCGCGGTCTCGGTGATCTTCTGGGGACTGATGGCGATCGTGACGCTGAAATACGTGGTGCTGATCCTGCGCGCCGACAACCGCGGTGAAGGCGGCGTCATGGCGCTCACGGCGCTGGCATCGCATGCGGCCGGCACGACGGCGCGGCGCCGCCAGGTGCTCCTGCTGGCCGGCGTCTTCGGTGCCTCGCTGTTCTATGGCGACAGCGTCATCACGCCGGCCATCTCGGTGCTCGGGGCGATGGAAGGCCTCGAGGTCGTCGCCCCGGGGCTCGAGCCCTTCGTGCTGCCGATCGCCGTCGGCGTGCTGGCGGGATTGTTCCTCGTGCAACGCCGCGGCACGGGCGCGGTGGGCCGCCTGTTCGGTCCGGTGATCGCGGTGTGGTTCGCGGTGCTCGCATGGACCGGCATCGAGCAGATCGCGCAACAGCCGGCCATCCTCGCGGCGCTGAATCCGCTGCAGGCAATCGCCTTCCTGCGTTCGCAGGGCTGGGCGCTGTTCCTCGCCGTGGGCGCCATCGTGCTGGCGTTCACCGGGGCGGAAGCGCTCTACGCCGACATGGGTCACTTCGGCAAGCGGCCCATCCGCCTCGCGTGGCTGGCCATCGTGCTGCCGTCGCTGGCGCTGAACTACATGGGGCAGGGTGCGCTGCTGATGCGAGACCCTTCGGCGCTCGCCAATCCCTTCTTCCGCCTGTTTGCGCCCGCCTGGATCCTTCCGGCCGTCGTGCTGGCGACCTGTGCCGCGGTGATCGCCTCGCAGGCCGTCATTTCCGGCGCGTACTCCATGACCAGGCAGGCCATGCAGCTGGGCTTCCTGCCGCGCATGCGCATCCAGCACACCTCGGCGAAGGAGGCTGGCCAGATCTACATGCCGGAGGTGAACCGGGCGCTGCTGGTCGCCGTGCTGGCGGCCACGGTGGGCTTCGGCAGCTCGTCGGCGCTGGGGGCTGCATACGGCATCGCGGTGACGGGCACGATGCTGATCACCACGCTGCTCACCTTCTTCGTGGTGCGCCACGCCTGGGGCTATCCGTGGCTGCTGGCGGCGGCCGCCACGGCGGTGTTCCTCGGGCTCGACGTCGTGCTGGTCGCGGCCTGTTCGCTGAAGTTCTTCGACGGAGGCTGGTTTCCGCTGGTGTCCGGCGCGGCGATCTTCGTCGTGATGGCGACCTGGAAGCGGGGCCGCGAGCTGCTGATCGACAGCATCCGCAGCGAGGACCCCGAGCTGCAGGCCTTCGTGGAGGCCCTCGCCGGCGAAGACCTCCCCCGCGCGCCGCGCACCGCGGTCTATGCCGTCGCCAATCCCGACACCGTTCCGCAGGCGCTGCTGCACAACCTGAAGCACAACCGCGTGCTCCACCAGCGCAACGTGATCCTCAGCGTGGTGTTCCACGACCGGCCCTGGGTGTCGTTCGATGACCGTGTCCGGGTCACGCCGCTGGCACGCGGCTTCTGGCGGGTGTGCGTGAACTACGGCTTCAAGAACACGCCCGACATTCCGAAGGCGCTGGCGCTGTGCCGCCCGCACGGCCTGGACATCAACCTGTTCGAGACCTCCTACTTCCTCAGTCGCGAGACCGTGGTGCCCACCCGCGGAGCCGGCATGGCCCATTGGCGGGAGGCACTGTTTGCGGCGATGTCGCGCAACGCCGGCAGCGTGGCCGAATTCTTCCGCCTGCCCAACAACTGCGTGATCGAGCTCGGGACGCGGGTGCAGATCTGAGGTGCGGTCGTGCCAAGATGCTCTCACCCGACCCGTGAGAGGAAGTGCCCGCCATGCTGATCAACTGCGTCGCCTACCAGGATGGAAAGAAGCTCGCCGACATCCCGGTCGGCGACATCAGTGACTACCTGAACCGGCCGGGCTGCTTCGTCTGGGTGGCGCTGCGCGATGCCACCGAGCCCGAGCTTCTCGTCATGCAGAGAGAGTTCGCGCTCCACGACCTGGCCGTCGAGGATGCGCGGCATGGGCACCAGCGACCGAAGGTGGAGGAGTACGCCGACATGCTCTTCGCCGTGGTCCACACGGTGGAGTTCTCTGCCACCGACGAGCTGCGCGTCGGAGAGGTCAACCTCTTCGTCGGCCGCAACTTCATCCTCTCGATCCGCAACCGCAGCACGCAGCACCTGCTGGGCGTGCGGGAGCGGGCCGAACGCGAGCCGCACCTGCTGAAACACGGTTCCGGCTATGTGCTCTACGCGGTGATGGATGCGGTGGTCGACCGCTACTTTCCGATCATCGATGCGCTCGAAAGCGAGCTCGAGAACATCGAGGGCCAGATCTTCGTGCGCGGCTCGGCGCGCGCCAACATCGAGCACCTGTACCAGCTGAAGGGCCGCATCATGACCGTGCGGCATGCGGTGACGCCGCTGATGGAATCGGCCAGCAAGCTGTGGAGCGGACGCGTGCCCAGCGTCTGCGAAGGCAGCCGCGAGTACTTCCGCGACGTGTACGACCACCTGGTGCGCATCAACGGGGCGCTGGACACCTTGCGCGACACCATCGGCACGGCGATCCAGGTCAACCTGTCGATGGTGACCATCGAGGAGTCGGAGACGACCAAGCAGCTCGCCGCCTGGGCCGGCATCTTCGCGATCGCCACGGCATTCGCCGGCATCTGGGGCATGAACTTCGAGCACATGCCCGAGCTGAAATGGAAGTTCGGCTATCCGATGGCGCTGGGCACCATCGTCGTCGCCTGCAGCCTGCTGTGGCGGCGCTTCAGGCGGCTGGGGTGGCTGTAGCGAGCATCCCCTTGGTCTCGATGAAGGCGATCACCTCGTCCAGTCCCGATCGTGTCTTCAGGTTGGTCATCACGAAGGGCCGTGTGCCGCGCATGCGCCGCGTGTCGGCTTCCATCACGCCCAGGTCGGCCCCCACGTGGGGCGCGAGGTCGGTCTTGTTGATGACGAAGAGATCGCTCTTGGTGATGCCCGGGCCGCCCTTGCGCGGGATCTTCTCGCCGGCGGCGACGTCGATCACGTAAAGCGTGAGGTCCGACAGCTCGGGGCTGAAGGTGGCGGCCAGGTTGTCGCCGCCGGATTCGATGAACACGATGTCGGCGTCCGGGAACTTCTCGAGCATGCGGTCCACCGCCTCCAGGTTGATCGACGCGTCCTCGCGGATCGCGGTGTGCGGGCAGCCGCCGGTCTCGACCCCCATGATGCGTTCGGCCGGCAGCGCGCCGGCCACGGTGAGCAGGCGCTGGTCTTCCTTGGTGTAGATGTCATTGGTGACGACGACGAGGTCGTAGCGCTCGCGCATCGCCTTGCACAGCATCTCGACCAGGGTCGTCTTGCCGGAGCCGACGGGGCCGCCGACGCCGACGCGCAGCGGAGGCAGGTGCTTGGTGCGACCGGGAATGGAGTGCAGGCGGGATGTCATGGCGGGGATGTCAGGAGCGGAAGAGTCGGGAGTATTGTGTTTCGTGCTGGGCCGACAGGATGGCCAGCATCGGCGTGTGGGCCTGTCGGTCGCTGTCCGCCTGCTGCAGAGCCTGATCGACCGCGGCAGGGATGGCGGCGCTCAGCCGACCGAGGATGCGCTGGCCGGCGTTCTGTCCCAGCGGGACCGCCTTCAGCGCCGCCTGCACCAGGTTCTCGGCCCAGCCGAAGGCGAAGCACAGCAGGACCTCGCGCAGCGGCGCACCGGTGCCCGCGGCCGCCAGCGCAAATGCCGCCGGCCAGGTCGGTGCGGGGGACAGGCGTGCCAGCTCCGCGATGCGGTCATCGTCGCCGGCGCGGTTCTTCAGCCACTCGACCAGCGAGCGGCCCATCTGGTGCGTCTGCTGGCGCAGCTCGCGGGTCTCGCGCGTGTGCGTGAACCAGTCGTTCAATGCGCGGACGGCTTCGATGTCGCGGCGCTGCCAGGCGGCCGTGGCGCGCGCCACGACGGGCAGGTCGCTGCGGGCCAGGCCGAGCACGAGCTGGTCTTCCAGCCAATCGGCCGCGGCAGTCTCGTCGCGCACCAGGCCGGCTTCGACCGCCGCCTCCAGCGCTTCCGAGTAGCTGAACCCGCCGACGGGCAGGGCGGGCGAGGCCAGCCACATGAGCTGCAGCAGCGACGCCGCGGACAGCGGCCGCGGCGGCTTCACGACACGCGGCATGGCTCAGTGGTCGTGCTGGCAGCCGGGACCGTGCACATGGCCGTGATCGTGTCCATGCCCATCCTCCGGGTCATGACGGTCATCGGCGCCGTGCGCGTGGTCCGCATGCCCCGCGTACGCCCCGCCCTCCGGCTCGAAGGGCGCCGATTCCTCGGTGACGACGAGGTGCATGTGGCGCAGCATGTCGGCCAGCACGGAATCGGGCTCGAGCTGCAGGCGGTCGGGCTTGAGCTCGAGCTGCACGTGGCGGTTGCCCAGGTGATAGGCGGCGCGCAGCAGGTCGAACGAGGGGCCGTGCCCGTCGCGGGGGCGCACCACCATCACCGCCTGCGGCGTCGCGCTCACGCGGACGAGAGAGCCGTCCTCGGCGACCAGCACGTCGCCGCCGCGCACCACGGTCCCGCGGGGCAGGAACACGCCCAGGCGGCGCTGCTGCGAGTCCTCGGCATCGAAGCGGCTCTTCTGGCGCGTGTCCCAGTCGAGCACGACGGAAGCGGCGCGCTTGAGCAGCGCCGGCGCGAGGCCGCGCCCTTGGGGAATCAGTTTGTTGACGGTCAGCATGGGAAAAAGCGGGCGAGGGTGCGAAGACAGGAAGTCTGGCATGGGTCGGCACCGATGCAGTCACGAGGAGCGAGCTTGATGCGGATCAGCCTCGAATGAGAATCATTGCTGTTAATATTCGACGACGCCACTTCCCGAGACACCCATGACCCGACTTCGCCACTCCCTCGGCCTGGCCGTCGCGCTGCTCGGCGCTGCCGCCGGCGCCCAAGCGGAGCAGACGCTGAACATCTACTCGGCGCGTCACTACCAGACCGACGAGGCGCTCTACGCCAACTTCACCAAGCAGACCGGCATCAAGATCAACCGGCTCGACGGCAAGGAAGAAGAGCTGGTCGAGCGGATCAAGAACGAAGGCGCCAGCAGCCCGGCCGACATCCTCATCACCGTCGACGCCGCGCGCCTGGAGATCGCCGACAAGGCGGGCCTGTTCCAGCCGCTGTCGTCCAAGCTGATCGAGGCGCGCATTCCGCCGTCGCTGCGCACGCCCACCTGGGCCGCGTTCTCCACTCGCGCGCGGGTCATCGCCTACAACAAGGCCGCCGTCAACAGCGACTGGGTGCAGACCTACGAGGACCTCGCGAATCCGCGGCTCAAGGGACAGATCTGCGTGCGCTCCGGCTCGCATCCGTACAACCTCTCGCTGGGCGCGGCGGTCATCGCCCACAACGGCGAGGCGAAGGCGGAGGATTGGGCCAAGGGCGTGGTCGCCAACTTCGCGCGCGCGCCCAAGGGCGGGGACACCGACCAGCTCAAGGCGGTGGCTGCCGGCGAGTGCGGCGTGGCCATCTCGAACAGCTACTACCTGGCGCGCCTCATGCGCTCGACCAAGCCCGAGGACCAGGACGTGATGAAGAAGCTGTCGGTCGTCTGGCCCAACCAGAAGACCTGGGGCACGCACGTCAACGTGTCTGGCGCCGGCATCGTGAAGACGGCGCCCAACAAGGAGGCCGCCGTCAAGTTCCTCGAGTACCTCGCGAGCGACGAGGCACAGGCCTACTTCGCCAACGGCAACAACGAATGGCCGGTCGTGAAGACCGCCAAGATCGCCAACCCGGCGCTCGAGACGCTCGGCGACTTCAAGGCCGACACGCTGCCGATCGGCCAGCTCGCGGCGACCACGGTGCAAGCGCAGAAGGTGTACGACCGCGCCGGCTGGAGGTGACCATCGAGGCGGCGCAGCCGGCGACGACCGGCCGCCGCGGATCCGGCTTCGCCGGTCGGGGCGGTGCCCGCTTGAGGGGGAGCGCCGAAGGCGCTCCGGGTGAGCCGCTCAGTTCCGCTCCTTGGCGATCTGGCGGCACAGCACGATCATCGGCAGCAATCCGACGGCCACGATGCAGACCGCGGCCGTCGACGCTTCGGCGAGGCGTTCGTCCGAGGCCAGCGTGTAGGCCTGCGTCGCCAGGGTGTCGAAGTTGAACGGCCGCACCACCAGGGTCGCCGGCAGCTCCTTCATGACGTCGATGAACACCAGCAGGCCGGCCGTCAGCAGGCCGCGCCGCAGCAGCGGCAGGTGCACGCGCTGGAGGGTCTGCGGCGGCGTCAGGCCGAGGCTGCGGGCTGCGTCGTCCATGTGCGGGGTCACGCGGTGCAGCGACGAATCCACGGTCTGCAGCGCAGCGGTGAGAAAGCGGACCAGGTAGGCATACACCAGCGCGCTGACGCCGCCGGTGAGCAGCAGCCCGGTGCTCCAGCCCAGATGCTCGCGCAGCCACAGCGCCAGCGCGTTGTCCATTTGCGCGAGGGGAATCAGCAGCCCCACCGCGATCACCGAGCCGGGCAGTGCATAGCCCATGCCGGCCGCGGCGTGTGCGATGCGGGTCAGCGGCCGTGGATCGAGCCGCCGCGCATACGCCACCAGCAGCGCGAGCAGCACGGCAAGCAGCGCCGTCAGGGCCGACACCGAGAAGCTGTTGCGCGCGAGCTCGACGAAGCGGGGGCCGAACTGGGCGTCGCCTTCGTTGATCGCCATGCGCAGCAGTACCGCGCCGGGCACGACGAAGCCGATCAGCAGCGGCAGCAGGCAGCCGGCGATCGCCAGCATGGCCCGCGCGCCCCGCAGCGGCGTGCCGCGCGGCACATGTCGCCGCATCCCCGGACTGTGGAAACGCGCACGCCCGCGCGATGCGCGCTCGAGGGCCAGCACGAGCACGACGAAGCCCAGCAGGCACATCGACAGCTGCGCGGCTGCCACGCGGTCGCCGAGCGAGAACCAGGCGCGGTAGATGCCGGTGGTGAAGGTCTGCACCGCGAAGTACGACACCGTGCCGTAGTCGGCCAGCGTCTCCATCAGCGCCAGCGTCACGCCGCCGATGATCGCGGGCCGCGCCATCGGCAAGGTCACGCGCACGAAGCTCTGCCACGGCGTGAGGCCCAGCGAGCGGCTGGCTTCCAGCATGCCGGCGCCGCGTTCGAGCAGTGCGGCGCGCGTCAGCATGTAGACGTAGGGGTAGAGCACGCCGGCGAACATCAGCATGGCGCCGCCGGTGGTGCGCACGTCGGGGAACCAGTAGTCGGCGCGCGACCAGCCGAAAGCCGCACGCAGCCCGCCCTGCACCGGACCGGCGAACTGCAGCAGGTCCGTGTAGGCGTAGGCCATCACGTAGGCCGGCATCGCCAGCGGCAGCACCAGGGCCCATTCGAACGTGGAGCGCAGCGGGAATTCGAAATGCGTGACCAGCCATGCCGCGCCGACACCGAGCATCGCCGCGCCCACGCCGACGCCCAGGCACAGCCACAGCGTCGTGATGACGTAGTCGGGCAGCACGGTGGACGCGAGATGCGACCAGGTGCCCGCGGTGCCGCCGCTGAAGACATTGCTGCCCACCGACAGCACCGGGGCGGCCACCAGCAGCGCCGCCAGCACCGCCAGCCCCGTGAGCCAGCGCGGCTGGGGCCGGATCGCGGCGGTCGGTTCGGGGGGCGGGGCGGTGGCGATGAGCGTCATGGCGCGAGGCGCTCGAGCGAAGCACGAATGAGAGTCGTTCGCGGACAGTGTAAGGTGGGGGCTTTCACGCGCCCGACATGACGACCCACGCCGCGCCGGTCCTTCGCCTCGACGGCATCCAACACCGCTACGGCCCGCGCAGCACCGTCGACAGCCTCAGCCTGTCGCTCGAAGCGGGCACGATCTGCTGCCTGCTCGGTCCTTCGGGTTGCGGCAAGACCACGGTGCTGCGCTGCATCGGCGGCTTCGAGCGTGTCGCCGACGGCCAGATCCGCATCGACGGTGCCCTGGTGAGCAGCCGCCAGGTGCATGTGCCGCCGGAGCAGCGGCGCATCGGCATGGTGTTCCAGGACTACGCGCTGTTCCCGCACCTGGACGTCGCCCGCAACGTGGGCTTCGGGCTGCGCGGCGCCACCAGCGACGGCGAGCGCGTGCGGCAGCTGCTCGACACCGTGGGCCTGGCGTCGGCGGCGCACCGCTATCCGCACGAGCTGTCGGGCGGACAGCAGCAACGCGTCGCGCTGGCTCGCGCGCTGGCGCCGCGGCCGCGGCTGCTGCTGCTCGACGAGCCGTTCTCCAACCTCGACGTCGAGCTGCGCGAGCAACTGGCCGCCGAGGTGCGCTCCATCCTCAAGCAGAGCGGGACGACGGCGGTTTTCGTCACCCATGACCAGCACGAGGCCTTCGCGATTGCCGACGAGATCGCCGTGATGGCCGAAGGCCGCATCCAGCAGATCGATACCGCCTACAACCTGTACCACCGCCCGGGCAACCGCTTCGTCGCCGACTTCATCGGGCAGGGAGTGTTCGTCGACGGCACGGTGCTGGCACCCAACCGCCTGCGCATCGAGATCGGCGAAGTGTTGCGCGACGAGGCGATCCGCTTCGCACACGACGCCTCCCCGGTCGCGCCCGGAAGCCGCATCGACCTGCTGCTGCGGCCCGACGACGTGGTGCACGACGATGCGAGCCCCGTGCGCGCGAAGGTGCTGCACAAGGCGTTCCGCGGCGCGGAGATCCTGTACACGCTCGAGCTCGACAGCGGCGCGCGGGTGCTGTCGATGGTGCCTTCGCACCACAATCACCTGATCAACGAAGCGATCGGGATCCGGCTGGAGCTGGATCACATGATCGCGTTTCCGAAGGCCTAGTGCGCGCGGGTGTCAGTCCGCCAGCGGCAGGTACCGAACCGCCAGCACCCCCTCGATCGCCTGGATGTCGCTCAGCACGTTGGCCGAAATGGGACTGTCCACATCGACCAGCGTGTAGGCCACGTCGCCGCGCGACTTGTTGACCATGTTGTGGATGTTGAGGCCGGCGCGTGCCATCGCGGTGGAGATCTGGCCGACCATGTTGGGCACGTTCGCATTGGCGATGGCCACGCGGTAGGCCGACTCGCGCGCCATGGCCACCGACGGGAAGTTGACCGCGTTGGCCACGTTGCCGTGCTCGAGGTAGTCGCGCAGCTGGTCGACCACCATCAGGGCGCAGTTCTCCTCCGCCTCGCGCGTGGACGCGCCCAGGTGCGGCAGCGCGATGACACGCTCGTGCCGCACGATGGCCGGGCTGGGGAAGTCGCAGACGTACCAGCCGAGGTGCCGCCGGTCCAGCGCCGACAGCACGGCCGCATCGTCGACCACGCCGTCGCGCGAGAAGTTGAGCAGCACGGTGCCGGGCCGCGTCAGGCCGATGTTGTCGGCATTGACCAGGTGGCGGGTGGCGTCGACCAGCGGCACATGCAGGCTGACGAAGTTGGCGCTGCGCAGCACCTCGGACACGCTGAGCGCCTTCTTCACCTGCGCCGGCAGGCTCCACGCCGCATCGACGGTGATCTCGGGATCGTGGCCGAGCACGTTCATGCCGAGCTTGATGGCCGCGTCGGCCACCAGGCAGCCGACCTTGCCGAGGCCGACGACGCCCAGCGTCTGGCCGGCCAGCTCGTAGCCGGCGAAGGCTTTCTTGCCTTCCTCGACGGCGCGGTCCATGTCGGGGTCGGCGCTGTCCAGGCCGCCGACGAAGCGCAGCGCCTGTGGCACGTTGCGTGCCGCCAGCAGCATGCCGGTGAGCACCAGCTCCTTCACCGCGTTGGCGTTCGCGCCGGGTGCGTTGAACACCGGGACGCCGCGCTGGCTCATCGCCTTGACCGGGATGTTGTTCGTGCCCGCGCCGGCGCGAGCGATGGCGCTGACGCTGCCCGGGATGTCCATCGCATGCAGGTCGGCCGAGCGCACCAGCACCGCGTCGGGATGCGGCACGTCCTTGCCCACGGTGTAGCGCTCGGACGGCAGCCGCTTGAGGCCGTTCGGCGAGATCTGGTTCAGCACCAGCACGTTGAAATGCGACAGCCGATCCATTGCGCCTCCCTGGCCTTGGTTCATCCTTGATTCTTCTCGAACTCCTTCATGTAGGCGACGAGTGCTTTCACTCCCTCGATCGGCATCGCGTTGTAGATCGACGCCCGAACGCCGCCCACCGAGCGGTGGCCCTTGAGCTGCACCATGCCGCGCGCCTCAGCGCCCTTCAGGAAGGAGTCGGTCAGCGCGTCGTCGCGCAGCTTGAAGGGGACGTTCATCAGCGAACGGTCGTCCCTGGCCACCGGGCAGACGTAGAAGGAGGTGGTCTCGAGGTAGTCGTACAGCACCGCGGCCTTGTCGCGGTTGTGCCGCTCCATCGCCGCCAGGCCGCCCTGGCGCTTGATCCAGTTGAAGGTGAGCCCGGCGATGTAGATGGCGAAGGTGGGCGGCGTGTTGAGCATGGAGTCGTTGTCGGCCTGCTGCTTCAGGTCGAACGCCGACGGCGTGATCGGCAGCGCCTGGCCGATCAGGTCGTCGCGCACGATGACCAGCGTGAGGCCCGACGGTCCCATGTTCTTCTGCGCGCCGGCGTAGATGAGGCCGTAGCGGCTGACGTCGATCGGACGCGACATGATGTTCGACGACATGTCGGACACCAGGGGCACGTCGCCGGTGTCGGGCGTCCAGTGGTATTCCACGCCGCCGATGGTCTCGTTGGAGCAGATGTGCACGTAGGCAGCATTGGGGTCGAGCTTCCAGTCGGCCTGCTTGGGCACCGAGGTGAAGCCGTCCGCCTCCGAGCTGGCCGCCACGTTGACGGCGGCGTACTTCCTGGCTTCCTTGATCGACTTCTTGGACCACTCGCCGGTGTTGACGTAGTCGGCGCTGGTCCTGCCGCGCAGCAGGTTCATCGGCACGAAGGCGTTCTGCCCGATCGCGCCGCCCTGCAGGAAGAGCACCTTGTAATTGGAAGGAATCGCGAGCAGCTCGCGCGCCAGCTTCTCGGCCTCCGCGTGGATCGCGATGAACTCCTTGCCGCGGTGGCTCATCTCCATCACCGACATGCCCGATCCGTGCCAATCGAGCATCTCGGCGGCGGCCTGCCGCAGCACCTCCTCGGGCAGGGCAGCCGGTCCGGCGCTGAAGTTGAAAACGCGGGTCATCGAAGGTTCTCCGTGGATCGGTATGGGAATGGCGCAGCATACCGAAGCGCGCGGAGTGGGTGTCAGACCGCGTTGGCATCGCCCGCCGTCGCAGCAGCGCGCCTACCTCGGCGTCGCGCCGCACCCGAAGCGGCGCGCCGACTTCAGACGGCCAGCGCCAACAGCACGGCCGAGAGCGCTGCCACCGCGGCGATGGCCATGGCGCCATAGCGCTCCATGGGCCGCCCGACGGGGGCCGACGCCGGCTGCGGCGATGCCAGGCGCTCCATCGTGGTGCGCGAATGGGAGATCAGCGAGAAGGAAATCATGCGGTGCCTCTGCGTGGTGCCGTGGTTGCGAGGGGCCTCGATCGAGACCCTGTGATCGGACATACGCAGTGGCCGGCCTCGATGGGACCCGCCGGTTTGTTTCGTTTGTTGCGGGAGCTCCCGCAGTCGGGGGGGGTGAGCGCGGTCGACCGCGACGCGCCTTTGCCCGGCGGCGTTGCTGCGTGCCAATCGGAGTGACACAGTCCGGCTGCAGAAAGGACAAGCCGATGGACATCGCCATTCGCGAGATCACCGCCGATACCGTTCGCGCGGTCTGTGACCTGGTCGCCGAGCCGCCCGGCTTCGTGGCGCCGAACGCGGTCTCGATCGCGCAGGCGCATTTCGCGCCCGAAGCCTGGTTCCGCGCGGTCTATGCCGGCAACGAGCCGGTGGGGTTCGTGATGCTGGAAGACAGCTCGCAGGCGAAGGCGCCGCCGCCCGAGCTCAAGGTGGTGCTGTGGCGCTTCATGATCGACGCCAGGCACAAGCGCAAGGGGTACGGCCGCGCGGCGCTGCGGCTGGTGATCGACGACGTCCGTCGGCGCCATCCCAATCTACGAAGCTTGCACACGTCGTGCGTCCCGGGCCCCGGCACACCCCGGCCCTTCTACGAATCGCTCGGCTTCGTGTTCACGGGCGAGATGGACGGCATCGAGGAGGTGCTGGCCCTGCCTCTGGACTCGCCGCGCTGAGAGGGAGCGCTTCGGTTCCCACCATGCGTCATGCCAGCATCCCCACGTCGCGCAGGAACTGCGCGCACAGCGCGGTGAGCGGCGCACCGCTGGGCTCGCAGTAGGCGTGGCCGCCCGGCCCGCCGGTCCACGCGTGGGCCAGGCCGGGGACGTCGATGCGACGCACCAGCAGCTGGCCGTCGGCGCGGAAGTCGGTGACGGACGCGCCCGACGACGCGGCCACCACCGCGTCGGACGCAAGGCTGCGTCCGACGCGGCGAAAGGATTCGACGGCCTGCGCCTGCAGCTGCTCGGCGCAGCGCGGGTGCACCACCTCGTCGTCGTTGCCGTGAATGATGGCCAATGGCGCGCAGGCATCGCGCCGCGTGCCCAGGGCGAGCAGCGGATCGAGGGACACGCCATGCTTCATCACGCCGTGCGGGTTGTGCACGCTGAAGGCGCCCAGCAGGGGCGGCGCCGCGACGGTCGCGACCGCCCTGAAGCGGCCGGGGCAATGGAAGGCGAGCAGGGCCGCGAGAGCGCCGCCGGCCGAGATGCCCACCGCGGCGACGGCGCCATCGTCGACCCGCACCTGCCGCGAGACCTCGTCGATCATCGCGTTCACCACCGACAGCTCCCCCTGACCGCGTTGCGCGAGGGGATGGAACCAGTTCCAGCAGCGGTACAGGTTGGCGATCCGGCGCTGATCGGGGCACAGCAGCCGCACCCGGGCCGTGTCCGCGAAGTCCGTCCAGCCCGCCGCCTGCGCGAAGCGCAGCGCACGCTGCTTGCAGCCGTGCAGCACGACGATGAGCGGCGCGCTGTGCCCGTCCTTCAGGCCGCCGGGCACGTAAAGGCCGTAGCGCCAGGTGCGAACCGCAAAGTGTCGGGGCAGGAATCGCAGGCCGGGCAGTCTGATGCGGCCGCGCCGCCACCGGCCGCGCCGGATGCGCAGCCGTGCGAAGAACCAATGGCGCAGCGCGCGGGCGCGGAGGATGAGCCAGTCGAACATCCGGTCGACCCTAACACGGGTGCCGGACGGGGTCGTGTCTGCGCGCGAGGGGGGTCGCCCTGTCGCACCGGACAAGGCACGGTAGCTGCTCCATCGGGTCACGCACAACTCGATCGGAGAAGGTCGATGAAAAACTTGCTCGCTTCGATGATGGCAGCGGTATTTCTGGCGCTCGTCGGCTGCGCCGGCCCGCTGGGCGGCATGGACACCCAGCGCTCCACGGGTCAGGCGATCGACGACGTGACGATAGGCACCAAGCTGAAAGCCGCGCTGGCGGCCGATCCGGACCTGAGCGCCCTCAAGATCAATGTCGACACCACCCAGGGCGCCGTGCGGCTCAAGGGCGAGGTGAAGTCGCTCGCGCTGCGGCGCAAGGCCGAGGACCTGGCGCGCAAGATCGAAGGCGTGAAGTCGGTCGACAACCAGCTCATCGTCACCGGCTGAGTCGCGCCCGATCGGGAATATCTGCCGTACGCCTTGGATGGCGGGCGTGCCCATGGGCGCGCCTGGCACTTCCATGACCACCGCTGCCATCCTCTACGGCGCCTTCGACCGGCACAATCTCGGCGATCTGCTGCTCGCACACGTGAGTGCCGCGCTGCTGGGCGGCACGCCGTTGACTTTCACGGGGCTGGCGGCGCGCGACCTGCGTGCACACGGCGGCCATTGCGTGCGCGCGTTGGCGGAGGTCGCGTCGTCCTGGCGCGGCGCGCCGCCGGCGCTGATCCATGTCGGCGGCGAGCTGCTCACCTGCCACGCCTGGCAGGCGGCCGTGATGCTGCAGCCGGCCCAGCAGGCGCGGCAGGCCATCGCGTACTTCGAGCCCCGGCCGCAGGAGCAGCTGCAGTGGGTTCGCCGCACGCTCGGCACCCCGGCGCTCGCGCCGTACGCGGCGCCGATCGAGTGGATCCCGCCCGGCGCACGGGTGGTCTACCACGCGGTGGGCGGGGTCGACCTGGCGGCCGAATCGCCGGCGCTGCGCGAAGAAGTGACGGCCAGGCTGCGGGCCGCCGATCTGGTCAGCGCCCGCGATCGCCTGACGCTGGCCGCCCTGCAACAAGCCGGCATCGAGGCACGGCTGGTTCCCGACCCCGCGCTGCTGGTCGAGGTGCTCTTCCGCGATCGCATCGCCCGGCGCGCCAAGCAGGGGGAAGTGGCTGCGCTGCGCGCGGCGTGGCCGGACGGGTTCGTGGCGCTGCAGCTCAGCGCCGACTTCGGCGACGACCGCACGCTGGACACCCTGGCGGCGCAGATCGATGCACTCGTCGCCGACAGCGGCTGCGGCGTCGTCTGCTTCTGCGCCGGTATCGCCCCGTGGCATGACGATCCCCGGCTGGGCGAACGCCTCATGGCGCGCCGGCCCGAGGCACCGCTCAAGCGCTTCGGGTCAGTGGATGTGTGGGACCTCTGTGCACTCATCTCCGCGAGCCGTGCCTACGCCGGCAGCAGCCTGCATGGCCGCCTCGTGGCGATGGCCTTCGGCGTGCCGCGTGTGAACCTGCGTCCACCGGCGTCGCCGGCACAGGCGCGCAAGCTGGCCGCCGTGGCCGAAGCCTGGGAGCCGCACGGCGTGCCCATCGCGGTGCCGCCGAACGAGATGGCGCAAGGCGTTCGCCTCTCGATGGCGGTGGAGGCGGCGCTGCGGCAGGAGACCGCCTCGCGCCTGGTGCAGCAATCACTGGCCGGCTTTGCTCCCGTTCAGTCGCTGCTCGGCCTGACGCCCACGGCCTTGAAGAACGTGTAGCAGAAGACGCCGTCGCTCTGCGTGGTGCGATGCAGCGCCCGCACGCCCGCGTCGAAACGATCCGGCTCGATCAGGCCGGCCGCGATCGCCGGCTCGCGGACCGCCTCGACCATGGCGGCAAAGGTCTTGCGCGTGAAGCCGTCCACCCGGTCCGGACGGCTCGCGTCGACATACACCATGCGCGGCGACACGCAGACCCGGTCGAATCGCGATTGCATCAGCAGCGGGTAGAGCTGACGTCCGATCAGCGCGTTGCCGCCGGCCTGCTGCTGCAGCTGCACCTGGCAGCGGATGGCGGCATGGGCGTCGGCGCTGTCGGGATGGAAGCTCGTCGATCCGTGGTCGCCTTCGATGACGGTGATCGTGCCGCCCGGCTTGAGCACCCGGCGCAACAGCGCCAGCGCCTGCAGCGGTTGCGGCAGGTGCTCAAGCACGAAGCAGACGAAGACATGGTCGAACGCTGCGGCGTCGAACGGCAGGGCGAAGATGTCGGCCTGGCGGAATTCGACGTTCGTGATGCCGTGCGCTTCGATCCTCCGTTGGGCCTGCGCCAGCGAGTCGGCCGAGATGTCGATCGCGGTGAAGCGCGCCTGGGGGCTGAGTCGGGCCAGCGTGATCGTCTGCGCGCCGATGCCGCAGCCGGCTTCGAGCACCGTGCTCCCCGCGGGATAGGAGGTGTCCGCGTGCAGCAGGTCGGCCAGCGTGCCGGCCTGGTCCTGCAGCCGCTCGCTCTCGCGCGCGTCGTAGCCGTGGATGTACGTGGAGCTCATGGCGTGCAGTCTGCGCGCCGCCGGCAGGGCCGGTCTTGAACGTTATTGCGGCCGCCGGGATGCGTGGCGAAACGCGCCCGGCGTGAAGCCGAACTGCCGCACGAAGATCCGCGTCATGTGGCTCTGATCGGCGAAGCCGCTCGACGCGGCCGCCATCGACAGGCTGGTGCCGCCGCGAATGAGGCTGCGCGCCTTCTCGGCCCGCTGCGCGAGGAGCCAGGCATGCGGCGGCAGTCCGTAGGCCTGCTCGAACCGGCGCAGCAGCTGGTATCTGCTGAGGCCCGACATCGCCGCCAGCTCGGCCAGCGTCGGCGCCTGCTGCAGGTCGTCGGCGAGGCGCTGGCGCGCGCGCTGCACGTCGCCGCGGACCGCTTGCGCCGGTGCGGCCCGCGTCGTGTGCCTTTCGAGCAGCAGGCCGCAGACATCGACCAGCGACTCCTCGCAGGCCATCGTCTCGGCTCGGTGTGAGCTCCAGGCTTCGAGCCGCGCGAAGAGGCGCTGCAGCGAACGGCCGAGCGCGGGGTCGCGCAAGACCGGCCGGGTGATCTCCAGACCGGCATCGGCGCACCCGCTCATCGCCGCCATCACTTCCGGATCCATGCACACGATGCGCCAGCGCCGCGACGGTCCGCCGAGGGGACGTCCGTCGTGCACTTCGCCGGGATTGGTGGTGACGAGGTCGCCCGCGTACGCATCGACCGTTCCTCGTCCGCTGGCCGATCGGTGCGCGCCCTGCTCGACCAGGCCGACGCCGAAGGTGGCATGCCAATGACGGCCGTAATGGCGGCCGCTGTCGATGCCGGTGCAGTACACGCCGGCCCACGGCGAGCCGATGACGCGGCAATGGTGGTGGTCTACGGCCTTCATGCGCTGGGACCCGTCCCATCGGGACCGGCAGCAGCTAGCACGCGCCCCGGCTTGGCGGCCCGGTTGCCGCACCCTTCAATGGGCCACATGCATCCGGAGAGCCGCATCATGCTGTCGAGCCTGTTCACGCTGATCGCTGCCGTCGCCGTGGCCGTCACCGCGATCGCGCTGCAACCCCAGCCCGCGGAAGAGCCGAGGCACGCAGCGAGTGTTGCGGCGTCCCCGCCGCCGGCAGCATCGGCTGCTTTCGTGACCCTTGCCGCGACCGCCGACGACTAGGGCATGTTAACGCCATGGGAGGCCTCGCGTGACTCAGCAAAGCGGCGCCCGCAAGGCGCGAAGCGCAGCCGTAGCGGTGTCTACGGCGAGCATTCGCAACGCGGCGGGCGCCGCTTTGCTGAGATCACCCGCAGGGCCGGTGCCTGGCAGGCCCCAGGGCGGCGTTGCCCGCTCGTTGTGTGCCAAAGGCACACGGCCTCGCGTGCGCCTTGCGCTGGGGCATGCCACGCACCGGCGCGAGGCCTCCCATAGCGTTAACAGGCCCTAGCCTAGGCACCGTAGATGTCCTTGTACGACACGTAGATCGTGAGCAGCACCAGCGGCACCAGCACGATCCAGCCGAGGCCGAACGGGATCGACGCGACGATGGCGGCCAGGATGTAGAGCACGCCGTACACCAGCATCGGCACGATGTTCTTCAGGCAGGCAGCAAAGCTCGACTTCATCGCGTCGACGGGCGCGACGTTGCGGAACACCACCAGCGCCGGCGCGAACCAGAACGCCATTGCGACGAGCACGCCGAGCGCCATCATCACCAGGAAGGCCAGCATGCCGGCGCCCGCCGCGGCCATCATGCCGCCGGCGCTGCCCGAGTGATCGCCGGCCATCATTCCGGCTGCCGCGCCGAAGCCCAGCATGCCGACGACCAGCGCGATGACGAAGGTGCCGGCCAGCAGCAGCGCGCCCACCACCAGCAGCTGCGTCATCTGCTCGCCCTTGAACGCCAGGAACAGGTCGCCGACCTCCAGCGTGCCCCCTCCCTCGACCTTGCGCGCGGCCAGCATCCAGCTGCCGATGAACACCGGCGCGAGCAGCGAGGTCGCCAGCCAGCCGATGAAGGGTATGAAGCTGAGCACGACGAAGACCACGAGGAGGATCAGCCCCAGCACGATCCACAGGCCCGCATTCTTCGTGAACAGCGCCCATCCTTCGGTCCACCAGCCGGTCCCGCGGCCGGCCTCCACGTTGCGGGGCTCGCCCGCCGGCCTGGTCGTCATCTCGTCCATGGAAGTCCTCCATCCTTATGACCGCGGCGAGTGTATGCCCGCAGGGACGCGCCGCGTGCCCCTGCCAGCCCGGTGTCCTTCTCGGACGCCTCCTACCCCCGCTCCCGGCGCCGTCCGATGCGCGCCGAGGCGCCGCCGTTCTACCCTCGCGCCATGCGCGCGATCGCTTCGCTGACCCTTGCCTTCGGCTTGGTCTCCATCCCGGTCAAGCTCTACTCGGCAACGGAAAGCAGCGCCGCCATCCGCTTCAAGCTGATGAGCCGCGGCGGTGCGAGGCTGCGACAGCACTACGTGGCCGATACGGCCGAGCCCGCAGAGGCCGGAGAGCTTGCAGAGCCCGCCGATCCCGCCGAGCCCGAGGTCCAAGTCCCCACGGTCCCCGCGCGCACGGCAGCACGCGCGCAGGCGGACGTCGCGGCGCCCGCCCGGCCGCCTGCCCGACAGCTCGACCTCGACGACGCCCCGCCGCCGGTCATCGTCGAACGCGAGGACATCGTCAAGGGCTACGAGTTCGAGAAGGGCCGCTTCGTGCTCTTCACGCCCGCCGAGCTGAAGGCGCTGCAGGAAGGCGCGCGCGACAGCATCGACATCGTCGCCTTCATTCCCGCGGGTGCGGTCGAGCCGGTCTACTACGACAAGGCCTACCTGCTGGCGCCCGACAAGCGCGCAGAGAAGACCTATTCGCTTCTGCTGGCGGCCCTGCAACGCAGCGGTCGCTGCGCGCTCGCGAAGTGGGCGTGGCGCGGCAAGCAGTACGTCGTCGAGGTGCGCCCCGGCGAGGGCGGGATGGTGCTGCAGCAGCTGCTCTATGCCGACGAGGTTCGCTCGCCGGCTGCGCTGGACATCCGGCTGGTGCAGGTGGGCGATGCCGAGCTCGGGCTGGCGCTGAAGCTGATCGAGCAGGGGGCACAGGACCGCTACGACCCGACCCAGTTCGTCGACGAGGAGAAGCAGCGCATCCTCGCGGCGGTGGAGAAGAAGATCGCCGGCAGGAAGATCGTGGCGCCGGAGCAGCGCGAGCCCGCCGCAGGCCAGGTCATCGACCTGATGCAGGCGCTGCGGGCCAGCCTGCGGCAGCCGCAGGCATCGAAGCCGCCTCGCAAGGCCGTCGCTGCAAAGGGCGCCAAGGTGCGCAAGGCGCGCTGAGGTCCCGGTGCCGTGCCGGCAGTAGCACACTGCGGGGCATGAGCCAGGCCCCCGAACCCCAGATCCTCCGCTACACCCGCTGGCTGGCCGAGACGCGCGGCCTGAGATTCGATCCGACCACGAACGAAGGCTACGACGCCATGTGGCGCTGGTCGGTCTGCGACCTGCGCGGTTTCTGGCGCTCGGTGTGGGACTGGGTGGACCTGCAGTCGCCGACGCCGGTGCGCACCGTGCTCGATGCCGAGACCATGCCCGGTGCGCGCTGGTTCGAAGGCGCCCAAGTCAACTTCGCCCGCCAGGCGCTGCGCCATGCCGATGCGGCGCATGCCGCGGGCCATCCGGCGCTGCGGTTCCAGAACGAGGCGATGGCCGAGCGTGGCGAGATGGGCGAGATGAGCTGGCCCGATCTGCGCCGCCAGGTCGCTGCGCTGACCGCGCAGCTGGAGCGCATGGGCGTGCAGCCGGGAGACCGGGTCGCCGCCTTCCTGCCGAACACGCCGGCCACGGTCGTCGCCTTCCTGGCGGTGGCGAGCCTCGGTGCCGTCTGGTCGGTGTGCTCGCCCGACATGGGACCGGTGGCGGTGCTCGACCGCTTCCGGCAGATCGAGCCCACGGTGCTCATCGCCTGCGACGGCTACCGCTACGGCGGCGTCGCGCACGACCGCATGCCCTTGCTGGCCACGCTGCTGGCTTCGCTGCCCAGCGTGCGCCACGTGGTGCTGCAGCGCGCGCTGAACGCCGACGCCGACGAGGCGACGCTGCGGGCCGGCGGACGCGCCGTGCACGACTTCGACGCGCTGACTGCCGGAGCCGAAGCGCGCGTCGAGCCGCGCTGGCTGCCGTTCGACCACCCGCTGTGGATCGTCTACTCGAGCGGCACCACCGGCCTGCCCAAGCCCATCGTGCACGGCCACGGCGGCGTGATGCTCGAAGGACTGAAGCTGATCCGGCTGCACAACAACGTGGGCCCGAGTGTCGAGACAGGCGACCGCTTCCACTGGTACAGCGCCACCGGCTGGATCATGTGGAACTGCCAGATGATGGGCCTGCTGATCGGCACGACCATCTGCCTCTTCGACGGCAGCCCGGCCGGACGCGCCGGCCAGCCCGACTGGTCGACGCTGTGGCGCTTCGTCGGGGCGGCGGGCGCCACCTTCTTCGGCGCGGGTGCGGCCTTCTACGCCAGCTGCCTGAAGGCCGGCGTCGAGCCGGCGCGTGTCGCCGACCTGTCGCGCCTGCGCGGTCTGGGGTCGACCGGCTCGCCGCTGCCGGTCGAGTGCTATCGCTGGATCTACGAGCAGATGCCGAAGGTCGACGGCCGCGACATCTGGCTGACCTCGGTCTCCGGCGGCACCGACTTTTCCGGTGGCTTCATCGCCGGCTTGCCGACGCTGCCGGTGATCGAGGGCGAGATGCAGTGCCGCTGCCTCGGCGCCTCGGTCGAGGCCTGGAGCGAGCCGGATGCCGAAGGCCGCGGCCGGCCGCTGATCGACGAGGTCGGCGAGCTGGTCTGCACCAAGCCGATGCCGTCGATGCCGCTGTGCTTCTGGGGCGACACCGACGGCCGCCGCCTGCACGACAGCTACTTCGACATGTATCCCGGCGTCTGGCGGCACGGCGACTGGCTGCGCATCACGCCGCGCGGCGGCGCGATCATCTACGGCCGCAGCGACGCGACCATCAACCGCCACGGCATCCGCATGGGCACCAGCGAGCTGTACCGCGCTGTCGAGGCGCTGCCCGAGGTGCTGGACAGCCTGGTGGTGGATCTGGAGTACCTCGGCCGCGAGAGCTACATGCCGCTGTTCGTCGTGCTGCGTGAAGGCTTCGTGCTGGACGACGCTTTGGTCGCGCGCCTGAAGGCCGCGATCCGCGAGGCGCTGTCGGCGCGGCATGTGCCCAACGAGATCTTCCAGGTGAGCGCCATCCCCCGCACGCTGTCCGGCAAGAAGATGGAGCTGCCGGTGAAGAAGCTCCTGATGGGGCAGCCGGCGGAGAAGGTGCTGAACGCCGACGCAATGGCCAATGCGGACAGCATCTCTTGGTTCGTCGAGTTCGGGAAGCGGCGCGCGGCTAGCTGAGGCCGAAGGTCCCGAGCACGTCGCGCCACCAGGGCACATCGACGCGGCCGGCCCAGTCGTTGTGGTCGCTGCCTTCGATGACCAGCAGGCGCTTCGGTCCCCGCAGCGCCTGGTGCAGAGCGATGCCGTACTTTGCCGGCACGATGCTGTCGCGCTCGGCGACGGCGACCACCACCGGACGGTCCAGCTCTGCGAGGCGGGCGACGCTGTCGTACTCGTCGCGCAGCATCCACTTCACCGGCAGCCACGGGTAGTGGTGGGCGCCGACGTGGGGCAGGCGGTCCCACGGTGTGATCAGCAGCAGCCCGCCGATGCGATCGCGGTGCTTGGCGCCGGCGGCCGCGGCGACGGCCGCGCCCAGCGATTCGCCGATCAGCAGCAGCGGCGCGCCGTATTGCGCATGCGCCTTGGCGACGGTTTCCTCGGCATCGCTCACCAGGCTCGCTTCGCCGGGCGCGCCGGCTCGCGGGCCGTAACCGGGGTACTCGGCCAGGATCACGCGCAGTCCGAGAGGAACCAGAGACTGCGCGTAGAAGTCGCGATGACCGGCGTGTCCGGCGTTGCCATGGAAGACGATGGCCGTACCGCGCGCCTGGCCGGCGGGCTCGGCGACCAGGCCGCGAAATTCGTGTGACGACGGCCATGCGCGAAGCGAGGCACCGGTCATGCGATCGACCGTCGTGCGCATCGGGAAGTACAGCAACCGGTCCTGCCACAGGAAGACCGCGGCGAGGAACACGAGGACCGCGACGACGGCCCACAGCAAGGTCTCTTTCATGCCGTTGTCATGTTCACTCAAAGCTAGGGGTGGTTGCGCGGGAGGCCGTCACTAGGATGTCCCCCGGTCCGAGGCTCATCAAGGAGGATTTCCATGCAAGACACCCCGACGCTCAGCCAGGCCCAGATCGACAGCGTGCTCAAGGCCGCCCAGCTCGATCCCGCCACCGTCGAGCGTACCCAGCGAGCCTACCGCCGGTACATCGAGCTGCAGGCGGGCCGCCCGGCCGGCTGGCACGGCCCCACCGACATCGTGACGCTGGCCGGCCTGGGCGGCGAGTTCTTCTGGTCGGAGGAATGGATACGTCCCGCGAAGATGTCCTTCACCTTCGACGCGGGCAAGGAAGGCAGCCAGGGCACCTACCGGGTGACCACCGCGCTCACGGACGAGCAGGGCGTCTTCCATTGCGTGCCCAACAACCCCGCGATCGGCTGGGCATTCATCAGCCTGATGAAGAACGGCGGCCCGCCGCGCCATTTCACGGTGGCCGGCATGATGACCGACAGCGCGTGGAGGATCAGCGTGCTGATGCTCAACAAGATCGGTCCCGACGGGCCGGTCCACCCGCCGTTCTCGGCCCTGCGCATCCTCTGATCAGAACAGGAAGTACCGCTGCGCCATCGGCAGGCGGGTTGCCGGCTCGCAGCTGAGCAGCACCCCGTCGGCGCGCACCTCGTAGGTCTGCGCGTCGATCTGCATGGACGGCGCGTAGGCGTTGTGCACCATGTCCTGCTTGCGCACCGTGCGGCAGCCCTTCACCGCGGCAACCGCCTTGCGCAGGCCCAGCTTCGCGGGGACGCCGCCGGCCAGCGCCGCCTGGCTCACGAAGGTCAGCGAGCCGAGGTGCAACGCGCCGCCGAAGGAGCCGAACATCGGCCGGTAGTGCACCGGCTGGGGCGTGGGGATGGAGGCGTTCGGATCGCCCATCGCGGCCGCCGCGATGAAGCCGCCCTTCAGGATCAATGCCGGCTTGACGCCGAAGAAGGCGGGCTTCCACAGCACCAGGTCGGCCCACTTGCCGGGCTCGATGCTGCCCACCTCGTGCGCGATGCCGTTGGCCAGCGCCGGATTGATCGTGTACTTGGCGACATAGCGCTTGACACGCGTGTTGTCGTGGCGCGCGCTGTCGCCCGGAAGGCTGCCGCGCTGCAGCTTCATCTTGTGCGCCGTCTGCCAGGTGCGGACGATGACCTCGCCGACCCGGCCCATGGCCTGCGAGTCGGAGCTCATCATGCTGATCGCGCCCAGATCGTGCAGCACGTCTTCCGCGGCGATGGTCTCGCGGCGGATGCGGCTCTCGGCGAACGCCAGGTCCTCGGCGATGCCGGCGTCGAGGTGGTGGCACACCATCAGCATGTCGAGGTGCTCGTCGACCGTGTTGGCCGTGTAGGGCATGGTCGGATTGGTCGACGAGGGCAGGAAGTTGGCCTCGCCCACCACGCGCAGGATGTCCGGCGCATGCCCCCCGCCCGCGCCTTCGGTGTGGAAGGCGCACAGCGTGCGACCTTTCGTGGCCGCGATGGTGTCCTCGACGAAGCCGGACTCGTTGAGCGTGTCGCTGTGGATGGAGACCTGCGTGTCGGTCTCCTCGGCCACCGCCAGGCAGCAGTCGATGGCCGACGGCGTGGTGCCCCAGTCCTCGTGCAGCTTCAGGCCGATGGCGCCCGCCTCCACCTGCTGGCGCAAGGCCTCGGGCCGGCTGGCGTTGCCCTTGCCGAGAAAGCCCAGGTTCATCGGGAACGCGTCGGCGGCCTGCAGCATCCGCGCGAGGTTCTCGGGCCCCGGCGTGCAGGTGGTGGCGAAGGTGCCGGTGGCCGGGCCGGTGCCGCCGCCGAGCATGGTGGTCACGCCGCTGTGCAGCGCTTCCTCGATCTGCTGCGGACAGATGAAGTGGATGTGCGAATCGATGCCGCCGGCGGTGACGATCATCCCTTCGGCCGCAATGATTTCCGTGCCGGGGCCGATGACGATGTCGACGCCGGGCTGCACGTCGGGATTGCCGGCCTTGCCGATCTTCGCGATGCGGCCGCCGCGCAGGCCGATGTCGGCCTTGACGATGCCCCAGTGGTCCACGATGAGCGCGTTGGTCAGCACGCAGTCGACGGCGTCGCCGGGGCCCGGGCCGTTGATGCGCTGCGACTGGCCCATGCCGTCGCGGATGGTCTTGCCGCCGCCGAACTTCACTTCCTCGCCGTGCACGGTGAGGTCGCGCTCGACTTCGATGACCAGATCGGTGTCGGCCAGGCGCAAGCGGTCGCCGGTGGTGGGGCCGAACATCTCGGCGTAGGCGCGGCGTTGCAGTGTGGTCATGTCAGAGCGCTCCCTGCACGAGGCCGCGGAACCCGAAGACCGTGCGCTCGCCCGCGTAGTCGACCAGCTCCACCGTGCGCTGCTGCCCCGGCTCGAAGCGCACCGCCGTGCCGGACGCAATGTTCAGGCGCATCCCGCGCGCGGCCGACCGGTCGAAGCTCAACGCACCGTTGGTCTCGGCGAAGTGATAGTGGGAGCCCACCTGGATGGGCCGGTCGCCGCGGTTCTCGACCACCAATGTCAGCGTGCGGCGGCCCGCGTTGATGACGATGTCGGGACCGTCGGTGAGCAGCTCGCCCGGGATCATCACTTCCTCCGGCGCAACCAGACGGCCAGCGCAGCGACGGCGCCCAGCGCGACGAAGCCCCACAGGTCGGTGGCGTGCCAATGCGCGCCGGTCAGGCCGTGCCCCTCGTGGGCGGCGCTGCAGAGCGGCAGGCATGCGAATGCCGTCGCGACGGTCAGATGACGTTTCACGTTTCGCCTTTCACTGAATGGGCTGATGCACGGTGACGAGCTTGGTGCCGTCGGGGAAGGTGGCTTCCATCTGGATCTCGGGAATCATCTCCGCGACGCCGTCCATCACGTCCTGCCGCGTGAGCACCGTCTTGCCGTCGCTCATCAGCTCGGCCACGGTCTTGCCGTCGCGAGCGCCTTCCATGATGGCGGCGCTGATCAGGGCGACGGCTTCGGGGTAGTTCAGCTTGAGGCCGCGGGCTTTGCGTCGTTCCGCGAGCAGTGCGGCGGTGAAGATCAGCAGCTTGTCTTTCTCGCGCGGCGTCAGGTCCATGGGGCGTGTCGGGTAGCAGAAGGTGTGCCATCTTGCACCGAAACGACGCACGCGCGCCCTTGGCATGCCCCTTGCCGTCGTCTAGCCCCCATGAGCGTCGTGATGCCTCCGACGCCCGGCGCACCGCGCGTCGGGCCGGCCATCACCGCCTCGGTGCGCACCGAGGCGGTGCAGCGCGTCGTCAAGGTGCGTCGCGACTACAACGACTGGGTCGCGCGCGAGACGATGGAGGACTACGCGCTGCGCTTCACGCCGCACAGCTTTCGCAAGTGGTCGGAGCTGCGAGTGGCCAACACCGCCTTCGGCGCCGCTTCCTTCCTGGTGCTGGAGGCGGTGGGCGCGACGCTGCTGGTGGAGTACGGCTTCGTCAACGCCTTCTGGGCCATCCTGGCCACCGGGCTGGTGATCTTTCTCGCCGGCCTGCCGATCAGCCGCTACGCGGCGCTGCATGGCGTCGACATGGACCTGCTCACCCGGGGCGCCGGCTTCGGCTACATCGGCTCCACCGTCACGTCGCTCATCTATGCCAGCTTCACCTTCATCTTCTTCGCGCTCGAGGCGGCCATCATGGCCTACGCGCTGGAGCTCGCGTTCGACATCCCGCCGGCATGGGGCTACCTGATCTGCGCGCTGGTCGTCGTTCCGCTGGTCACCCACGGCGTCACCGTGATCAGCAAGCTGCAGGTCTGGACGCAGCCGCTGTGGATCGTGCTGCTGGTCGTGCCCTACATCTACGTGTTCCAGAAGAACCCGGGCGTGCTGCACGACCTCATGGGCTACGCCGGCGCGAGGGGGCAGGGCGGCCAGTTCGACATCGCGATGTTCGGCGCGGCGATGACGGTCGGCATTGCGCTGATCACGCAGATGGGCGAGCAGGTCGACTACCTGCGCTTCATGCCCGAGCGCACCGCCGCCAACAAGCGCCGCTGGTGGGCCGGCGTGCTGATCGGCGGCCCGGGCTGGGTGGTGCCGGGCGTCCTCAAGATGCTGGGCGGCGCGCTGCTCGCCTTCCTCGCGATCAGCCACGCGGTGCCGGTGGACCGCGCCGTCGACCCGAACCAGATGTACCTGGCGGCCTACGAGTACGCCTTCCCGCGCACCACCTGGGCGGTCGCCGCGACGGCGCTGCTGGTGGTGGTGTCGCAGCTCAAGATCAACGTGACCAACGCCTATGCGGGCTCGCTCGCCTGGTCCAACTTCTTCGCCCGGCTCACGCACAGCCACCCGGGTCGCGTCGTGTGGGTGGTGTTCAACACGCTGATCGCCCTGATGCTGATGGAGCTCAACGTGTTCTCCGCGCTGGGCAAGGTGCTCGGGCTGTACTCCAACATCGCCATCAGCTGGATGATGGCGGTCGTCGCCGACCTGGTGATCAACAAGCCGATGGGCTGGTCGCCGAAGGGCATCGAGTTCAAGCGGGCGCATCTGTACGACATCAATCCCGTGGGCGTCGGCGCAATGGGGCTGGCGTCGGCACTGTCGATCGCGGCCTACCTGGGCTTCTTCGGGGAGATGGCGCGCGCCTTCTCGGCGCTCATCGCGCTGGTGACGGCGTTCGTCACGGCGCCCCTGATCGCGTGGTGGACCCGGGGCAAGTACTACCTGGCCCGAGACCCGCAACCCATCGCCCGGCCGGCCGATCCAGAAACGCCCGTGGCTCCGGCTTCGCCGGCCCACCGGGTGGCGCCCCTCGGGGGCAGGAGCGCAGCGACCCGCGGGTGCACGATCTGCGAGCGCGAATACGAGTCCGACGACATGGCGTATTGCCCCGCCTATCTCGGCCACATCTGCTCGCTGTGCTGCTCGCTCGACGCACGCTGCAACGACATGTGCAAGCCCGAGGCGAGCTGGTCGGCGCAGTGGCAGGCGGCGGCGCGATGGCTGCTGCCGGGCGCGTGGTGGAAGCGCCTCGACACCGAGCTGGGCCGCTACCTGCTGCTGATGTCGGCGATCGTGCCGCTGCTGGGCATGCTGTTCTATCTCATCTACCAGCACGAGCTGCGCCAGCTGGTCGACCTGGGCGACGGCGCGAAGGAGGCGATGGCGCAGGGCATCGGCCTCGGCTTCATGAAGGTGTATGCCGCGCTCGTCGTCGTGTCGGCCATCGTCACCTGGTGGCTGGTGCTGACGCACAAGAGCCGCCAGGTCGCGCAGGAAGAGAGCAACCGGCAGACGCAGGCGCTGGTCAACGAGATCGAGTCCCATCAGCGCACCGACGAGGCGCTGCAGCAGGCCAAGCGCACGGCCGAGCTGGCCAACCAGGCGAAGAGCCGCTACATCTCGGCGATCAGCCACGAGCTGCGCACGCCGCTCAACAGCATCATCGGCTACGCGCAGCTGCTCGACGAGGACGACAGCGTCCCGCCGCACCGCAAGCAGGCGGTCAGCGTGATCCGGCGCGGCGGTGACCACCTGCTGTCGCTGATCGAAGGCACGCTGGACATCGCGCGCATCGAAGGCGGCAAGCTCACGCTCGAGGTCAGGCCGATGCGCTTCCAGGAATGCGTGCAGCAGATCGCGCGCATGTTCGAGCTGCAGGCCGCCGGCAAGGGCCTGGAGTTCCGCCACGAGGTGCAGGGCACGCTGCCCGAGATCGTGCGCACCGACGAGAAGCGCATGCGGCAGGTGCTGATCAACGTGATCGGCAACGCCGTCAAGTTCACCGGTGCCGGGCATGTCGTGTTTCGCGCCAGCTATGCACGCGAGATGGCGGTGTTCGAGGTCGAGGACACCGGCCCGGGCATCGCGCCCGACGAGATCGAGCGCATCTTCGAGCCTTTCGCGCGGGGCTCCGCCGCCGGCCACACCTCGGGCACCGGCACCGGCCTGGGCCTCACGATCAGCAAGATGCTGACCGACCTGATGGGCGGGGAGATGACCGTCAGGAGCACGCCGGGTGCCGGCACGGCGTTCCGCATCCGCCTCTTCCTGCCCGAGGTCCGCGCCGAGGCCGCCGCGCGAGAGCTGCCGCGCCTTGCGCGCATCGGCTATGCCGGTCCGCGGCGCAGCGTGCTCGTGGTGGACAACGAGGAAGTCGACCGCGACCTGCTGGTCAACGTGCTCGCGCCGCTCGGCTTCGACGTGCGGCGCGCGGCCTCGGGGCACGAATGCCTGGCGCTGCTCGAGCAGTTCCAGCCCGACGCGATCCTGATGGACCTGGCGATGCCCGGCATCGACGGCTGGGAGACCATACGCCGCATGCGCGCCGAGGCGTTGAGCCGCGCCCCGGTGGCCATCGTGTCGGCCAACGCTTTCGACAAGGGCCTGGACAACGACGTGGGCATAGCGCCCACCGACTTCGTGCTCAAGCCGGTGCGCAAGGCGGAGCTGCTCGACTGGCTGGGCCGCGCGCTGGCGCTGGAGTGGCTGCACGCGCCACAGCCGGTGATCGCACCGGCGCCCACGCCGGCGCCGGCGCCCTTCGTGCTGCCCGGCGAGGAGCGGCTGCGCGCGCTCGCCGAGATGGTCGATCTCGGCTACTTCCGCGGCATCCTGACCTTGCTCGACACGATCCAGGCCGAGACGCCCGAGAGCGCCGGCTTCGTCGCCCACCTGCGCGAGCTCGCGCGCCAGTTCCAACTCGACGCCATGAGCGGCGTTCTGCGAAAGGCCCGCGATGCACGCGTCGTTGAATGAGCTGCCGGCGCGAGCCGACATCGACGGCGCGAGCGCCGAGGTCGTGTTGATCGTCGACGACGTGCCCGACAACCTGTCGGTGCTCCACGACGCACTCGACGAATCGGGCTACACCGTGCTGGTGGCCACCAGCGGCGAGGCCGCACTGCAGCGCGCCGCGCAGGCGCAGCCCGACATCGTGCTGCTGGATGCGGTGATGCCGGGGCTCGACGGCTTCGAGGTGGCGCGCCGGCTGAAGGCGCGGCCGGACACGGCGCACATTCCCATCGTCTTCATGACCGGCCTCACCGAGACCGAGCACGTCGTCGCGGCGTTCCAGGCCGGCGGCGTCGACTACGTCACCAAGCCGATCCGCCCTCGCGAGGTCATCGCGCGAATCGCCGTGCACATGCAGGGCGCGCGCCACGCCAGGCAGGCGCGCAATGCTCTCGACGCCTTCGGTCATGCCACGATGGCCATCCACATCGGCAGCGGCCGCGCGGTGTGGCAGACGCCGCTCGCACGCAAGCTGCTGCAGCAGTACTTCGGCGCCGACGACCCGGCCCCGCCACAGCTGCTGCGGTGGCTGCAGGTGCAGTCGGCGCTGGCGGCGCAAGGCCATGCGCCCAGGCCGATGGCCCTGGTGCGCGAGGCGCGGCAGCTGGTGATCAGCCTGCAGGAGCGCACCAGCGACGAAGACTGGCTGATCGTGATGCGCGAGGTGTCGGACACCGCGGTGGTCGAAGCGATGATGCAGAACTTCAGGCTGACGCTGCGCGAGGCCGAGGTGCTGTACTGGGTCGCCAAGGGCAAGACCAACCGCGACATCGGCGACATCCTCGGATCGAGCCCGGCGACGGTGAAGAAGCACCTCGAGCACGTGTACGAGAAGCTCGGCGTGGAGACCCGGACCGCGGCCGCCAACCTGGCCATGAACAAGCTTCGCCTGTAGGTCTGCGGTGGAGCAGCGCTTCCGCTGCGTTCCACCAGCCACCTACACTGACCCCGTGGACACCACCTTCGCGCTGACGCAGATCCAGCCGCCGCGGCGGCGCAGCGCTCAGATCGCGCGGCCCCGCCTCGACGACTCGCTGAGCCAGGCCTTGATGTCGCGGCGGCTCGTCCTGTTGGTCGCAGCCGCCGGCTTCGGCAAGACCAGTGCACTGGCCGCGCAGATCGAACGCTTGCCGCACGGCACGGCCCTCGCGTGGGTCTCGCTCGACGAAGGCGACGACAGCCGGCGCCTGCTGGCCGGGCTGGTGGCCGCGCTCGAGCCGCACGACCTGCCCTGGCGCACCGATCCGCAGGCGCTGCTCGCGCAGGTGGGCGACGAAGGCCCCGGCGTGAAGCGTGCGGTGGCCGAGCTCGTGAATGCGTTGGCCGGTGCGGACTGCCCGCACGGCGTCATCGTCGTCGATGACCTGCATCGGGCCTTGCCGCCGGTCGCCGAGCTGCTCGACGCCATGATCGAGCGCCTGCCGCCGCAGTGGACGGTGGCGATCGCGACCCGCGTCGAGCCCGCCCTGGCGCTGCCACGGCTGCGCGCGGCCGGCGAGCTGGCCGAGCTCCATCTCGACGATCTGCGCTTCGATGCCGACGAGTCCGGGCGCTTTGCCGCGGCGCTGGCCGGCACGGAGACCAGCGCGCCGGGCGGGCCGCAGCTGGCCGAGCTGATCGAGCGCACCCAGGGTTGGCCAGCCGGCCTGCGGCTGTGCCTGGCCGCATCGCGCACGCGTGCGGGTGGCCTGTCGGCTCGCCGCGGCCCGCTCGATCGTGCCGTGTTCGATTACCTCGCCAGCGAGGTGCTCGACGACATGCCGGCGCCGCTGCACGACTTTCTCGTGCGCTGCTCGGTGCTGCCGGCCTTGACCGCCGCCCGCGCCGCAGCGGTAAGCGGCGACGCCGCCGCTGCCGAGCGGCTCGAGGAAGTCGAGCGCCGCGGCCTGTTCGCCACCGCCCTCGACGCGCAGGAGCGCACGCTGGTCCTGCACGACCTGTTCCGCGAGGCGCTGGCGCACCGCCTGGAACGCGATCTGCCCGACGAGCTGCCGACGCTGCTGCAGCGCGCCGCCGCGAGCGAGCCCGATGCGATGCGCCGCGTGGCCTTCCTGCTGCGCGCCGGCGACTGGGCAGCGGCCGAGGCGACGCTGGTCGAAGTGAGCGACGAGCTGGTGCTGCAAGGCGCCTCCGCCGAGCTGCAGCGTGCGGCGCAGCAATTCCCGCCCGATTGGCGCGATCGCTCGGCGCGGCTGCAGCGCCTGCAGGGGCTGGCCGCCTGCCAGCGCTGGCGATGGGCCGAGATGGCCGCCCACATGGAAGGCGCGGCGGCGGCGTCGCGAGACGAGGGCGACGTCGAGGGACAGCAGCTGGCCCAGGCCTATCTCGCGTCGGCGTACCACGCGCTGGGGCGGTCCGACCACGTGCGCGCGCTGCTCGACGAGCTGGAGCCGCAGCCGCTGTCGCGCGAAGCGCGCGTGATCGCGCTGGTCGGCGAGTGCTCCTGGCACTTCCAGCGCGGCGACCACGATGCGGTGCCGCCGCTGTTCGCGCGCCTGGTCGACGAGCTGGAGGGCACGCAGTCGCTGCTCACCTGGTGGAAGGGCGCCCCCGGCATGACGTGGGCGACGCTGCGCGGCATCCGGCCCGTGCTGCAGCGCTACTTTGCCGGGGCGCTGCGCCGCATCGGCGAACGTGCCCTGCCGCTGCGAGCGCTGATCCACATCCAGCAGGCCTATGCCCACCTGTGGGCCGGGCGCGTTCCAGACGCGCTGGCCGAAGCGGCCATCGCCGAGTCCGACGTACGCTGGCTGGCGTGCTCGGCCGACATCGAGACCAACGTCACCGTCTTTCGCACGCTGGCCGATGCGATGCACGGCCGCGCCGCCGCGGTCGAGCACGCGCTGGCCGAGCTCATCGTCCGCGAGGACAACGCGAGCAGCGCCGAGCGCCGGCAGGTCTGGCGCCACCAGGTGGCGACCTTCGCGGTGCGGTTGACCGACGTGCTGGGCAGCGACGCGGCGGCGCTGACCCGCTGGGGCGCGGAGCTCGCGGACCGTCCGCTCGAGCAGCCCGGCCGCGTGTCAGGCATCCGTGCGCGCCTGGCCGCCGCGCAAGGCCAGTGGGACGATGCGGCGTCCCTGTTCACCGAGCTGCTGGCGCAGGCGTCGCGCATGGACCTGATGGGCCAGGCCATCGAGCTGCACCTGCGCACCGGGCACGCGCTGCTGCAGTGCGGCCGCATCGGCGAAGCGGCCGACGCGCTTCATCCCGCGCTCGCGCGGCTGATCGCCGAAGGCGAGCACGGCCACGCGCTGATGGCCGGCCCGGCCGTCCTGGCCGCGCTGGCCCGTGCACGCTGGGGCGAGCAGCTGCCGCAGGCGCAGCAATCGGTGCTGCGCGAGCTGGCGACGCTGGCCGCCGGCCTGCGTGCCCAAGCGCCGTCGTCGTCGCCGTCGCCGTCGCTGCTGACGGTGCGGGAGCAGGAGGTGCTGGGTCGCATCGCCGCGGGCGACAGCAACAAGGCGATCGCGCGGGCCTTCGATCTGAGCCCGCATACGGTGAAGCGCCACGTCGCGAACATCCTCGACAAGCTCGCGGTGCAGTCGCGCGGGCAGGCCGCGGCGTGGCATCGCGCGCGCATGCAGCCATGAAAAAGGGCCGGCATGGCCGGCCCTTCGTCGGGACGCGCGCCCGATTCAGTTGGTGCTGCAGGTGTTGCCCGGATTCACCGTCGACGGCGTGACGGTGGCGCCGGTCCGCGTGGCGATGCCCTGGGCGCCCTGGCCGATGCCGAACTCCGCGAAGGCCTGCCACACCAGCCCGCAGTCGGTGGCCGACGCGGTCGTGTTGGCGATCGACTGCAGCATGCCGTCGCGCATGTCCTCGAATGCCGGCGTGGAGGGCGTGTAGTTCATGCCGTCGACGAAGTGCGTGAACAGCTGCTCTCGCCGCGTGCCGAACAGCTCCATCAGGCGCCACATGGCGGCCGCGTAGATCTCGCCGTCGTCGTGCACTTCCTCGCCCTTCACGTCGCCGTACTTGAGCGGGTAGCCCGCGTACGGCGCTCGCCGGATGCCGGCGGGATTGCTCGCCGAGTACTCGCCGATACGGTCGTCACCGTTCATGAACATCGCGACGGTGTCGGACGCGCCTTCACCGATGGCGCCCGCCAGCGGGCCGCTCATGCCGCCGATCATCCGCCAGGTGAGGCCATGGCCGTACTCGTGGAACACCACGTCTGCGTCGAGCGAGGCGTCGAGCTGCAGCGGCTGCACCGGCAGCTTGCGCAGCGTGACATTCGGGCTGGTCAGCGCGCGCAGCGCCGCGCCGTCGTTCTTGCCGATCATCACGCCGGGAATGCGGATGTTCGCGTCGCCGCCCATCACGAGGGTCTCGATGGTTCCCTGGTTGTTCGCCACGATGATCCCGATGGCGCCGGCGCGCTGCGCGTTGGCCGCCTTCACGACGAAGTCGCACGAGCCGCGGTCCGCGAGCACGACGACGCCGCGCAGGTTGCCGGTGAGCGACTCGCAGGCGTCGCTGGTGGACGTGCCCGCGCCGTCGTTGGCGAGCACCACGTTGCCGGTGACGCCGGTGCTGTTCAGCACCGCGCCCCATGCCGCGGGCACCGCGTTGTAGCTGGCCGAGATGGGGCTGTTGACCCGCACCTCATGCGACTGGCCGGGGCCGGTCCACAGGTACATCTGCATGCGGCCGCTGCGTCCGTCGTTCGGCGTCGCGAAGTTGGCGTTGTCGGTGCCGCTGCCGTCGTGGGCTTCCGCCAGCACGGGATCGCCGTCGCGTCCGCCGCGTCCGAAGTTGTCGGCCTGGAAGTTGCCGGTCGCCTCGGTGAAGCCCTTGGTGTAGAGCTTGTCGTGGATGACGTTGTTCAGATAGAAGAGGTTCTGCACCGCGACGGCCTTGTTGCTCGTCGTGGTCGGCGAGACCGTGCCGTTCCAGGCCGTGAGGAAATTGCCGTCCGCCACCGCCGTGCCGCCGCTGTCGGGCTTGTTGTTGGCATCGGTGTCGAGATAGCCCTTCACGTTGTTGCCGGTGATGAGGAAGGTGCTCTGCGCCACGCTGCCCAGCCAGCCTGCCGGTGAAGGCGTGGTGCCGGGCGTGGACGCGGGCGCCGGCCCGTTCACCGTGGTCTGCGGGCCCTTGAGGGGATCCTCGATGAACACCGAGTACGAGTCGCTGGCGGTGCGGCGCTCCACCGACAGCACCGTGCCGTCGCCGCCGACCAGCGTGTGGTGCAGCTCGTTGCTCTTGCGGGTCCAGGTCTCGACGAGGTAGCCCTCGGCGATGGAGCCGTCGTTCATCGGCACCGCGACCTTGGTGACGCGCGGGTCGCTGTGGAAGAACGCACCGCCGGCGAACTGCAGCGTGTTGCCGCTGCGTGCGCCGGCCGCGAAGCTGGCCTGCGCGGCCGGGTGCAGGCGCTGCATGGCGGCGCTCAGGGCCTGCGATTCGGAGATCGACGCCGCCTTGGGCGCGCCGCTGATGGCGGCGGTCCTCTCGATGACCTGCACCAGCTCGCCGCGGGCGTTGAGGGCCGCCTTCACATAGGCGCCGTACACCGTGAGGCCGGCGACCTGCTGCTCCATGCGCACATGCGTGACGCCGCCCGCCGAGGTACGGCTGTCGGTCTGCCGCAAGGCGGCCACCGAGGATTCGCTCTTGCCGCGGCCGCGCAGGAACGCCTGCACCGCATCGGCCGGGGCGCCGCGCGAGGCCGGGCCGAGCGCCTGTCCTGCAGCCGCGCGCACCGTTTGGGCACGCTGCTTGTCGAACTGCAAGGAGCCTTCCTGTGCGAACGCGTGCGACGCGAACGCGAATACCGCGACAGCGATGGCCGTCGCTTTCAAGCCTTGAACGGAGTGCATGGGGTCTCCCGTGTATGGACGGATCCCGCTCGTGGCCGGATCCTGGGGAGCCGATTCTCGGAGCGCCGCGCAAGGCGCGGCCATCCCTGCAAGCCCGTAGCCGCTTTCTACCGAACCGGAAAAGATTACAAGGGTGCGGTCACCTGGCGGCCACCGTGCCGCGCGAGCAGGGTACGACGAAGGGCAGGCTGCTCCAGGCCTTGCCGGATGCGCACTCGGTCCCCTTCGCGCAGCCACAGCCCTTGCTCTTCAGGATCTCGTCGAGCGTGCTGCTTTCGCGCGCGGACAGTCGCGGCAGACGCGTCGCGAGGATGAGCTGCATCGCGTCTTCGGGCACGACGCCGTCGTCGCGCCAGCGGATCTTGCCCAGCACGGTGCTCACTTCCTTCGCGTCCTTCAGCGCCTGGCCCGGACGCGAGCCGGCGCGAATCTGCTTGATGCCCGCCAGGGCGACCTGCATTGCCGCATAGCCGCGGGCTGCGGCGGCGGTGAAGGGCTTGCGGTAGGCGGCGGCGTACGTCGGCGCGATCTCGTCCCAGCGGGCGTTGTCGATGTGCAGCGTCGGGCACAGCGCGGCGTCGAAGCCGTCGGCCACCCGCTGCTCGTAGTCGATCCAGCAGCTGCTGTGTGCGGTGACCTTCAGGCCGCTCTCCGAGCGGAGCTTGAAGCCGACGCTGGCGGGCATGCCCTGCGGCACGGTGCCGAACTGGAGGGCGCTGTCGGCGGCGGGAGCGAATCGCACCGCGTTGGCGGAGATGAAGGGCACCATCGCCTCGGCCATCATCCTGGGCACTGTTGCGAGCACGCAGAAACCGCCCACCACCACGTCGACCTTCGCATCGATGAGCTCCTGCGCCGCGGCCGCTGCCTTCTTCGGCTCGCACGCGCTGTCCTTGACGACCAGCGTCGGCGGCGACTGGCCGGGCCAGGTCTTCAGCGCGAGCAGCATGCCGTTGCGGATGTCCTCGCCGTGCGCCGCGTCGGGTGCGCTCGTCGGCAGGATGGCGCCGATCTGCATGCCGGCTTTGCCCGATGCGGCCGCGCCGGACGCGGCGAGCACCGCGGCCAGGGCGCAAAGTGCACGACGCGCGAAACGCGATGCGGCCCGGCCGCGCGAGCGGAACTCGCGTGCTGCGATGTTGTCGACCATGCGGTCCCCCGATCGAGCGCCTCGGCGTGAAGCGCCTCGTTCTTCATGCTAGCCGCCGTGTAAGCGGGTGTGAACGAGGTCCGGCCCGCGAACGCGTCGAGAATTCGAGCACCAGTTCACTGACCCGGCATGTTCACGCACATGACCCCCTCTGTTCCCGACCCGGACCCCGAGCCGATCGCCCCGATCGAACCCGACTTCGAGGCGTGCTGCGGCAATGGCTGCGAGCCGTGCATCTTCGACATCTACGGCGCCGAGCGCGATCGCTATCTGGTCGAGTTGCGCGCGTGGCAGCAGCGACAGGCGCTGCGCAGCGGCGGCCAGGACACGAGGCCCTAGTCAATTCCTATCGCCTCGTTCGGCACAAGCAATCAGGCGGGTCCTGCGGCTTGCAATAGAATCTATCGGTCGACTAAGTTCGATAGCTTCTGTTTCAATCAACCAAAAGGACCCTGCGATGAAAACCATTGGCGACAAGCTCGAGGCCTTCAGCGTGACCGGCGTCAAGCCCGGCTTCAACCACCACGAAGAGAACGGCCAGTCGGCGTTCGAGACCATCACGGAGAAGAGCTTCCCGGGCAAGTGGAAGGTCATCTACTTCTGGCCGAAGGACTTCACCTTCGTGTGCCCGACCGAGATCGTGGGCTTCGACAAGCTGGCCAAGCAGTTCGCCGAGCGCGACGCGGTGCTGCTGGGCGGCTCGACCGACAACGAGTTCAGCAAGCTCGGCTGGCGCCGCGAGCACAAGGACCTGAACAAGCTGGGCCACTACAGCTTCGGCGACTCGACCGGCTCGCTGGTCGACCAGCTCGGCGTGCGCGACCGCAACGAGGGCGTGGCGCTGCGCGCGACCTTCATCGTGGACCCGGACAACACCATCCAGCACGTGAGCGTGAACAACCTGAACGTGGGCCGCAATCCGGAAGAAGTGCTGCGCATCCTCGACGGCCTGCAGACCGACGAGCTGTGCCCGTGCAACCGCGGCGTCGGCGGCGCCACGCTGTAAAGGAGAAGGACGGATGGACTTTCTGAACAGCATCAAGGACCGCATGCCGGAGCACGCGAAGGACATCCGTCTCAACCTCGACGGTGTCATCGCCCGCTCCAGCCTCGCGCCGGAGGACGCGCTCGGCGTCGCGCTCGCGGCGGCCTTCGCGGCCAAGAGCAAGACGCTGGTCGATGCCTTCCAGGCGGCGACGCCACCGGCCGAAGCCTATGCGGCGCTCACCGCAGCCACGCTGATGGGCATGAACAACGTCTGGTATCCCTTCGTCGAGATGGCCGACGACGAGGAACTGAAGACGCTGCGCCCCGAGCTGCGCATGAACGCCTATGCGACCAGCGGCGGCGTCGAGAAGAAGAAGTTCGAGGCCTACGCGCTGGCCGCCTCGATCGTCGGCAAGTGCCACTTCTGCGTGAAGTCGCACTACGAGCTGCTCAAGAAGGAAGGCTGCACCACGCAGCAGCTGCGCGACATCGGTCGGATCGCGGCCGTGGTCAACGCGGCGGCGCTGGTGTTGGCGGCGCAGTGAGCTGACGCGGTCCAGGTCGGGGTTCCGCCGCGGCGGAACCCCGACTCATTCGTGCGTCCACCGCACGGTGATGCCCGCCCGCGCATCCTGGCGCGGGCCGGCCTCGGCGCGCACGCGCAGCCAGTCGAGCTCGCCGGAGATCACCGCGCGGCCCCAGCGGAACTCCTGCCGGGCCGTCGCGCCGAGCAAGGGTCCCGCGCTGCGGGGATCGTCGGTGGCGGCGAAGCGGCCGACCTGCGCGCCTATGCGCCCGGTGTGCAGGCGCAGCGTGGTGCCGCGCTCCACGTTCGTCCAGCCCAGCGTCAGCACGCGCGAGTCCGGGCCAGAGCCGGCTCCGACCCAGCGCCGGGCGTGGGTGTAGCCCGCCGGATACGACGCATTGCGATAGGCGCAGTTGCGCTCCGGCGTCTGGCCGACCCAGTTGCGGCACGCGGTCGCGGCGTACTCGGCGATGTAGCGCTGGCGGCCGTCGGCCGACCACGACTCGAGACCGTACAGCGCCAGGTACTTGGAAGGCGCCACGCCGGCCTCGTCTTCGCCCATCGCCTGGAAGTAGGCGGCGCAGCGCAGCGCTGCGGGACAACGCAGCCGCAGGTCCATGCCGGCCATCGCGTTGGCGGGATCCTCGCGACGCTCGGCTTCGGTGTCGGGGTTGCCGCCACGTCCGGTCAGCATGCGCACGAAGCTGTCGAAGGAGCGCGGACGACCATAGCCGCCCCATTGCGCGGCACGCGTGAGGCCCAGCTCCAGCCATGGGCGAGGACGCGCCGTGAAGCGGGTGCCCACCAGGCTGGCGCCGCCGGTGTCCTCCATGCGGGCGATGAAGAACTCGAAGCTCCACGGCCCGAGCCACGACAGCCACGCCGATCCGGACGTCGAGGCCGAGGCGCGCTGCACGCCGACGCCGACGAAAGGCGGCGCGTTGTGACCCAGCACGAGGCTGCTCTGCCAGCCCGGTCCCCACCAGGTGCGATGGGCCCATGCCTGCAACTGCAGGCCATGCAGCTCGGCTGCGAGGGCGCTGTCGTCGGGGCGCAGCTTGGTGGCGCGCGCCGCGCCGCGGTCATGGTCCTCGTCGAGGCGCGCGCCCAGCCGCAGCGCCACGCCGCCACTGACGACCTCGGGCGAGCGCAGGCTGAGCGAGCTGCCGGGTGCAAAGTCGTCGCCGAAGGCGGCGAGGCCTTCACGCCCGCTGCGCAGCCCCAGCGACAGCTGGGATCCTTGTCGTTCCCGCAGCTCGTCGCGCAGTCGCGAGCGCGCTTCGTCGAGGGCGGGCGGCAGCGAAGGCGAGAGGCCGTCGAGCGCGCGGACGACCGCAGCGCCGGGCAGCGGCCAATGGCTCAGCGGGAGATCGAGGCCCGCCTCGTCCGCCAGCAGCACGAGCCGGTGGCGCGCCGCGGCGCTGGGGGTCCAGGGGGCCGACGCATCCGCGAGCGCGAGGGAAGAGGTGAGGGCGGCTGCCGCCCCCAGCAAGGCAGCCGAGAGGCGGCGGACGATGGCGGTGGAGCGGACGGGCGCGTGGCGCCGTTCGGATGGATGGATCGGCATGGCGCCTTTTTTGTCCTTGTCCCTGAGGCATCGCGAAGCAGGCGAGCGCCTGCGCCGCGGCAGGCGCCGAGTGTAGGCAAGAGCGCCATTGCGGCGCGGTAACGCGCTGTGCGATGCGTCTCAGGGCCGCGGTGGCCGTCCCGGCGGACGGCGGCCGGGTGGCGCTGCGTGACGGCGCGGCCCGTCGTGTCGGGGCATGGCTTGCGCCCGCTCCTGTGCCTCGCGGCGCGCCGCGGCGAGCAGCGCATCGAGCGCCTGCGGCGTGATGCCCTTCAGCGCGCAGAAATTGGCCGGCGTCAGCGTCGTGCTTTCGAAATCGCGCAGCAGCGCAGCGCGCTTGCGCCGTCCCTCCTCGGCCTGCTCGGCCTTCGCCCGATGCTGCGCGCGACGCCTGGCGAGCTCCTCGGCGGCGGCCTGCCGGTGCTCTTCGCTGACCTCGCCGCTCGGGTTGCCATCGAGGTCGAACCGATGCGGCGACTTCGTCATCGCGATCAGGTAGCCGGTGCTCCCGGTGTAGCGGCGAAAGAAGGCCGACAGCGCCTGCCTGGTGAAGACGTTGGGCGCACGCTGCTGGATGTCGACCTGGATGCGCAGCTTGAGCGGCTTCACGGGCCCCTCGAACAACGCAGGGAAGCGCTCCTTGAGCTGCGCGGCGCAATCCGCGGAAGCGGGGGCATCGGTGGCGGGTTCGGGAGACGGGGGAGAGGAAGATTCGGATTGCATGGCCTGCGACGGTGCGCCTTCGGGGGGCGTATTGTCGATCGTGTCGCCAATGGGGGTGAGCCGAGTTCCCGACGTCCCCGTTGTCATTCGATCGGGCACGCCCGCTGCTGCCTGGTGCGTACCGAGTTTGCGGGAGCCGCCATGGCCGACACCGTTCACGTCTATCTCTTCGACGGCTATGCCGACTGGGAGCCCGCATTTGCGATGGCGGGCATCCGCAACCCGCAGTTCCAGCGTGAGCCGGGCCGTTGGCAGCTGCTCACCGTGGGCCAGCGAGCCGGCGTGGCGATTCGGTCGATGGGAGGGCTGTCGGTGCTGCCCGATATCGGGCTGAACGAATTGCACGCGCACGACAGCGTGCTGCTGATCTTGCCGGGTGGACCGAGCTGGGTCGAGACACCGGATGCCCACCAGGCCGCCATGGACACGGCCTCGCAGTTTCTCGATGCCGGGGTGCCGGTCGCGGCGATCTGCGGCGCGACGGCCGGGTTGGCACGCGCCGGCTGGCTGGACGATCGCGCGCACACCAGCAACGCAGAGTCCTACCTGAAGGGCACCGGCTACCAGGGCGCGGGGCACTACCGCGACGAGCCCGCGGTGCGCGTGCCCGGCCTGATCACCGCCGGCGGCATGGCGCCGCTGGAGTTCGCGCGCGAGATCTTCGCCGAACTCGACCTGTACGACGACGAGGTGCTGCAGGCCTGGTACCAGCTCTACAAGACCGGCAAGTCGGAGTACTTCGCCCGCATGGCGCGCGCCGCCGAGGAGCCCGCTCAACCGGGCTCGCAATCGATGAGCCCTCATTCGTAGGACGACCCGGTCTTGCACCATTGACGCCCGCCGTGGCCGCCCGTACCGTCGTTGCACCTTGAGCCATCAGGTGCAGCATGACGATGTTCCTTCGCCTTCTGGTAAGCGCATGCATGGCGCTCGCTTCGATCACGGCCCAGGCGCAGTCGTGGCCGGCCAAGCCCATCCGCTACATCGTGCCGTTTGCGCCGGGCGGTACCACCGACATCCTGGCCCGTGTGGTCGGCGAGAAGCTGTCGGTGGCGCTCGGCCAGCAGGTCGTGGTCGACAACAAGCCGGGGCAGGGCGGATCGCTGGGAGCGGCGGAGCTGGCGCGTGCCGCGCCCGACGGCTACACCATCGGCGGCGGCACGATCAGCTCGCACGGCATCAACGCCACGCTGTACGACAAGCTGAGCTACGACCCGGTGACGAGCTTCGCGCCCATCACGCTGTATGCCACGCAGCCCAACGTGCTGCTCGTGCACCCCAGCGTGCCGGCCCGGAACGTCAAGGAGTTCATCGATCTGCTGAAGGCCAACCCCGACAAGTACTCGTTCGGCTCGGCCGGCGCCGGCACCTCGCAGCACATCTCCGGCGAGATGTTCAAGACGATGGCCGGGGTGAAGATGCAGCATGTCCCCTATCGCGGCAGCGGACAGATGCTGCCTGAGCTGCTGGGCGGCACGCTGCTCGTGGCCTTCGACAACATCGCGAGCGCGATAGCGCACGTCAAGGCCGGCAAGCTGCGCGCGCTCGCGGTCACCACGGCCAAGCGCTCCGCCGTGGCGCCTGAAGTGCCGACGCTGGCCGAATCGGGGCTGCCGGGCTACGAGCTGAGCTCCTGGCAGGCAGTGTTCGCACCGGCGGGCACGCCGCAGCCCATCGTCGACCGCCTCCACGGCGAGATCGCGAAGATCCTGCAGATGCCCGACGTGCAAAGGCGCCTCACCGAACTGGGGCTCGATCTCAGCGGCATGACGCCGGCAGAGCTCGGCGCGCTGGTGAAGGCGGATGTGCCGCGGCTCGGGAAGATCGTGAAGGACAGTGGCGCGAAGCCGGAGTGATGCGGCCCGGTGCGAGGGCTCAGATTCCCGCGAGGCGGTCCAGGGCGTTCGGATCGCGTCCCAGCTTGACCGCCGCCGCGCGCAGCTCCTGCCAGGTGTTGTCGTCCACCGGAATGCCTTCGGCAAGCCGCTTCGCCCGCGTCTCGCGCTCCGGCTCGCCGGCCACGCGCACGTGGTCCACGCCTTCCTGGGGACGCGAGGCCTTCACCCAATCGAGGAAGGCCCGAGTCTCGCGCGCGAAGGCAGCGCTGTCGCCCAGCCGTGCCGGATCGAGCAGGATGGTCAGCATGCCGTTGAGCACCCGCTGCTCGCCGCTCGCCGGCCCGTGCACCGCGAGGCCGCCGGCCAGCGCGCCGCCGAGCAGCTCGCACACCAGTGCGAGTCCGAAGCCCTTGTGCTCGCCGAAGGTGCGCAACGCGCCCAGCGGGTCGACGACGCCGTAGCGCGGGTCGGTCGTCGCACGGCCCTGGTCGTCGAGCAGCTGGCCCGGCGCGAGCGCCTCGCCCTTGTTGAAGGCGACGCGGGTCTTGCCCTGCGCGATGACGCTGGTCGCCATGTCCAGCACGATGGGATCGCGCCCGGCGACGGGAATGCCGACCGCGAACGGATTGGTGCCGAAACGTGCATCGCCGCCGCCCCATGGCGCGACGATGGGCCGCGAGATCACGTTGACGAAGTGCACCGACACCAGTCCTTCGGCCACCGCCATCTCGGCCCATGCGCCGATGCGGCACAGGTGATGCGAATTGGCCAGCGCCACGATGCAGCTGCCGTGGCGCCGGGCCCGTTCGATGCCGAGGTGCATCGTGTCGTGCCCGATCACCTGCCCGAAGCCGGCCTGGCCGTCGAGCGCGAGCAGCGTGCCGCTGTCGAGCCGCGTGACGAGCTGCGCGTTGGGCCGCAGTCCTCCCTCGAGGTAGGCGTTGGCGTAGCGCGGCAGCATGCCGATGCCGTGCGAATCGTGACCGGTCAGATTGGCCTGGAGCAGGTTGTCGGTGACGAGCTCGATCTCGCGCGGCGCGCTGCCGAAGCCGAGCATCAGGTCGCTGATCGCGGCGCGCAGCCGCTCGAGGGGGATTGCGTGCAGGACGGCCATGGGGCGATGCTACAAGCGCCAAGGCCATAGAGCGAAGCGAAAACCAACGTGCTGGCCGTTCGAGGCCGTCGGCACCTCCCGCACAATCGCCCGGATGCCCTGCCTGCCCGAATCCGACGCGCGCGACGTGCTGCTCGTGCGCGCATTCGAGTCGCCGTTCGAAGCGCCGTGGAGCGACGCCGACGCCGCATGGGCGAGCCGCGAGGCACAGCGCCTCGAAGGCGAGGGCGCGTTGCCGGAGCGCTTTCTCGCGCGGCGCGCCAGGCTGGCGGTGGAGCGCCTGGCCGATCGCGGCATCGCGACCGGCTCGCCCATCTCCTTCGCCTGGCGCTGGCTGGCCGTGCCCGGTGCTTTCGCGCTCGGTGTGTTCAGCGACAGCGTCGCGGCCACGGAGCGCATCAACATCCTCGCGCCGCCGCTGCTGGGACTGCTCGTCTGGAACCTCCTGGTCTACGCGGCATTGGCGCTGGCCGCCCTCAAACGCAGCGCTGCGGAGCCCGGACCGCTGCGCGGGTGGCTGGTGGGTTGGGCGCGTCGCGCGACGCATGCGGCCGGCCGCTCGCCGCCGCTGGCGCGCTTTGCCGCCGACTGGGCTCGCGTCTCGCAGCCGCTGCTCGGCGCGCGCATCGCCGTCGTGCTGCACGTGTGCGCGGCAGCCTTGGCGCTGGGCGCGCTGGCTTCGCTGTATGCACGCGGGCTGGTGTTCGAATACCGCGCCGGCTGGGACAGCACGTTTCTCTCGCCCTCTGCCGTGCAGCGCATCCTCGAGCTGGTGCTCGGACCCGCGTCGCAGTGGAGCGGCATGCCGCTGCCGGACGCGCACGAGCTGGCCCGGCTGCGCTTCTCGCACGGCGGCGGCGAGAACGCCGCGCGCTGGATCCACCTGCACGCGATCACGCTGGCTGCGGTCGTGCTGCTGCCGCGCCTCGTGCTGGCCGCGACGGCCGCATGGCGCGCGCGGCGGCTCGCCGCGGGCCTGCCTCTGCCGCTGGACGACGCGTACTTCCGCCGGCTGCTGCAGGCCCGTTCGGGGCAGGCGGTCGCGGTGCAGGTGCTGCCGTACAGCTACCACCCGGGGCCCGAGCTGCGGCCGGGCTTGCGCGCGGCGCTCGAACGCCGCCTCGGCTCCGTCGTGAGGCTGGACATCGCCGAGCCGGTCGCGCTGGGCGACGAGGACGGGCTGCGGCTCGACGGCATCGCGGGCTCGATTCCCGTCGCCCTGTTCTCGCTGACCGCGACGCCGGAGCGCGAGAACCACGGTGCCTTCGTGCGTGCGCTCGCTGCACTGCGCCGCGGCCTCGTCGTGCTGGTCGACGAATCGGGCTTTCGGCGGCGCTTCGACGGCGGCGAGCTCGCCGAGCGGCTGGCTCAGCGCCGCAGCGCCTGGCAGCGCATGCTGCAGGACGAAGGGCAGACGGCCGAGTTCGTCGACCTCGCGCGGCCATGAACATCACGCTGAGCCTGGTCTCGCACACCAACGCCGGCAAGACGACCCTGGCGCGCACGCTGCTCGGGCGAGACATCGGCGAGGTGCGCGACGAAGCGCACGTCACTCTCGAGGCCGAGCGCCACACCATGGTCGAGGCGCCGCAGGGCGAGCGCCTCGAGCTGTGGGACACGCCGGGCTTCGGCGACAGCGTGCGGCTGGCCAAGCGGCTGGAACGCGCCGGCAATCCGATCGGCTGGTTCCTCACCGAGGTGTGGGACCGCTTTCGCGACCGCGCGTTCTGGTCCAGCCAGCGCGCGGTGCGCAACATCGTCGACGAGGCCGATGTCGTGCTGTACCTCGTCAACGCGTCGGAGGCGCCGCAGGATGCGGGCTACCTCGAGGCCGAGCTGCGCGTGATGGCGCTCATCGGCAAGCCGGTCATCGTGCTGCTGAACCAGCTCGGGCCGCCCGCTTCACCGCAGGAGGAAGCGGCCGAAGTCGAACGCTGGCGCGGCGCGCTGCATGCATCGCCGTGCGTGCGCGCCGTGCTCGCGCTCGACGCCTTCGCGCGCTGCTGGGTGCAGGAAGGACGCCTGCTCGATGCCGTGGCGAGCGCGCTGCCGGCGGACCGCCAGGCGGCGATGCAGCACCTGCACGGCGCCTGGCGCGAGCGCGGCCGCGCGACCTGGCACGCCTCGATGGCGGTGCTCGCGCAGCGGCTGTGCCGTGCGGCGCTCGACCGCGAGGCCCTGCCGCCGGCCGACTGGACCGGCCGTCTGTCGGAGCTGGGTGCGGCCCTGGGGCTGCGCCGCGACGGTCCGGTCACGCCGCGCGAAAGGGCCATGCAAACGCTGGCCGAGCGGCTCGATGCCGACATCCGCCAGAGCACCGATCGGTTGATCGCGCTGCACGGCCTGGGCGGCCACGCCAGCGAGATCGTGCTGCAGCGCCTGGCCGAGCACTACGCGGTGGAGGAGCCGGTCAGCGAAGGCAAGGCCGCGCTGTGGGGCGGTGTCGTCAGCGGCGCGCTCGCGGGGCTGAAGGCCGACATCGCGAGCGGCGGCCTCACGATGGGCGGCGGCTTGCTGGCCGGCGGCGTCATCGGCGCGCTGACTGCCGCCGGCGCGGCGCGCGGCGTCAACCTGCTGCGCGGCGTCGAGGTGGCAACGATCGCCTGGGACGAGGCGGTGCTCGACGACCTGGCGCGGTCGGCCCTGCTCGGCTACCTGGCGGTGGCGCACTACGGCCGCGGGCGCGGCGACTGGACACCCTCGGAGCATCCGCCCTTCTGGCGCGATGCCGTGGCGGAGGTCGTCGCGCCGCGCCGCGCGGCGCTGCAGGACATCTGGGCGCGGCGCGACCGGCCTGATCTCGAAGCGGCGTTGCAGGCCTGGCTGGTGGACGCGAGCGCGGCGCTGCTGAAGCGGCTGTATCCGGCAGCCCACATCTGATGTCGGGGCCGTCGTGCGCTCACCCCCAACCTACGACAATGCCGCCAACCGCAGTGGGTGGTGAGCGCAGCGAACCCCCGCACCATCCGCACATGAACCCGACCCGGCTTCAACAAAAATCCTTCCTGCTGCTGCTCGTCGTGGTCTCGGTGGCCTTCGCCTGGATCCTGCTGCCTTTCTTCGGTGCGGTGTTCTGGGGCGCGGTGCTCGCGATGCTGTTCACGCCGCTGTACCGATGGCTGCTGGTGCGCATGCGCCGGCGTCGCAATCTCGCGGCGCTGGCCACGCTGCTGCTGTGCCTGGTGGTCGTGATCATTCCGACGGTGCTGGTCACGGCCTCGCTGGTGCAGGAGGCCTCCTTCGTCTACGAGAAGGTGCGCACCCGGGAGTTCGACATCGCCGCGTACCTGCAGCGCCTGTTCGATGCGCTGCCGCCGTGGCTGTCGGGCATGCTCGACCGCTTCGGCCTCGGCGACTTCGCGGCCATCCAGGAGCGCCTCACCACGGGCTTCGCGCAGGCGAGCCGCTTCATCGCCACGCAGCTGCTCAGCATCGGCCAGAACGCCTTCGACTTCCTCGTCAGCCTGGGCGTGATGCTGTATCTGCTGTTCTTCCTGCTGCGCGACGGCGGGGCCCTCACGCAGCAGATCGACCGCGCGATCCCGCTCACCCGCGAGCACCGCGAGCAGCTCGCGGCGAAGTTCACCACCGTGATCCGCGCGACCGTGAAGGGCAACGTCGTCGTCGCGCTGGTGCAGGGAGCGCTCGGCGGCGTCATCCTGTGGATCCTCGGCATCCAGGCGCCGCTGCTGTGGGGCGTGGTGATGGCGCTGCTGTCGCTTCTGCCGGCTGTCGGCGCGGCCATGGTGTGGCTGCCGATCGCCGTCTTCCTGATGCTCGCCGGATCGATGGGCAAGGCGGTGGTGCTGATGCTGTTCGGCGTGTTCGTCATCGGGCTCGTCGACAACGTGCTGCGTCCCATCCTGGTCGGCAAGGACACGCAGATGCCGGACTACCTGGTGCTGGTCTCGACGCTCGGCGGCATCGCGTTGCTCGGCATCAACGGCTTCGTCATCGGTCCGGTCATCGCCGCGCTGTTCATTGCGGTATGGGACCTGTTCGCCGCCTCGCGGGCCAAGCCCCCGGCCTGACGCGCGCCCTATCATCGGCCGGCGCCGATCGACAAGGCGAGGCACGCCCTCGCTCACACCGACAACCAGGAGACGACCGATGTCCCGTTGCAAGCTCTTGTGGGCCTTCGGCCTCGCGGCCCTGGCCGCGGTCCCGGCCTCCGGACAGGAGGCGCCGTGGCCTTCCCGGCCGATCAGGATGATCGTGGCGTTCCCGCCCGGCGGCACCAGCGACGTGATGGCGCGCATGGTGAGCGAGGAGCTGGCCAAGGCGCTGAAGCAGCCGGTGATCGTGGAGAACCGCGGTGGTGCCGGCGGCACCACGGGCACGTCGGCCGCCGTCAAGCTGCCGGCCGACGGCTACACGCTGATCCAGACCGGCGTCGGCCAGAACGCCGTGGCGCACGGACTGGATCCCAAGCTCTCCTACGACTCGATGCGCGACTTCGTGCACCTCACGCAGGTGCACTCGGGGCCCAACGTGCTGGTGGTCAACGCGGAGCAGCCATGGAGGAGCTTCAAGGAGCTGATCGCGTACGGCCAGGCCAATCCCGGCAAGCTCACCTACGGCTACACGCATGCCGCCTCGGGGCACATGGCGATGGAGCTGCTGAAGCAGACCGTCAGCGCCTGTCCGTCCGGCAAGAAGGACTGCAAGCCGCTGTTCATGGTCGGCATCCCGTACCGCGGCGGTGGGCCGATGCTGTCGGACCTGCTCGGCAACCAGATCCCGCTCATGTTCATCAACCAGGACGTGGCCCTGCAGCACGTCAAGTCCGGCAAGCTGCGAGCGCTCGCGGTCTCGAGCGAGCAGCGCAACCCGCTGTACCCGGACGTGCCGACGATCGCGGAGTCGGGCTACCCCGGCTTCTCGGCGCTGTCGTGGTCGGGCATGTCCGTGGTCAAGGGCACGCCGCAGCCGATCGTCGACCGGCTCGAAGCCGAGCTGGTGAAGATCATGCAGTCGCCCGCCATCAAGGCGCGCATGGAGGCGCAAGGCTTCGTCGTGCCGGCGCAGGGGTCCAGGCCCTACACGGAGTTCGTGCGCAGCGAGGTCGAGCGGTGGACCCGTGTGATCAAGACCGCGGGCATCAAGCCGGAGTGACGTTGCCGACCATCACGCGGCGCGGCCGTCGCCCGCCATCGCGGATCGGCAAGGTGCTGCCCTGATGCCGCGCGGCAGGTCGACGGTGTTAGCGTAGCGCCTGCGTCCCACGACCCGTCCAGGAGATTCCACATGCCTCGTTCCGCTCGCCGCGCGCTGCTCCGATCCCTGGTGTGCTGCGCCGCCGTCGCCGTTTCCGGCGCTGCCTGGGCCCAATCGGGCAAGACCGTCAGGATCCTCGTCGGCTTCCCGGCCGGCGGCGGCACCGACGCGATCGCGCGCACGCTGGCCGACCGCCTGAAGGACGAGCTCGGCGCGACGGTCGTGGTCGAGAACAAGCCCGGCGCGGGCGGCCAGCTCGCGGCGCAGGCGCTGAAGGCCTCGCCGCCCGATGGCAGCACCTTCTTCATCTCGCACGACCACACCATCACCATCCTGCCCCTGGTGATGAAGAACCCGGGCTTCGAGCCGGCGCGCGACTTCGTCCCGGTGGCCGGCTTCGCCAGCTTCGTCAATGCGTTCGCGCTGTCGCCGGGCACGCCGGCCAAGAGCCTGGACGACTACGTCGGCTGGGTGAAGGGCCAGGGGCAGGGCAAGGGCGTGGTGGGCGTGCCGGCGCCGGCGTCGACGCCCGAGTTCCTGGTGAAGGTGCTGGGCGAGAAGTTCAAGCTCGACCTGACCCCCGCGCCTTACCGCGGCAGCGCGCCCATGATGGGCGACATGCTGGGCAACCAGATCGCCGCCGGCGTCGGCTCGGTGCCCGACTTCATCGAGAACCACAAGGCCGGCCGCATCCGCGTGGTGGCGCTCGGAGGCGCCAAGCGCCAGCCGACGCTGCCCGACGTGCCCACGCTCGCAGAGCTCGGCGTGAGCGGCTTCGAGGACCTGCCGTACTACGGCTTCTTCGCACCGGCCGGCACCCCCAAGGCGGCGATCGACCAGTTCTCGCAGGCGCTGGCCAAGGTGATCACGGTGCCCGAGGTCAAGGAGCGGCTCACGAACCTCGGCCTCGCGGTGGAGTTCATGAGCTCGCAGCAGCTGGCGAGCCGCGAGCGCGACTACGCCAAGAGCTGGACGGAGATCATCCGCAAGAGCGGCTTCCAGCCGCAGTGATGGGCCCACCCCCGGAGCGCCTGCGGCGCTCCCCCTCCAGGGGGCGCATCCGGCGGAGCCGGATCCGCGACGGTTCGCCTCAGCAGGGCTCGCCGCTCTTCATCTGCTCCATCGCCTTGGCCATGTCCTCCGGCGTGACGTCGCGCACGTGCGTGGCCACCGACCAGTTGTGGCCGAACGGATCCTTCAGCTGCCCGTAGCGGTCGCCCCAGAACTGGTCGGCCACCGGCATGGTCACCGTGCAGCCCGCGGCGACAGCCTGCTCGACGACGGCGTCGACGTTCTCGACGTAGAGGTGGATGGTGACGGGCGTGCCGTTCAGGCTCTTGGGCCCGAGCGCACCGTAGGCCGGCATCTCGTCGACCAGGAAGATCGTGGAATCACCGACCTTCACCGAGCCGTGCATCAGCTTGCCGTCGGGACCCGGCACACGGCCCGTCTCGACGGCGTTGAAGGCCTTGACATAGAAATCGATTGCCTCGGACGCGCCGGCGCAAACGAGGTGCGGCGTCACGGTGTGCATTCCTTCGGGAATCGGGTTTACCTTGGGCATCGTCTGGCTCCTCACATCAAGGGTTGTGGATCGGGCTCGGCCGGCGCCGGCATTGCCCCATCCTCATGACGAACGGGCGCGGGCCGGATCGACAAGCGGCCGGAAGTTTTTTCGTGCATGCAGAATGGCCGCCCGTTCAGTCGACGTTCGCTTCGATCGTTACACGATGCTTCCGCTGCATCGCGCCTCCTTTCGCCAGCTCATGCTGGTCGCCTTCCTGCTCATCGCCGCGCTGCTGGCATCGGCCTCGCTGCATGGCCTGTTCACGCTCGAGCGCCTGATCGCGCAAAGCCGAGACGGCGCCGAGCGGGCGGTGCAGGCGACCGCCGCAGTGCAGATCCTCGCCGAGCGCACGGTGGCGATGGAGCGGGCGGCTCGCCAGTACGTCGTGCTCGACGACCCCGTGCTGCGCGACCGCTTCGATGCCGCGGCGCGCGAAGCCTCGGCCGCGCTCGAGCGCTTGCAGAGCAACCAGTTGCCCGTCCCTCTGGCGGATGCCTGGCGCGCCGCCGCCGCCGACATCGCCGGCAGGCTGCCGGGGCCCCGGTCCACCGCGCGCAAGCGCGACCAGCAGCTCACGGACGCCTTTCGCGAGCTGGCGGCCATCAACGGCGACATCGCCGAGCACATGCAGCTGGTCACGCGCTCGCGCAATGACGCCCTGCGGGGGGAGCTGGAGGCCGGGCGGCTTCAGCTCGGGCGCCAGGTGCTTGGCGCGATCGCCGTCGCGGTGGTGATGGCGCTCGGCTTCGGGCTGCTGCTGTCGCGGCCGCTGAAGCGGCTCGAGACCGCCATCGAAGGCCTGGGCGCCAACCGGCTCGACGAGCCGATCGAGATCCGCGGACCGGCCGACGTGCGCCAGCTGGGCCGCAGCCTGGACGCGCTGCGCATCCGCCTGGGCGAGCTCGATGCCGACAAGGCGCGCTTCCTGAGGCATGTCTCGCACGAGCTGAAGACGCCGCTGGCCGCGCTGCGCGAAGGCGTCGCGCTGCTCGAGGACGGCGTGACCGGCGATCTGAGTGCCAGCCAGCGCGAAGTGGCGCGCATCCTGCGCCAGAACACCTACGCGCTGCAGAGCCAGATCGAGGACCTGCTGCGCTTCAACGCCGCGGTGTTCGAGGCGCGCGAGCTGCAGCGCCGGCGCGTCGAGCTCGCCGGTCTGCTGCAGCGCGTGATCGACGACCAGCGGCTGCAGGCGCAGGCACGCCAGTTGCGCGTGGTCGTGGCCGGTGGCCCGCAGTGGGCCGAAGTCGACCCCGACAAGATGGCCACGGCGCTCGGCAACCTGTTATCCAATGCGATCCGCTTCAGCCCCGAGGGCGGTACCATCGAATTCGAGCTGTCGCAGCACGATGGCGCGGTGCGCATCCAGATCGCCGACCGGGGTCCCGGCGTCGCGCCTGCCGATCGCGACCGGGTGTTCGAGCCGTTCTACCGCGGTGAACGCCAGCCGAGCGACGCCGCGCGCGGCAGCGGCATCGGCCTGTCCATCGTGCAGGAATACATCGCGGCCCACGGCGGGCGCATCGAGCTGCTGCCCGATGGTCCCGGCGCCGCCTTTCGCATCGAGCTTCCGAATGCTGTCCAGGACTGAACCATGATCCGGCGCTGCTGCGTCCCGCTGAGTTGGCTGCTGCTGGCCGCCTGCGCTCCATTGCCGCCGGTGCAGGACATCGTGCCCACCCCGGTTCCGCCGCCGCCCGTCACGGCTGCGATCGCGCCGCCGCCGGCCGCGTCGGCACCGGTCGCCACGCCGGCCGACGTCGCGACGCGCGAGACCCTGGCCTTCCATGACCAGGTGCGCCAGCTTGCACCGCCGGAGCTCCTCAAGGAGCTGGCGCGGGTGGGTGATCCGCCGGCCAGCCCGCGGGCCACCGTGCTCGCGGCGGTGCTGCTGGGCCTCACGCGCAGCAACGGCGACCTGGGCCGTGCGCTCGGGCTGCTGGATCCGCTGCTGCGCTCGACCGCGCCGGAGGCGCAGCCATGGCAGCCGGTGGCACGGCTGCTGGCCGCGCGCTACGTCGAGCAGCGGCGTGTCGAGGAGCAGCTCGAGCGGCAGAACCAGCAGGTGCGCGACAACCAGCGCAAGCTGGAGCAGCTCAACGAGAAGCTCGAGGCCTTGAAGGCCATCGAGCGCAGCCTGACCGCACGCCCGGCGGGCAGCGCCCCTGCGCCGGCTGCAGCGCCCCCGGGCGCGAGAGGGGCGCCCCCATGAGCCATACCCACCAGGTCCTCGTCATCGACGACGATCCCGACCTGCTGCAGCTGCTGTCGATGCGCCTCAGCGCCGCCGGCTACCGCGTGCATGCAGTCCCGTCGGCCGAGGCCGCGCTGGCCCAGGTGGCCGTCGAGAGGCCGGACCTGGTGTTGAGCGACGTGCAGCTGCCCGGTGTCGACGGCATGGGGCTGTTCGACGAGATCCGCGCGCGCCATCCGTCGCTGCCCGTGATCCTGCTCACCGCGCACGGCACCATTCCCGACGCGGTCGAGGCGACCTCGCGCGGCGTCTTCAGCTACCTCACCAAGCCCTTCGACGGCAAGGCGCTGCTCGACAAGATCGCGCAAGCGCTGGCGCTGTCGACCACCGCCGGTGAAACGACGCCGCTGGACGGCGAAGCCTGGCGCGCCGACATCGTCAGCCGTTCCAGCCGGATGAGCGAGCTGCTGACCGAAGCGCGCATGGTCGCCCGCTCCGATGCCAGCGTGCTGATCCACGGCGAGAGCGGCACCGGCAAGGAGCTGCTGGCCCAGGCCATCCACCAGGCGAGCTCGCGCGCCGCGCGGCCTTTCGTGGCCGTCAATTGCGGCGCCATTCCCGAGGCGCTGCTGGAGTCCGAGCTGTTCGGCCACATGAAGGGCGCCTTCACCGGCGCGCTGGCCACTCACCGCGGGCTTTTCCAGGCCGCGGACGGCGGCACGCTGTTCCTCGACGAGATCGGCGACATGCCCCCTGCGCTGCAGGTCAAGCTGTTGCGTGTGTTACAGGAGCGCTCGGTGCGGCCCGTCGGCGCGAGTCAATCCATCCCCATCGACGTGCGGATCCTGTCGGCGACTCACCGCGACCTTGACGCGGCGATGGCGCAAGGGCAGTTCCGCGAGGACCTCTACTACCGCCTCAACGTGGTCGCGCTGACGCTGCCCACCCTGGCGGAGCGCCGCGAGGACATCCCGCTGCTGGCCAACCACTTCCTCGCCAAGCTGGCGCGCAAGTACGACAAGCGGCTCAACGGCTTCGCGCCCGATGCGATGAAGGCGCTGACCACGGCGTCGTGGCCGGGCAACGTGCGCCAGCTCTACAACGTCGTCGAGCAGGTGAGCGCGCTGGCGACGACGCCGCTGATTCCGCTGGCGCTGGTGCAGCGCGCGCTGCGCATCCCGGGGGTCGAGATCCTCACCTTCGCGCAGGCGCGCCAGCGCTTCGAGCGCGAGTACCTCGTGGGCCTGCTGAAGCTGTCGGACGGGAACGTGTCCGACGCGGCCCGGCTGGCCGACCGCAACCGCACCGAGTTCTACCGCTTGTTGCAAAAACACGGGTTGACCCCCGGCCATTTCCGGTCGGATTCCCCACCGCAGGACCCCACTGTCGCCGATTAGCGACGCGGGTTTTCCCTTTGGTTGCGGGCATTTGCGGCAGCGCAACCCGGTGACTGTCGCCGGTCGGCGACAGATACGGCCCGGCGCGCCCCGCCGGCTTGGCGGCGGCTGACTCAAGCTGTTGATTTCGCTGCATTTTCTTGCTTGGCACGGAGCTCGCTATGACAGTGGCTTCGGCAGTCCGAGGGCTGCTCACGCCATTTCGAGGGGATCCATCCGTTGTCCGTCACGACGCCGACGACCGTCCGTCTTTGCCTGCCTGCCCGCTGGGCAGCGGCGATCGCCTGCGCGCTTGCCCTGGCCCTGCCGCCCGCCGTGGCCGCGGCCTTCGGCTTCGACGACGTCGCCGCGCGCGCCCAGGCGGAAGCCGCCGTCGCCTACCGTGCGCCGGTCCGCGTGCCCGCTGACCTCGCCGCGTTGAGCTACGACCAGTACCGCGACATCCGCTTCAAGCCCGCCAATGCGCTGTGGCGGCGCGACGGCCTGCCGTTCGAGCTGATGTTTTTCCACGCGGGGGGCTTCTTCAAGGAGCCGGTCGCCATCCATGAAATCGTGGCCGGCAGCGTGCGCCACATCCGCTTCGACCCGGCCGACTTCGATTACGGCAAGAACCGGCTCACGCCCTCGGCCTGGGCCGATGTCGGTTTTGCAGGCTTTCGCATCCACTACCCGCTGAACACGCCGGCCTACAAGGACGAGCTGGCGGTGTTCCTCGGCGCGAGCTACTTCCGCGCGGTCGGCGCCGGCCAGCGCTACGGGCTGTCTGCGCGCGGCCTGGCGCTCGACACCACCGGCGGCGCGCGCGAGGAGTTCCCGCGCTTCAAGGAGTTCTGGATCGAGCGGCCCGCCGCCAACGCGCGCGAGCTGGTGGTCTACGCGCTGCTCGACTCGCCGCGCGCGACCGGCGCCTACCGCTTCACGCTGGTGCCCGGCGCCCAGTCGCAGGTGCGGGTGCAAGCGCGGCTGTTCCTGCGCGCCGGCGTGACCACGCTGGGCATCGCGCCGCTGACCAGCATGTTCCACCACGCCGAGAACACCCGGCGCCACGACGACTTCCGTCCCGAGCTGCACGACTCCGACGGCCTCATGGTGGCCACCGGTGACGGCGAGGGCGACGGCGAATGGCTGTGGCGGCCGCTGGTCAACCCGGGGCGCCCGGTCGCCACCTCCTTCGCCGTGCGCGAGCTGCGCGGCTTCGGGCTGATGCAGCGCGACCGCGCCTTCGCCAGCTACGAGGACCTGGAGGCGCGCTACGAGCGCCGGCCCAGCGCCTGGGTGGTGCCCGAGGGCCGCTGGGGCCCAGGCCGCGTCGAGCTGCTGCTGCTGCCGACGACCGGCGAGTTCGACGACAACGTCGTCGCCTTCTGGGTGCCGGCGCAGGCGCCCGCGCCGGGGCAAGCGCTGGACCTCGCCTACCGCATCGTCTTCCAGGGCGACGAGCAGCAGCGGCCGCCCAACGGCTGGACCGTGCAATCGCGACTGGGCCGCGGCTACGAGAAGCAGGCCCAGGGCGAATTCCAGTACGTCGTCGACTTCGCCGGGCCGGCGCTGGACGGGCTGCCGGCCGACGCCGACGTGCGAGCCGTCATCACCACCGACCGCAATGCCCGCCTGATCGAGCGCAACGCCTATCGCAACGAAGCGACCGGCGGCTGGCGCATGACCCTGCGCGTGCAGCGCATCGACGCGACGCAGCCGATCGAGCTGCGCGCCTTCCTGCAACGGGACTCCCACGCTCTCACCGAAACATGGACCACGTTCATCCCAGCCGATTGATGCGTCCGCGCCGGCCCGCCATGGCCAGCGCGCCCTCCATCCACCGCGGCGCCATGGTGCCGCGGCCCTGGACCGGGTTCCTCGCCGGCCTGCGCCAGGGACTGAACGGGCCGGCCGCGAGCGCCACGGAGTGGGAGCAGGCCGCCGCGCGCCGCCGCCGAGCGCTGCTCCTCGCGATCGGCCTGTCGGCCGTCGGCGCCGCCGGGCTGCTCGCCCATGCACAGACCGCGACCGACCAGTGGGCGCTTCGCCTCGGCCAGGTGGCGCTGTACACGCTGCTGTTCGCCTGGGTCACGGCCGGCTTCGTCACCGCGATGATGGGCTTCATCGTGCAGCTGCGCGGCGACCGGCATGCGCTGTCGGCGGCGAGCGTCGCCAATCGCCCCATCCGCGCCGATGCGCGCACCGCGATCGTGATGCCCATCTGCAACGAGAACGTCGCGGCGGTGTTCGCGGGGCTGCGCGCCACCTGCGAGTCGCTCGCCGCCACGGGCGCGTCCCGGCTGTTCGACGTGTACCTGCTGTCCGACACCAGCGATCCCACCATCCGCGCGGCCGAGCTCGCCGCCTGGGGCCAGCTGCGCGATGCCTGCGGCGACGGCGCGCGCGTGTATTACCGCTGGCGCCAGCGCCGCAGCCGCCGCAAGGCCGGCAACGTGGCCGACTTCTGCCGCCGCTGGGGCCGCAACTACCGCTACATGGTCGTGCTCGATGCCGACAGCGTGATGAGCGGCGACTGCCTGCTGTCGCTGGTGCGGCTGATGGAAGCGCATCCGCGGGCCGGCATCCTGCAGACCGCGCCGCAGGCCTGCGGCCTGTCGACCGTGCACGCGCGCGCCCAGCAGTTCGCGGGCCGCGTCACCGGCCGGCTCTTCACCGCCGGCATGCAGTACTGGCAGCTCGGCGAATCGCATTACTGGGGCCACAACGCGATCATCCGCATCGAGCCGTTCATGAAGCACTGTGCCCTTGCGCCCCTGCGCGGGCGTGGCGGCCTGAGCGGCGACATCCTGTCGCACGACTTCGTCGAGGCGGCGCTGATGCGCCGGGCCGGCTATCACGTGTGGCTGGTGACCGACCTGCCGGGCAGCTACGAGCAGCAACCGCCCAACCTGATCGAGGAGCTGCAGCGCGATCGCCGCTGGTGCCAGGGCAACCTGCAGAACGCCCGCCTGATCGCCGAGCCGGGCCTGCATGCGGTGCACCGCGCGATGCTCCTCACCGGCGCGATGGCCTACCTGTCGGCGCCGCTGTGGCTGGCCTTCGTGCTGCTGGGCACGCTGTCGTGGCTGGCCAGCGGCGCGCCGGTGATCGGCGCCGGCGAGGGCGTTCCGGTCGAGATGGTGGTCCTGTGGGGCTGCACCGTTGCGATGCTGGCGTTGCCGCGGGTGCTCGGTGTCGTCACCATCGTGCTGAAGGGCGAGTCGACGCAGTACGGCGGCACCGCGGCACTGGTGCGCGGCGCGCTGCTCGAGGGCGCGCTGTCGGTGCTGCAGGCGCCGGTGCGCATGATGGCGCACAGCATCTTCGTGGTGGTCGCGCTGACGGGCCTGCGCCTCGACTGGAAGTCGCCGCCGCGCGAAGCCGAGGCCGTCGAATGGTCCGATGCGGCCCGCCGCTTCATGCCCATCGGCGGCGCCGTGGTGGCGCTGCTCGCCGTCGTGCTGGCCATCGATGCGCGGGTCGCGCTGTGGATGCTGCCGGTGGCCTTGCCCCTGCTGCTGGCCACGCCGCTGTCCGTCCTCACCAGCCGCGTCCGGCCGGGCGAGCGCCTGCGCGCGCTCGGCGTGCTTGTCACGCCCGAGGAGTCGCGCACGCCTTCGGTGCTGCGCCAGGCCTGGGCGCATGCGCGCCAGACCCCGCCGGCGCCGCGCTGGCCGGATGTCGTCACCGACCCGTGGCTGTTCGAGGTGGTGCGCCAGTCCATGGGCATGCGCAACACGGTGACCGGCGTGCGAGGGCTGGCGCGCCGACGTCTCGTGCAGCGCGTGCTGCAGGACCAGGATGCCGACGCGGTCTCGCCGGCCGAGCGCATGCGGCTGATGAGCGAGCCGCAGCACATTGCCCATCTGCGCGATCGCCTGGCCGCGAACTCGAGCTTCGGCGCGGAGCGTGCACGCTCGTAAAGCCCGCGCGGCGCGGCCGTCTTGTCATACGACGTAACAGCCGCCCGTTCTGTGGTGTTTTTGCGTGGCAGCGTCGCACCGCGGCAGGTCTAATGACCGCATGACGGATATGAAGTTCGCAACGCTGCGCCGCGGCGCGGCCGTCATGGCCGCCGCGGCAGTGCTGCTGGGCCTGGTGTCTTGCGCCAGCGAGAAAACGCGCGGCGGCGGGCCGATCGACGTGCAGATCGCCAGCGGCGACGAGCGCATCGCGCGATGCAGCGATCACGTCGGCGCCGTGGCCATCACCGAGGCCGACAGCAACGCCCAGGCGCTCACATCGGCCGGACTTCCCCGCTCGATGGCGCCGCTGGTGCGCCAGCTGCTGATGCAGACGCGCTGCTTCGTGGTGGTCGAGCGCGGCGCCGCCTTCGCGGCGCTCGAGAACGAGATCAAGATCCGCGAGCAGCAGGGCCTCGAGCGGTCGCGCCAGATGGCCTCGATGACCGCCGCCGACTATGTCATCCGCGCCGAGATCGTGTTCGTCGAGCAGACGGGAGGCAACAAGGGCGCGATCGGCGCCGTGTTCGGCAACCTGCTGGGTGGCATCGGCGGCGAGACCCGGCAGCGCGAGGCCCTGGTCGTGATCAGCGCCGTCGATGCGCGCACCAGCGAGATCGTCGCGGCATCGTTCGGCCGCGGCACCAACGAGACGTCCGGCGTGGGCAGCATCATCCTCGGCGGCGGCCTCGTCGCCCTGCAAGGCGGCTGGCTCGACACGCCGCAGGCCAAGCCGGTGGCCGCGGCGCTCGTCGATGCGTGGAACCAGCTGCTGCCGCGGCTGATGTCCGTGCGCGACAAGAACCCGCCGAGCAAGCAGGCGCAGCAGCAAGTGCGTTGAGAACCATCAACCTCGCACGGATGAAGCTGATCGCGCTGGGCCTGCTGGCCGGCGCGGCCCTGATCTACATCGTCGCCTCCCTGCTGGAACACCGCCATCCGGCGTGGGGCTACGTCGCCGCCTTCAGCGAAGCCGCCATGGTGGGCGCGATCGCCGACTGGTTCGCGGTGGTGGCGCTGTTCCGCCACCCGATGGGCCTGCCGATTCCGCACACGGCCATCATCCCGAACAACAAGGACCGCATCGGCGAGAACCTCGCCACCTTCATCACCTCCAACTTCCTCAGCACGCCGCAGGTGCTCGACAAGCTTCGCCACTTCGACGTCGCCGCGCGCACCGCCGACTGGCTGGCCGACGAGCGGCACGCGGAGCAGGTGGCGACGCACCTGGCGGCGGCAGTGCGCTATGCGCTGGGCGCGCTGGACGACGAGCGCGTGCGGCACTTCTTTCGCACCGCGGTGATCGAGGAGCTGGTGAAGCTCGACGTCGCCACCATCGCGGGGCAGCTGCTGGACGTGCTCACCAGCGACGGCCGCCATCACGAGGTGCTGGACGCGCTGCTGCGCCGCCTCACGCGGCTGCTGGACAACGAGGCGCTGAAGGCGCAGGTCGCCGACGTGATCGCCAGCGAGGTGAAGTACCTGCGCTACGTCGGCCTGGACAATGTCGCCGGCCGCTACGCGACCACCAAGATGGTCACCGGGCTGATCCACCTGATGCGCGACATGGCCGACGATGCGGAGCATCCGCTGCGCCTGCAGTTCGACCAGGCGGTCGCGTCGGTGGCGGCTCGGCTGCGGGACGATCCCGAGCTGCGCGCCCGCGTCGATGCGATCCGCCTCGAGCTGCTGGCGAGCCCGGCGCTTGCCGGCTACCTGCAGGGCCTGTGGAGCAGCCTGGTCGAATGGATGCGGGCCGACCTGGAGGGACCCGACTCGACCCTGCGCGCCCGCACCATCGCCGCCATCCGACTGGTGGGCGACAAGCTGCGCGCGGACACCGCCATGCAGGGCTGGATCAACGAGCAGCTCGTCGCCAACGCGCCGCGCTGGATCGACCGCTACCGCGAGGACATCCGCCGCTACATCATCGCGCGCGTGGGCGAATGGAACAGCCGCGAGATGACCGACGAGCTGGAGCGCAACATCGGGCGCGACCTGCAGTTCATCCGCGTCAACGGCACATTGGTCGGCGGGATGGTGGGGCTCGTGATCCACGCCGCCACGCATGCGGCGCGGGCCCTGTGATCGCGCCGATCACCGGGGCTGCATGCGGTCGACGTGGGCGCGGATCGGCGGCGGCAGGCGGCTCAGCAGCCAGCGGATCGCGAACGGGATGAGCACGAGGTCGTCGACCACGCCGAGCAGCGGGATCGCATCGGGAATCAGGTCGATCGGCGACAGCAGGTACAGCACGATCAGCGCCGTGCCGACCTTCAGCCACGCCGGGGCGCCGGGATGGCGCAGCGCCAGCCACAGCCGGCGCGCGTCACCGCGCACGATTCGCCAGAGCACGATTGCACGTTTCCACACGGCCGTCTCCTTCGCAGGTCCAACCCCAAGATCGTGCCGCAGCGGCGAATGACAAGACCGGCGTTACACGCGCTGCCATCCTGGACAATCGCGCCACCCCGACTCCCGACCGCCCGATGAATCGACCCGACCGTGGCTTCACGCTGATCGAAGTGATGGTGGTGCTGGCCATCCTGGTGGTCCTGGCGGCGATGGCCACGCCCAGCATTCACATCAAGCTGGTGCGCGACCAGGTCGTCGAGGCGGCGAAGCTGGCCGATGTGGCGAAGGCGCCGGTGGCCCAGGCCTGGGCGGTCAAGCGGGAGCTGCCCGCCGACAACGAAGCCGCCGGCTTGCCGTCGGCCGACAAGATCGTCAGCACCTGGGTCAGTTCCGTGTCCGTGGAGGGCGGGGCCATTCACCTGACGTTCGGCAACCAGGCGAGCGCCGCGATCAGGGGCCGCCGGCTCACCTTGCGTCCGGCGGTGGTGGACGATGCGCCGGTCGTGCCCGTGTCGTGGGTCTGCGGGCATGCCAGCACCCCCGACAAGATGAGCTCGAAGGGCATCGACCGGACCGACCTCGACGCGAAGTTCCTGCCGTCGAACTGCCGCTGAGCGCTACTCGCGCCGCTGCTGCAGCGGCAGCCGCAAGGTGAAGACGCTGCCGCCTTGCGCGCCGCTGCGCGCCTCGATGCCGCCGCCGTGCAGCGTCGCCAGCTCCTTCACCACGGCGAGGCCCACGCCGAGCCCGTCGGCCATGGATGCGGTGGTCGACGAGCGCGTGAACAACTCGAAGATGTGCGGCAGAACGTCGGGCGGGATGCCGACGCCGTTGTCCTCGACGTGGATCACCACCGCCGAGGCGTCGGTGGTCGCGCTGATCGACACGTGGCCGCCGAGGGGCGTGAACTTGCTCGCGTTGGTGAGCAGGTTGGTGAGCATCTGCTGCAGCCGCGCCGGGTCCGCTTCGAAGACGATGGGCACATCGGGCACGATGACCGACAGCTGCTGCTTCTTCGCATCGACCGCCTGCTGCACGGCCGCGACGGCGAGCTGCACGGCGTCGTGCAGCACGACGGGCTGCGGGATCACGCGCGCGATGCGGGCGTCGGCCCGCGTCGCCTCGGCCAGGTCGTCGAGCAGCCGCACCAGCACGGACACCTGGCGCTCCAGCACTTCGCACGGACGCTGCACCGCCGGATCGCCGATGCGCTGGATGGTGTAGCCCGCCGCACGGATGGCCGCCAGCGGATTGCGCAGCTCGTGCCCCAGCCGCACCATGAACTCGCTGCGGCGCTGGAGCTCGCCGGCCAAGGCATCGGTGCGGTGCTGCAGCGATTCGATCTGCGTGCGGACGTCGGTGCGATCGCGCAGGATCTTGCAGTAGCCGACCAGCGTGCCGTCGACGGCGCGCACCGGCTGCAGGATGCCGCTGCTCCAGAAGCGCACGCCGCTCTTGCGCAGATGCCAGCGGTCGTCCTCCGAGCGGCCGGTCCGGCGCGCCGTCTCCATTTCGTTGAAGTGCGCGCCGGCGGCGCGGTCCTCCGGCGTGAAGATGATGGCCAGCGGCTGGCCGATCGCTTCGTCGGCCGTGTAGCCCAGCACCGTCTCGGCAGCGCCCAGCCAATCGATTACCGCGCCGCGGGCGTCTGTGATCACGATGGCGTAGTCGCGGGTGTGCTCGACCACGTGCTGCAGCCACGCGAGGGAGTCGCTCTGGGCAAGGCGCTGCATGACTCAGGAGTGAGGGAAGGCTGTACATCGTAGCTGCGCAGGCGCCCCAAGGGCATCCCGGTTGCGGATAATTTCTCTCTCGCGTGTCGAGCCGCGCCGGCGCTCTCTCATGGAATCACCCGTTCAGCTGGTCTACTTCGGCGAGGTCCTGCGCGGCTTCGAGCCCGACGCGGTCCAGCGCGAGGTCGCGCGCCTGCTCAAGCTCGACGATCGGCGGGCGGCCAGGCTCTTCGCCGGCAAGCGCACCGTGCTCAAGCGACGGCTGGCGCGCGAGGACGCCGAGCGCTATGCGCGCCGGCTCGCGAAGCTCGGCGCGCTCGTCCACATCGAGCCGATGAGCGAGGCGGCCGCCGCTGGCCGCGCCCCGGCGGCGGGACGGCGTGCCACCGCCACCGTGGGAGCTCGCCGCAGGCGGCTCGTCCTGCTCACCGCACTCGCCGGGCTGGGTGCCTCAGCAGCCGTCGTCGCCGTGCTGATGCTGCGTCCGGGCGCCGAGCGGGTCCAGGGCGTGCCCGTGCTGACGCCCGAACTCGAGACGACGGCCAAGGGGCTGCTGCCCGATGCGCAGCTTCCCTTTCGCGCGTATACCGCGGCCCCGGCGCACAAGGCCTTCGCGGTGTCGGCCGGCGGCGGCTGGGGATGGCGCGGCAACAGCGCTTCGATCGACGAGGCCATGGACCGCGCGCTGGCCGAGTGCAACGCGAAACGCCCGCCGAACGCCGCGCCCTGCGACGTGATCGACACGCACTAGACAGTCGGGCGCCCTACGCCAAGTGGCGTATTCCGGCGCCGGCGCGTGCTCCGTAACCTGCGTCCGTCCATCCCAGGAAGGGCTGGAAGACTCATTCCAAGGAGCGCCTGTTCATGTCACACACCCGTCGTTCGTTCGCGAAGACCCTCACCGCCGTCGGACTGGCCGTCGGCGCCCTGAGCTTCGGCGGCCACGCCGTCGCCGCCGACACCATCAAGGTCGGCATCCTGCACTCGCTGTCGGGCACGATGGCGATCTCCGAGACGGTCCTGAAGGACGTCGCGCTGATGACCATCGACGAGATCAACGCCAAGGGCGGCGTCATGGGCAAGAAGCTCGAGCCGGTGGTCGTCGACCCGGCCTCCAACTGGCCGCTGTTCGCCGAGAAGGCGAAGCAGCTCATCACGCAGGACAAGGTGGCCGTGATGTTCGGCTGCTGGACCAGCGTGTCGCGCAAGTCGGTGCTGCCCGTCGTCGAGGAGCTGAACGGGCTGCTGTTCTACCCGGTGCAGTACGAGGGCGAGGAGCTGAGCAAGAACGTCTTCTACACCGGCGCGGCGCCCAACCAGCAGGCCATCCCCGCGGTCGAGTACCTGATGAGCAAGGACGGCGGCGGCGCCAAGCGCTTCGTGCTGCTCGGCACCGACTACGTCTATCCGCGCACCACCAACAAGATCCTGCGCGCCTTCCTGAAGAGCAAGGGCGTGAAGGACAGCGACATCGACGAGAAGTACACGCCGTTCGGCCACAGCGACTACCAGACCATCGTCGCCGACATCAAGAAGTTCGCCGCCGGCGGCAAGACCGCCGTCATCTCGACGATCAACGGCGACTCCAACGTGCCCTTCTACAAGGAGCTCGGCAACCAGGGCCTCAAGGCCAAGGACGTCCCCGTCGTGGCGTTCTCCGTCGGCGAGGAAGAGCTGCGCGGCGTCGACACCAAGCCGCTGGTCGGCCACCTGGCGGCCTGGAACTACTTCATGAGCCTCAAGAACCCGGCCAATGAAGCGTTCAAGAAGAAGTGGGCCGACTACGCCAAGGCGAAGAAGCTGCCGGGCGCCGACAAGCCGCTGACCAACGATCCGATGGAAGCGACCTACATCGGCATCCACATGTGGAAGCAGGCGGTCGAGAAGGCCAAGAGCACCGACACCGACAAGGTCGTCGCCGCGATGGCCGGCCAGACCTTCCAGGCGCCGGGCGGCTTCACGTCGACGATGGACGCGAAGAACCATCACCTGCACAAGCCGGTGTTCATCGGCGAGGTCAAGGCCGATGGGCAGTTCAACGTCGTGTGGAAGACCCCGGCGCCGGTGAAGGCCAAGCCGTGGAGTCCGTACATCGACGGCAACGACAAGAAGAAGGACGAGCCGGAGAAGAAGTAAGCCTGTGGCGCCGTCGCCCCCGGGGCGACGGCGCCCTTGCGTTGCCCATCGCTTGTTCGTACCGCTCAATCGTCCGTTCGCACTGAGGTATCGACGTGCCTGCACGAGCCGTGGCAGGCGCTTCGATACCTCAGCCCGCACGGAGGTCGGCTGACTTCATGCTCTCCACTTCACTCCGATCTGTTTTCGCAATGCTCGCCGTGGTGCTGCCCTTGGCGGCCCACGCGCTGACGCCCGACCAGGTGCGCGCCATGGCCACCGGCGACAACGACGCCCGTGCCGAAGCCATCGCCAAGGTGGCCGCCAGCGGCGATCCGCGGGCCCCCGCCTTCTTCCAGGCCCTGCTCGACGACGCCGTCAAGACGGCCGGCGACCGTGTGTTCGTCGTGCGCGACGACAAGGCCACCGACGCGGCCACCGGTGCACCCGCGACGCTGCCGCCCGATGCGGAAGACATCGTCAACAGCAATCGCATGCGCGGCGAGATCGAGGCCGCGCTCGCCTCGCTGAAGCTGCTCTCGCCCGATGTGTCGCAGCGTGCCGCGGCCATCCGCGAGCTCGGCGGCGCGGCCGACGAAGGCCGCCTGCCGCTCATCGACAAGGCCTATGCCGCCGAAAGCGATGCCGGGCTCAAGGCGCAGCTCGGCCTGCTCCGCGCGGCAGTGCTGATCTCCGGCAGCGACAAGGCCAAGCGCCTCGAGGCCGCGAAGTCGCTGGCCGACAGCCGCGAGCCGGCGACGAAGACGCTGCTGCTCGAGCGGCTGAAGCCCGATGCCGAAACCGAGCCCGAGGTGCGCACCCAGCTGAAGCTCGCGCTGTCGGCCATCGAGTCGCGGCTCGCGTGGGGAGAGCGCCTCGGCGTCGCGTTCACCGGCGTGAGCCTGGGCTCGGTGCTGCTGCTCGTGGCGCTCGGCCTCGCCATCACCTACGGGCTGATGGGCGTGATCAACATGGCGCACGGCGAGCTGATGATGATCGGCGCCTACGCGACCTACGTCGTGCAGAACCTCTTCAAGGCCTGGCTGCCGGGCCTGTTCGACTGGTACATCGTCGCGGCGATCCCGGCCGCCTTCCTCGCCGCGGGCCTGGTCGGCGCCGCGATGGAGCGCAGCGTGATCCGCTTCCTGTACGGCCGCCCGCTGGAGACCCTGCTGGCCACCTGGGGCATCAGCCTGGTGCTGATGCAGGCGGTGCGCTCCGCGTTCGGCGCGCAGAACGTGCAGGTCGAGAACCCGGGCTGGCTGTCCGGCGGCGTGCAGGCGCTGTCCAACCTGACCCTGCCGTTCAACCGCATCGCGATCATCGTCTTCGCCGCGCTGGTGCTGGCGGGGCTGGCCTTCATGGTGGCGCGCACGCGGCTCGGGCTGTTCGTGCGCGGCGTGACGCAGAACCGGCCGATGGCCGCCTGCATGGGCGTGGACACGGCCAAGGTCGACACCTATGCCTTCGCACTCGGCTCGGGGATCGCGGGGCTCGCGGGCTGCGCGCTCTCGCAGGTGGGCAATGTGGGTCCCGACCTCGGGCAGGGCTACATCGTCGACTCGTTCATGGTGGTCGTGCTCGGCGGCGTCGGCCAGCTCGCCGGCACGGTCTACGCGGCCCTCGGACTCGGCGTGCTCAACAAGCTGCTCGAAGGGTGGCAGGGCGCGGTGCTCGCGAAGATCATGGTGCTCGTCTTCATCGTCGTGTTCATCCAGAAGCGTCCGCAAGGACTCTTCGCGATGAAGGGCCGGAGCGCCGAAGCATGAGCGCCTTGCCGAACCGACCCCTCCCCCCGACCCTCTCCCCCGTGTCCGGAGCGAGGGCGCCCTACGCCCTCTCCCGCTGGCGGGAGAGGGCCGGGGTGAGGGCGGGAGTCCTCGCTGCGCTGATCGCCGTGACGGTGCTCGCGCCCGTGCTCAACCTGCTCGTCCCCATCGGCCACCCGCTGCACTTGAGCGACTACGCCGTCGCGCTGATCGGCAAGATCATGTGCTACGCGATCTGCGCGCTGGCGATGGACCTGATATGGGGCTACACCGGCATCCTGTCGCTGGGTCACGGCGTGTTCTTCGCGCTCGGCGGGTACGCCATGGGCATGTACCTCATGCGCCAGATCGGCCGCGACGGCAACTACCAGAGCGAGCTGCCCGATTTCATGGTGTTCCTCGACTGGAAGACGCTGCCGTGGCACTGGTCGGTCAGCGACAGCTTCGCCGCGACGCTGCTGCTGATCGTGCTCGTGCCCGGCCTTCTGGCCTTCGTGTTCGGCTACTTCGCATTCCGCTCGCGAATCAAGGGCGTGTACTTCTCCATCATCACGCAGGCGATGACGTTCGCGACGATGCTGCTGTTCTTCCGCAACGAGACCGGCTTCGGCGGCAACAACGGCTTCACCGACTTCAAGCGAATCCTCGGCGTCGCCATCGCCAGGCCGTCGACGCGCATGGTGCTGTTCGTGCTGACCGGGCTCACGCTGATCGGCTTCTTCCTGTTCGCGCGCTGGCTGGTGGCCAGCAAGTTCGGCCGCGTGCTGCAGGCCATCCGCGACGCCGAGTCGCGCGTCATGTTCACCGGCTACGACCCGCTGCGCTACAAGCTCACCATCTGGGTGATCTCGGCGGTGATGTGCGGCATCGCGGGCGCGCTCTACGTGCCCCAGGTGGGCATCATCAACCCGAGCGAGATGTCTCCGGCAGCCAGCATCGAGATCGCCATCTGGACCGCGGTGGGCGGGCGCGCCTCGCTGGTCGGGCCCATCGTCGGCGCCTTCTTCGTCAACGGCGCGAAGAGCTGGTTCACGCAGGCGTTCCCGGAGTTCTGGCTGTACTTCCTCGGCGCGCTGTTCATCGCGGTGACGCTGTTCCTTCCGCAGGGAATCATCGGGCTGCTCACTCGCCGCAAGCAGGAGCCGCGCGCATGACGCCCGACCTGATGGAAGCCGGCGCGCGCGTGCGCGCTGCCATGGAAGCGAAGAAGGCCAACCCGGGCAGCTCGGGCGGCCGCTCGGCCAGCTACGGCCACGTCGTGCACGAGGGCGAGGTCGACACGCGGCACGGACCCATCCTCTACCTCGACGAGATCACGGTCAGCTTCGACGGCTTCAAGGCGCTCGATGCGCTGTCGCTGTGGATAGGCGCCGGCGAGCTGCGCTGCATCATCGGCCCGAACGGCGCCGGCAAGACCACGATGATGGACGTGATCACCGGCAAGACGCGGCCCGACGCGGGCAAGGCGTTCTTCGGCTCCACCATCGACCTGCTGCGCCTGCGCGAGAACCAGATCGCGTCGATCGGCATCGGCCGCAAGTTCCAGAAGCCGACCGTGTTCGAGCACCTGTCGGTGTTCCAGAACCTCGAGCTCGCGTTGAAGGACGACCGGGGCGTGAAGGCGGCCATGTTCTTCCGGCTCTCGGGCGAGCAGCTCGACCGCATCGGCGCGATGCTGGAACTCATCCACCTGAAGGACAGTGCGCAGCGCACCGCCGGCGCGCTGTCGCACGGCCAGAAGCAGTGGCTGGAGATCGGCATGCTGCTGATGCAGGATCCCAAGCTGCTGCTGCTCGACGAGCCGGTGGCCGGCATGACCGACGAGGAGACCGATCGCACCGCCGAGCTGTTCCGCTCGCTGCAGGGCAATCACTCGCTGGTCGTCGTCGAGCACGACATGAAGTTCATCCACGCGCTGACGCACGACGATCCGTCGAAGAAGGTGACGGTGCTGCACGAGGGCAGCGTGCTGGCGGAGGGCTCGCTGGTGGAGGTGCAGGCGAACGAGAAGGTGGTCGAGGTCTATCTCGGAAGGTGAGACGGGCATGCTCAAGGTCAACGGCATCAACCAGTATTACGGCGGTTCGCACATCCTGCGCAACGTCGGATTCGACGCGGAGCTCGGCCAGGTGACGGTCGTGCTGGGCCGCAACGGCGTCGGCAAGACCACGCTGCTGAAGAGCCTGATGGGCGTCGTCCCGGTGAAGACCGGCACCATCCGCCTCGACGGCGCCGACATCACGCGCGACACGCCGTACGAGCGCGTGCGCCGCGGCATCGGCTACGTGCCGCAGGGCCGCGAGATCTTCGGCCGCCTGACCGTCGAGGAGAACCTGCGCATGGGCCTGGCCTACAAGCCGGGGAGCACGGCCATCCCGGCCGAGCTGTTCGAGCTGTTCCCGGTGCTCAAGCAGATGCTCCATCGCCGCGGCGGCGACCTGTCCGGCGGACAGCAGCAGCAGCTGGCCATCGCCCGCGCCCTCGCCGCGGGCCCCAAGCTGCTGATCCTCGACGAGCCCACCGAGGGCATCCAGCCGAGCATCATCAAGGACATCGGCCGCGTGATCCGCATGCTCGCCGACCGCAAGACGATGGCCATCGTGCTGGTGGAGCAGTACTACGACTTCGCGGCCGAGCTCGCCGACCAGTACCTGGTGATGGAGCGCGGCGAGGTCGTGCAGAGCGGACGCGGAAAGGACATGACGATCGACGGCGTGCGGCAGCGCATGTCGATCTAGGTGCCTTGGGAGAGCGCCGCGCTCTTCCGCACCACGTCTAAGGCGCCGGCGGCGGGATGAGCGCATCGCTCATGCCCATCAGCCCCAGCTCGGTGGCGCGGCGCAGCGAAGCGACGGCCGCGTCGGGGCCGCTGAGGTTGCGCGTGGCCGCGGCCGAGAAGATCAGGTGGCTCGTGTCGCGCACGCCGTGGATGTCGGGCTGGATGTGATAGACGTCGGCGGTCATGTCGCGCAGCACGGCGTCCACGTCGGCCTGGGTGACGGCGCCCTTGGGGCCACTGCCCGGCACGCGGCGGTAGTCCTCGTTCGAGGTGACCCACACCGAGCCGTCGCGTGCCTGGAACACCCCGAGCATGTGACCGATGCTGCCGCTGCGAGGCTGCACATCCACGCTGCCCAGCGACTTGAAGCCGGCCTGCGTGAGCAGGCGGGTCTGCAGGTAGAGCTTGCTTTCGCAGTCGCCGATGTGGCGGCCGGCGCGCGAGCCCTGCGAGGTGATGTCGCTCCAAGCGTCGGGTGACCGTGCATCCATGACGGTGATCTGCGTGCCGCGCCGCATCGGGGGATCGCCGGCGCGCGCGGCTGCGCGGGCATCGGCCAGCGAATCGAACTCGTGCACCTGGCCCTGCCGGTCGCGATAGAACGCATGCGGCTGCGGGTTGGCGCCGTAGCGCGGATCGCTTGCGCCGGCCGCGCTGTAGTGCACGATGGAGCCGTTCGTGATCTCGCTGGCCGCCTGCATGATGCGATGAGGGTGGGGCGGCTGGATGAACATAGGGCGGCCATAGGCCTTCATGTAGCGCATCGCCTGGGCTTCGGTGGGCGGGTTGGCCACGCCGCCGGACAGCCACGAGACGCGATTCACCATGCGCGCGTTCGCGGCGAAGCCGTCGAGGTCGTTGACGGCCTGGTTGCCCCGCGCGCCCCACGTCAGGTCGACGCTCCAGCGTTCGCGCGTGCCGTGCGTCGTCGCGCCCAGCATGTGCGCGGTGATCACCGCCTGCTGCGAGGGCTGGCCGCGGCCGCCCGGCGCCGGCAGCGGGAAGCCGAGCTTCTTCAGCTCCTGCTCGGCAGCCTTGTAGTCGCCGCGGCGCAGCGCTTCGGTGGCGGCCTTGAAGCTGCGCTGCGTCGCGCGCAGATCCGCCTCGGGCAGCACGCTGGCGCGCACGTTGAAGTTCTGCACCGTCGTGTTCATGGCTTCCATGCGCCGCAGGTCGATCGGCGCGGGCACCGGCGGCGGCGCCGCCACTGCCGGTGCCTGCGCACGCGTGCCGCCGGGCACCTGCGGGGCGTTGTACAGCGGCGTCCCGGCACCCGCGGGATGACGGGCGTCCGCGTGGGCGATGTCGGGCCCGAACGAGAACGGCTCGGCGGCGTCCGTCGATCGGGTGAGCGACTGCACCGCCGGGTGCAGGTCGTGCAGCGCCATCTCGGCCCAGGGGTCGCGTTGGCCCGCGCCGCCTTCGAGCCCGGCCGGGGCCGCATCGGCTGTGGGGGCGCCATCGGCCGGGACGTCGCACGATGTTGTGGGCGGCAGGCCGGTGGTCGCGGAGCAGGTGGCGGGGTGGATCGAAGCCATGGTGTCGGTTCTTTCGAAGTGGTGGACACCCCAGCTATCGGAATCGGACGGCATTTCGATCCATCGACGTCCCACGTTCGCAGGGTGGGAGCGATCCCAGCGACGCGGCACGGAGGTCGGCGGCTGCCTCATCCTTGCGGGGGCAGTTGGCTTTTCGTAGGCTCGGTGACTCGCAGTCTTCGAGGGGCGGCCATGTTCGGATGGAGTCGGGCGCTGATGGCGGCAGCTGTTGCAGCAGCCTCGGGTCTCGCCGGCTGCGGAGGAGGCGCGCCGCTGCCGCCCGTACCCCACGATGAGGCCGCGAACGAGCGGCAGCAGCAGGCCTTCGTCGAAGCCCTGAAGCCGCGCCGGGCCGGGCGGCCGGTGGTCGCGGTGCTCGCCTTGAACGAAGGCACCGAGATGACCGACCTGCTGCTGCCGCATGCGGTGCTGCAGCGGGCCGGGGTGGCCGAGCTGCGCGTGGTCGCGCCGCGCGCCGGACGGGTGGTGCTGTATCCCGCGCTGCAGATCGACGGCGCGCAGGACTTCGCCGCGTTCGAGCAGATCCATCCTTCCGGCGCCGACTACGTGATCGTGCCGGCCATGCGTGATGACGACGATCCCGCGGTCACGGCCTGGCTGCGACGACAGGCGCAGCGCGGCGCACGGGTCATCGGCGTGTGCGTCGGCGGGCTGGTGGTGGGGCGGGCCGGACTGCTCGACGGCCGCCGTTTCGCGAGCCACTGGTACTACCGCGGCAAGCTGCTCGATCGCCATCCGAGCGGCACCTATGTGCCGCATCAGCGCTACGTGGTGGATCGCGATGTCGCCACCACCACCGGCATCACCGCCTCGGTGCCGACCATGCTGGCGCTGGTCGAGGCCATCGGCGGCCGCGACAGGGCGCAGGCCTTGGCGGCCGAGCTCGGCGTGGCCTCATGGACCCCCGTGCACGACAGCACCCCGTTCGCCCTCGATGCCGGGCGGGCACTGGGCTATGTGCTGAACAAGGCGACGTTCTGGCGCCGCGAGCGCTGGAGCGTCGACGTGCGTGACGGCATGGACGACGTGGCCCTCGCCCTGGCCGCCGATGCCTGGTCGCGCACCGGCCGCGTCGATGTCGAAGCCACGGCCGCGCGGCCGGTGACCCTGCGCAGCGGGCTGGTGCCGGTGGCGCAGCCTGCTGCGCAGGCGTTGCCGCGCCTGCCCCTGGTGCCGGCACTCAAGCCGGTGCAGCAGCTGGACCGCACGCTGTGCGAGATCGGCGAGCGCTACGGCACGTCGGCGCGCGACCGGGTCATGCTGGAGATGGAGTATCCGCAAGCAGCTGGCGCCTGCGCGGGTTGACCCGTGCTTCGCAGGTCCGGGTCCCTGATGGCGCCGGCCGTTCGGCGATCGACACCCATGCCGCATTTCGACGCGAGGCACGTCGATTGCTGATCCTGGGGTGACGGTAAGCGGCCGTCACCTTGGAAAGAGATCTGCCATGGACAAGCCCAGCATCGCGATGGCCATCATCGGCGCGGCGGCCGCGAGCCTGGTGTTCGGCGGCGCCTCCGACCCGAAGGCGGGCAGCATGCGCCACGACGTGCCGGCGCCTTCGGTCGGTGTGTCCTCACCCCGCGCGGCGAATCCGCTGGACTGCCCCGAGCAGCCGGTGGCGCGCCGGCCCAACCCGCCGGTCGTGCCGCCCACCGGGCCCACCGATCGACAGGTCAACACCTCGGGCACCGGCGCCGCCGGCGGTGCGGGGACCGTCGCGCCGACCCGGGCCGACGATCCGTGCGCGCCGACCGGACGCATGGCCGACCGGCTGCGCAGCGGCACCCCTTACCCGGCGTCGGGCGCCTCCCGGTAAATCAAGAGCTCCAGATGCGCGGCGCGCATGGCGCCAGCTGCCATGCGGTCTGGCGCCAGCGCTTCCACACCGCCACCATCAGCTTCATCATCGGCTCGACCCGCGGCGCCAGCACGCGCAGCACGACGACGCGCTCGCTGGGCGCGGTCGCTCCGGCGGTGCGGGCCAAGGGGTCGGCGGCGACGAGTTCGCGCGTGCCATCGAGCAGCGCTTCGCGGCGCGGCGCGTCGAGCGCCACTCCGGCGGCCAGCCACATCGTTCCGCTGACCGCGTGAGCGGCCCAGCCGAGCGGCGAGCGCAGCAGCCGCGTGTCGGCGCCGTCGACGATGCCGCGCTCCAGCCAGGTGCCCGGCAGCTCGATGTGCTGCACGAAGCGCCCGTGGTCGAAGGCTTCGCCGCTGGCGGGCAGGCCGAGCGCCAGCAGGTCCCAGCCGATCATCTCGGCGCCGGGTGCGAGCTCGAAGCGCAGGTGGTTGCTGCCACGCGCGCCGCGGTGGCAGATGGTTTCCAGCGGCAGCCACTCGAGCCGGGCACCGGCGCCCACGCGCGCGATGGCCGACTGCCGTGCTTCGTCGCCGGCGCTGCGGTAGAAGCGCGCCGCGCCGGGGGTGGTGAGCAGCGCGTGGGCACCGTCTTCGAGCTCGGCCGCAATCTCCAGCACGTCGCCGCCGACGATGCCGCCGGGCGGGTGCACCAGCACGTTGTGGCACACGGCCGGCGCTTCCGGATAGAGGCTTTGCAGCACGCGCAGCGGGCCGCGATGCCGGTCGTGCAGCCGGGTACGCTCGCCTTCGCGTCGGTAGTGCAGATCGAGTCGGCCGAGCCAGCCCATGGGTCGTCGTTGAATGGAGCCGCGAGTGTAGGGGCCGGCGCTGGCGCCGTGCGCGCGGAAGGAGCAAACTGTTTTCGGGCCACCGGCGCCCGCGGTGCCGGTGGCGCTGCCTGTTGCATCTCTTCTGACCGGAGGCCGTCATGTCGATCTCGCCCACCCTGTCGAACTTCCTGAAGGAAAGCGGCGCGCACTACGACGTCTGTGCGCATCCGCACAGCCGCACCAGCGCCGAGACCGCGCGCGTCGCGCACGTGCCGGAGCGGCTGCTGGCCAAGTCGGTGATGCTGGAGGATGACGACGGCTGCGTCATGGCGGTCGTGCCTGCGGACAGCCGGGTGCGCTTGAGCGCGCTGGCGCGCATGCTGGGCCGCTCCAACCTGCGCTTGTGCGAGGAGTCGACGCTGCGCGAGCTGTTCAAGGACTGCGACCCCGGCGCCGTGCCGGCCTTCGGCATGGCGTACGGCGTGGAGACCGCTGTCGACGACGAGCTGGTGCGCAACGCCGACATCTACGTCGAGAGCGGAGACCACGAGCAGCTGCTGCACATGTCGCGCGGCCAGTTCAGCGAGCTCATGGCGCACGCGCGCCACGGGCACTTCTGCCGCACGGAGCATTGAGCTGGCTCTTGCTGTCTTTCGGTTCTTCGAGGAGCTGAACGACTTTCTGGCGCCGCCTCGTCGCAAGCGCGAGTTCGAGCTCGCCTGTGCCGAAGCGGCGACGGTGAAGAACGCCATCGAGTCGGTGGGCGTGCCGCACACCGAGGTGGAGCTGATCGTCGCGAACGGCGACTCGGTCGACTTCGGCTACCGCGTGCGCGACGGCGACCGCATCGCGGTGTACCCGGTGTTCGAGGCGTTCGACATCACACCGCTGCTGCGCGTGCGGCCCGAGCCGCTGCGCGACCCGCGCTTCATTGCCGACGCGCAGCTCGGCGGCCTGGCGCGGCGGCTGCGGATGCTGGGCTTCGACACGCTCTACGACAACCACTTGCCGGACGACGAGATCCGCCGGCGGGCGGCCGCCGAGCACCGAACCATCCTCACGCGCGACCGGCAACTGCTCATCTGCCGCGACGTCACCCACGGCTGCTACGTGCATGCACTGAAGCCGCCGGAGCAGCTGCGCGAGATCGTCGAGCGGCTGCAGCTCGGCGGCAAGGCGCGGCCGTTCACGCGCTGCCTGTGCTGCAACGTGCCGCTGCAGGCAGTGGACAAGGCGGCGGTGCTGGACCGGCTGCCGCCCGCGGTGGCACGAGGGCAAACCCAGTTCCGACGTTGCGCCGCGTGTGATCGAATCTATTGGCCGGGGGATCACTTCCGGCGCATGCGGGCCGCGTTGGGCGAATTTTTTCTGTAGTGGGTGGTGGGCCCGGCGAGCCTGCCGACGAACGATAGACTTGCCCACCCCGGTATTGAACGAGGACGCTGCCAGTCATGACGAGCGGCGATATCCGACTCCTCTCCCGCAAGCGGGAGAGGAAGTGCATCCGGTCGCTGACGCGCGCCACATAAGCTTCCATGTACGCCAAATTCTTCGGCCTCAAGCAGGAGCCGTTCTCCATCGCGCCGGATCCGCGCTACCTCTTCATGAGCGAGCGCCATCGCGAGGCACTGGCGCACCTGCTGTACGGCGTGAACGGCGGCGGTGGCTTCGTGCTGCTGTCGGGCGAGATCGGCGCCGGCAAGACCACCGTGTGCCGCTGCTTCCTCGAGCAGATCCCGCGCCGCTGCAACGTCGCCTACATCTTCAACCCCAAGCTGACCGTCGAGGAGCTCCTCAGCTCCGTCTGCGAGGAGTTCCGCATCCCGTACGAGCACCCCGGCCCGGGCGTGCCGACGGTCAAGGACTACGTCGACGCGCTGAACCAGTACCTGCTGAAGACGCATGCCGTCGGGCAGAACAACGTGCTGATCATCGACGAAGCCCAGAACCTGTCGGCCGACGTGCTGGAGCAGCTGCGCCTGCTGACCAACCTGGAGACCAGCGAGCGCAAGCTGCTGCAGATCATTCTCATCGGCCAGCCCGAGCTGCGCGACATGTTGTCGCGGCCCGAGCTGGAGCAGCTTGCGCAGCGCGTCATCGCGCGCTTCCATCTCGAGGCGCTGTCCGAAGCCGAGACCGAGGCCTACATCCGCCACCGGCTCGGCGTCGCCGGCCTGCGCCGCGCCCTCCCGTTCGAGCGCAACGCGCTGCAGCGCATCCACCGCCTGTCGCGCGGCGTGCCGCGGCGCATCAACCTGCTGTGCGACCGTGCGCTGCTCGGCGCCTATGCCGGCGGCCTGCAGCGTGTCGACCTCGCGATCGTCGACAAGGCCGCCACCGAAGTGTTCGGTCCGAAGGAAAGCGCCGCGCCGGCGGCGGCGCGCTGGCGTCGCGCCGCGATGGTCGGCAGCGGCGTGGCCGCCGGCGCCGCCCTGTTCGCCGCGCTGTCGTGGGCACTCGACGGCTGGCGGCGGCCCGGCGCGCCGGCCACGGTGGCGCAGGCCGCCTCCGCCCCGGCGTCCGCAGCCGCGCAGGCATCGGCCGTCGCCAAGGCCGCCTCCGCGCCGGCCGCCGCGAAGGCCGCGTCGGCAACCGTCGCCGATGCGCCGGCGCGGCCGGCTTCGCTGATCCGCAGCGAGAAGGATGCGTGGCGCGAGCTGGCGCAGGCCTGGAAGGTGCAGCTCGGCGACGGCGATCCCTGCCAGGCGGCGCAGAAGCAGCAGCTGCAGTGCTTTCGCAGCCCGGCCATCAACCTGGCGCTGATCCGCCAACTGGGCCGCCCCGGCTTCGTGACGGTGCATGACGAGCAGGGCAAGCCCGGCCACGCGCTGCTGACAGGCCTCACGGCCACCAATGCCACGCTGCGCATGGGCGATGCGGTGCAGACGGTGCCGCTCACGGTTCTGGCGGACAGCTGGCGCGGCGATTTCGCGACCTTCTGGCGGGCGCCGCCCGGGTACGGCCAGCGTCCGGCGGAAGGCGAGACGAGCGCCGTCGTCGACTGGCTCGCGGTGAAGCTTGCCGCGCTGCGCGGCGAGGCCCGTCCGGCGGGCCGGCAGCCGATGGATGCGACGCTCAAGTCACGCATCCACGCCTTCCAGCTCTCGCAGGGTCTCGAGGCCGACGGCCTTGCCGGCCCCATGACCTTCATGCAGCTCAACCGTGCGACCGGCGTCGACGAACCGCGCCTCGCGACTGAGAGATAACGATGTCCTACATCCTCGATGCGCTGAGACGAGCCGACGCGGAGCGCGGACGCGGTGCCGTGCCCGGGCTGCACACCCAGTCGGTGCTGCCCGGTGCCAGAGACGAACCCCGGGCCGCGGGCCTGTCGCCGATCGCGTGGATGGCGGTGGGCGCGGCCATCGTGGCCGCCGGCGCGGTGGCCTGGATGCTGTCCGGCCGCGACGACCCGCCCGCACCGGTGGCACCCGCGCCCGCGCCGGTGGCCGCGGCGCCGGCCTCGGTGGCGGCGGTGCCGGCCGCTCCGGCAGCGCCGCCCCTGGTGCTGGCGCCGGCGCCGGTGATCGCCCACGCATCGTCAAGGCCGGCGCCCACGCTCGCTGCGGCACGGCCTGCCGCGGCCGCGTCGGCCGCCGCGTCGGCCGCCGAAGAACGGGTGTATGCGGTGAATGAATTGCCCGACCCGATCCGCCGCGAGATGCCCGCACTGACCATCGGCGGGTCGATCTATTCGCAGACTCCGGCGAGCCGCTTCCTCATCATCAACGGGCAGATCTTTCACGAGGGCGACAAGGTCGCGAAGGACCTGTCGCTGGAGCAGATCAAGCTGAAGGCAGCGGTGCTGCGCTTCAAGGGCTACCGGGTCGGGATCACCTACTGAGCATCGCCTTGCGGATGCAGGCGAGCGTGTCGCGCTGCACGGCCCGAGCGAAGGCCGGCTCGTGCGCCAGCTTGAGCATCTCCACCGCGCCCTGCAGGTCGAGCATGCACTCGCCGGCCTCGCGCACGGTGGCCGCCAGCGTGCGTATGGCGGCTTCGAGCTCTTGCTCGCTGCCGCTGTCGATGAGCTTGCGCACGTCCATGGCGTCTTCCTTTCGCGTCAGAGTTTCGGTATGCGCAGCGTCTTGCTGATCATGAGGCTGCCCGACAGCACGAACAGCAGGACCAACGGGTGCAGCACCCACGGTCCGAGCTGGACCGCGCCGAGCCAGATGTCGTCGCCGAGGCGGTCCTGCCATCCCGCCACCGCCAGCACGGCCACCAGCAGCACGCTGGTCGGGATGGGCGTGCCTTCGAAGTAGGGCACCTTGGCCGCGCCGGAAGACAGGCTCTCGGCCGTCACGTTGTAGCGCGCGAGCCGGCTCACGCCGCAGCAGACGAAATAGATCAGCGCGACGATGTCCCAGCCGCCCTGCATGCCGGCGGCGAAGGCGAGCGCTGCCGGGCCGATGCCGAAGGAGATGACATCGGCCAGCGAATCGAGCTCGCGGCCGAGCGGCGACGACTGGTGGCGCCAGCGCGCGATGCGTCCATCGAGCACGTCGAAGAACAGCGCGGCCGGCGCCATCGCGGCGGCGGTGAGGAAGTGCAAGAGCGAGTGCGTGCCCACCGTGGCGGCGGCAAAGAACACCATCAGCGCCCCGCAGGCTGCATTGGCCAGCGTGAAGAAGTCCGCGAGATGGAACCCGCGGATCATCGAGAAATGCTTCATGTCGTTTCGATGCTAAGGACCACGTGCCCCGTGCGAACAGGGGCAACGGCCGATTCGCTTGTCGGAAATCGCCGACGTGGTCCTGCCCGGGTTATCACCCCAAGCCGCGAAATGCGCGATCCCGCGTTCGCGGGTCAGGACAGCAGATCGAACAGCGTGCGGGCCACCACTTTCGTCGCGCGCCGCAGATCCTCGAGCACCAGATGCTCGTCGGCGCGCTTGGCATTGCTCTCCAGCACCGTGCGCGGCCCGGCGCCGTAGATCACCGCCGCGACGCCGTGCGCGGCGTAGAGCCGCACATCGGTGTACAGCGGCGTGCCGGAGGTCGGGATGGGCTCGCCGAACACCTGCTCGCCGTGGCGCTGCAGCGCCTCCACCAGCGGCCGATTGCCCGGCAGCGGCTGCATCGAGTGGGCCAGCAGCAGCCGCTTGATCTCGACTCGCACGTTCGACGGCGCGGCCTCGGCGATCACGCGGCGCAGGGTCGACTCCACCTCGGCAGGGTTCTCCTCCGGGATCATGCGGCGATCCAGCTTGAACACGACCTTGCCGGGCACGACGTTGGTGTTGGTGCCGCCTTCGATGCGGCCGACGTTGAGATAGGGATGCGTGATGCCCGCCACCTGCGAGCGCACCTCGCGGTAGAGGCGGTTCTGGTCGTAGAGCGCGTTGAGGATGGCCACCGCTCCCTGCAGCGCATCGACGCCCGTATCGGGAATGGCCGCGTGGGCCATCCTGCCGTGCACCGTCACCTCCATCTGCAGGCAGCCGTTGTGCGCGGTCACCACCTGGTAGCTGAAGCCGGCGGCGATCAGCAGGTCAGGGCGCGTGAGCCGCTTGTCCAGCAGCCACCCCGGGCCGAGCTCGCCGCCGAACTCCTCGTCGTAGGTGAAGTGCAGCTCCACCGCGCCCTTGAGGTGCTCGCGCAGCGACTCGATGGCCCGCGTGGCGAAGGTGTAGGTCGCGAAGTCGCTCTTGCTGACCGCCGCGGCGCGGCCGTACAGCCTGCCGTCGACGATCTCGCCGCCGTATGGATCGTGCGACCAGCCTTCGCCGGGGGGCACGACGTCGCCGTGCGCATTCAGCGCGATCGTCGGTCCTTCACCGTAGCGGCGCCGCACGATGAGGTTGGTGATGGAGCCCAGGCCGTGGCCCTTCACGATCTCCGGCGGCACCGCATGCTTCTCGGCCTCGAAGCCGAAGCCCTGCAGCAGCTCGGCCGTGCGCTCGGCATGCGGCGCGTTGTTGCCGGGCGGCGTATCGGTCGGCACCTGCACCAGCGATTGCAGGAAGCGGACCTCGTCATCGAAATGAGCGTCGATCCAGGCGTCGAGTTGGGCGTAGGGCGTGGTCATGGAGTCGTGGGAGCCATCTGCTCCAGCATGTCGGCGAAGGCCTGCACCGCCAGGTCGATGTCGTGGCTGGTGCTCGATTCGAGCGGGTTGTGGCTGATGCCGGCGTTCTCGCCGCGCACGAACAGCATGGCCTGCGGCATGGCCTCGTGCAGCTTCATCGCGTCGTGGCCGGCGCCGCTGGGCATGCGGTGCACCGGCAGCCCGATCGACTGCACCGCGCGTTCCCAGCGCTGCTGCCACGCGGGGTGGCTGGGCGCGGCCGAAGCGCGCATCGATTCCTCGACGCGAAAGCCGATGCCGCGCCGCTCGCCGATCCGGCGCAGCTCGGCCATCACGTCGGCGGCCAGCGCATCGCGCGCGTCGTTGGTGGTGGCGCGCAGGTCCAGGCTGAACTGGCAGCGTCCCGGCACGACGTTGATCGAGCCGCCGGGCACGGTGAGCATGCCCACCGTGCCGACCACGTGCGGCACCGATGCGGCGCGGCGCTCGACGTAGAGCGCCAGCTCGGCCACGGCGACGGCCGCGTCGCGGCGCCGGTCCATGGGCGTGGTGCCCGCGTGGCTGGCCATGCCGGTGGCTTCGCAGACGTAGCGCACGCCGCCGTTGATCGAGGTGACGACGCCGAGCGGCAGGTCGAGCTCGTTGAGCACAGGCCCCTGTTCGATGTGCACTTCGATGAAGCCGAGGTAGCGCGCCGCATCGCGCTGCAGCGCGGCGATGGCGTCCATGGTGGCCGGCAGTCCTGCGGCGTGCATGGCCTCGCGCATCGTGACCCCATCGGCGTCGGCCTGGTCCAGCCACGCAGGGTCGAACTGGCCGACCAGCGCGCCCGAGCCGAGGAAGGTCGCCTTGTAGCGCTGGCCTTCCTCCTCTGCGAAGCCGATGACCTCGAGGCCGAAGGGCAGGCGGCGGCCGGCGCGATGCAGCTCGCGCACGCAGGCCATCGGCACCAGGATGCCGAGGCGGCCGTCGTACTTGCCGCCGTTTCGCACCGTGTCGTAGTGACTGCCGGTGAGCAGCCGGCGCGATCGCGGCGATTCGCCGTGGTACACGCCGACGACGTTGCCGACCGCATCGATGTCGACGTCGTCGAAGCCGCACTCGCGCATCCAGCCCGCGAGCCGCTGCGCGACTGAGCGGTGCGCGTCGGTGAGGTAGGTCACGGTGAGCTGGCCCTGCTCCTTGAAGCCGGGATCGCTGTCGGCGGCGAGCGCCTCGGCCCAATCCCACACGCGGTTGCCCTGCTCGGGCGCCACGCCGAGCTTGTCGTCGAGCCGGATCTCGGCGATGCGGTGGATGTTGCGCAGGCACTCCGCGAACTCGAAGTCGGGGTGGTGCTCCAGCCGCCGCTCGAAGGTCGCGATGATCTGCTCGCGGGTGAGCCCGCTGCCGCGCGGCCCGCGCACCGCCAGGATGAAAGGCCAGCCGAAGCGGGTGTTGTAGGCCGCGTTGAGCGCCTGGATGCGCGCGAATTCCTGCGGCGTGCAGTGGGTGAGCCCGGCGCGGCCCTGCTCGCTCGTCGATTCGGCCGTCAGGCTGCCGCTCACCATCGCCTTGCCGGCGAGCTCGGGGTGGGCGCGGATCAGCGCGAGCCCGGCCTCGCGGCCGGCCTCGCGCACCACCTGCACCAGCGCATGCTTGAGTTGCGCGAGCGAGCTGAACGGCCGTGCCGCCGCGGCGCGCTCGGCGATCCATGGCGAGTGTTCGTAGATGCCGTCCAGCAGCGCGGCGAACTCGGCCGGGCTACCGCCATTGAGTTGGTCCAACGTCAGCATGTCAGCTCCAGTCGAACGCGGTGCGCTCGTCGTAGGGGTGCGTCCCCTTCCAGTGGCGCGCGATGTCGATGCGGCGACACACCCACACGTGGTCGTGCGCCTGCACGTGGTCGAGAAAACGCTGCAGCGAACGCATGCGACCGGGCCGCCCGAGCAGGCGGCAGTGCATGCCGATGCTCATCATCTTCGGCCGGTCCAGGCCCGCGGGATCGCCCTCGGCATAGAGCACGTCGAAGCTGTCGCGCAGGTAGTGGAAGAAGTCCTCGCCGGTGGCAAAGCCCTGCGGCAGCGAGAAGCGCATGTCGTTGGCGTCCAGCGTGTACGGCACGACGAGGTGCGGCACCTGCGCGCCGTCGCTCCTGCGCACGCGCAGCCAGAACGGCAGGTCCTCGCCGTAATGGTCGCTGTCGTACTCGAAGCCGCCGTGGTCGGCGACGAGTCGGCGCGTGTTCGGGCTGTCGCGACCGGTGTACCAGCCGAGCGGGCGCTCGCCCGTCAGCTCCTCGATGATGCGCATGCCGGTGCGCAGGTGCTCGCGCTCGAGGGCTTCGTCGACCGTCTGGTAGTGGATCCAGCGCCAACCGTGGCAGGCGATCTCGTGGCCGAGATCGACGAAGGCCTGCGTGAGCTCGGGATGCCGCTGCAGCGCCATCGCCACGCCGAACACCGTCAGCGGCAGGCCACGCCGCTCGAACTCGCGCAGCAGCCGCCAGACGCCGGCGCGCGAACCGTACTCGTAGATCGACTCCATGCTGAGGTGGCGCGCCGGATAGCTGGCCGGATTGAACAGCTCCGAGAGGAACTGCTCGCTGCCGCCGTCGCCGTGCAGCACGGAGTTCTCGCCGCCCTCCTCGTAGTTGAGGACGAACTGCACGGCGATGCGGGCGCCGTTGGGCCACCGGGCGTGCGGCGGATGGGCGCCGTAGCCTCGAAGATCGCGCGGATAGGGTGAGGTCATGATCGTGGCCGCAACGCCGACTCGAGGTCGGGCACGCGCGGATCGAGTTGGAGATTGCGTTCGACGTGCAGCAGGTGGTCTTCCATGAGGCGCTGCGCGGCACGGGCGTCGCGCTTCTCGAGCGCGTCGACGATGGCCACATGCTCCTCGAAGGAGTGCTCGGCCGAATGCGAGGACTGGTACATCAGCGCGATCAGCGAGCAGCGCGACAGCAGCTCCTGCAGCATCTCCGCCAGCGTGTCGTTGCCCAGCATGCGCGCCAGCACGGCGTGGAAGTCGGCCAGCAGCCGCGTGCGGCCGGACACGTCCACCTGGCTCACCGAGGCGCGCTCGGCGCCCAGGTGCTCGCGCAGTTCGGCCACCTGCTCGCGCGTGATGGTGGCGGCCAGGCGGCGGATCATGGCCGACTCGAGCATGTGGCGGACCTCGAACACCTGGCGCGCCTCCTCCACGCTGGGCTCGGCCACGCGTGCGCCGCGTGCCGGCTCGAGCGTGACCAGCTTGTCGCGGCTGAGACGGTTGAGCGCCTGCCGCACCAGCGTGCGAGAGACCTGGAAGATGTCGGCGATCTTCTGCTCCGCGAGCTTGGTGCCCGGCATCAGCCGCCGCTCGACGATGGCGGTGGTGATGGACTCGACGATGCGCTCGGTGGCGCCGCTGTCCGACGCGGACGCGGCGCCCCTTCGGCGGGGCCGCGGCAGGTCGACGATGTTGCGGGCGGCGCGGGCGGGCATCGGAGGAGGCGGGGCTTGAAGTGTTCGAGAAAGTGTATACACTTTGGGCGGCATTGCAAGCCGAAAATCAAGCGAGGCCTCCGTGGGAAAACTGACGACGCACGTGCTCGACACGATGAACGGGTGCCCGGCCGCGGGCATGAAGGTGGCGCTGTACCGCATCGGGGGCGCGCAGCCGGAGCTCATCCGGTCGCTGGTGCTCAACGGCGACGGGCGAGCCGACGCGCCGCTGCTCGAAGGCGCCACCATGCGTGCCGGGCAGTATCGGCTGGTGTTCGAGGTCGCTGGGTATTTCCGCGGCCGCGGCGTCTCGCTGCCGCAGCCGCCGTTTCTCGACAGCGTCCCGCTGGACTTCGGATTGGCCGATCCGGCGGCCCACTACCACGTGCCGTTGCTGGCGAGCCCGTGGGCGTATTCGACGTATCGCGGTTCGTGAGTTGCCGTTGGGGTGCACCGACGCGGAACCCGCACGAACTTGCCGCCATGTGCTATCCTGAACTGTATACAGTCGCAGCGGGCAATTCCCTCATCGCCGCGACCATCACACGCTCACAGCGCCCGCAGTGGTGAGCCGGCAATTGACTTCGTTGCTGCATCGATGGACGCCTACCTTCTCGACTGGCTCAACCTCCTGCTGCGCTGGGCCCACGTGATCGTCGCCATTGCGTGGATCGGCTCATCGTTCTACTTCGTCTTCCTCGACAACAGCCTCACGCCGCCGACGGACCCCGAGCTGAAAGCCAAGGGCGTCGACGGGGAGCTGTGGGCAGTGCACGGCGGAGGCTTCTACAACCCGCAGAAGTACTTCGTCGCGCCCAAGCGAATTCCCGAGCACCTGCACTGGTTCTACTGGGAGAGCTACTCCACCTGGCTCACGGGCTTCGCGCTGTTCACCGTGATGTACCTGTGGCAGGCCGGCAGCTTCCTCATCGACAAGAGCGTGCATGCGTGGTCACCGGCCGCCGCGATCGCGGCCGCGCTCGGCTTCCTCGTCGCGTTCTGGCTCGTCTACGACGTGATCTGCCGCGTCTTCGGCCAGCGGCCGAACGGCGAGCGCATCGTCGGCATCGCGGTGGCGCTGTTCGTGGTGCTTGCGGCGTGGCTGGCCTGCCAGCTGTTCGCCGGCCGGGCCGCCTTCCTGCTGGTCGGCGCGATGCTGGCCACGGCGATGAGCGCCAACGTGGCGCACTGGATCATCCCGGGCCAGCGCAAGGTCATCGCGCAGATGAAGGCCGGCGAGCCGGTCGATCCCCTTCATGGCCAGCGTGCCAAGCAGCGCAGCGTGCACAACACCTACTTCACGCTTCCGGTGCTGGTGGCCATGCTCAGCAACCACTACGGCTTCCTCTACGGCGGGCGCCACAACTGGCTGGTGCTGGTGCTGCTGATGGCTGCCGGCGCGCTCATCCGCCATTCATTTGTCGCCCGGCACAAGGCGCTGGTGCTGGGCAGGCGCGTGCCGTGGGAATTCGCGGTCGCCGGCTGCGTGGCCCTGATTGGCGTGGTCATCGGCCTCGCGCCGGCCTCGCAGCCGCAAGCCGCCGCCGCGCCGCCCGCCACCTTCGCTCGAGTGCGCGAGGTGGTGACCCAGCGCTGCGTGCTGTGCCACAGCGAGCAGGTGGTGAACAAGAACGTGCAGCTGCACACGCCGGCGCTGATCGAGAAGCAGGCGCAGGCGATCTACCAGCAGGTGGTGGTGCAAAAGACCATGCCGTTGAACAACGCGACGCAGATGACCGATGCGGAGCGCGCGCTGGTGGGGCAGTGGTTCCTGGGGGGAGCAAAGACGCCGTAGCGGCTCTGAATGAGAACGGTGCAAGTCGTGACGCACGGCGATATCAGACTCCTTCGCCCGCTCGCGGGAGAGGGCTGGGGTGAGGGCGAGCATCTCAGGCCGTGGTGACCGGCGCGGCGTTTGCGAAGAGACACGGCCTCCGTTCGCTGCGTTGCAGTCAGAAATCCGTTCGGGCTGAGCCCTTCGACAGCATGCAGCTTCGACAAGCTCAGCCGGAGAGGTCGAGCCGTGCGGCGCTGCCCTTCGACAAGCTCAGGGCGAACGGAATGGGGAGTCATCCCAAGAGTCCTTGCAGTCAGGAATCCGTTCGGGCTGAGCTCGTCGAAGCTGCACACCGATCGGCATGCAGCTTCGACAACCCCGACCCTCTCCCGCGAGCGGGAGAGGGAGAGCGCCTGGTTCCCTGGTTCGATCCAATTCAGGCCGAACTTCGATCTTGTCAGGCCGAAGTAGGCCCAATACGATCCGTCCCCTCACCAAGCGCCGCAAGAGCCGAGGAGACGAATGGTTCGCTGGAAGGAGCTGTCCGCGAATGAGATGACCTTGCTCGACCATGTGTTCTGGTCGAGCAGCATCTCGCGCGAGGCGCTGGCCACCGGCTCCGCGTTCTCCAAGAGCCGCGCCAACGCGGCGGTGGCCGGCATGCTCGAGCAAGGTGTGCTCGAAGCGACCGGCGAGCAGGTGGCCACCGGCGGACGCCGTGCGGAGACGCTTCGCCTCAGCCGCCAATTGGGCGTGCTGCTCGGGGTCGCGCTTGGCGCCACCGGCCTCGAAGTGGGCGTGCTGGCCCCCGACCTCGCGCTGCTGGCGCACCACAGCGAGCCGGCCGACGTGCGCGACGGACCGGCCGTCGTGCTGTCTCGCGTGCGCACGCTGATGCGCGAGCTGCTCAAGCAATGCGGCGCCCGGGCCCGCGATGTGATCGGCATCGGCATCGGCGTGCCCGGCCCGGTCGATTTCGAATCGGGCCAGCTGGTCAATCCGCCGCTGATGCCCGAATGGGACGCGTACGCCATCCGTGACGACCTGCGGGCCGACTACAGCGCGCCGGTGTTCGTGGACAACGACGTCAACGTCATGGCGTTGGGCGAGCTGTGGCGCATGCAGCGCGGGCTGCAGAACTTCCTTGTCATCAAGGTCGGCACCGGCATCGGCTGCGGCATCGTCTGCCATGGCGTCGTGTACCGCGGCGCCAACGGCTCGGCCGGCGATGTGGGCCACATCTGCGTCGACCCCGCCGGGCCGCGTTGCCACTGCGGCAATCTCGGCTGCGTCGAGACCATGGCCGCCGGACCCGCGATCGCGCGCGCCGCCACCGAAGCGGCGCAGACCGGCCAGAGCACGCTGCTGAAGCAGATGCTCGACGAGCGCGGCGTGCTCAAGCTGCAGGACGTTGCCCAGGCGAGCCGCGCCGGCGACGTGGCGGCCAACGCCATCGTGCAGCGCTCGGGGGCGCTGATCGGCCAGATGCTGGCCTCGGTGGTGAACTTCTACAACCCCTCGCACATCTTCGTCGGCGGCGGCATCCAGCGCATCGGACCGCTGTTCCTGGCGGCGCTGCGCCAGAGCGTGTACCACCGCTCGCTGGCACTGTCGACGCGCCACCTGGAGATCCAGTACACGCCCCTTGGCGAACGCGGCGGGATCATCGGCGCGGGCGTGCTGGCGATGCAGGAGAGCCTGCGCTTGCACGAGGTGTCCCGATGAGCCTTGCAGTCGCTTTCCAGGACGTGGTCAAGTTCTTCGGCCCGGTGCAGGTGCTGCATGGCGTCAGCTTCGCGCTCGAGCCCGGCCGCATCTACGGACTGCTCGGCGAGAACGGCGCTGGCAAGTCGACGCTGATGAAGATCGCGGCCGGCTACGAGCCGGCCAGCGGCGGCGAACTGCTCATCGACGGGCGGCCGGTGCACTTCAACGGCTCGCGTGCCGCCGAGGCCGAAGGCATCGTGCTGATCCACCAGGAATTCAATCTCGCCGAGGACCTGACCGTGGCGCAGAACATCTTCCTGGGACACGAGAAGAAGCGCGGCTGGCTGCTCGACGACGCCGCGATGCGCGAAGGGGCGGCCACCGTGATGCGCCAGGTCGGCTTGCAGGCCGATCCCGACACCAAGGTCCGCCACCTCATCGTCGCCGAGAAGCAGCTGGTCGAGATCGCGAAGGCGCTGGCGCGCAAGGCCCGCCTGCTGATCATGGACGAGCCGACCGCCACGCTGACCCCTTCGGAGACGGAACGCCTGTTCGCGCTGATGGCCCAGCTCAAGGCCGCCGGCGTGACCATCATCTACATCTCGCACAAGCTCGACGAGGTCGAGCGCATCACCGACGAGGTGATCGTGATGCGCGACGGCCGCTTCGTCGCGCGCGACGCCACGGCGAAGCTGTCGCGCCAGCAGATGGCCAACCTGATGGTCGGCCGCGAGTTGTCCGACCTGTTCCCGCCGCGGCAGGCGCATCCGGATGGCGCGCCGCTGCTGACCGTGCGGCGACTGCGCGTGCCCGGTTGGGCCGAGGACGTGAGCTTCGAGGTGCGCGCCGGCGAGATCCTGGGCTTCGCCGGCCTGGTCGGGGCCGGCCGCACCGAGTTGTTCGAAGGCCTGCTGGGACTGCGGCCGCACACTGCCGAGCGCGTCGAGATCTCCGGCAGGCCGGTTCACATCCGCAGCCCGCGCCAGGCCGCCCGTCTCGGGCTCACCTACCTCAGCGAGGACCGCAAGGGCAAGGGCCTGCACGTGGCGTTCGGGATGACCGAGAACCTGACGCTGATGGACCTGCAGCGCTATGCGCGGCCGTGGCTTCGACGGGGCGACGAGCGCGCGGCGCTGAAACAGGCGGTGGCCGACTTCGGCATCCGCACCGGATCGCTGTCGCTGCGTGCGTCGTCGCTGTCCGGCGGCAACCAGCAGAAGCTTGCGGTGGCCAAGGTGCTGCAGCCGCGCCCGCGGGTGGTCGTGCTGGACGAACCGACACGCGGCGTCGATGTCGGCGCCAAGCGCGACATCTACTTCCTGATCCACAAGCTCGCGGCCGAAGGCTGCGGGGTCGTCGTCATCTCGTCCGAGCTGATCGAGCTGATCGGCCTGTGCCACCGCGTCGCGGTGATGCGCGCCGGCCGGCTGCAGGCCACGCTGCCGGCCGAGCGACTGAGCGAAGAGGAGCTGATCGCCCATGCCACCGGCACGCACTGACACCGCCGCTTCCGCCGCCGCCTCGACCTGGGCCGGACGCTGGGACCGCCTGCACGGCTTCGGCCCCGTCGTCGGCCTGGTGCTGCTGTGCATCGCCGGCACGCTGCTCAACAGCGAGTTCGCCACGGTCGACAACGCCATGAACGTGCTGACCCGCACGGCCTTCATCGGCATCATCGCCGTGGGGATGTGCTTCGTCATCATCTCCGGCGGCATCGACCTGTCGGTCGGCTCCATGGCCGCGCTGATCGCGGGCAGCGTCATCCTGGTCATGAACGGCGCCGCACCGCGGGGCTGGCCGCCCATGGCCATCGTCGCGCTGGGCATGGGCGTCGCGCTGGTGCTCGGCGCCGCCTTCGGCCTGGCGCACGGGCTGCTCATCACGCGCGGGCGCATCGAGCCCTTCATCGTCACGCTGGGCACCCTGGGCATCTTCCGCGCCTGCCTCACGTACTTCGCCGACGGCGGCGCGATCACGCTCGACAACGCGCTGGCCGACGCGTACAGCCCGGTCTACTACGCCAGCCTGCTCGGCATGCCCGTCCCGGTATGGATCTTCGCCGCCGTGGCGGCGGCCGGCGGCGTCATCCTCAACCGCACGGCCTACGGCCGCTACGTGCAGGCGATCGGCTCCAACGAGCAGGTGGCGCGCTATGCCGCGGTCAACGTCGACCGGGTGAAGACCTCGACCTACGTGCTGCTCGGCGTGTGCGTCGGCACGGCGACGCTGCTGTACGTGCCGCGCCTGGGATCGGCGTCGCCGACCACGGGCCTGCTGTGGGAGCTGGAAGCGATCGCCGCGGTGATCGTGGGCGGCACCGCCCTGCGCGGCGGCGCCGGCAGCATCGCCGGCACCGTCGTCGGCGCGGTGCTGCTCTCGGTGATCAGCAACATCCTCAACCTCACCAACATCATCAGCGTGTACCTCAATGCGGCGGTGCAGGGGCTGGTGATCATCGTGGTGGCCTTCATGCAGCGAAGGCGGCCGTGATGGACTCGAAACGTGCCCTTGACCAACCTCTCACCCACCACAACGGAGACATCGTCATGACCCCCCTTCGCTCCCGGCTGCTCTCCCTGGCCCTGGCCTTCACTGCATTCGGCGTTCAAGCCCAGCAAAGCGACAAGGTGAACCTCGGCGTCGCCATCCCCGCGGCCACGCATGCCTTCACCGCCGGCATCGTCTTCTGGGCCAACCAGGCGAAGAAGGACCTGGAGAAGGCGCATCCGAACCTCAAGGTCACGGTGAAGACGGCCGGCGGCGCACCCGAGCAGGCCAACCAGCTGCAGGACCTGCTGAGCGCCACCAAGATCGACACCCTGGTGATCTTTCCGTTCGAATCGGCGGCGCTGACCAAGCCGGTGGCGCAGGCCAAGGCCAAGGGCGTGTACGTCACCGTCGTCGACCGCGGCCTGACCGACACCAGCGCACAGGACGCCTATGTGTCCGGCGACAACACCGCCTTCGGCCGGATCCCGGCCGAGTACCTGGCGAAGGCGCTCAACGGCAAGGGCAACATCGTCGCGCTGCGCGGCATCCCGACCACGATCGACAACGAGCGCATGAACGCCTTCACCGAGGTGATGAAGAAGTACCCGGAGATCAAGATCCTCGACGCCAAGCACGGCAACTGGAACCGCGACGACGCCTTCAAGGTGATGCAGGATTACCTGACGCGCTTCAAGCAGATCGACGCGGTGTGGGCGGCCGACGACGACATGGCCGTCGGCGTGCTGAAGGCCATCGAGCAGGCCAAGCGCAAGGACATCAAGATCGTGTTCGGCGGGGCCGGCATGAAGCAGATGGTCAAGACGCTGATGGACGGCAGCAATCCGCTGATCAAGGCCAACGTGTCCTACTCGCCGAAGTTCATGTACGACGCGATCAAGCTGACCGCCGAGGCGCGGCTGAAGAACGAGAAGCTGCCGCCCAGCACCATCATCCCGTCGGTGCTCATCACCAAGGAAAACGCAAAGCAGTACTACTTCCCGGATTCGCCTTTTTGAATCCCCCCGGAGCGCCTGACGGCGCTCCCCCCCAGGGGGCGACGCTGGCGGACCGGCGGAGCCGGATCCGCGGCGTCTGCTGGAGGGGCGCCCTGACTGCGTCGGGCTTTCCACATTTGGAGGCGTTGATGCCGCGACCGATTACGCTCTTTACCGGCCAATGGGCCGACATGCCGTTGGCCGAGCTGGCCCCGTTGGCCAGGCGCATGGGCTACGACGGGCTGGAGCTGGCCTGCTGGGGCGATCACTTCGACGTGCGTGAAGCGCTCGACTCGCCGCGCTACGTCGCCGACAAGCGCAGGCTGCTGGCGGATGCCGGGCTGCAGTGCTTCGCGATCGGCAACCACCTGGTCGGACAGGCGGTCTGCGACCTGATCGACGAGCGTCACCAGGCGATCGTGCCGGCCCGTGTGTGGGGCGACGGCGATCCGGAGGGGGTGCGCCGGCGCGCCGCGCAGGAGATGAAGGACACGGCGCGCGCCGCCGCGCGCTTGGGCGTGAAGACGGTGACCGGCCTCACCGGCTCGTCGATCTGGCATGCGGTGTATGCGTTTCCGCCGACGTCGCAGGCGTACATCGACCGCGGCTACGCCGACTTCGCGGCGCGCTGGCGGCCCATCCTCGACGAGTTCGACGCGCAGGACGTGAACTTCGCGCTCGAGGTGCACCCCACCGAGATCGCCTTCGACATCGCCTCGGCGCAGCGCGCGCTCGATGCCCTGAAGCAGCACCGGCGCTTCGGCTTCAACTTCGACCCCAGCCACCTCGCCTACCAGGGCGTGGACTACATCCGCTTCATCCGCGGCTTCGGCGAGCGGATCTTCAACGCGCACATGAAGGACGTGTGGTGGGACAAGGGCGACGGCACGGTCGGCGTGTTCGGTGGCCACACCTCGTTCGGCGATGCGCGCCGGCGCTGGGACTTTCGCAGCGTGGGCCGCGGCATGATCGACTTCGAGTCGCTCATCGTGGCGCTCAACGACGTGGGCTATGCCGGGCCGCTCAGCGTCGAGTGGGAGGACAGCCGCATGGATCGCGTCCACGGCGCCACCGAGAGCGCGGCCTTCTGCCGGCGCCTCGACTTCCCGGCCGCGGCGGGCGCCTTCGACGCGGCGTTCGAGCGCCCGCAGGCCGGGATGGCGGGGTGAGCGGCGTGTCCAGACTGCGCGCCGCGATGGTGGGCGGGGGCCGCGACGCCTTCATCGGCCGCGTCCACCGCCATGCGATGGCGCTCGACGCGCGCTTCGATCTGGTGGCGGGCGCGCTGTCGTCGCAGCCGGAGAAGGCGCTGGCTTCGGGCCGCGATCTCGGCTTGCGCGACGAGCGCAACCACGGCAGCTGGCAGGCGCTGCTGGATCACGAGCTCTCGCTGCCGGCCGAGGAGCGCGTGCAGGTGGTGGCCATCGTCACGCCCAACCACCTGCACCACGAGATCGCGCTGGCCTTCGTGGAAGCCGGATTCCACGTGGTGTGCGACAAGCCGCTGGTGCACACCAGCGAGCAGGCCGACGCGCTGGTGCGCGCCGTCGCCCGGCGCGGCACGGTGTTCGGCGTCACCTACAACTACGGCGGCTACCCCATGGTGCGACAGGCGCGCGAGATGGTGCGCCAGGGCGCCATCGGCGAGATCCGCAAGGTGGTCGTCGAGTACCACCAGGGGTGGCTCGCGACGCCGCTGGAAGGCGGCAACAAGCAGGCCGACTGGCGGACCGATCCGGCGCGCAGCGGCATCGCCGGCGCCATCGGCGACATCGGTTCGCACGCGGAGAACCTGGCCGCGACGGTGACCGGGCTGGAGATCGAGAGCCTGTGCGCCGAGCTGCGTACCGTCGTCCCCGGCCGACGGCTCGATGACGACGCCAGCGTCCTGCTGCGCTTTCGAGGCGGCGCCGCGGGTGTGCTCCTCGCGTCGCAGATTGCGGCCGGCTGCGAGAACGACCTGCGGCTGCGCGTGTTCGGCAGCGAGGGATCGCTCGACTGGCGCCAGGAGGATCCGAACGTGCTGATCCACGCGCCGCTGGCCGCCCCCCGGCAGGTCCTCACGCGCGGGTCGCCATGGCTCAGCGAGGCGGCGCAGCGCGCATGCCGCATTCCGGCGGGCCATCCCGAGGCGTTCCTGGAGGCGTTCGCCAACATCTATCGCGGTGTGGCGGCGGACATCGACGCCCGCTTGGCGGGAGTCGCCGCCGATCCCCTCGATGCGGACTACCCGCATGTCGAAGACGGCGCGCGCGGGGTCAGGTTCATCGAGACGGTGGTGGCGTCGGCGAATTCCGAAGCCAGGTGGACGCCGATCTGACGGTCGGCGAGTGCGCTGTCGGCGCAACCACGATGGCGCCGCGCCGGCGCGATGCCTAAACTCGCCCCATGCTGCTCGAACCCTCCCCGGCCGCCAAAGTCGAGTCCGAGCGCAGCGCCGCCACTTCGGTGCGCCACCTGCGCCAGATCCTGTTGTGGCCGCTGCGGCTGCTGCCGCAGTCGCAGCAAGGCGATGAGCGCAAGCCACCGTGGAAACTGCTCAGCGACCTCGGCGAGCAGTCGCCGTGGCGCGAGGTGGTCGACGAATACACCGGCGACCGCGACCGGTTCCACGAGCGTCACTACAACGAGTTCGTCGCCTTCCTGCCGGTGGTGCAGCGCTTTCTCTATGGCGACGGACGCTCGGCGCGGCAGGGGGACGGCGAGGGCAGCGGTCCGCCGATGCGGGTCTTCCGCCGCCGCGACATCGCGGCCTTGCGCGCGCGTGCGCGGCCCGGCGATCCCCTGGTCACGCTCCACGTGGTCCACGTCGACCTCTACTTCTTCTACGACGTCGACGTCGCCATCCTGAACGTCGAGGTCAGCGCCGACGACCTTCCGCTGCCGCTGGCGCAGGAGCTGCTGTATCGCTTCGGCCGCGCCTATCCGGCAGGCTGGGACGACCAGGGGCGGGCGCTGAACTGCCTGGACAGCCTGGAGTGGCTGGATGGCGAAGGCCGCGTGCTCGCGCGCTCCGACGCGCAGCAGCGGGAGGCGTTTCTCTCCCACGTGTGCGAGCACCGCGCGCCGCGGCTGTCGACGCACTGGGCGTTCGTGCTCGCGCCGCTGGTGAGCCACCATTCCGACGACCGCGGCGTGCTGCGTTTCCGCCAGATCGAGTACCACCGCATGCCGATGATGGCCTACCTGGCGCTGGCCGACCCCTGCGCGCTGACGCGCAACGATTTCGTCCGCCTCGGCCTCGTCACCGGCGCGGCCAGTGACGCCGTGCCCTACAACGAGCAGCACCTGGCCGACTTCGAGCGGCGCTATTGCTACGACCGCTTCTGGTGCGACAGCGGGGCCGCACCGAACACGCGCTACCTGTGCAACGGCCATGCGCTGGTGGTCGTCGGCCGCGCGCAATCGGAGTTCTTCGGCTGCCGCGACCGCGGCGTGCTCGCGCAATTCCGGCATCAGCACTTCCTCCTTTTCCTCATCGCGCACTTCCAGAAGGCGGCGCTGCTGATGTTCTCCGACCGGCTGGTCGAGGCGCTGAAGCAGCTCGACGTGAACCGGCCCGCCAGCGTCAAGCGCTTCAAGCGCGCGATCCGCGAGAGCTTCGAGCAGTTCCTGCGCTTCACGCACCGCTACTGGTTCCACGAGGTGTCCGATCAGGCGCAGGTGAGGGCGCTGTTCCAGATGTGCGCCACGCATCTCGGCCTCGACGGCCTGTACGTCGAGGTCAAGGAGCGCATCGCCGACATGAACAGCTACCTCGACGCCGACAGCCTGCGGCGCCAGGCCAACACCGTCGTGCGCCTGACGGTGGTGACCATCTTCGGCCTGATCGGCACGGTGACCACCGGCTTTCTCGGCATGAACCTGCTGTCCGAGGCCGACGCGCCGATGACGCGCAAGCTGCTGTTCTTCTGCCTGGTGTTCGTCGTGACGACCGTGCTCACCGTCTACACGATGTCCAAGTCCAAGCGCCTGTCCGACTTCCTCGATGCGCTGTCGGACGAGCGCTTGTCGGCGTGGTCGAAGGTGAAGGCGCTGGTGGCGGTGTGGTGGCTGCCGCGCGAAGAACGATGACGCCCTTCTTCATTGCCGCCTGCGTCGCCCTGTCCATCGTCTGCGCCCTGCTGTGGCAGCGCCAGGTCACGCTGCGCCGCGACGCCTTCATCCGCAACTATTCGCTGCCGCACGGCCTGTTCGAGAAGCTGCGCCGGCGCCATCCGCAGCTCACGCTGAAGGAATGCCAGCTCGTCTCGCACGGCCTGCGCCAGTTCTTTCTCGCGCATCTGAAGAGCGGGCGGCAGTACGTCTCCATGCCTTCGCAGGTGGCCGACGACCTCTGGCACGAGTTCATCCTGTACACCAAGAACTACCAGGCGTTTTGCGAACGTGCCTTCGGGCGGTTCTTCCACCACACGCCGGCGGCGGTGTTGAGCGGCGGCCAGCGTCGCAGCAACGAGGGGTTGCGTCGCTGCTGGTGGCATGTGTGCCGCGAAGAGAACATCGATCCGCGCGCACCGACCCGGCTGCCGCTGCTGTTCGCGCTGGACGCCAAGCTCAACATCGCCAACGGGTTTCGCTACGCCGCCGATTGCGAAGCGCTGAGGCGGCAGGGACTGGCCGATGGCGCGGTGCACTGCGGCGGTGATTTCTCGAGCAGCAGCGTGGACGGGGGAACCGACGGATTGGGCGACGGCGGCGATGCGGGCGGCGGGGACGGCAGTGGTTGCGGCGGCGGGTGCGGCGGCGGAGACTAGTGGCCTGTACCGGTCGATTCGGGAGTGAAGGTCGCGCAGGCGAGTGCCCCAGGCGCCTTGCCAGCGATGCACGACACCCGCCACGGGAACATCGATTGCTGCCCTTTCGAACATGAGCACCTCCTACACCTCCGACGAACCCAGCCGCGCCGACGTCGACGCGCTGCCCGGTTCGACCGTCATCGAATTCGGCGCCAACTGGTGTGGCATCTGCATGGCGGCGCAGCCGGCCATCGGGCAGGCGTTCGCGCAGCACCCTGGCGTGCGCCATCTCAAGATCGAGGATGGTCCCGGACGCCCGCTGGGACGCTCCTTCGGCATCAAGCTCTGGCCGACGCTGGTCTTCATGCGCGACGGCCAGGAGCTCGAGCGCCTCGTGCGGCCCACCGACAGCGCAAGGATCGCCCAGGCGCTGGCGCGGCAGGCCGCGACCGACCAGCCCGTTCGCTGATCCCGCGCAGCGGCGCATCGGGCCTTCGCCCAGAATGCGCCCATGCCGAAAAAAACGAACAGCCGGCCCGACGGCCTTCCATTTCCCCGTGTCGCGCTCGTCCTGCAAGGCGGCGGCGCACTCGGTTCCTATCAGGGCGGCGTGTGCCAGGGCCTGGAGGACGCCGGCATCCGCTGCGACTGGGTCGCCGGCGTGTCGATCGGCGCGCTCAACGCCGCCCTCATCGCCGGCAATCCTCCTGGACAGCGCGTGGCCCGGCTGCGCGAATTCTGGGAGACCGTGTGCATGCCGGCCTACCTGCAGCCGACCGCGGTCGCCGCCGACGCCATGGTCGACGCCATGGGCGGGCGCGCGCGCAAGGCGCTGAACGCCTTCAACGCCTGGCGCGCGGTGCTCGAGGGCCAGCGAGGCTTCTTCGTGCCGCGCGGCCCCGCGGCCTGGTGGGCCGATGCGCACGATCCGTCGCGGGCGAGCTTCTACGACACGACCCCGCTGCGCGGCACGCTGGAGCGGCTGGTCGACTTCGACCGGCTCAACGCCGGCGAGATGCGGGTCTCGGTGATGGCGGTCGACGTGCACACCGGCAACCTGGAGGTCTTCGACAACCAGCGTGGCGCCACCAGGGGCAGGATGCGGCCCGAGCACTTCATGGCCTCGGCGGCGCTGCCGCCTGGCTTTCCCCCCGTGGAGATTGCAGGCCGGTACTACTGGGACGGCGGGCTGGTGTCGAACACGCCGCTGTCGCTCGTGCTGTCGGACCAGCCGCGGCTCACCACGCTGGCCTTCCAGGTCGACTTGTGGAGCGCACGCGGCCCGCTGCCGACCAACGTCTACGACGCGCAGGAGCGCGCCAAGGACATCCAGTACTCCAGCCGCACGCGCCTGATCACCGACGCGATGGCCGCCGAGCAGCAGCATCGCCGCATCGTGCGCGAGCTGCTGCAGCGCGTGCCGGCTGCCCGGCGCCGTGACGATCCGCTGTGCCGCGCAGTGGAAGACGAGGCGGCCGAGCGGCAGTTCAGCGTCATCCACCTCATCTACCAGGACAAGGAATGGGACGGGATGTCCAAGGACTACGAGTTCGGATCGCTGACCATGCGCGACCACTGGGCGAGCGGCCTCGAGGACGTGAAAAGCTCGCTGGCTCATCCTTCCTGGCTGGCGCTGCCGCCGCCCGACGTGCCGTTCGTCACCCACGACGTGCACCGCCAGGTGTCCGTCGGCCCGGTGGCCGCGAAGGTGGGGACCAGTTCATGAACCTGGCGCGCCGCCTCGTGCGCCCGGGCTGAGCGCATGGCGAGCCTGTTCGATCACCACCTCGTCAACGATGCCTTCGGCGATCCGGCGCTGCTGGTGTCGTTTCGCGACGAGCGGCGCGCGCTGCTGTTCGACCTCGGCGATGTCTCGGCCCTGCGGCCGGGCGTACTGCTGCGCCTGACGCATGTTTTCGTGACCCACACCCACATGGACCACTTCTGCGGCTTCGACCACCTGCTGCGCATCGTGCTCGGGCGCAAGGCCGCTCTGGTGATGGTGGGCGGTCCGGGCTTCGCCGCGCAGGTCGAGCACAAGCTGCGGGCCTACACCTGGAACGTGGTGCACCGCTACGAGGTCGAGCTGGTGATCACGGTGTGCGAGACGGATGCCGACGGCATCGCGCGATGGTCCCGCTTCTCGAGCCGCCGCGGCTTCGGCCGCGAAGACGGCGATGCCGTGCAGCGCGGCGGCGACGTGCTGCACGAGGAGGCGACGTTCCGCGTGCGCGGCCGCTTCGTCGACCACGGCATGCCGTGCCTGGCTTTAGCGCTCGAGGAGAAGGCGCGCCTGCGCGTGGCGACCGAGCGCCTGGCCGAGCTCGGCGTGACCACCGGGGCCTGGCTGCGCGAGCTCAGGCATGCGGTGCTCAACGGTGCGCCGGACGACACGCCGATCGCGGTGCGGTGGCGCGACCGCGGCGGCGAGCACGCGATGACGCGCCCGCTCGCTGAGCTTCGCGCCTGCGTGCTCGACGAAGTGGCCGGCGTGCGCGTCGGCTACGTGACGGATCTGCGCTACACCGAGCCGAATGTCGAGGCGCTGGCGGCACTGCTGCCGGATGTCGACGTGCTGTACATCGAGAGCGTGTTCCTGCATGCCGACGCGGCGCACGGAGAGCGCAAGAACCACCTGACCGCACGGCAGGCCGGCGAGATCGCCCGCCGCCTCGGCGCCAAGGCCGTCGTGCCCTTCCACCACTCGCCGCGCTACCAGGGCCGCGCCGCCGATCTCGCGGCCGAGGCGCGGGCCGCCTGGATGGGCAGGGCATGAGCGCCCAGCGGCGCAAGGCACTCTCATGACCGAAGCCATCGTGGCCATCTTCGTCGTCGTGTATGTGGGCATGGTGCTCGGCGGATTGCCGTTCCTGCAGCTCGATCGCACCGGCGTGGCGCTGCTCGGCGCCATCGCGCTGATCGGCATCGAGGCGGTGAGCCTGGAAGAGGCGGCGCGGGCCATCCACCTGCCGACGCTGATCCTGCTGTTCGCCTTCATGGTGGTGTCGGCGCAGATGCGCCTCGGCGGCTTCTACGACTGGGTCACGCGCGGACTGGCGGTGCTGCCGTTGCGTCCGGCGCTGCTGCTGGGGGCGCTGGTGGCCGTGGCCGCGGCCTTGTCCGCGGTGTTCAGCAACGACATCGTGTGTCTCGCGATGGCGCCGGTGCTGGTCGATGCCTGCGCGCGACGCCGCCTCGATCCGCTGCCCTATCTGCTGGCGCTGGCATGCGCGGCGAACATCGGCTCGGCCGCCACGCTGATCGGCAATCCGCAGAACATGCTGATCGGCGAAAGCCTGAAGCTCTCGTTCAGCGGCTACCTTGGCGACGCGGTGCTGCCGGTGCTAGCCGGGCTCCTCCTGACCTGGGCGTGGATCGGGCTGCGCGGCGGGCTCACGGCGGCGCACTCCGCCGACGTCGAGTCGGCAGCGGACACGCCGCTCGATCGCTGGCAGACGGCCAAGGGCATCGCGGTGGCCGGGGCCATCGTGGGCTGCTTCGTGTTCACCTCGTGGCCGCGCGAGGTGGTGGCGCTCACCGGCGCGGGCGTGCTGCTCACCAGCCGCAAGCTGCATTCGCGCAGCATGCTGGGGCTGGTCGACTGGGAGCTGCTGGTGCTCTTCATGGGGCTGTTCGTCGTCAACCATGCGCTGCAGACCACCGGCCTGCCGGCGCGGCTGACCGCCGACCTCGCCGCCGCCGGCGTCGACCTGCGCCACCCGGGGCCGCTCTTCGGCGCCGCCTTCGTGTTGTCGAACGTCGTGTCCAACGTGCCCGCGGTGATGCTGCTGCTGCCCGGCGCGGACCATGCCCTGGCCGGCGTCACGCTCGCGCTCGCCAGCACGCTGGCGGGCAATCTGTTCATCGTCGGCAGCATCGCCAACATCATCGTGGTCGACGCGGCGGCGCGGCGCGGCGTGGTGATCACGTGGCGCGAGCATGCGCGGGTGGGGGTGCCGGTGACATTGGCGACGCTGGCGGTGGCGGGCGGGTATCTGGCGATTCGAATGGGTTGAGTTCGACGTGGCACCAAGGCTCAGGATCGCGAACCCATGATCGCCGCCTGCCGCTCCACGATGCGCGACACCAGCCCGTAGTCCACCGCCTCCTCCGCCGACATCCACCGGTCGCGCTCGATGTCGGCCAGCACGCGCTCCAGTGGCCGGCCGGTCTCGCGCGCGATCACCTGGGCGATGCGCTCGCGCGCACGCACGATCTCGCGCGCCTGGATCGCGATGTCGCTCGCCGGGCCGCCGGCGCCGCCACTGGGCTGGTGGATCAGGAAACGGGTGTGCGGCAGGCAGAAGCGGCGCTCCCGCGGCACCGCGAGGTACACGTGCGTGGCGGCGCTGCCCACCCAGCCGGTGCCGATCATGTTCACCGGCGCGTCGATGAAGCGCACGATGTCGTGGATGGCGTCGCCCGATTCGAGGTGGCCGCCGGGCGAGGACACCAGCACGTGGATGGGCGCATCGGAATCGGCCGCAAGCGCGATGAGGCGGCGCGCGGTCTCGGCGGCGGTCGCATCGGTGATCGTGCCGAAGACGAACACGGTGCGTGACTTGAATGCCTTCTCCTCGAGAAAGGCGCTGCGCAGGTCGGTGGGCGGGAGAGGTTCTTCCATGGTCGTCGTCGAGGTGGTGGAACCCGTATGACGAACGGGCGCCCGGTTTCGTGACAAGCTCGCTCCATGAACGACTCGTACACCGACCACGTCTTCCAGCCCGCCCGGCGCCGCCTGCTCGACCTCGCGCGCAGCGTGCTGGGCACCCAGGCCGACGCCGAGGATGTCGTGCAGGATGCGTGGCTGCGCGTCCAGGGTGGAACGCCGCAGGAGCTGCGATCGGCCGAAGCCTGGCTGGCGACGGTGGTCAAGCACCTGGCCATCGACCGCCTGCGAAGGCGACGGCTCGACGAGGAATCGCTGGCACGTCACGTCGATCCGGGCCATGACAGCGTCGCACCGTCGGCCGAGCATGTCGCGGGCCTGGCGCTGGACAGCGCCGCGGCGCTGCGCCGGCTCACCCGCGTGCTCACGCCGGTGGAGGTCGCGGCGCTGCTGCTGCGCGAGGTGTTCGAGATGGACTATGCCGAGATCGCGCGCAGCGCACGCAAGGGCGAGGCCGCCTGCCGCCAGATCGTCCACCGCGCGCTGAAGCGCGCGAAGGGCGCAGCGGAACGCCGGACCAGCGACGACGAGACCGCCGAGGCGCTGTTCCATGCCTGCTGGCGTGCCGTTGCGAGCGGCAACCCGGCGCCACTGCACGCGGTGCTCGGCTCGCCCGAAGTGGTCGCCGAGGCCCGCACCCTCGCACCGCGGGCCGCTTGCGCGGGTGCCGGCCGCATTCGCCAGGGGCTGGCGCAAGTCGGCGGGCGCCTCGCGGTGGTGGTGGTGATGGACGGCCAGGTGCTGTGCACGCTGCCCCTCGGCCTGCTGGCCGGCGAAGCTCAGCCGCCCACCACTTTCTCCTCGTCGACCGGCGTGATCTGACCGATCGGGTCGCCCGGCTTGCGCACCGGCACGATCGCGATGCGGCCGTCCGGCTCGAGGATGGCCCAGTCGACCTGGTCGAGCGTGACCAGCCCCGCCTTGTGCATCTCCCCGAACACCTCGTCGGCAGTGACGCGCGCGACGTTCATCGCGTCTTCCAGCAGCTTGCCGTGCCGCACCAGGATGGAAGACTCGCCGGCGATGACCGCCTCGGCCTTCTTGAAGCGGTGCATCAGCAGCGAGGTGCCGAACACCAGCACCAGCAGCGTCGCCACCCCGATCGCCGCATTGGTGACGGAGTAGTCCTCGCCGGTCAGCGCCTGCGAGACGATCTCGGGGATCATCAGCAGCGTGACCAGCTCCAGCGGGGAGAGCTGGCCGAACTCGCGCTTGCCCATCACGCGCAAGGCGGCGAAGACGATGAGGTAGATGGTTGCCACGCGCAACACGGTGTCCATGTCGCGATCCTCAGGGCAGCACGGTGGTGGTCCAGCGCATGTCGAGCGCCGGCGCAGTGCCGTTGACGACGCGCAGGCTGGCGTCGAGCTGGCCGCTGCGATTCGCCTCCAGCCACGCGACCACCTCGCGCGTGTCGCCGGCGGGCAGCCGGTCCAGCACGACGCGGTAGTCGCGCTCGGTGATCTCGCGAGTGTCCGGCGTGACCTGCACGTCGTGGAAGTTGTCGAGGTAGCTGCGGCCGATCTGGACCTCCACGTTCTGAAGCGCCTGGGCGCCGGCATTGCGGATGCTGATCTCCAGCGGCAGCGAGGTCTTGTAGCGCAGGATGCGCGGGTACTTCACATGCACCTCGAGCCCGGCGCCCGACGCGTTCGCCTCGCCGGTCCTGAGCCCCAGCAGCCCGGAGAGGGCCGCGATGACGACGAGGCACAGCACGCCGACGCCGATGCCCTGCACCCGGGCGATCAGGATTCTTCGCTGGAATGGAGGCGGTTGCGGCGGGTCGTGGGCCATGGCTTGGTGCAGCAACCGCCGTGCCCAGCAGGGCCGTCGCCCCGACCCTCTCCCGCGAGCCGGAGAGGGAGAGCGTCCGGTTGCGGGGCTGACGCGTGCGCCGTCAAAGCGCTCCCGCCAGGAATTCCACGAACGCACGCACCCGTGCCGAGGTCTGGTGCCGCTGCGCATAGACCGCATAGATGTCGGCATCCGGCGTGTCGTATTGCGGCAGCACCTGCACCAGCCGGCCGCTGCGCAGGTAGCGGGCCACGTCCCACTCGGCGCGCATGACGATGCCGTGGCCGTCGAGCGCCCAGTTGACCGCGATCTCGCCGTCGTTGGTGGCCAGGTTGCCGCGCGTCTTCACCGCCTCGGCACGCGGCTGGCGCCCGCGGGCCGGCGCCAGCCGCCACACACCGTAGGCCTCGTCGCCCTGGCGGATGCCGATGCAGTTGTGCCGCGCCAGGTCGTGCGGCACGCGCGGCTCGCCATGCCGCGCCAGATAGGCCGGCGACGCGCACAGCACCCGCCGGTTCGGCGCGAGCAGGCGCGCGACGACGCGCGCGTCGGGCGGCGGGCCGAAGCGGATGCAGACATCGAAGGCATCGTCGGTCAGGGGCGGTGGATTGACCGACAGCTGCAGCTGGACCTCCACCTCCGGGTGCTTGCGCACGAAGCGCGAGATCAGCGGCGCGACGTGGCTGCGACCGAAGCCCAGCGTCGCGTTGACGCGCAGCAGCCCGGCCGGCTTGCCCCGGGTGCTGCCGAGCAGGTGCTCCAGGTCGTCGATGTCGGCAAGGATGCGCCGCGCATGCTCCAGGAAGGTCTCGCCTTCCGGCGTGAGGCTCATGCGGCGGGTGGTTCGGTTGACCAGGGCGACGCCCAGGCGGGATTCCATCTGTGCGAGACGCTTGCTGACCGCCGGCGTCGAGACGCCGAGCTCGCGCGCAGCGGCGCTCAGGCTGCCGGCGCCGGCCAGCGTGGAAAAGAAGCCCAGTTCGGTGGCGACGCTGGCCATGGCGATTGTTGAATGCAGGTTAACGATGGATTCACTTCGCACGTGAAACGATACCCCGCATCGCTCCTACAGTCGACCGCAGACCAGCCACTTTCGTGAAGGAGACCCAGGATGAAGACCTATCGCATCGCCACCATTCCCGGCGACGGCATCGGCAAGGAAGTCGTGCCGGCCGGACAGCAGGTGCTGCAAGTGATGGCGGCCGCCGACCCGTCGCTCGCATTCGAGTTCGAGAACTTCGATTGGGGCGGCGACCACTACCGCGCCCACGGCGTGATGATGCCGGACGACGGGCTGGACGCGCTGCGCGGCAAGGATGCAATCCTGTTCGGCTCGGCGGGCGACCCGCACATCCCCGACCACGTCACGCTGTGGGGCCTGCGCCTGAAGATCTGCCAGGGCTTCGACCAGTACGCCAACGTGCGGCCGACGCGCATCCTGCCGGGCATCGACGCCCCGCTCAAGCGCTGCACGCCGCAGCAGCTCGACTGGGTGATCGTGCGCGAGAACTCCGAAGGCGAATACGCGGGGGTCGGCGGCCGCGTGCACCAGGGCCATCCGCTCGAGGCGGCGACCGACGTGTCGATGATGACCCGCGCCGGGGTCGAGCGCATCATGCGCTTCGCCTTCTCGCTGGCGCGCTCGCGGCCGCGCAAGTTGCTGACGGTGGTGACCAAGTCGAACGCGCAGCGCCATGCGATGGTGATGTGGGACCAGATCGCCGCCGAGGTTGCGGCCGAGTTTCCCGACGTCCGCTGGGACAAGGAGCTGGTCGACGCGGCGACGGCGCGCATGGTCAACCGCCCGGCATCGCTGGACACCCTCGTCGCGACCAATCTGCACGCCGACATCCTCAGCGACCTGGCGGCCGCGCTGGCCGGCAGCCTCGGCATCGCGCCCACCGGCAACATCGATCCCGAGCGCCGCTATCCGTCGATGTTCGAGCCGATCCACGGCTCGGCCTTCGACATCATGGGACAGGGGCTGGCCAACCCGATCGGCACCTTCTGGTCGGTGGTGATGATGCTGGAGCACCTCGGCGAGACGGCCGCGGCCGGCCGGTTGATGCAGGCCATCGAGGAAGTGACGCGCAATCCGACCCTGCACACGCGCGATCTCGGCGGTACCGCGACCACCGCCGACGTCACCCACGCGGTCTGCAGGCGCCTGTCTTCGTAAATCGCGGCCCCACTCGACAAGCTCAGGAGACCTCATGCAGTTCATTTTGCGAACGGCCGCGATCGCGCTGGCCTTCACGGCGACCGGCGCCCTCGCGCAGCCAGGGCAGGCATGGCCTGCCAAGCCCATCACGCTGGTCGTTCCCTTTCCGCCCGGCGGCACCACCGACGTGCTGGCCCGTGCGCTGGCCGACAAGCTGTCGGCAGGCCTGGGCCAGACCGTGATCGTGGAGAGCAAGCCCGGCGCGGGCGCCACACTGGGCGCCGACTACGTCGCGAAGTCCAGGCCCGACGGCCACACGCTGCTGATGGGCGCGGTGCACCACACGATCGCCACCAGCGTCTACAAGAAGCTGCCCTACGACTTCCAGAAGGACTTCGCGCCGGTCAGCACGGTGGCGCTGGTGCCCAACGTGCTGGTGGTCAACGCCGCGACGCCAATCACGAGCGTTCAGCAGCTGGTCGCGCAGGCCAAGGCCGATCCCGACAAGCTGGTGTACGGATCCAACGGCAACGGCACCGCCCAGCACCTCATCGGCACGCAGTTCCAGAACAGCACCGGCGTGCGCCTGCTGCACGTGCCCTACAAGGGCAGCGGCCCGCTCACCACCGACCTGCTGGGCGGCCAGATCACGATGTCCTTCGACACCGTCACGCCGGTGCTGCCGCACATCAAGAGCGGCAAGCTGCGCCCCCTGGCCGTGACCACCGCCAGGCGCTCGTCGGCACTGCCCGAAGTGCCGACGCTGGACGAGGCGGGGCTCAAGGGCTTCGACATCGGCACGTGGTTCGGCGTGCTCGCGCCGGCGGCGACGCCGAAGGAGGTGGTGGAGAAGCTGCATGCCGAGATGGCCAAGGCGATCCAGTCGGCGGACTTCCGCAAGCGCATGGAGGAGATCGGCGCCGAGCCGGTGGGCAATACGCCGGCGCAGATGGGTGAGCAGATCCGCAGCGACACGGAGAAGTTTGCGAAGCTGGTCAAGGAGGGCAAGGTCGCGATCGAGTGAAGCGGACGAGGCCCCCTCTCCCGCAAGCGGCAGAGCGAGTACGGAGCGAGCCGCGTCACGTTCGCCACCACTCCCCCACGAACTCGCGCTGAAGAAAGTCCACGAACCGGAGCACCTTCGACGGCACGAGCTTCGGTGACGGGAACACCGCGTGGATCTCCTGCGACGGCAGCGCGTGTCCCTCGAGCACCGGCACCACCACGCCGTCCGTGACCGATGCATGCGCCACGTACCACGGCAGCGCCGCCAGCCCGAGGCCCGCACGGCACGCCGCCAGCACGGCCGACAGGTTGTTCGAGCGCAGAGGCCCCTTCACTGGAACCGACATCCCGGCGCCGCCGGGTGCCGTGAACTGCCACCGGTCGTCGCCCATCACGCTGCTGTAGACCAGGCAGGCGTGACGCGACAGGTCGGCGGGCGATTCCGGGGTGCCGGCGCGCGCCAGGTATCCGGGTGCGCCCACGAGCACCCAGGGATTGGTGCCGAGGTAGCGCGCGCCCAGCGACGAATCGGCCAGCCGTCCCATGCGGACCGCGAGGTCGATTCCCTGCTCGACCAGATTGGCGTAGCGGTCGTCGAAGCTCAGGTCGAGCGACAGCTCCGGATGCTCCTCCATGAAGCGCAAGGTGAGCGGCGTCAGCACGCGCCGCCCGAAGGCCACCGAGGTGCTGATGCGCAGCGTGCCGCCGACCTTGCTCTGCAGCAGCGCCGCCAGGTTGTCGGCCTCCTCGAGCTGGCGCTGGATCGCCTTGCATTTCTCGTAGTACAGCGCGCCGATCTCGGTCGGGCTCACGCCGCGGGTGTTGCGGTTGAGCAGGCGGGCGCCGAGCTGCGCTTCGAGCGCGGCCACGTGCTTGGTGGCGGTCGGCTGGGTCACGCCCAGATCGGCCGACGCCTTCGAGAAGCTGCCGGTCTCGACGATGCGGGCGAACAGCTGCACGCCGGTGATGCGGTCCATCGTGGTCGTCTCCTGCCCGACATGATGGCCCGGTTCGCGCCGGCCATTCCGCCACGGAATAGCACTTATCTCCTGACTGGGGTTCACGCAACGCCGCTGCGCCGCGACGATGGCGGCCTCAATCAAGGAGACACGATGGCACGCATGAAGGCCGTGATGGCCGCAGTCCTGGTGATGGAAAAGGAAGGCATCTCGCAGGCCTTCGGCGTGCCCGGCGCCGCCATCAACCCCCTGTACGCGTCGCTGCGCGAGCGCGGCTCGATCGCCCATGTGCTCGCACGCCACGTCGAAGGCGCCTCGCACATGGCCGAGGGCTACACGCGCGCTCGCGCCGGCAACATCGGCGTGTGCATCGGCACCTCGGGCCCGGCGGGCACGGACATGATCACCGGGCTCTATTCGGCGCAGGCCGACTCCATCCCCATCCTGTGCATCACCGGCCAGGCGCCGCGCGCCCGCCTGTACAAGGAGGACTTCCAGGCGGTGGACATCGAGTCGATCGCCAAGCCCGTCACCAAGTGGGCGGTGACGGTGCGCGAGCCGGCCCAGGTGCCGCGCGCCTTCCAGCAGGCCTTCCACCTCATGCGCTCGGGCCGGCCCGGGCCGGTGCTGATCGACCTGCCGTTCGACGTGCAGATGGCCGAGATCGAGTTCGACATCGAGACCTACGAGCCGCTGCCGGTCTACAAGCCGCGCGCCACGCGCAAGCAGGCCGAGAAGGCCCTCGCGATGATGCAGGCCGCCGAGCGTCCGCTCATCGTCGCCGGCGGCGGCATCATCAACGCCGATGCCTGCGAGCTGCTGGTGGAGTTCGCCGAGCTGGCCGGCGTGCCGGTCGTTCCCACGCTGATGGGCTGGGGCAGCATCCCCGACGACCACCCGCTGATGGCCGGCATGTGCGGGCTGCAGACCAGCCACCGCTACGGCAATGCCACGATGCTGGCGAGCGACTTCGTCATCGGCATCGGCAACCGCTGGGCCAACCGCCACACCGGCTCGGTGGAGGTCTACACCAAGGGCCGCACCTTCGTGCACATCGACATCGAGCCGACGCAGATCGGGCGTGTCTTCATGCCCGACTACGGCATCGTCTCCGACGCCAAGGCGGCGCTCGAGGAGCTGGTGGCGGCGGCGCGCGAGATGAAGGCGGCCGGCACGCTGCGTGAGCGCGGCGCGTGGGTGGCGCAATGCCGCGAGCGCAAGCGGACCCTGCTGCGCAAGACGCACTTCGACGACGTGCCGATGAAACCGCAGCGCGTGTACCAGTGCATGAACCGCGCCTTCGACCGCGACACCTGCTATGTGTCCACGATCGGCCTGAGCCAGATCGCCGGCGCGCAGTTCCTGCACGTGTTCAAGCCCCGGCACTGGATCAACTGCGGCCAGGCCGGCCCGCTCGGCTGGACCATTCCGGCCGCGCTGGGCGTGCGCGCTGCCGACCCGCAGCGGCGCATCGTCGCGCTGTCGGGCGACTACGACTTCCAGTTCATGATCGAGGAGCTGGCGGTCGGCGCGCAGTTCAAGCTGCCGTACATCCACATGGTGGTCAACAACTCCTACCTCGGGCTCATCCGCCAGGCGCAGCGCGGCTTCGACATGGATTACTGCGTGCAGCTCGGCTTCGAGAACATCAACACGCCCGAGCTCCAGGGTTACGGCGTCGATCACAAGGCGGTGGTCGAAGGGCTGGGCTGCAAGGCCATCCGCGTGCATCGCCAGGAGGAGATCCGCCCGGCGATCCAGCAGGCCGAGCGGTGGATGGCCGAGTACCAGGTGCCGGTGGTCATCGAGGTCATGCTCGAGCGCGTGACCAACATCGCGATGGGCACCGAGATCGACGCCATCAACGAGTTCGAGCCGCTGGCGATGAGCGCCGAAGATGCGCCTACCGCGATCGGGTTGCTCGACTGAGGTGTTTCCTTGAACCACGGAGCCACAGGGACACAGAGAAGGCGAAATGCAGCCCCTTCCTGTCTCCTGGTCTCGGTGGCTCTGTGGTTGAAGCATTTGCTGCGCAGGAGCACGACATGCCGAAGTTCGCCGCCAACCTTTCCATGATGTTCACCGAGGTTCCCTTCCTCGACCGCTTCGAGCGCGCGGCGAAGGCCGGCTTCGAAGCCGTGGAATTCCAGTTCCCCTACGACCACGACGCCGCGGAGATTCGCGCGCGCATGGACGGCGCCGGCCTGGTGGCGGTGCTGCACAACCTGCCCCCGGGCGACTGGAATGCGGGCGAGCGCGGCATCGCCTGCCTGCCCGACCACCTCGATGAATTCCGCGACAGCGTCGCGCAGGGCATCCACTACGCGACCACGCTGGGCGTGTCGCTCGTGCACTGCCTGTCCGGCAAGGTGCCGCTGGGCGCCACCGAGGCGACGCTGCGCAAGACGCTGGTCGGCAACCTGCGCTACGCCGCGGGCGAGTTCCGCAAGGCCGGACTCAAGTTGCTGGTCGAGCCGATCAACCTGCACGACATGCCGGGCTACTTCGTCACGCGCAGCGCGCAGGCGATCGCCATCCTCGACGAGGTCGACGCGCCCAATGCCTTCCTGCTGTACGACATCTACCACGCGCAGCGCATGGAAGGCGAACTGGTCGCGACGATGCAGCGGCTGCTGCCGCGCATCGGGCACATCCAGCTCGCCGACAACCCCGGCCGGCACGAGCCCGGCAGTGGCGAGATCGCCTGGGACTTCGTGCTGCCGCAGATCGACCGCATGGGCTACACGGGCTGGATCGGCTGCGAGTACAAGCCCGCCACCACCACCGAAGCGGGCCTCGGATGGCTCGCGGCACACACCACTGCACGATGACATCACAACCTCTCAAGCTCGGCTTCATCGGCCTGGGCATCATGGGCGGCCCGATGGCCGCGCACCTGATCGCGGCCGGCCATCAGCTGTTCGTGCACACGCGCGGCAGGCTGCCGGCGGCCATCGCGCAGAGCAGCGCCACGGTCTGCGTCAGCGCGCGCGGCGTGGCCGAGCGCGCCGACATCGTCTTCCTGATGCTGCCGGACACGCCGGACGTGGAGGCGGTGCTGTTCGGCGAGGCGGGGGTGGCCAGCGGGCTGAGCCGTGGCAAGGCGGTGGTGGACATGAGCTCGATCTCGCCGCTGGCGACCAAGGAGTACGCGCGGCGCATCGTGGAGCTCGGCTGCGAGTACCTGGACGCGCCGGTGTCCGGCGGGGAGGTGGGCGCCAAGGCGGGCTCGCTGACGATCATGGTGGGGGGCACGCCGGAGGGGTTCGAGCGGGTCAAGCCGCTGTTCGAGCTGATGGGCAAGAACATCACGCTGGTGGGCGGCCACGGCGACGGGCAGACCACGAAGGTGGCCAACCAGATCATCGTGGCGCTGAACATTGCGGCGGTGGGCGAGGCGCTGCTGTTCGCGAGCAAGGCGGGGGCGGATCCGGCCAAGGTGCGCCAGGCGCTGATGGGCGGGTTTGCGGCCAGCCGCATCCTGGAGGTGCACGGCGAGCGCATGATCCAGCGCACGTTCAACCCGGGGTTTCGCATCGGGCTGCACCAGAAGGACCTGAACCTGGCGCTGGCCGGGGCCAAGGCGATCGGCGTGGCGCTGCCGCAGACGGCCGGGGCGGCGCAGCTGATGCAGGCGTGCGCGGCCAACGGCTGGGACCAGCTCGATCACTCGGCGCTGGTCAAGGCGCTGGAGCTGATGGCGCGGCACGAAGTGGCGCCGGGGTGATGGGCGAGCCGCTGCGCCATCGTGGCGACAACCCTCCTATCTGATGAAGTCGATCAATCCGCCCGAGTTGCTGCGCACGCTGTACGACGCGGCGGTGGCGCGGGCGCGGCCGGAGGTGGTGATGGGCGAGCACCTGCCGCCGCCACCGAAGGGTCGCACGCTGGTGCTGGGTGCGGGCAAGGCCGGCGGGGCGATGGCCGCGGCGGTCGATGCGCTGTGGCCGCGCGAGGCGCCGTTGAGCGGGCTGGTGGTCACGCGCTACGAGCACGTGCCGCCGGCGTACCGCGCGGCGCCCGGGCGCATCGAGGTGGTGGAGGCGGCGCACCCGGTGCCCGACGAGGCGGGGCGGCGCGCCGCGCAGCGCATCGTCGAGCTCACGCGGGGGCTGACGGCCGACGACCTGGTGCTGTGCCTGATCTCCGGGGGCGGCTCGGCGCTGCTGTCGCTGCCGGCCGAGGGGCTGACGCTGCAGGACAAGCGTGCGATCAACCAGGCGCTGCTGCACAGCGGGGCGGCCATCGACGAGATGAACTGCGTGCGCAAGCACCTGTCGGCGATCAAGGGCGGCCGCCTGGGCGCGCTGTGCGCGCCGGCCCAGGTGGTGACGCTGCTGATCAGCGACGTGCCGGGGGACGATCCGGCGGTGATCGCCAGCGGGCCGACGGTGGCTGACCCGAGCAGCTGCGCCGATGCGCGGGCGATCCTGCAGCGCTACGGCATCGCGGTGCCGCAGGCGGCGCAGCGCGGGCTGGACAGCGGCGCGTTCGAGACGCCCAAGCCGGGCGACGCGCGGCTGGCCGGGCAGGTGGTCAAGCTGATCGCCACGCCGCAGCAGAGCCTGGAGGCGGCGGCCGCGCGGGCGCGCGCGGCGGGGCTTGGGGCGCACATCCTGAGCGACGAGATCGAGGGCGAGTCGCGCGAGGTGGGCAAGGTGCACGCGGCGCTGGCGCGGGCGGTGGCGCGGCGCGCGCAGCCGTTTGCCGCGCCGTGCGTGATCCTGTCGGGCGGGGAGACGACGGTGACGGTGCGCGCCGCGGGCGGGCGCGGCGGGCGGGCCACGGAGTTCCTGCTGGGCTGCACGCTGGCGCTGCAGGGCGAGCCGCGGGTGCATGTGCTGGCCGCCGACACCGACGGCATCGACGGGGTGCAGGACAACGCCGGGGCGGTGGCCGGGCCCGACACGCTGGCGCGCGCGCGGGCGCTGGGGCTGAACGCGCGCGACGCGCTGGAGCGCCACGACGCGTACCCGTTCTTCCAGGCGCTGGGCGACCTGGTGGTGACGGGGCCGACCTTCACCAACGTGAACGACTTCCGCGCGGTGCTGGTGCTGTAGAAGCGGCCCTCACCCCGGCGGTGGAGGAGACCGCCAGGGGCCGAGCTCTCGTTCCAGGGCTTGCGCAAAGGCCAGCGTCGTGCGGTCCTCCAGGAACGGACCCACGATCTGCATGCCGATCGGCAGGCCCTCGTCGCCGAGCCCGATCGGCATGGTGGTGGACGGCAGGCCGGTCAGCGTGGCCAGCCCGAGCCACATCGACTGCTCGGTGTAGCGGATCGACTTCCCGTCGACCTCGAGGCGGCGCTGCTCCATCGGGCGGTGGTCGTGCACGAAAGCCGGCGTCGGCAGCACCGGGCACAGCAGCACATCCCACTCGCCGAAGAACTGCCGCCACTGGTGCGCGACGGCCACGCGTTCGCGGTCGGCGTGGATCCAGTCTCGATGGCTCATCGCCAGCGCGGCCGAGGGGTCGTCGCCGGCGGCGGACCTTGCGCGGCGGTAGTCGTCCTCGGGCATGTCGGCGCCGGAGAAGGCGAAGAGCAGGCGCGCCCACAGCGTGGTGACCTGCGCCACATCGGGCAGCAGGCCGCTCTGGCGGCCGATGCGTGCGCCCTGCTGCGCCAGCCGCTCGACGACACCGTCCAGCGCCGACCGCACGGCCTGCGAGGTCGGCACCATCGGATGCTGGTCGACGACGAACACGCGGTGGTCCTTCAACGCATCGTGGCGAGGCGGCGGCAGGGCCAGCCGGTAGGCGACCGCCGGCTGCTCGTCGGGTCCGGCCAGCACGTCGAGCGCCAGCGCCAGGTCGGCGGCGCTGCGCGCCATCGGCCCCGCCACCGCGAGATCGACGTCGACGCCCACCGACAGCGAAGGCGTGCCCGGCGGCGCGAAGCCGCGCAGCGGCACCAGGCCATGGGTCGGCTTGTGCGCGAACACGCCGCAGCAGTGGGCCGGCACGCGCAGCGAGCCGGCGAGGTCGGAGCCCATCTCCAGCGACACGAAGCCCGCCGCCAGCGCCGCTGCGCCGCCGCCCGACGAGCCGCCCGGTGTGCGGCCTGGGTCCCACGGGTTGTTCGTGGTGCCGTAGACCTCGTTGGAGGTCTGCCAGTCGGCGAGCAGCAGCGCCACGTTGGTCTTGCCGAGCAGCACCGCGCCGGCCGCCTTGAGCCGCGCCACCGCGACCGCGTCCTCGTTCACCGGAATGTGCTGGGTGCCGGGGATGCCCCAGGTCGTCGGCAGGCCGGCGACGTTGAACGCCTCCTTGACGGTGATCGGCACGCCCAGCAAGGGCCGGCGCTCGCCGCGCGCCAGCGCCTGGTCGGCAGCGGCCGCAGCGGCACGTGCACGCACGAAGTCGCGCACCACGACGGCATTGATGCGCGCGTCATCGGCTTCGATTCGCGCGATGGCCTGCTCGACGAGCTGCATCGAAGACACCTGGCGCGACTGCAGCGCGGCGACGATCTCTCGGGTGGTGGGCATGTCCATCCTGCGATCGTGCCGCCGCCGCGGCACTCGGCCTTGACGTGGCTTGCGGTCGGCTTGATGAATCTTGCGAAGACGGCTGCGGCGCGCCAATGGCCGCGTTCGCAGGCTGGTGGTGGGCCCGATCGAAGCCCCACGAGCACGGACCGCGCGATGATTCGGCTCGCTGCCGAGGAGACTGCGATGAGCGACCCCGACCTCGCCGGACCCGACCTCACCCAAGGCGTCGACCTTTCCATGCTGGCTCCCGACTCCATGCTGCTGGGCCACGCGGCCGGCGAGGCAGTGCTGCTCGCGCGTTGCGGCGACGAGGTGCTTGCGGTCAGTGCGACCTGCACGCACTACAGCGGTCCGCTGGCCGAAGGCCTGCTGGTGGACGGCACCGTGCGCTGCCCGTGGCATCACGCCTGCTTCGACCTGCGCACCGGCGAGGCCCTGCGCGCGCCGGCGCTGAACCCGATTGGGTGCTGGCAGGTGGACCGGCGCGACGGCAAGGTATGGGTGCTGCACAAGATCGACGCGACGCCGGCGCGCACGGCGCCCGCCGGCGCGCCGCAGCGCATCGTCATCGTGGGCGGCGGGGCCGCCGGCAACGCCGCGGCCGAGATGCTGCGCCGCGAAGGCCACGCCGGATCGATCACGATGCTCAGCGCCGACGAGGCAGGGCCGGTCGACCGGCCCAATTTGTCGAAGAGCTATCTCGCGGGCAGCGCGCCGGAAGACTGGATTCCGCTGCGCCCCATGGAGTTCTACCGCGAGCACGACATCGATCTGCGCCTCGGCGTTCATGTCGACGCGCTGGACACGGCCAGGCGCGAGGTCGTGCTGGCCGACGGCAGTCGCCTGGGCTATGACGCGCTGCTGCTGGCCACCGGCGCAGAGCCGGTTCGCCTGGACCTGCCGGGCGCGAACCTGCCGCACGTGCACTACCTGCGCACGCTGGCCGACAGCCGCGCGCTCATTGCCGGTGCGCAGGGTGCGCGCAACGCGGTCGTGATCGGCGGCAGCTTCATCGGCCTGGAGGTCGCCGCGTCGCTGCGCGCGCGCGGCATCGACGTGCAGGTGGTCGCGCCCGAAGCGGTGCCGATGGAGAAGGTGCTCGGTCCGCAGATCGGCGCGCTGGTGCGCCGCACCCACGAGCAGCACGGCGTGCGCTTCCACCTCGGCACGACGGCCGTCGAGATCACGCCGCAACAGGTGGTGCTGAAGAACGGCGAGACGATCGAGGCCGACCTCGTGGTCATCGGCGTCGGCGTGAAGCCCGCGATCGCCCTGGCCCAGCAGGCCGGACTGGCGGTGGACCGCGGCGTGCGGGTCGACGAGTACCTGCAGACCAGCGCGGCCGGCGTGTTCGCCGCCGGCGACATCGCACGCTGGCCCGATCGCGTCAGCGGCGAGCCCGTGCGCATCGAGCACTGGGTCGTTGCCGAGCGGCAGGGGCAGACGGCAGCGCGCAACATGCTCGGCCGGCACGAGCGCTTCGACCAGGTGCCGTTCTTCTGGACCGAGCAGTACGACCTGACGATCGCCTACGTCGGCCATGCCGAGCGCTGGGACGAGATCCGCATCGACGGAGACGTCGAGGCGCGCGATTGCCGGCTCACGTACGTGCGCGACGGCAGGACGCTCGCCGTCGCCACGATCGGTCGCGATCTCGAGAGCCTGCGCGCCGAGCGCGCGCTCGAGGTCTGAGCGGCGCTGCCGGGCACGCTCCGCGTGGCCCACCCTACGCGGGATGTCGCCGCTGTCCTACAGGCGCCGGCCGTGACCCCAACTACCTTAGAAGGGCATGGAACCGACGACCATCCGTCCGATGGCCATCGCCGATGCCAGGGCCGTTGCTGTGCTCGCGCAGCAGGCCGGCTATCGCACGACAGGCGACGAGATCGCTCGCCGTCACGCCGCGGTGATGAGCCTTCCACACAGCATGCTCTACGTCGCTCACGCAGCCGACGACATCATCGGCTGGGCTCACGTGCACGGCATCTTCGACCTCCTGAGCGACAGCTACGCTGCGGTGCTCGGGCTGGGGGTGCGTGCCGATCTGCGCGGGCGGGGAGTGGGCCGCGCCCTGATCGACGAGTGCCGGCGCTGGGCGCACGCGAACGGGTTTCCCGACCTGCGCCTGCCTTAGGTCACGCCGAGGTACGGTCGTTGCTTGCAACATCGTGCCTTCCCGACCGTTCGAGGAGCCGCCATGACCCCGCGCATTCATCCGGTGGACGAGAAGCTGCCCGCTGTGCGCCTGGCCGCGCTCGGCGTGCAGCATGTGCTGGTGATGTATGCCGGGGCGGTCGCGGTGCCGCTCATCGTCGGGCGTGCGCTCAAGCTCTCGCCCGAGCAGGTGGCGCTGCTGATCTCGGCCGACCTGTTCGCCTGCGGCATCGTCACGCTGATCCAGTCGCTGGGCGTCACGCGCTGGTTCGGCATCCGGCTGCCAGTGATGATGGGGGTGACCTTCGCGGCCGTCGGTCCGATGGTGGCCTTTGCCAACGCCATGCCCGGCGTCGACGGGGCGCGAGCGATCTTCGGCGCCATCATCGGCGCGGGCCTGGTGTCCATGCTGCTGGCGCCCCTCGTCGGCAAGCTGCTGCGCTTCTTCCCGCCGGTGGTCACGGGCACCATCATCGCGATCATCGGCATCAGTCTCATGCGCGTCGGCGTCGGCTGGGCGATGGGCGGCCCGCCCAACCTGGCGCAGAGCGTCGACGTGCCCAGGCTGATCGCGATGGTCGACAGCGCCAAGGCCGCAGCAGCGGCCCCGGTCGCGCCCGGCGCGTCGGCGCCGGTGCCCAGGCTTGCGGGCCCGATCCCGATGGTCGACAACGCCCAGTACGGTGCGCTGGACAACATGGCCATCGCCGGGGCGGTGCTCGCGTTCATCCTGCTGCTGGTGAAGTACGCGAAGGGCTTCGTCGCGAACATCTCGGTGCTGCTCGGCATCGTCGGCGGCTGCGCCGTCGCTGCCGCGTTGGGCAAGATGAGCTTCGACAAGGTCGCCAAGGCGCAGTGGTTCGACCTGGTGACGCCCTTCGCCTTCGGCATGCCCACCTTCGATGCGGTGATGATCCTCACCATGGTGCTCGTCATGGTGGTCGTCATGATCGAGTCGACCGGGATGTTCCTGGCGCTGTCCGAGATCACCGGCAAGCAGATCGATGCGCCGTCGCTGTCGGCCGGCTTGCGCACCGACGGCCTGGGCACCCTGATCGGCGGCATCTTCAACACCTTTCCGTACACCAGCTTCTCGCAGAACGTCGGCCTCGTGGGCGTGACCGGCGTGAAGAGCCGCTACGTCTGCGTGGCGGGCGGCGTGATCATGATGGTGCTCGGCCTGCTGCCCAAGATGGCCGCCTTCGTCGAGGCGATTCCACCCTTCGTGCTGGGCGGTGCGGGCCTGGTGATGTTCGGCATGGTGGCCGCGACCGGCATACGCATCCTGTCGACGGTCGACTTCAAGGGCAACCGCCACAACCTCTACATCGTCGCGCTGTCGATCGGCTTCGGCCTCATCCCGCTGGTGGCGCCGCGCTGGACCCAGCAGATGGCGCATGGCCTGCATCCGCTGCTGGAAAGCGGGATCCTGCTGACGGCCTTCGCGGCCGTCGTGCTGAACCTCTTCTTCAACGGGGCACGCGGCGACCGGGCCGCGGCAGTCGAAGCCGCCCGGACCTCGGAAGTGCACTGACCGCGGGGCAGGCCCAAGCACGCCTCGCCGGGATGAATCGCGGCGCGCCGTGCGTACTCCGACCATTCCACCGCAAGACGAAAGGCCTTCCATGAAAAGCTTCCGCCTCACCGTCACGGTGTGCGCCTGTGCGGCGCTGGGCGCGTGCGCGACGCGCTACGGCCCTCAATCGCTCGACAAGGGCGCGACGCGAGCGCAGGTCGAGCAAGCGCTCGGCACGCCGACGGGGCGCTATCCCGGACAGGCGGCCGAGCGCCTCGAGTACGCGAGGGGACCGGCCGGCCGGCACACCTACATGCTCGACTTCGGCGCGGACGGCAAGCTGCTCGGCTGGGAGCAGGTGCTGACCGAAGGCCGATTCGATCAGCTGCGCGCCGGCATGTCCCGCGATGAGCTGCTGGCCGCGGTGGGACATCCGTCCGAAGTCACGCGGCTGCCGTGGCAGCGCCAGGAACTGTGGTCGTACCGCTACGAGACGCCGTTCTGCCGCTGGTTCCAGTTGGCTCTCGATCCGGCCGGGAGCGTCGTCGACACCAGCTACGGCCCGGATCCCCTGTGCACCGGCAAGCCCTCTGCATCGCCGTGATCGATGCGGGCTGCCGAAGCGGCCTGCGAGGCGTCCCATTCGTGTGGAGTGGCGACGGCGCTCGGCGTAGGATCGGACGAGGGCCGAGCGCCCCGCCGGAACGCGCGATGAGCGACGAAGAGTTTGCGGAACTGCGCCAGGGCATGCTCGCGGAGATCGCGGCGCAGGCGATCTATGCCTGCGCCCGTCTGGGCAAGGCTGCCTTGAGCCCGCGCGTGCTCGAGGCCCTCGCCAAGGTGCCGCGCCACGAGTTCGTGCCTGTCGAGCTGCGGCCTTACGCCTACGCCGATTCGCCCCTGCCCATCGGGTTCGGCAAGTCGATCTCGCAGCCCTTCGTCGTCGCCGTCATGACCGACCTGCTCGACGTTCGTCCCACCGACCGCGTGCTGGAGATCGGCACCGGGCTGGGCTACCAGGCGGCCATCCTGGCCGAGCTGGCCCAGCGCGTGTACAGCGTGGAGCTGCTTGCCGAGCTGGCGGAGCAGGCGCGCCGGCGTCTGATGCGGCAGGGGCATGCCAACGTGCAGGTCATCGTCGGCAACGGCTGCCATGGATGCCCCGAGCACGCGCCGTTCGACAAGATCGTGGTGACCGCTGCGCCGGACCTGATCCCGCCGGCGCTGATCTACCAGCTGAAGCCCGGAGGCCGGATGGTGCTGCCGGCGGGCCTGCCCGACGACCAGCAGCTGATCCTGGTCGAAAAGAGTGCTGACGGCGTCGTGTCGACCCGCGACATCTTCGCCGTGCGCTTCTCGCTGCTCGAGGACACGGAGCCCGACTGAACGCGATGGACAGCGACAGCCGTCAAGCAGCGATCGAAACCCGGCTGGTGCGGGTGCACGGCCGCGTGCAGGGCGTCGGCTACCGGTACGCCTGCGTGCAGCAGGCACGCGTGCTCGGCCTGACGGGCTGGGTGCGAAACCGCATGGACGATTCCGTGGAGGCCATGCTGCAGGGAACGCCCGGGCAGCTGGCGCGCATGTGCGACTGGATGCGGGACGACATGCCCGCGGCGCTGGTCGAGAGAATGGACGTCAGCGACGTGCCCGCACCGTTTCCGCGCTTCGACCGGTTCGAGCAGCGGCCGACGCTGTAGGGGCGGCGCACGCTCAGTCGACGAAGGTCGCTCTCACCAGGCGCCACTCCTGCGGGCCGGTCAGGCTGCGCGAGCATCCCAGCGGCTCGGGCTCCGCACCGGGCTTGAGGTCGGATCGCGAGCGGTCACCGGTGCCCACGCCCATGTGGTAGCGGTCCAGCCAGACACGAAGCGTGCGGCTGGGATGCGCGTTGCGCACGAGGATCTGCACGCCGTCGCGGGAGACGCAGGTGGAGGTCGGTTCCTCGACGAAGCGCACGAAGGTCGAGGGGTCGTCGGCTGCGACGATGCAGGGCGAGGCCAGCGCGCCGATGAGGAGCAGGGTCACCCGGAACATCGCAAGATGATCGCATGTCGCCAGCCCGGGACCTGAACGAGGACGCGGCAAATCCTGACCCGGGTGAGGGTGGGCGCCGCTTCAGCGCACGCCTTCCCACCACGAGGTCGACCGGAACTCCAGGTCGGCGTTCACCCACTCGCCCAGGCGTGGCGTGACCAGCTCGACCCCGGTGCGGCGGGCTTCCGCCACCGCGCGGCGGATCGGCTCGTCCCAGTCGTGGTATGCGAGATTGAAGGTCGACCAGTGCACCGGAAACATGCGCTTGCCCCGCACGTCGCGGTGGACTTGCACGGCTTGCTCCGGCGGCATGTGAATGTCGACCCAGGAGGCACCGGGACCGTAGGCGCCGATCTTGATGAAGGCGATGTCGAACGGTCCGAGGCGCGCGCCGATCTCCTTGAAGTGCGCGGAGTAGCCGGTGTCGCCGCTGTAGAAGAACCGGTGCCGCGGACCGACCACCGACCAGCTGGACCACAGGGTGGCACTGCGGTCGGACAACCCCCGGCCGGAGTAGTGGCGTGTCGGGGTGCAGACGAACTGCACGCCGCCCAGGGTCCGCTGCTGCCACCACTCCAGCTCCTCGATCTGGGCGGGCGCGATTCCCCACCGTTCCAGGTGGGCACCGATGCCCAGTGGAACGAAGAACCGGGTTCCGCGCGCGCCGAGGTGGCGCACGGTGTCCATGTCCAGGTGGTCGTAGTGATCGTGCGAGATGAGCACGGCGTCGATCGGGGGCAGGTCGGCCAGCGCGATCGGCGGCCGGTGGAAGCGCCGCGGCCCGACGGGCAAGGGCGACACCTGCTCCGCGAACACCGGGTCGATCAGCAGGCGCAGACCGTCGAGCTCGACATAGACACTCGCGTGGCCGATCCAGAACGCGCGCAGTGCGTCCGGTGCCGGCGCCGCCAGCGTTGCCTTGTCGACCGCCAATACCGGCACCGGCCCGGGAGGCTCGCGCACCTCGTCGCCGGAGAACTGGCGGACCACGTAGTCGCCCAGCGATGCCAGGCTGGTCGGCGCCTCGGGCTGCAGGTTGATGAAGCGGCCATCCCGGTATTGCGGATTGGCCATCGCGCGCTCCAGCCGGGCACCGCTCATGCGGGCGCCGAACTGCGGCTGCGACAACACGGCCCAGGCCGCCGCGGTCAGTACCACGGCCACCGCTGCCAGCACGACGAGGCTGCGCACCAGCCAGCGTGCGACACGGGATCGCATCCGGTCGTGCCTCAGTTCGGCTCGCCGGCCCTGCGGCCGCTGGCCGCGCGGTGATCATGGCGCGACCCCACGCGAATCAGGCGCGGCTCGGCGCCGGCGGCATCGGCCGCAGACACCTGCCGCTGCACCTGCTCCGCCACCGTGCGCGCCCACTGCGTCCGCTCCAGCGCTTCCTGGGCGCGGACGATCTCTCGCATGAGAATGCAATCGGCCCCGCGAAGCGGCCCGCGGTCGCGCAGCACCTGCTGCCGGTACTTGTCTGCCGACGGATTGCGCGCTGCCGCCATGCTGTCGTAGAGCCACGGATGCTGCTCGTTCAGCTGCCCGACGTAGAGCCCCACGGTGCCGTGGGCAAGCTCGAGATGCAGCGTGCCGAAGCCGGCGTAGGCGCCCGCGACCAGCGCACACACGCCTGCCAGCACGCAGGCCATGCTCAACAGCTGCGTCACCCGATAGGCACCATCGCCGAAACCCACGGTCAGTGCCTGAAGCGCGAGGCAGAAGCCACCGACGGTCACCAGGACTGCGCCGAGCCGGAAGGCATGGCGCAAGCGATCCGATCTGGGGCGAACCGGGCTGCGCTCGAACTCGGCCTCGAGCGTGCAAAGCTCGGCATCCGACAGGCCCGCGATTTCCCGGGCGCTGCCGAGCTCGGTCTGCACGGCCACGCGTTCGGTCCACCGGGCAAAGGCCAGCTGCGGGGTGATGACGCTGCTGTGGGGCGAGTAGAACTGACGGGCCTGCATCAGGCGCTGCCTGCTCACGAGTGAACCGTCGAGGATCTGTTGAAGTAGCGACACAGCCGTTCCCTTTGATCGCCCGGCATCGGGTCCGGGCTTGGGCCTAGCTTGTCAGCACTGCGGCACGCCAACCACCCCCGATCCGTTGGGCCTTCAGATCGGGGGATGCCCGACCGCCAGGGAGCCCGAGCGCGCGAGCGCTGTGCCTGCCCGCGAAGTCAGTGATCACGCGCCGCCCCCGATGAAACGGGCACTGGCGGCAGACTGACGCGCCGGCGCAACTCTCGCCGCGTGCTTCACCGCGCCACCAGCCACTCCGGATTGAACCAGCGGTCGGCATCGCCGTCATACGGCAGCCGGGTGATGTCCCAATGCCGGATGAAGCGCGCGTAGGCGTCCCACACCGGCGGCCCGCCGCCGATGAACACCACGCGGCCCTCGTAGCGGGCAAGGACGTCCTGCGGACGCTCGCCCGAACGGATGGCGACCACGGTGCGATCGGCCTTGGCGAAAGCGGGAACGCTCGCCACCGTGCGCGGACCCGCGAGCAGCACATGGCCTTGCGTGATCGCGAAGAAGCGCTCGACGTCCGCCACGTACTCCCGCTCGCGGCATCCTTCCCACGGCAGGCGGCCGGCCAAGCCGAGTTGACCGCGCCGTCCGATGGCGCAGATCGACCGCACGTCGATCATGACCGGCTCACCGGCCGCACCCGGCGCTAGGACCGGCCGCGTTGGTCGCGCGTGTCTTCCGCGTCCTTGTCGATCTCGGAGCCGATGTCGGCGTCCGGACGGGGCGACATCGCGCCGGCGCCTTGGTCGAGGTTCGGCTTGCGCTGTTGCTTGCCGGCGGCGTCGGGCCGCTGCGACATTGCGCCGGCGCCCTGACTGAGGTTCGGCTTGCGCTGGGAGGCGGCTTGATCCTTGGAAGGACTCGAGCCCTTGCCACTGCCTTGCTTGTGCTGTGCCATGGATCTTCTCCTTCATGTGAATGAATCGAGCTCACGAATGGCGCCTGCACGCCTGCTCGATCCGCTCGACTCGGCGCGCGCCGGCCGGCTCATGCCCCCGGCGCGGTTTGCGGGAGCGATGCGTTATTGCGAGGGCGCCGACGCCGCTGACTTGGATTTCTTGAAGTCGTCCTCGGCCTTCTTGAGGCAATCGCGTTGCGCCGCTTCGCCCGACATGTTCTTGCAGGCCTGCTGGGCCTCGGCCAGCGATCCGCCCTTCTTGCTGCGCGCCCCGGCCGCCGCCGCGTCGTCCGGCGTCGTGGTCGGCGTCTCGCGCAAGGTGGGATGGGTGGGCGGCGTCGAGGGCGACGGGGCGGTCTGGGCGGAGGGCTGAGCCTGCGTGGCGGGTGTCGTTTGTGCAACGACCGCAGTCGCCGCTCCTGCCAACAGCAATGCACCGATCGTGCAAGCAGTGTGAGGTTTCATCATGGACCTCTCGTAGTACGGATGGGAGCAGAAAGCGGGCAATTGCCGTTCCCGCATGGATCAGGCCGATGCGGGTTGCCAAGCCGGACGGCGTCCCTGCCGCCACCACACCGCCAGCGCCACCAGCGCCGCCGGGATGAAGACCCAGTTCGGCGAAGGTCGCTGCGGGTTCGGCAGCTTGAGCTCGACGATGCGATAGCCCTGCTCGACGCCCAGCTTGCGCGCGCGGCTGCCGAACTTGACGGCGGCGATCTCGATGTCGCTGCCCAGCTGGCTCAGCGTGACGCCTGCGTCGCGCAGCCGCTCGCGGCCGTTGACGCCGCGGCCCATCGGAAGGGCCACGGTCTTGTTCTGTGCATCGCCGGCCAGCGTCTCGCCGGCGATGCCGACCACCAGCCAGTCGTCCTCCTCCAGCGTGTCGGCCACCTTGTAGAGATCGGCAGCGGGTGCGCTCACGTAGCGCGGCGCGATGCGGTCGATCACCCAGTCGGGCCGGAAGAACAGGAAGGTCGCGACGAGCAGCGCGGCGACCTCGAGCCAGCTGCAGCGCGCGCGGAACCAGCGCATCGTGGCGGCCGCGAAGAGCAGCGAGGCCACCGTGCCGGTGATGCAGACCACGACCACCTGGGCCCAGGAGTGCACGCCGATGAACAGGATCTGCGGATTGAAGATGAAGACGAAGGGCAGCACGGTGGTGCGCAGGCTGTACCAGGTGGCCTGCATGCCGGTCTGGTTGGGATCGGCGCCCGAGATCGCCGCCGCCGCATACGAGGCCAGTCCGACCGGCGGCGTCACGTCGGCGAGGATGCCGAAGTAGAAGACGAACAGGTGCACCGCGATCAGCGGGATCACCAGCCCGGAGCGCGCACCCAGCTCGACGATCACCGGCGCCATCAGCGTTGCCACCAGGATGTAGTTGGCGGTGGTCGGCACGCCGGCGCCGATGATGAGGCAGATGATCGCGGTGAGGACGAGCATCACCAGCACGTTGCCCGCGGACACCAGCTCGACGAAGTCCGTCATCATCAAGCCCATGCCGGTGAGCGTGATCACGCCGACGATGAGCCCGGCGCTGGCGCACGCGACCCCGATGCCGATCATGTTGCGCGCGCCCAGCACGAGCCCTCTCCACAAATCGGCCAGGCCCTGGCGCCACGCGCGTTGCAGCGGGGCCTTGCTGAAGAGGGCGAGCATCACCGGTTGCAGCGGCACCATCGCCATCACGGTCACGGTGGCCCAGAAGGCGGACAGTCCTGGCGACAGCTCTTCGACCATCAGGCACCACAGCAGCACGACGATGGGAATCATGAAGTGCAGGCCGGCGCGCACGGTGGGCCACGGCTCGGGCAGGTGCACGTCGGCGGCCAGCGGGTCGTCCACCGGCACCGGCGGATGGCGCGACGCGTAGGCCATCAGCATCACATAGGCCAGCGCCGTGAGCGCGGCCAGCACCCAGCCGGCCGCCGACCCGGTGAGCGCCTGCACGCCGGTGATCAGCGCGTAGATCGCGCCCAGCGCGACCAGCGTTCCCGATACGCCGAGGCCCCAGCCGAGCAGGCGCTCCCGCCACGCCGGTATGCGGCTGCGCACCAGCGGCTTCAGGTCGTGCTTCAGCGCCTCCAGGTGCACGATGTAGAACAGCGCGACGTACGAGATGACGGCCGGCAGCGCGGCATGCTTGATGATCTCCGCGTAAGGGATGCCGACGTACTCCACCATCAGGAAGGCGGCCGCGCCCATCACCGGCGGCATGATCTGGCCATTGATCGACGACGCGGCCTCGATCGCGCCGGCCTTCACCCCCGAGTAGCCGGTGCGCTTCATCAGCGGGATGGTGAAGATGCCGCCCGACACCACGTTGGACACCGACGAGCCCGACACCACGCCGTTGAGCGCGGAGGACACCACCGCCACCTTGGCCGGTCCGCCGCGAAGGTGCCCGAGCAGCGCCAGCGACACCTGCAGCATGTAGTTGCCGGCCCCGGCGATGTCGAGCAGGGTGCCGAACAGCACGAACAGGAAGATGAACTGCACCGAGACGCCCAGCGCGACGCCGTACACGCCTTCGGTGGTGAGCCACATGTGCGAGATGAAGCGCGACAGCGACGCGCCGCGGTGCTGGATCACCTCGGGCATGTAGGGGCCGGCGAACACGTACAGCATGAACAGGCCGGTCGTCACCAGCATGCCGAAGCCCATCGCCCGGCGCGTGGCCTCGAGCATGATCAGCACGCCGGCGATGCCCACGACGATGTCCATGCGCGTGGGCGAGCCGGGCCGCTGTGCGAGCTCCTTGTAGAACAGGAACAGGTAGGCCGCGCAGAACGCCCCGACCAGCGCCAGCAGCCAGTCGGTCCAGGGAATCACGCGGCGCGACGAGCGCTGGAAGGCGGGGAAGGCGCAGAACGCCAGGAACACCGCGAAGGCCAGGTGGATGGCGCGCGCTTCCGTGTCGTTCAGGATGCCGAAGCCGAAGGTGAAGGGCAGCGGCGATGCATACCAGAACTGGAACAGCGACCACGCGCCGGCGATCAGCGCGAGCGCCGCGCCGACCGCCCCGGCAGGCTCGCGTCCGCCGAGGTCGGCTTCCTTGACGAGCTGGTCGAGGTCGGGGGTGGCGGTGGCCATGGACCTCAGTTCACCCAGCCCTTCTCCTTGTAGTACCTCAATGCGCCCTCGTGCATCGGCGCGCTCAGCCCGTCCTTCACCATGCTCTCCGGCTTCAGGTTCACCAACGCCGGATGCAGCTTCTTGAACTCGTCGAAGTTGTCGAACACCGCTTTCACGACCGCATACACCTGGTCGGCAGGCGCCTTGGACGAGGTGACCACCGTGGCCAGCACGCCGTAGGTCTGCGTGGGCTCGGGGTTGTTGGGGTACAGGCCGCCGGGGATGGTGGCGCGCGCGTAGTAGGGCTTGTCGGCGACCAGCTTGTCGACCGCGGAGCCGGTGAGCGAGACCAGCCTGGCGCCGCAGGAGGTGGTGGGGTCCTGGATGTTGGCCGACGGATGGCCCACGCCGTAGAAGAAGCCGTCGATCTTGCCGTCGCACAGCGCCGGCCCGTGCTCGTCGGCCTTCAGCTCCGAGGCGAGCGAGAAGTCGCCGAGCTTCCATCCCATGGCCGCGAGCAGCTCTTCCATCGAGGCGCGCGTGCCGGATCCCGGGTTGCCGACGTTGAAGCGCTTGCCCTTGAAGTCGGCGAAGGTCTTGACGTTGGCTTCCTTGCGCGCCAGCACGGTGAAGGGCTCGGGGTGCACCGAGAACACCGCGCGCAGGTCACCGTAGGCGCCGCCGTCCTTGAACTGCGCGAGGCCCTTGACCGCGTTGTACTGCACGTCCGACTGCGTGAACCCGAGGTCGAGCTCCCCCGCCTTGATGGTGTTGACGTTGAACACCGAGCCGCCGGTCGATTCGACCGAGCAGCGAATGCCGTGCTTGGCGCGGTCCTTGTTGACCAGCCGGCAGATGGCGCCGCCGGCCGCGTAGTAGACGCCGGTGACGCCGCCCGTGCCGATGGTGACGAACTTCTGCTGCGCGGCGGCCGGTGCGCTGGAGAGGGCGGCGGCCAGGAGTGCCGCGGCGCTGGCGAGGGGTCGGATGCTCATCGGTCGAAATCCTCAGGTGTTGATGGAACGGTCGAGGGCTGCCGCGAAACGCTCGACGATGACGGCGAGTTCGGCGTCGCTCACGATGAAGGGCGGCGCCAGCAGCACGTGGTCACCATACCGCCCGTCGACCGTGCCGCCCATCGGGTAAAGCATGAGACCCGCGGCCATGGCCTCGGCCTTGATGCGCGCATGCAGCCTGCGGGAAGGATCGAACGGCTGCTTCGTCGCGCGGTCCTGCACCAGCTCCACACCCCAGAACAGTCCGCGCCCGCGGATGTCACCCACGTGCGCATGCTCCCCCAGCGCCGCGCGCAGCATCGCCTCGAACGATGCACCACGGGCCCGCACCGCCTCGAGCAGCCCGTCGCGCTCGATCACCTGCTGCACCGCGAGCGACGCCGCGCAGGCCACCGGGTGGCCCAGGTAGGTGTGGCCATGCTGGAAGAAGCCGCTGCCGTCGCTCATCGCATCGACGACGCGCGCCTGTGCCAGGACCGCGCCGATGGGCTGGTAGCCCCCGCCGAGACCTTTCGCGATGGCGATCAGGTCGGGCGTCACGCCTTCCTGCTCGCAGGCGTGCAGCGTGCCGGTGCGGCCCATGCCGCACATCACCTCGTCGAGGATCAGCAGCACGCCGTGGCGGTCGCACACCTCGCGGACGGCGCGGAAGTAGCCCGGCACCGGCGTCAGCACGCCGGCGGTGGCGCCGCCCACCGTCTCGGCGACGAAGGCGATCACGCTGTCGGCGCCGAGCGCAACGATGGTCTGGTCCAGCTCCTCGGCCAGGCGCAGGCCGTAGTGCACGGCGGTTTCGCCGGGCAGCTGCTCGCGGTACGGATAGCAGGGCGAGACGTGGGTGGCCGCGATGAGCATCGGCGCGAAGGGCGCGCGCCGCCACGCGTTGCCGCCGATCGACAGGGCGCCCAGCGTGTTGCCGTGATAGCTCTGGCGGCGGGCGATGAAGCGGCTGCGCTGCGGCTGTCCGGTCTCGACGAAGTACTGCCGCGCCATCTTGAGCGCCGCTTCCATCGCCTCGGAGCCGCCGCTCACGAAATACGCGTGGCTGATCCCCGCCGGTGCCGTCTTCACGAGCTGATCGGCCAGCGCCTCGGCCACGTCGGTGGTGAAGAAGCTGGTGTGGGCATAGGCCAGGCGGTCGATCTGCGCGTGCATGGCGGCCAGCACGTCCGGATGGCCGTGGCCCAGGCAGGACACGGCCGCGCCGCCCGACGCGTCGAGGTAGCGCCGGCCCTGCGCATCGGTGAGCCACACGCCCTGGCCGGTCACGGCAACAGGCGGGTGATGGTGCAAGTGGCGGTGAAGCACATGGGTGGTCATGCAAACCCTTCATTCAGGCGGTCGGCGCGTGTAGAAACGACACGCGCTCGCGCCTCCTGGCTATATTCACGAAGTGCCGGCGGAACCGCAAGCGGCGAGGGGAGTGGGGGAAGATGAGCTCCATCATCGAGGAGGATTCGGCGGCGCTCGACAAGGCGGCCGGTGCGCGCGACTGCGTCACCATCCGCGGCGTCACGCTGCCGCTCGACGGCCTGGTGCAGCCGGAGCGCCTGCTGCCGGCGTCGGTGAGCGCGCTGAAGCAGGCCTTCGCCGGCGCCGAGCCGTTTGCGCATCTGGTGGTCGACGGCCTGTTCGATGCGCGCCTGCTCGAGCTGGTGGCCGAGGAGTTCGACCTGCTCGAGGCCTCGCGCTGGCGGCGTTCGCAGGATGGGCTGCACGAGGTGACCCTGCGCTCGCTGCCCTCCACGCGGCTCGGCCGCGCGGCGGAGCTCTACTTCGCCACCCTGCATTCAGGCTGGTTCGTCGACTTCCTGCAGCAGGTGACCGGGGTGGATCGCCTCATCGCCGACCCCGCGCTGTGGAACGGCGGCTTTCACGAAGCGCGCAACGGCGGGCGCTTTCGCATCCACACCGACTTCAACAAGCATGCGCACACCGGCCTGGACAACGAGATGGTGCTGATCACCTACCTCAACCGCGACTGGAACGCCGAGTGGGGCGGCGCGCTCGAGCTGTGGCGGGCCAAGCCCCGCGAATGCGTGCGCCGCATCGAGCCGGCGTTCGGCCGCACGGTGCTGATGCGCCACAGCGACGTGAGCTTCCATGGCCATCCGGTGCCCCTGGCCATGCCGCCGGGGCAGGTGCGCCGATCGGTGGCGGCGTACTTCTACAGCAACCGCGCGGACCAGCGCGGGGTCGCGCCGCACGCGTCGCGGTACATGGACAGCAGCGTGCTGCGATGGATGCGCATCGCCGGGCGGGAAGTCGTTCCACCGGTGGTGTGGAAGGCGGCGAAGAAGCTCGTGCGGCGGTGAAAGCCCTCACGCTCACGCCACGAACCGGCACTGCGACGCCACCGTCCGCGTGTCCATGTTGCGACCTCGATTCAGGTGATCGTCGATCTCCGCCGCGCAGCCCAGCATGCGCGGGTACAGGAAGATCGTGAAGGCTGCGGTCTCCAGGTCGCGCTCGCCGATCTCCCCGCGCTGCAGCGGCTGCCACAAGAGCTTGAGCAGCAGCGCCGCGATGACCGCATCGACGTTCACGCAGTACACGTTGCGCGACACGCCGGCGTCGAACAGCGCCTGCACCAGCTCCCGGTAGAAGGCGTGGAAGACGTTGGTTTCGCCGCGTCGCTCGAACAGCTCGGCGATGAACACTTCGCGAGGGTCGTGGTTCACCGGCTTGTCCTTGAACACCGGATGGTTCACGCCCGGCAGCTTGGCGATGTCGAGGCTGCCGACATGCTTCTGCCGGCTCTTGTAGGCCGCGTACTGATCCACCGCGCGCGCCGCCAGCGCCTTCAGGTCGAGTCCGTGCGCGCGTGAAGCCGGATCGGCCAGGCCGCTGTCGCGGAACTGCTCCATCAGGAAGGCGATGCCCTCGTAGCCGTTGCCGCCGTGGGTGTAGCCGGTGTGCGTGAGAAAGCCCATCAGCGCCTTGTTGAGCTGAACGCGCTCCGGCGACTCGGGACCGTCGGCCGAGACGGCGCCCTTGGCGCCTTGCGCCGAGATGGCGCCCGGGCCGTTGGTGAGCAGCAGGCCGATCAAGGTCTGGAACGCGAACAGGTCGTTGACCGTCGGCACGCGGCCGAACAGCGCCGCGTAGCCGATCTCGGTGAGGCTCAGCTCGGTGAGCATCGCCTGCGTGGTGAAGCCGCAGAAGCGATCCGCCTCGTGTCGCGACGCATCGGCCGAAGCGCCGATCAGCGTGCCGAAGAGCTGCATCCACCACGGCAGGCTCTCGGCCGTCAGGCGCGAGATGCGCTTGCGCATCAGGGGTCCCCAGGCCATCGAGGTGGTGATGGCCGCGAGCACCGCGTCGGCCGTGGGATTTCCCAGCGCGGCGAGCCAGCGAACGAACACCGATCGGATCCCGCGCGCCTTCAGTCCCGCCAGCATGGCCTCGGCGCGCGGATCGCTTTGGGCGGCTGTCAGCGACTCGGCGCCGTCGCGATCGACACGGGCCAGGTCGAAGCCTTCGTCGAACGCATCGGCCAGACCTGCGGCGGCGAAGCGCTCGATCATCAGCCGGGCCGCGCGCCGCGCGGCCTCCTGGCGCTTGGGGCCGACGATGGAGGCCGCGGCGGCGAGCACCGCGTTCGGCGCATTGCCGGCTTCCCGGCTGGCCTGCGCCGCGGCGAGCTCGGGCATGCCACGCAGGTTGACGAAGGCGGCGACGGCCACGTTGATGAGCTGGCGGTCGATCTCGCCGCCGGCCTCGTGCAGCAGCGCCAGCCCGACGTTCGCCTCCAGCGGGTACTGCGCCGCCTGCAGCATGGACACGCCGTGCAGGCTGCTCACCTGCGTGGTGGGATCCATCTGCGATGCGCCGGACGCATCCTTGAGCGCCTGGCGCGGCACCGTGCAGCCGATCTGCCGGTTCAGCAGCGCGATCTGCTCGTTGTACGGCGCGACGGCGGCGACCACGGGCAGCGCCAGCTCGGGGGGCAGCGCAAGCCCTTGGTCGGACCCGAACCACGGCTTCAGCGCGAGGCTGCCTTCCGGCTCGAAGTCGGGCATCGTCGCGTTGGCGCGCATCACGGCAGTGAGCGCCGCCGGGATGTGCGCGATGTTGGTCACCACGGCGCCGCGCGACGAGAACACCGGCTGGTCGGGCGTGAAGATGCCGTCCACGCCGAACTTGTCCATGAACCAGCGTTCTTTGGCCAGCGCATCGTCGCTGCCTCCGGCCATCGCGCCGGCGTGGCCGACGGCGCGCGTGAGCTTGCTCTTCCAGCGGCCGACCACGCAGGCCACGACCGGCTTGGTGAAGTGCGCATCGAGCTCGTAGTAGCCGCCCGGCTCGCAGTACAGCACCGCCGCCTTGCTGCGCGCGTCGTTGGCCAGCGCAAAGGCGAACTCCGGCGCCGCGTAGTGGATGTAGACATCCTTGCCGCTGGAGATCACGGTGGTCGTGCCCCAGCCGGCCATGCGCAGGTACTGCGCGATGGTGGTGGAGAAGCCGCCCGAGTTGGAGAAGATGGCGATCGAGCCGCGGCGCAGGGTGTCGCCCGGGTTGTCGCCGCCCAGCGCGCCGCCGATGCGCACCTGGTTCCAGGAGTCGGCCACGCCGAGGCCGTTGGCGCCGAAGATGTCGACGCGGTTCGCCTGTCCCATGGCGCGGATCTCGCGCGCGTCGTGCACCGCGATCTTCTCGGTGATGATGAAGACCTTGCGCAGATCGGAATTGACGCGGATCAGCTCGGCCACGCCGTCGCGCGCCGCCGCCGGCGGCAGGTACACCACGCCGCAGTTGAAGCGGTGTCCCGCCTCCAGGCCTTCCTTGACGCTGTTGTAGACCGGCACGTTGCCGATGGGCGTGGGCAGCGTCTGGCCGCCCTTGCCGGGCGCGGTGCCGAACACCACGTTGCCGCCGGAGTAGGCATGGCTCACCGGCGTGACATCGCTCGATTCGCCGCCCAGGATGTTGAGCACGCAGACGCGGTCCTCACGCGAGGCGATCTGCGTCAGCGAGCTGATGCCGACGTGGTACTTGAAGTCGCCGACGGATTGTCTTGGCATGGTGGTCTCCTCAGGCGGCTGCCGGTGTGGAAATGCCCAGTCGCGCAGCGACCTGCTGCCGACCGCCGGACTTCATCCACGCGTCGGCCTTCTTCGCGTACTGGATGACCTCGCTCATGTCGGAGTCGAAGCCGAAGAGGCGGTACGGCAGCCCCAGCGCGTCGCAGGTGTCGCGCAGCGCGCCCATGCCGCGCACGAGGTTCGGGCCGCCGCGGCCCAGCACGACGTACAGCGGCGTGGGGCCGTAGCGGCTGAAGTGCTCGCGCAGCGCGTCGGCCATCGCGCGCAGCGTTTCATGGATGTCGGTGTTGTTCGACTTGCCGCCGATGATGAACAGCACGTTCGACTGCTTCAGCCAGTGCTTGAAGCAGATGCGCGCGACCTCCTTCATCTTCTCGTACGGCGGGTTGCCGCCGAAGTCGGACGAGATGATCGCGTCGTCGCCGAGCATCTCGGTGACCAGCGAATTGGCGCCGCCGCCGAAGGTCGGCGCGAGCACGGTGCCGCGCTCGTTGATGACGTAGACGTCGCTCTGGCCCTGGTGCGTGCGCAGCGTGTTGATCTCCTGCTCGAAGTCGGAGTAGTCGGCGGCGAACAGGTGCGGCGGCAGCCCGAGGCGGGCCCAGCGCGGGTCATCGCGGTCGAAGCCGCACTTGAAGTCGCAGGCGACCGGCGTGAGCCGGCCCTTCGCGTCCTCGCGCATGCGGATCGGGTTGAGCTCCAGCGTCGTCATGCCGAAGTCGTGGAACAGCTCCCACAGCTTCGGCAGCTGCTGCACCAGCGGCGAGATGATTTCCTTGGGCGCCCCGATCTCGGTGAGCGCGTTGGCCACGACGAAAGCCTTCAGCCCGGTGAGCGGGTCGAACGGCACCATCGCCACCTGCTTCCTGTCGACCTCCTCGATGTCCATGCCGCCCACGTGCGTCAAGGTCATCGTCGGGGCGCGGAAATGCGTCGAGTCGGTGATCGAGAAATACACCTCGTGGCGCGCCGGCACGCCGGCCTCGAAGGTGACGCCATTGGCCTTGGCGCGCACGTGGCCCACGCGGTGCTCGGCGAAGTAAAGCCGCTCCTTCTCGGCCAGCGCGGTCTTCAGGTCGCCGGCGCGGCCGAGCAGCCCGGCCTTGCCCTTCTTGCCGATGCCGCCCTTGAAGACCGGCTTGATGAAGACCTGCTTGTGACGGTCGATCAGCGACTTGATCTCTTCCTCGCTGGCCGCCGGGCCGAGCACCTCGGTGGCGGGAAAGCCGACGAACTGAAGCAGGCGCGCGCCGTGAAGCATGCCGGTGATTTGCATGGCGTTGTCTCCTCTGGTGCAGCGATGCTCGGCAACGGGGCTGTCGATCTGCTTTCAACGGGGGCAGGGGAAACCATCGAAGTTGCGGCTTGACTTTGCAACCGGCCGGTTCTATGGGAGTTGTTTGGGGGTTGCGCTTCGCCCCCCACGAACCACGGTGACCGCCGCATGACCCCACGCCTGCCCATCAAGCTCGACACCACCTCGAACGGCGAATTCGCCCCGGTGCCGCTGGCCGCCCCCGCATTGCACGCTCGCGAGCTGGCCCGCGACGCCATCGAGGACGCCGCCAGGCGCATCGGCCTGGACCGCCGCCGCTACCTCATCGGCGCCCTCGGCGCGGCCGCCACGCTGGGCGCCTTCAACCGCGCGTTCGCGGCCGCCGGCAAGACAGGCGGCCGCTATGCGCTGGCGCCCGAGGCGCCGTTCGAGCTCGCCGCCGCGCAGGCGGCGGTGGGCGGCGACGAGTTCATCTTCGACGTGCAGCTCCACCACGTGAACCCGAAGGGCGCGTGGCGGCAGAAGGCGGGGCCGGAGGCGTTCAAGGGCATGCCCAACAGCCGCTGCGGCCAGCAGGATCACATCGAGTGCTTCTCCAGCGGCGCCTTGCTGAAGGACGTGTTCCTCGACAGCGACACCGCGATGGGCGTGCTGTCGCACGTTCCGGGCGGCCTGGACACCAACCCGCTCGACTTCGAGGCCGCGGGGGCCACGCGCGAAGCGGCGAATGCGCTCGACGGCACCGAGCGGCTGCTGCTGCACGGCCGCTGCATGCCGACGCTGCCCGGCGAGCTCGAGGGCATGGAGGCGCAGGCGGCGCGCTACAAGCTGTCGGCCTTCAAGACCTACACGCAATTCGGTCCACGTGACGGTGCCGCCGGCTTCTTCCTCGACGACGATCGCCACGGCACGCCCTTCATCGAGCGCGCGCGCAAGCTGGGCGTGCGCAACATCGCCGTCCACAAGGGCCTGGCCTTCGGCGCGCGCGGCTACGAGTACTCCAGCGCGCGCGACATCGGTCCGGCGGCCCGGCGCCATCCGGACATGAACTTCCTCATCTACCACTCGGGCTTCGACACGGCGGTGAAGGAAGGCCCCTACGACGCCAGGGCGCAGGCGGGTGCCGACGTGCTGGTGCGCTCCATGCTCGAGGCGGGCAGCCCCCGCAACGTCTATGCCGAGCTCGGCAGCACCTGGCGCTTCGTGATGCGCGATCCCGACCAGGCGGCGCACCTGCTCGGCAAGCTGCTGAAGACCTTCGGCGAGGATCACGTGCTGTGGGGCACCGACTCCATCTGGTACGGCAGCCCGCAAGACCAGATCCAGGCCTTTCGCGCCTTCGAGATCAGCCGCGAGTTCCAGGAGAAGTACGGCTACCCGGCGCTCACGCCGGCGATCAAGCGCAAGGTGTTCGGGCTCAACGCGGCGAGGGTGTACGGGCTGGCGCCGCAGGACATGCGCAAGAAGCTGGCCAAGGATGGCGTGCAGAAGAAGAAGGCCGAATACATGAACGATCCGCGGCCCTCGTTCGCCACCTACGGGCCGCGGGATCGGGCGGAGTTCCTCGCATTTCGGCGCTGGCAGGGGGAGATGCCCTAGTGGCCGTTACAGGCCACTAGCAGGCTCCCGGGATCAGTCGGGCGCGAAAGCTCCCCACCGCGTGCGGGCCGCCGCGAGCTCCACGTCCGGCATGTGCTCGGCCACCAGGTCGAGCACCTCGCGCTCCAGCGCATGCAGGGCGCCGAAGGCCTCGCGGTGCGGCGCCGACAGCAGCGTGTCGATGCGCCCGGCGAGCTGCGGCGGGGCGATCTCGAGCCTTGACGCGAGCCGCTGCATGCGCTTGACCTGGAAGCGCGTGAAGTAGCGGCGGTTCAAGCCGCTGAGGATCAGCAGGTGGCGATAGCACGCATCCACCTGGATCTCGCGGCACCACAGCCCCGCGTCGCGGTGCAGCAGCTGCGAGACGCCCCGCCATGAGACCGGCCCGATGAGCCCGTGAACGACCATGGCGCGGCCAAGCTTCGGCGGAAATTCGGCGAGGCGTCGCTGCAGTGCCGCGAGCCGATCGGCGCCGGCCAGCGGCATCGACTTGAGGATGCCTTCGGCGAGCTTGTGGTTGGGCGTGTCGGGGTTGTGCCGGACCAGCACCTCGTCCAGGTCGGCGATCAATCCGGCTTCGCTGTTGTAGCCGATCTGCACCTCCACGCCGTCGACGCGGAACGAGACCACCAGGCCCTCGGTCACGTTGCCCGCGCTCCAGAACCAGTCGCCGCCGGCGCGCCTGCACGCGTCGCGCAGGACCGCCTCGTCCGGCAGCTTCGCGAAGACCACGCTCATGTCGACATCGGAGCGGGCATCGGCAATGTTGTCGACGGTGGAGCCCGAGACGCACGACATCAGCGAGGCATCGTCGATGCCGAGGTGCGCGTCGGCGACGCGCTGGGCGATGGCGAGGAGCCGGCGGGCGGGGGCGTCAAGGTCGGGGTCGGCGGGCATGGTGTGTCTCCAACTCAGGCCGCCCTAGACCACCATCGGCGTGGCGGCGCCATCCAGCGACACGACTGCCCCGCTCACGTACCCGGCCCGCGGCGACGCGAGGAAGACCACCACGTCGGCGATGTCGCGCGGCTCGGCGATGCGTCCCATCGGCGTCGTGCGCAGCCGCTGCTGGAGCACCTCCTCGACCGGCCGGCCGGCCAGCCGCGCCTCGGCCGCCAGCCCTTCCTGCATGCGCTCGGTCGCCGTCATGCCCGGGTTCACGACGTTGACCCGCACGCCCTGGGCCGCATATGCATTCGCCAGGCCGCTGCTCGCCAGCATCAGCGCCGCGTTGGCGGAGCCGCCCGGCAGGTGCACCGGCGACGCGAGCTTGCCGCCCATGCCGACGATGTTGACGATGGCGCCGGCGCGCCGCCCTGCCATGCCCGGCAGCACCGCGTCGATCGCGTGGATGTAGGTGAAGAACTTCGCCTGCATCGCGGCATGCCAATGCGCCGCGGTGAGCTCGGACGCCGGGGTGCGCTTTGCAGCCCCTGCCGAGTTGACGAGGACGTCGATCGGCCCCAGCTGCTGCTCGACCTCGCGCACCATGCGCGCCGCCTGCGTCGGGTCGGCGAGGTCGGCCTCGACGGTCACCGCGGCGATGCCGTCCGATTTCAATGCGGCGGTGGCCGCGGCGAGGTTGGCCGGATCGCGCGACGCGATCGCCAGGCGCGCGCCTTCGCCAGCGAAGGCGCGCGCGCAGGCCAGTCCGATGCCCTTGCTGCCGCCGGTGACCAGCACGACGGCATTCGCGAGTTCAAGGTCCATGTGCTTGCTCCTCGTCAGAACAGCAGGGCGACGACGAAGACGCCGATCATCACGAACGCAATGCCGACCTTGGCCGCCATGCCGATCAGGATGCCCAGCCAGGTGGCCACGCCCACCTTCATCGCACGCTGCTCGTCGCGCCGCGCCAGGTACTCGCCGGCCGCCGCACCCACCAGCGGCATGAAGAGCACGCCGACGAAGCCCATGAACAGGCCGACGACGGTGCCGACGGCCGCGCCGATCAGCGCCTGGTTGCTCGCGCCGGCCTTCTTCGCGCCCATCAGGCCCGAGACGTAGTCGAGCACCCAGGCGATGACGGCGAGCGCGGCCAGCACGCCGACCGTCAGGCCGCTCACGCGCGTGAAGCCATCGATCCAGGCGCCCAGCACCATGCCGGCGAGGATCAGCGCAGTGCCGGGCAGCACCGGCAGCACGGTGCCGGCCACGCCGGCCAGGATCAGCGCGGCGCTGAGCAACCAGAGCAGCGTGTCGCTCGTCATGGGGCCACCGGCGTCGCGGCCGGCAGCGGCAGGCCCCGGCGCTTCATCTCTTCGCGAACCAGGTCGGGCCGGTCGCTGACGATGCCGTCGACGCCGAGATCGAGCATGCGCGCGATCTGGCGCGGCTCGTTGACTGTCCAGGCCAGCACCTGCAGTCCGAGCGTGTGGGCTTCGCCGACCTTGGCGGCGTCGAGGTCGCCGAAGAACGAGGACCAGATGCGCCCGCCGGCGGCCTTGACCATCCTGGGCACCGAGCCGTGCTGGTTGAACTGCACGCCGGCCGTCCATGCCGAGCCCTCGGGCCTGCCCGCGGCCACGTTGTCCAGCCACTGCTGCTGCGCGGTGAGGTACACGGTCGGGATCTCGGGCGCGATCTTCTGCACCACGGCCAGCGTGCGCCAGTCGAAGGAGAGGATGGTCGAGCGCGAGGCCATGCCCGCGTCCCGGATGGCGGCGACCACGGCGCGGGCGAAAGGCTCGGGCGCCAGCGTCTCGTCGGGCGCGGTCGGTGTGAGCTTGGTCTCGATGGCGAAGCGCACCTGCTCGTTGCCCGACTTGCGGACCAGCGCGAAGAGTTCCGACAGCCGCGGGATGCGCGAGCCGTCGATGGGCTTCTGCTCGGGATAGCGGCCGGCGTAGTTGGTTCCGGGCTTGAGCCGGCCCACGTCATAGCGCGACAGCTCGTCGAAGGCGATCTGGCGAATGACCGGCCCGCGCGCGGCCAGGAACTGGCCGTCGGGGCCGCGCGTGATGTCGGGATTGAGGGCGGGGTCGTGGGAGATCACCAGCACGTCGTCACGCGTGACCGCGATGTCGAGCTCGAGCGTCGTCACGCCGACGGCCAGCGCCCGCGCGAAGCCCGCCAGCGTGTTCTCGGGCGCGAGGCCGCGCGCGCCGCGGTGTCCTTGCAGGTCCAGCGCCGCTGCCAGCGGCGCGATGAGGGCGAGGCAGACAGCGATGATCCAGTGCATGGGGAGTCTCGGCGGCGGGGCGGGGGAATGGATCGTAGCGGGCATTCGGCTCTACCCCGACTCTCTCCCGCGAGCGGGAGAGGGGGGCGCCATCGTCGCCCGCAGCTCGCACTGCGGCCCTTCGTCGATCAGGGCGATCAGCCTCAGCTGCAGCTCGCTGCCGGGCTCGAGCAGGCGGTCTTCCCGGCACCAGGCGTCCTGCGTCCGGTCCCAGGTCCAGCCCTGCGGCTCCAGCACGTCGGCGTCGACGCGCGCCAGCACCTCCCAGCCGGCGAGCGCTGCCTTGAGGCCGCGCGCGTTGCTCGAGACCAGCTGCGCGCGGTGTTCATGCTCGCCGCGGCGCCAGACCAGGCGCCGCTTCAGCCTTTCCCATGGGTAGCGGCTCGCCTGCCGGGCGGCGCGGGCGCGCGCCGACAGATGTTCCGACAGCGCCGCGTCCGCTTCGATGGCCTCGCCCAGCAGCAGCCGGTGCACGACCAGGTCGGCGTAGCGCCGGATCGGGCTGGTGAAGTGCGTGTAGGCGCGAAAGCCGAGCGAGAAGTGCGTGCTGTGCGCGTCGTCGTAGATGGCCGGCGTCATCGCCTGGCGGATGCGGAACTCCACCTGCGGGCGGATCGCCGCGCCCATGCCCACGCCGGCCAGCAGCGCGCGCAGGTCGGACAAGGTGGGCAGCGCCGGCGCCGCAATGCCGCGTGCCACCAGCCAGCGGCGTGTCTGCTCCCAGCGTTGGGTGTCCAGGCCCTCCTGGTGGCGGAACAGCAGGCCCGCGCCGAGCAGCGTGAGGTGGGCGGCCGCGGCGCGGTTGGCGGCCAGCATCGCTTCCTCGACCAGCTCGTTGGAGCGTGCCGGGCTGACCCACTCGATGTCGTAGGCGCCGTCGTCGCGGATCACCAGGCGCGGCTCGGCGCTGCGGTACTCCAGCAGACCGCGCTGCGCGCGTGCGGCCTGCTGCGTCTCGAACCAGGCCCACAGGTCGCGCATCATGGGCTGCACCGCCGCCGGGACATCGCCTGCGGCGACCTGCCCGTAGGTGAGGCGCGCCGCCGAGCGGATCAGCGCGCGGGCGAACGAATAGCCCGTCGGCTGGCCGGCGGGCGAGTAGCGCAGCGAGCACACCAGCGCATGGCGCAGGGCGCCGGGGTTCAGCGAGCACAGGCCGTTGGACAGCTCGGGCGGCAGCATCGGCAGGCTGCGGTCGGGCAGGTAGACGCTGGTGCCGCGCGCACGGGCCTGCGCGTCCAGCGGCGTGCCGGGCGCGACGTAGCGCGAGACGTCGGCGATCGCGACGTGCAGCGTGCGCTGGGCGCCGTCGTCGACCAGGCACACGGCGTCGTCGAAGTCGCGCGTGCTCTCGCCGTCGATGGTGACGAAAGGCAGCTGCGTGAGGTCCTCCAGGCCGACCTCGCGGGCCTGCGCCAGCGAAGGTTCGGCACAGGCGCGCGCCTGCTGCAGGGCGTCGTCGCCGAAGGCTTCGGGCAGGCGCCACTTCGCGATGGCGTAGCGCACGTCGAAATCGCGGTCGTTGCGCGGTCCGAGATTGGCAACCAAGCTTGCCGGCACCATCGGCTGGCCGACGCCCGCGCCTTCGGCGATGCGCAGCTGCACCACCTCGTCGGGCAACACCGTCGCGGTCGGGCTCACGACGACGGGCGCGTGCAGCGGATCGTCCGCCCGCAGGCGATGGCCGCCCTCGGCCGGTTCCAGCTGCCCCAGCCAGAAGGTCTCGGGTCGTCGCAGCACCTCCTGCACCACCGCGCTCGGCGGCTGCTGCCCGCGTCCGGGGATCAGGCCGAAGCGCACGCGGTCGCCGGGCACCAGCGACCGCATCTGCGGCGGCGAGACGAAGTAGGACTCGCCGCCGTCCTGCTCGACGAAGCCGAAGCCGCGCGGGTGGGCGCTGACGACGCCTTCCATGAGGTTGTCGGGGGGAAGCAGGGTCATGGTGATGTCCAGGCCGCGGCAAGGCGCGTGCCGGCGCCCGGATGTCCGGGAACGTTTGCGCTCATCGCCAACCTACACTGGAAGCAAAGGAGCCGAGCATGAACCGCTTCAGCCGCGTTTGCCTTGTCGCCCTCCTGACCGCCATCGGCCTGCCGGCCGCCGCCGAAAGCCTGCAATGCAACGGGCAGAGCGCCACGGAAGGCGACTCGAAGGTGTCGGTCCTCTACAAGTGCGGCCAGCCGCTGCTCGCCGACCGCTACTGCGCGCCGGTGTACTACGTCCCCACGCTGCAGCCGGTGCCGGAGCCGATCGCCGGCATCGTCGTGCCGTGCCAGCCCATCGAGGAATGGCTGTACGAGCGCGGGCCCGGCAACATGGTCGCCACGGTGCGGTTCCGCTCGGGGGTGGTGCAGTCGATCAGCTACGGCCGCTCGCCGAGGTGACGCGCTGCGGCGCGACCTGCAGCAGCTGCGCCACGGCGGCCACCGCGATCACGGCCGGCTCCTTGCCCTCGATGCCCTCGATGCCGATGGGGCAGGTCATGCGCGCGATGGCCTCGCTCGAGATCCCGCGTTGCTCGAATCGATGGATGAAGCGCTGGCGCTTCGTCTCCGAGCCGATGAGCCCGCAGAACGCGAAGTCGCCGCGCCGCAGCACGGCTTCGGTGATGCGCAGGTCGAGGTCGTGCTGGTGCGTGAGCACGAGGAAGTACGCGCCGGGCGGCGCATGCCGCACTTCGTCCTCCACCGCATCCACGCACAGCCTGCGGATGTGCGCGGGCCAGGGCTGGCCCGGGACCACGGTGTCGGGGAACTCGTCTTCGCGCTCGTCGATCCAGTCGACCTCCACGTCGAGCGTGGCCAGCAGCGCCGCGATCGCGCGGCCGACGTGCCCGGCGCCGTACAGCTGCAGATGGAAACGCGGCGGCACGGCCGGCCAGCGTGCCAGCGCCGCCGCATCCAGCGGCTCGTAGCGCAGGTCCACCGCCCCGCCGCAGCACTGGCCGAGCGAAGGGCCCAGCGCGTAGTGCTCGCCGCGGGGCGCGAGCTCGCGGGTGCGAAGCATCTCGCGCGCCGTCTGGATCGCCTTCAGCTCCAGGTGGCCGCCGCCTATCGTGCCCAGCGTCTCGCTCGCGCCGACCAGCATGCGCGTGCCGCGCTCGCGAGGCGCCGAGCCCAGCGCCTCGCTGACCTCGACGACGACGGCCGGCGCGCCGGCGGCGAGCCAGCGTTGCGCGGCGGCGCGGGTGTCTCGCTCCATCGCTTCAGCCGACGGCGGCACGCACCGCATCGATGGCGTCCAGCACCGCCTCGGCGGTGGCCGGCACGCGCAGCGGGGGGTCGACGCGGTGATCGCCCACCGCCGACACCGCATCGCGGATCGCGAAGAAGACCGAGAACGGCAGCAGCAGCGGCGGCTCGCCGACCGCCTTGCTGCGGTGGATGCTGTCCTCCACGTTGGCGTTGTCGAACAGGCGCACGTCGAACACCGGCGGGCAGTCGTTGGCGGTCGGGATCTTGTAGGTGCTGGGCGCGTGCGTGGTCAGCAGGCCGGTCTGCGGATGCCACACCAGCTCCTCCATCGTCATCCAGCCCATGCCCTGGATGAAGGCGCCTTCCACCTGGCCGATGTCGAGGGCCGGATTCAGCGAGCGTCCGACGTCGTGCAGCACGTCGGCGCGCAGCAGCCGGTTCTCCCCGGTCAGCGTGTCGACCAGGACCTCGCTCACCGCAGCGCCGTAGGCGAAGTAGTAGAACGGCCGGCCCTGCATCGCCTTCGGGTCCCAGTGCAGTCCAGGCGTCGCATAGAAGCCGTCGGACCAGAGCTGCACGCGGTCTTCGTAGGCCTGGCGCACCAGCACGTCGAAGGGGATGCGCTGGCCGGCCGCCTGCACGTGATCGTCGGCAAAGCGCACCGATCTGGCATCGCCGCCATGGCGCCGTGCCGCGAAGGCGGCCAGCCGCTCGCGGATCTGCCGCGCTGCATCCTGTGCTGCCTTGCCGTTGAGGTCGCTGCCGGAGGACGCCGCGGTGGCCGAGGTGTTGACGACCTTGTGCGTATCGGTCGCCGTGACGCGCACCCGCGCGAGCGGCACGCCGAGCTCGTGCGCCACCACCTGCGCCACCTTGGTGTGCAGGCCCTGGCCCATCTCCGTGCCGCCGTGGTTCACCAGGATGGAGCCGTCGGTGTAGATGTGCACCAGCGCGCCCGCCTGGTTCAGGTGCTTCAGGTTGAACGAGATGCCGAACTTGACCGGCGTGAGCGCGAGGCCGCGCTTGAGGACCGGGCTGGCGGCGTTGAACGCCGCGATCGCGGCCCGGCGGGCCCGATAGTCGCTGCTGCGCTCCAGCTGCTCCGTGAGCTCCTGCAGCACGTTGTCCTCGACCGCCTGGCCGTACGGCGTGTGCTTGTTCGTGGTGGTGCCGTAGAAGTTGGCGCGGCGCACGTCGAGCGCGTCGCGGCCCAGCGCCCGGGCGATGCTGTCGAGCACGGCCTCGGTGACGACGGCGCCCTGCGGTCCGCCGAAGCCGCGGAAGGCGGTGTTGCTCTGCGTATTCGTCCTTGCCGAATAGCCGTGCAGCGCGACGTCGGGCAGCCAGTACGCGTTGTCGGCATGGCACAGCGCGCGCGTCATCACGGGACCCGACAGGTCCGCCGAGTGACCCGCGTTGGACACCATCGTGAGCTCGTAGCCGAGGATGCGGCCGGCCTCGTCGTAGCCGACTTCGTACTCGTAGTGGAAGCCGTGGCGCCGGCCGGTGATGAGGAAGTCGTCGTCGCGGTCGACGCGCAGCTTGACCGGCCGCTGCAGCTTCTGCGCCGCAACGGCGGCCACGCACGCGAACAGTGCCGATTGCGACTCCTTGCCGCCGAAGCCGCCGCCCATGCGCCGGCATTCCACCTGCACGTGGTGCGACTGCAGCCCGAGCGCCTTCGCCACCAGGTGCTGCATCTCGCTCGGATGCTGGGTGGAGCAGTGCACCAGCATGCCGCGGTCCTCCTTGGGCACCGCATAGCTGACCTGGCCTTCGAGGTAGAACTGCTCCTGGCCGCCCACCGTCAGCGTGCCGGCCAGCCGACGGGGCGAGGCCGCGATGGCGGCACGCGCGCCGCCGGGGCGCGTGCTGCGCTCCAGGTGCATCGGCGGCAGGACGTACTGCCCGCGGGCATGGGCCTCGGGCGCGCTCAGCACGGCCGGCAGCGGCTCGAACGCGATCGCCTCCTTCGCCCGCGCGGCCGCGCGCCGGGCCGCCTCGCGCGTGTCGGCGATCACCGCGAACACCGGCTGGCCCAGGTAGCGCAGCTCGCCGTCGGCCAGGATGGGGTCGTCGTGGAGGATGGCGCCGCAGTCGTTCGGGCCCGGGATGTCAGCGGCGGCGAGCACGGTCACCACGCCGGGCATGGCGCGGATGGCGTCCAGCGACAGGCCGGTGAGGCGGCCATGGGCGACCGGCGACAGGCCCAGCGCGGCATGCAGCGTGCCGATCACCTCCGGCATGTCGTCGACATAGGTCGCTTCGCCGGCCACATGCAGGTGCGCCGATTCATGCGCACGCGGGGCGCCGACGACGGCAGCTGCGTCCGCGGCAGGCAGGTCGACGAGCTTGTTCATGGCTGTGCCCCTTCGACGACGGCGGGCGTTCGCTCCACCGAGCTCCACACATTGACCGCCTCGGGCGGCAGCGGATCGCCGCCGCGCGTTTCCAGCCAGAAGCGCCACAGCAGGTTCTGCGCCACGCGCAGCCGATAGCCGGCGCTGGCGCGCATGTCGGTGAGCGGCTTGAAGTCGTCGGCGAGGGCCGCCTGCGCGGCGCGCACGGCGGCTTCAGTCCACGGCCGGCCGGCGATCGCGGCTTCGGCACCAGGCGCGCGCTTGACGATGGCGGCCATGCCGCCGAACACCAGCCGCACGTCCTCGACCCTCTCGCCGTCGCGCGCGATGGCCAGCACCGCGCAGACCGCGGAGATGTCGCTGTCGTAGCGCTTGCTGATCTTGTAGGCACGCAGCTCGCGCTGCATCGTGGCCAGCGGCACCGCCAGCGCCTGCACGAACTCGCCGGGTTCCAGGCGGTTCTTCATGTAGTCGACATGGAAGTCGGCAAGCGGCAGGCGCCGCACGCGCTCGCCGCGGCGCAGCTCCACCTGCGCATCGAGGGCGATCAGCGCCGGCGCGCCGTCGCCGATGGGCGAGCCGTTGGCGATGTTGCCGCCCAGCGTGCCGGCATGGCGGATCGGCGGCGATGCGAAGCGCAGCCACAGGTCGGTGAGCGAGGGCAGCCGCTCGGCAAGCGCGCGCCAGGCGGTCTCGAGCGAGACGCCTGCGCCGATGCGCAGTTCGCCGTCGGCGACGACGACCCGCTTGAGCTCGTCCACGTCGCCGACATAGACGATGTCGTCCAGCTCGCGGAACTGCTTGGTGACCCAGACGCCGATGTCGGTGCCGCCGGCAAGGATGCGCGCCTGCGGCTTGCGCTCCAGCAGCGCGGCCAGCGAGCTCACCGTCGTCGGCGCATGGAAGCTGCCGTGCGCGTGGTCCTCGTGACCGATGCGCTCCAGCGCGGCGATCGCCGGCGCGGTGTCGAAGGCAGCGCCGGGCAGCTCGAACATGCGCTGGCCGGCGTCGAGGATGGGGCGGTAGCCGGTGCAGCGGCACAGGTTGCCGGACAGCTCGTCGGCGAGCTGCTGCCGCGTCGGCCGCGAGCCCGCCGCGGCATGTTGCTCGTAGAGCGGCCACAGCGACATCACGAAGCCCGGGGTGCAGAAGCCGCACTGCGAGCCATGGCATTGGACAAGCGCCTGCTGCACCGGGTGCAGCGTGCCCCCGTGGCAGGCCTTCAGGTCCTCCACCGTGAACAGGGCCTTGCCGTGCAGCGCCGGCACGAACTGCATGCAGGCGTTGACGGTCTTCAGCGCCAGCCCGCGCACCGCCGGCACGGCGCCGTCGGCGTGTTGCGGCAGCTCGCCGATCACCACCGTGCAGGCGCCGCAGTCGCCCTCGTTGCAGCCCTCCTTGGTTCCCGTGCAGCGTGCGTCCTCGCGCAGCCAGTCGAGCACGCTGCGCGTCGGCTCGACGCGGTCCAGCTCGACGATCTGGCCGCGGTGGAAGAAGCGAATGGGCTGGGTGTCGCTCATGGGCATGACGGGCTCGGTAGATACCCGAAAGGTACCGCTTTGCGCCCCGAGGTGTATACGATCCGGGCGATATTGCATATCAGGATGAAGATATGACGCAGCGGGCGGATTTCGACAAGATCGAGCTCTACCTCATCCGGGTCCTGCACACCTTGATCACCGAACGCAGCGTCTCGCGGGCCGCCTTGCAACTGCAAAGCTCGCAACCCGCCGTCAGCGCCCAGCTCCGCCGCCTGCGCGAGCTGACCGGCGATCCGCTGCTGGTGCGCGCGGGCAACGGCATGACGCCGACGCAGGTGGCGCTGCAGCTGGTGCAGCCGGCCGCCAGCATGCTGCAGGAAGCCGAGCGCCTGTTCAGCCCCAAGATCCGCCAGCGCGGCTTCGATGCGCCGACCAGCGAGGCCACCTTTCGCATCGCCGCCAGCGACTACCTCGATCCGCTGTTCCTCCCGGAGCTGGTGGCCAAGCTGAAGCACGAGGCGCCGCAGGTGCGGCTGGAGCTGCTGCCGCTGTCGGGCGACTTCGACTACCGGCGCGGGCTGGCGGCCGGCGATGTGGACCTGGTGGTCGGCAACTGGCTCGAGCCGCCCGGCGAGCTGCACCTGGGCCGCCTGATGAGCGACGAGATCGTCTGCCTGGTCGCCGAGGACCATCCCGCCGTGCGCCTGTCGAGCGGGCGCGGCTGGACGGTGGAGAAGTACCTCGATTGCGAGCACGTCGCGCCGACGCCCACCTTCCGCGGCGCACGTGGCGTCATCGACGACCACCTCGAAGGCCTGGGCGTCAGCCGCGACATCATGGTGCGCAGCGCGCACTTCAGCCTGATCCCGCTGATGGTGGCGCAAAGCCTGCTGGTGCTCACGACCGGGCGCCTGTTCTGCTCGCGCTACGTCGACAGCCTGCCGGTGCGCATCGTGCGCTGCCCCGTGGCATTCCCGCCGCTGACCTATTTCCAGCTGTGGCACGACCTCACGCATGCCTCGGCGGGCATGCGCTGGCTGCGAGAGCAGGTGCGCGACGTCGCGCGCGGGCTGGTGACGCATGGGTTGCCGCAACGTTCCAAGGGGAGAGCGGCATGAGCGACTGGCGTTTCAGCACAGAGGGAAACGGATCGACCGCGCGGCTCCCTCTCCCGCTTGCGGGAGAGGGTCGGGGTGAGGGGCGCCGGCTCGCGCGCGGCCCTCACCCCTGCCCCTCTCCCGCAAGCGGGAGAGGGGACTTGTTCCACCTACGGCCATCACGGGTCCGCATTGCATGAATGCCAACGACATCGCGCCGCAAGGCGCCCCGCTTCAGCGCATCGCCCTGCGCGGCGACCTGCTCGACTTCACCAGCGCGCCGGAATGGGGCGCCGTCGACTCGAAGGCCGTGCGCTTTCGCGAGGACCACTGGCTGCTGATCGAGAACGGCCGCATCGCCGGCGCGCAGCCGGGGGACCAGCTGCCGGACGACAGCTGGACGCAGCGCGATCACCGCGGGCGGCTCATCCTGCCGGGTTTCATCGACACCCATGTGCACAGCCCGCAGCTGGACGTGATCGCCAGCCACGGCACCGCGCTGCTCGACTGGCTGGACACCTACACCTTCCCGGCCGAGCGCCGCTATGCCGACGTGCTGGAGGCGCAGGCCGGCGCGGCGCGCTTTCTCGACGCGCTGCTGGCGCACGGCACCACCAGCGCGGTGGTGTTTCCCACGGTGCACAAGGTCAGCGCCGACACGCTGTTCGCCGCGGCCCACGAGCGCGGCATGCGGCTGGTTGCGGGCAAGGTGCTGATGGACCGGCATGCGCCCGACGGCCTGCGCGACGAGGCGCCCGACCGCGGCGCGCGCGATTGCGTCGACCTGATCGACCGGTGGCATGGCAAGGGGCGCCTGGCCTACGCCGTGACGGTCCGCTTTGCACCGACGAGCACGCCCGAGCAGCTCGCCATGGCGGGGCAGCTCTGCACCGCCTATCCGGGCGTGTACATGCAGACGCACCTGGCCGAGAACCGCGACGAGGTCGCGTGGGTGCACCGGCTGTTCCCCGAAGCGCGCAGCTACCTCGACGTGTACGACCGTGCCGGCCTGCTCAATGCGCGCGGCGTCTTCGCGCACGGCATCTGGCTGGACGACGAGGACCGCGCGGCCCTGCGCGACGCCTGCGCGCAGATCGCCCACAGCCCGTCGTCCAACCTCTTCCTCGGCAGCGGCCTGTTCGGCTGGCGGGCCGCCGAAGACGCCGGCGTGCGGGTCAGCGTCGCCACCGACGTCGGTGGCGGCACCAGCCTGTCGATGCAGCGCACGCTGGCCGACGCCTACAAGGTGCAGGCGCTGGCCGGGGAGCGGCTCACCGCATGGAAGGCCCTGCATGCCGCGACGCTGGGCGCCGCGGCGGCGCTGGGACTGGGCGACGAGATCGGCTCGCTGAGCACCGGCTGCGTCGCCGATCTGTGCATCTGGGACTGGGCCCGCGGCCCGGTCGCCGAACGGCGCTTCGAAGTGGCGCGCAGCTTGCATGAACGTGTGTTCGCATGGATGACCTTGTCGGACGAGCGCAATCTCGTGGCGACCTTGGTCGAAGGCAACGTGAGGTACCCACATGGCCGTGACTGATCTGCAGAGCATCGCCGTGGCACGCCGGCCACTAGACTGGCGGCTTGCCGACCCTCACCCGCCGGCGGCGCCGAGCGCGTCGACAGGCGTCATGCCGATGCTGCGCCTCGAACTCGTCGACATCTCCAAGCAATACCCGGCGGTCAAGGCCAACGACCGCGTGAGCCTGCGGGTGAAGCCGGGCGAGATCCATGCGGTGCTCGGCGAGAACGGCGCCGGCAAGTCGACGCTGATGAAGATCATCTACGGCGCGGTGCGACCCGACGAAGGCGAGGTGCGCTGGAACGGCGAGACCGTCGCCATTCGCAACCCGCACGAGGCGCGCGAGCTGGGCATCAGCATGGTGTTCCAGCACTTCAGCCTGTTCGACACGCTGACCGCGGCGGAGAACGTCTGGCTGGGGCTGGACAAGTCCTACTCGCTGGCCGACGTCACGCAGCGCATCACGCAGGTCGCGCACGCCTATGGCCTCGACGTCGATCCGCTGCGGCCGGTGCACACGCTGTCGGTCGGCGAGCGCCAGCGCGTGGAGATCGTGCGTGCGCTGCTGACGCAGCCCAAGCTGCTGATCCTCGACGAGCCCACCTCGGTGCTCACGCCTCAGGCGGTGGAGAAGCTCTTCGTCACGCTGCGCCAGCTGGCCGCCGAGGGCTGCAGCATCCTGTACATCAGCCACAAGCTCGACGAGATCCGCGCGCTGTGCCACCACTGCACGGTGCTGCGCGGCGGGCGCGTCACCGGCGAGGTCGATCCGACGAAGGAGAGCAACGCCAGCCTGTCGCGGCTGATGATCGGCGCCGAGCCGCCGCAGCTGCAGCACCAGCAGGCGCAGGCCGGCGAAGTGGTGCTCGGCGTGCGCGGACTGACGCTGCCCAAGCAGGACCATTTCGGCATGAGCCTCGCCGACGTCCGGTTCGAGGTGCGTTCCGGCGAGATCGTCGGCATCGCCGGCGTCTCGGGCAACGGGCAGCAGGAGCTGATGGCCGCGCTGTCCGGCGAGGACACGCGCGCCTCGTCCGACAGCATCCAGCTGTTCGACCATCCGATCGGCAGGCTGTCGCCGGCCGCGCGGCGCCGCCGCGGCCTGCATTTCGTTCCGGAGGAACGGCTGGGCCGCGGCGCGGTGCCCACGCTGTCGCTGGCGCAGAACACGCTGCTCACGCGCGCCGAGCTGGTGTCGCGCTCGGGCTGGATCCGCACCGCCGCGGTGGTCGAGCTCACCCGTTCACTGATCGCGCGCTTCAACGTGAAGGCCGGCGGCCCCGACGCGACGGCCAAGAGCCTGTCCGGCGGCAACCTGCAGAAGTTCATCGTCGGGCGCGAGATCGATGCGCAGCCGCGCCTGCTGATCGTCTCGCAGCCGACCTGGGGCGTGGACGTCGGCGCCGCCGCGCAGATCCGCGGCGAGCTGCTGAAGCTGCGCGATGCGAGCTGCGCCGTGCTCGTCGTCAGCGAGGAGCTCGACGAGCTGTTCGAGATCACCGACCGGCTGCACGTGATCGCGCAGGGCCGGCTGTCGCCGTCGATCGCGACCTCGCAGGCGACGGTGGAGATGATCGGGCAGTGGATGAGCGGCTTGTGGGGCGCGGCCCCGTCACCCGCCACCGACCCGTCCGACGCATGAGGTGCCCGCCATGCTGAAACTCGAATCCCGTCCCGCCCCCAGCAAGCTGATGTCCGTCGCATCGCCCGTGCTCGCGCTGGCGATCACCGTCGTGCTCGGCGTGATCCTCTTCATGCTGCTCGGCAAGGACCCGCTGCGCGGGCTGCAGGTGTTCTTCATCGAGCCGGTGAAGAGCGGCTATGCGCTGTCCGAGCTGGCCCTGAAGGCGACCCCGCTGCTGCTGATCGCGCTGGGCCTGTCGCTGTGCTTTCGCTCCAACGTGTGGAACATCGGCGCCGAAGGCCAGTACATCATCGGCGCCATTGCCGCGGGCGGCGTCGCGATGATGGCCGACAAGGACACGAGCCGCGCGATCGTGCTCGCCATCCTCGCCGCCGGCGTGCTGGGCGGCATGGCGTGGGCCGGCATCGTCGCCTTCCTGCGCGACAAGGCCAACGCCAACGAGATCCTGGTGAGCCTGATGCTGGTGTACGTGGCCGAGATGGTGCTGAGCTACCTCGTCTACGGGCCCTGGAAGGATCCCGCCGGCTACAACTTCCCGCAGACCATCAGCTTCCTCGACCCGACCAAGATCCCGCGGCTCGTCACCGGGTGGCGCGTCAACATCGGGGCGGTCATCGCGCTGCTCGCGGTGGCGGCGTTCTGGCTGTTCCTGTTCCGCGTCTATGCGGGGTTCCAGCTCCAGGTGGGCGGGCTCGCGCCGATGGCGGCGCGCTACGCCGGCTTCTCGTCGCGCAGGGCGCTGTGGATGGCCATGCTCGGCTCGGGCGGCATGGCCGGCCTGGCCGGCGCGCTGGAAGCGGCCGGACCGCTCGGCCAGCTGACGCCGCACGTGCCGGCGGGCTACGGCTTCGCCGCCATCATCGTCGCCTTCGTGGGCCGGCTGCATCCGGTGGGCGTGGTCTTCTCGGCCATCCTGATGAGCATGTTCTACATCGGCGGCGAGCTCGCGCAGTCGCGCCTGGGCCTGCCCAAGTCGCTGACCGGCGTGTTCCAGGGCCTGCTGCTGTTCACGTTGCTGGCCTGCGACACGCTCATCTACTACCGCCTGCGGTGGCAGTCCGCGCCGCGCGGCCATGCCGTCGCGCCTGCCGTCGCCAAGGGAGCATGAGATGGAACAGCTCGCCCTGCTCATCGCCGCCACGCTGAACGCGGGCACCGTGCTGGCCTTCGCCGCACTCGGCCTGCTGATCAACGAACGCGCCGGCATCGTCAACCTCGGCGCCGAAGGGATCATGCTGGTCGCCGCGATCGCCGGCTTCGCGACCTGCGCGCACACCGGCAACGACTGGCTCTCGTTCGCGGCCGGCATGGGCGCCGGCGCGCTGCTCGCGCTCGTCTTCGGCTGGCTGGTGATCTGGCTCAACACCAACCAGTACGCGAGCGGCCTGGCGCTGGCCCTCTTCGGCGCCGGCTTCTCGGCCTTCGTCGGCATCTCGTACACGCAGGCCAAGCTGCCGGAGCGGGTGCACTACCAGATCGCGGGCCTCGCCGACATTCCCTTCATCGGGCCGGCGCTGTTCAAGCAGCATCCGATGGTGTATCTCGCGATCGCCCTGACGGTGGGCCTTGCCTGGTTCTTCAACCGCTCGCGCGCCGGACTGGTGCTGCGCGCCGTCGGCGAGTCGCCCGACTCGGCGCATGCGCTGGGCTATCCGGTGCGCCGCATCCGGCTGCTGGCGGTGGTCGTCGGCGGGGCGCTGTGCGGGCTGTCGGGCGCCTACATCTCGGTGATCTACACGCCGCTGTGGGTCGAAGGCATGGTCGCCGGCAAGGGCTGGATCGCGCTGGCGCTGACGACCTTCGCGACCTGGCGTCCGGCCCGCGTCCTGCTGGGCGCCTACCTGTTCGGCGGCGTGACGATGCTGCAGTTCCACCTGCAAGGCGAAGGCGTCGAAGTGTCCAGCCAGCTGCTGACCATGCTGCCGTACCTGGCGACCATCGTCGTGCTGGTGCTGATCTCGCGCAATGCGACTTGGATACGCGTCAATATGCCGGCTTCCCTCGGGAAGCCATTTTTCCCGGGTTCATGAGCCCGGGCGACGAGCCGCCTCTAGCCCGGGCTCAGCCCCCTCGGGGGGCGCCTTGGCGGGGGCCTCGTTGTTTCATGCCGGCGTCGCTGGGGAAGCCGTTTTTCCCCGGCTCATAATCTCGCTCGCTCTCAACCTCGGAGATCACAAGATGACCTGTTCGAAGCTCACGGCCTGGGCTGCCGTCGCTGCCGTGGCCGCGCTCGCGGGCTGCGGCAAGAAGGAGGAAGCTCCCACCACCACCGCCCAGGCGCCTGCGCCGGCCGCGTCGGCGGCCGCGCCTGCCAAAGCCGAGAAGCTCAAGATCGCCTTCGCCTACATCGGCCCGGTGGGCGACGGCGGCTGGACCTTCGCGCACGACAACGGCCGCAAGGCGGTCGAGAAGGAATTCGGCGACAAGGTCGTCACCAGCTTCACCGAGAGCGTGCCCGAGGGCCCGGACGCCGAGCGCGTCATCCGCGACATGGTGGGGCAGGGCAACAAGCTGATCTTCGGCACCACCTTCGGCTACATGGACTACATGCTGAAGGTCGCCGGCGACGCCAAGGACGTGAAGTTCGAGCACTCCACCGGCTACAAGACCGCGGAGAACCTGCGCACCTACGACAGCCGCACCTACGAAGGAGCCTACATGGCAGGCGTGATCGCCGGCGGCATGACCAAGACCAACGTGCTGGGCGTCGTCGGCTCGGTGCCCATCCCGGAGGTGGTGCGCAACATCAACAGCTTCACGCTGGGCGCGCAGTCGGTGAACCCGAAGATCAAGACCAAGGTGGTGTGGGTCAACAAGTGGTTCGACCCGCCCAAGGAGACCGAGGCCGCGCAGTCGCTGCTCAACGGCGGCGCCGACGTGCTGATGCAGAACACCGACTCCAAGGCGGTGCTGCAGACGGCCGAGAAGGCCGGCAAGTACGCCTTCGGCTGGGACAGCGACATGACCGCCTACGGCCCGAAGGCGCACCTCGCGTCGGCCGTCATCAACTGGGCCCCGTACTACATCAAGGCCACGCGCGACGCGCTCGAAGGCACCTGGAAGACCGGCCAGGCGTGGTGGGGCGTCAAGGAAGGCGCGATCGACCTCGTGTCGATCTCCGACCAGGTCCCGGCCGACCTGAAGACCAAGGTCCAGGGCGTCAAGGCCGGCCTGAAGGATGGCAGCTACGTCATCTGGAAGGGCCCCATCGTCGACAACACCGGCAAGGAAGTGCTGAAGAAGGACGAGGCCGCCGACGACAAGTTCCTGGGCGGCATCAACTTCTTCGTCAAGGGCGTCGAAGGCAAGGTGCCGGGCGGGGACAAGAAGTAGACGCTGCCGGATCGACCACGGCAGGGCCGCAGGGGATGAAGTCCTTCTCTGCGGCCCTTTGCGTTTTCGGCGTCGATGCGCATCGACGGGAATGACGCTTTCCGCAGCACTCCACCGACGGTGAAGGAACACCACATGAACCTCGACGCCATCCCCCGCGAGCGCCTGCCGGGCCTGCTGCGCGCCATGCCCAAGGCCGAGCTGCACATCCACATCGAAGGCTCGCTGGAGCCGGAGCTGATCTTTGCGCTCGCGCAGCGCAACGGCGTCGCGCTGGCCTACCCGAGCGTCGAGGCGCTGCGCGCCGCGTACGCCTTCACCGACCTGCAGAGCTTCCTCGACATCTACTACGCGGGCGCGAGCGTGCTGCTGAAGGCGCAGGACTTCGAGGACATGGCGATGGCCTACTTCCGCCGCGCCAAAGCCGACAACGTCGTGCATGCGGAGCTGTTCTTCGACCCGCAGACGCACACCGCGCGGGGCGTGGCATTCGAGACCGTGATCGGCGGCCTGTCGCGGGCCTGCGAGCGCGCGCAGCGCGAGCTCGGCATCTCCAGCGCCTTGATCATGTGCTTTCTGCGTCACCTCAGCGAAGATGATGCGTTCGCGACGCTGGAGCAGGCGTTGCCGTACCGGGGCCAGTTCATCGGCGTCGGCCTCGACAGCAGCGAGCGCGGCCATCCGCCGGAAAAGTTCGCCCGCGTCTTCGCGCGCTGTGGCGAGCTCGGCCTGCACCGCGTGGCGCACGCCGGCGAGGAGGGGCCGCCCGCCTATGTATGGAGCGCCCTCGACGTGCTGAAGGTCGAGCGCATCGACCACGGCGTGCGCAGCACCGAGGATCCGTTGCTGATGCAGCGGCTGGCGCGCGAGCGCATGCCGCTGACGGTGTGCCCGCTGTCCAACGTGAAGCTGTGCGTCTTCGAGACGATGGCGGCTCACAACCTGGCGGCGCTGCTCGATGCGGGGCTCGTCGCGACGGTCAACTCGGACGATCCGGCGTACTTCGGCGGCTACATGAACGACAACTTCATCGCCGCATTCGACGCGCTGCCGCAGCTCGGCGGGCGCCACGCGCACCGGCTGGCCGCCAACAGCTTCGAGGCGAGCTTCGCCGCGCCGGACGACAAGAAGCGCTGGCGGGAATCGCTCGACGCGCTCTTCGCGGCGTAGAGTTCACGGCGCACGGCGTGCCCCCGCCGTGTGCTCTCCTCCAGGGGCCATGTAGAGGAACACCATGCTTCAAAACCTCGCCCGCGGCAGCATCGCCGCGTTGCTCGCGGCGCTCGCCGCACTCCCGGTCCACGGCGCGCCCCTGAAAGTCGGCTTCGTCTACGTCTCGCCGATCGGCGAGGCCGGCTGGACCTACCAGCACGACCTGGGGCGGCGCGCGATGCAGCAGGCCCTCGGCGACCAGGCGGAGGTCACCGTGGTCGAGGCGGTGGCCGAGGGCCCCGACTCGGAGCGCGTGATGCGCGACCTTGCGGCACAGGGCCATGGCCTCGTCTTCGCGACCAGCTTCGGCTACCTGGAGCCTGCGCTGCGTGTCGCGGCGCAGTTTCCCGAGGTGAAGTTCGAGCATGCCGGCGGCTACAAGACCGCGCCCAACCTCAACACCTACAACGCCCGCTACTACGAGGCGCGCTACCTCGCCGGCCTGCTGGCCGGCAAGACGAGCAAGGGCGGCATCGCGGGCTATGTGGCCGGCTTCCCGGTCCCCGAGGTCATCCAGGGCATCAACGCCTTCGCCATCGGCATGCGTGAAGCGAATCCCCAGGCCCAGGTGAAGGTGCTGTGGCTCAACTCCTGGTTCGATCCGGCGCGTGAGCGCGAGGCGGCGCTGACGCTGATCCACCAGGGCGCCGACGTGCTGACCAACCACAGCGGATCGCCGGCGGTGGCGCAGACCGCGCAGGAGCAGGGCGTGAAGCTCGTCGCGTACCAAAGCGACATGCGCCGCTTCGCGCCGCAGGCGCAGCTCACCGCCATCGTCCACCAATGGGGCGGCTACTACACCCGGGCGGCCCGCGCCGTGATCGCGGGCACCTGGAAGCCGCAGCCGGTGTGGGGCGGGCTGAAGGACGGGTTCATCACGCTGGCGCCCTATGGCGCGGACGTGCCGAAGGACGTGGTCGCGCTGGTCGAAGCGAAGCGCCGGGCGATCGTCGAGGGCAGCTTCAAGCCCTTCGGCAAGCTGAGCGATGCGCAGATCGCGGCAATGGATTCGTTCGTGCCGGGGGTGTCGGGCGCGGTGCCCAAGTAGGAGGAATGGCGCCGACGCGAGCGTCACGGCACGCTGATGAACTGCCGATTCACCAGCGCGTTGAGCACATGGTCGCGCCATGCGCCGTCGATGAACAGATAGTCCCGCGAGACGCCTATGCGCTCGAAGCCCAGCGCGGCGAGCACGGCGGCACTGCGGCTGTTCTCCGGGCGATGCGCCGCCTGCAGGCGATGCAGGTGCACGCGCGGCGAGAACATCTCGGCGATGCCCGCCTGCAGCGCTTCGCGCATCAGCCCCTGGCCTTCGAGCGCCTGATCGATCTGGTAGCCGAGCATCGCGCTCTGGAAGGCACCGCGCACGATGGACGAGAAGTGCACCTGGCCCACGACGCCGGCCGGATCCTCGCGCAGTCGCAGCCAGTAGCGCACCGCGGTGCCGGCGCGGAACTCCTGCATGCCGCGCAGCAGGCGGGCGCGCTGCAGGCGCAGCGTGAAGAAGTCGGCCGGCGCCGGCGGATCCCAGCGTGCGAAGTGAGCCTGGTTGCGCCACAGGAAGTCGAGCACCTCCGGCGCCAGCGCCGCATCGGGCGCCTGCAGCAGCAGGCGGGCCGTGACCAGCCGGGACGCGGCGCGCAGCATGCGCGGAAGCGTCACCCGCAAGGCACGATCTTGAACTCGACGCGCCGATCGAGCGCGTCGACGACGTTGTCGGTGCCGCTGCCGACGATGTTCTCGCGAAACCCCATGCCCTGCGCCTTGGTGCGCCCGGCCAGCTCGGCGGCCTCGCTGGCGAGGCGCTGCTTGATGTACGTGGCCCGCTGCAGCGACAGCGCATCGTTGACCGGCTCGGAGCCGGTGCGGCTGGTGTGGCCGACGATGCTCATGCACACCTTCGCGGCAGTGCTCTCGCGCGCGATCTGCCGCAGCCACATGCCGTAGGCGGAACTCACCTTGGGGTCGGACCAGAACTCCGTGCCGCCGGGGTTGAACAGGAACTTCACCCCGAGCTGGTTGTACGCGATGCCCAGCGCCACCACCTTGCCGAAGGCCTGCTCGGCCTCGGTCATGCGGCCGAGCTTGACGTTGTTGAGATAGATGCCGTTGAGCACGCGCATCTGCTCGCCGGCCGGCGTGGACAGCGCCTGGCGGTACTGGGTCAGCGAGTCCTGGTAGCGCTCGCCGTTGTAGAGCGTGGTTGCTTCATCGATCAGCGCGGCGGTCGACACGCGCTCGAAGTACACCGGGTCGGCGCGCTGGCCGGCGGCGGAGGCGGCGGTGCGGACGTAGCCCTCGACGACCTTGTCCTTCACGAGGATCGGGCTGTCGCGCCAATAGGCGAGCGGGCTGTTGTCCAGGCCGCTGTCGGCCGCGAGCGCCGACGACTGCGCGAGCACCGTGCCGGCCTTCAGGTCGACCAGCGCGAGGTTGATGCGCAGGGGACTGCGCGGGCGGTCGGTCTGCGCGCGCGTCAGCGTGCCGGTCAGCAGCAGCTGCGCCTTCGCGATGCCGGCGGCGCGAAAGGGAAGGACCTCGAACTGCTCGTGCTGGGATGCGATGCGTTCCATGACGCGCTTTTCCAGCTGCTGCGTGAGGGCGGTCTGCTGACCGGTGGCCCCTTCGAGCATCGGGTCGATGACGAGGCCGCGCTTGAGGAGCTTCGACTCGACCTTGGCGAGGAAGGCGGGCATTTTCTGCGTCTGCGCCACCAGCGCGTCGGTGGCTGCCATCGCCGCCTGATCGAAGGGAAGCTCGTTGCCCGAGGGCGCGGCCGCGGGAGGTGCCGCGCAGCCGGCGCAGAGCGCGGCGACCAGCGCGGCAGAGGCCCAGAAAAATGCGCACCGAAGTGCGCGCAGCGTCGATGTGGTCGGCATCATCTGCACTCCCTCCTCAAGAACGCTGCCTCGTCGGCCGTCAGGGGCTCGAGAGAGGCCTTTTGCAGAATATCACTGCACTGCGCGGGCCTCGCCTTCATCGTAGGGGGTGCGGCGGCGGTGACGCGCGCACTGCGCCGAGGTGCTTCGCGCGGCCTCGCGGCGGCGGCCGCGGACGCCGGCAGGCCGAGGGCTTCGGCGGCTGCGGTGGTCGCGTCCGGGGGGACGTTTCCCGGCGCTTCGGCGGTGCCGGCAGCGGCCGTCGGCGTGACGGGCTCCACTGGCGCCGGCACCGGCTCGGGGACCGCCACCGCCGGGGCGGGCGCGGGCGGCGCTGCGGCCTCGATCACTGATGCCGGCGTTGCGGCCGAGGGCTCGACCCTCGGTGTCGGCGCGGGCGCGGGCGCGGCTGCGGCAGGCGCCGCACTGTCGCTCGTCGCGCCATCGATGCGCACCATCAGCATCGGCGCCGCTGTCAACAGGACCACGCCGCCCGCACCGCCGAGCCACAGGGCACGATGGCCGGTCAGCCATGACAGCGCACGCAAGGACCTCTCGCCCACCACGGTCGTGCCGTCGCTCCATGGCGAGGCCGCGGCGGGTGCGGCGGCCGGTGCGGCCGGCAGCGGCCGCGGCGGCACCGAGGCGATGACGCTCACGTCCCGGGACGGCCTGGCCGGCGCCCGCCGGCCGGCGTCGAGCAGCGCGCGAAACTGCGCGACGTCCTGCGGCCGGTCCTTCGGCAGGATCGCCAGCGCCTTGTCGATCGCGCTCAGGAAGCCTGCGCTGTAGCGGCCGTGCGCCACGCGCGACAGCGGCTCGAGCGCGTCGCCGGTCATCATGCGCTCCACCGACGACATCGGCGTGCGGCCGGTGACGGCGTAGTAGACGACACAGGCCAGCGCGTACAGGTCGGTCCACGCGCCTTGCTGCATGTGCGGCGTGTCGCCGTACTGCTCGATCGGCGCGTAGCCCGGCTTGAGCACCACCGTCAGCGCATGCGTCATGTCGCCGATGACGCGCCGCGCGGCGCCGAAGTCGAGCAGCAGCGGACCGTCGCGCGTGAGCAGGATGTTGTCCGGCGCGATGTCGCGGTGGAAGCAGCTCGCCTGGTGCATCACCGTCAGCGCGTCCAGCAGCGGCATCAGCCATTCGCGCAGCCGCTCCTCCTCGGGCGGCTGGGGCATCGCCGCCAGCGTGGCCTTCAGCGTCATGCCTTCGTAGTAGGGCATCGCCATGTAGGCCGTGCCGTTGGCCTGCCAGAAGCGATAGACCTTCAGCAGCGAGGGATGGTCGAACCTGGCGAGCAGCCGTGCCTCGTTGACGAAGCTCCTGAGGCCGGCTTCGAAGGTCTCGCGGTGGCGCTCGGACTTCACCGTGACGTCCTGGGAGCCGGTCGCACGCGAGGCCAGCGAGGACGGCATGTACTCCTTGACGGCGACCTCGCGCTGCAGCGACTCGTCGTAGGCGAGGTAGACGATGCCGAAGCCGCCTTCGCCGATCAGGCCGGTGATCTGCAGCCCGCCGATGCGTGTGCCCTCGGGCAGCGTATGGCCGAGAAACGACGAGCTGCCGACGAACTGTCCGTGTTCGCCCGGGCGCGCTTGGCGCGAAGCGGTGGGAGGCCCCTCAGCCATGGCGCGATTGTGCGCGCCGTGGCAGCGGATGCGACCCCTTGCGCGTGGGATGCCTAGGCCAGCGCCGCTGCTTGCTCCCCGAACGCGTACATGTCCATTCCCAGCGACCCGTGCGTCACGCTGTCGTGCAGCCGGACCGGCGTGCTGTCGCGCCCGCCTGCGCCGGCGGCGACGAACCAGGGCAGCAGGTGCTCGTCGGTCGGGTGCATGTCGACGGCGTAGGGCGCGCGCCGGCGGTAGTCGAACAGCGCCTCCCAGTCGCGCACGCTGGCCTGGCCCAGCATCCAGTCGCGGAAGGCAGCGCTCTCGGGGATCTCGGGCTGGTCCGCCGGCGACCGCAGGCCGCCGGCGAAGACCCGGCGCAGGTTGTGGGTGATGCTGCCGGTGCCGAGCACGAGCACGCCTTCCCGGCGCAGCGGCGCCAGCGCTTCGCCGAGGCGGAACTGCTGCGCAGGCGACTGCGTCGCCACGAAGGCGAGCGGCAGCACCGGGATGTCGGCCTCGGGAAACAGGTAGCGCAGCGAAGTCCAGATGCCGTGGTCCAGGCCGGCCTCGTCCAGCACGTGCGCCGGCAGGTCCGCCGCCTGCAGCAGGTCGGCGACCCGCGGCGCCAGCGCCGGCGCGCCGGGCGCGTCGTAGCGCAGGGTGAACAGCTTGGGATCGAAGCCGCCGAAGTCGTACACCGCCTGGTGCTGCGCCCCGGCCAGGAGCAGCGGCTCGCGCGCCGTGGTGTGGGCCGAGATCGCGACGATGGCGTCGGGTCGGCCCAGCCGGCGGCCGAGGCGCTCCATGAACGCGCCGGCCTCGCGGGGCTCCAGCGCGATCATCGGCGAGCCGTGGGAGACGAAGATGGACGGAAGGGTGGTCGTGGCCATAAGGCCATTGGACCACCCGGTGAGCCGGCCGACGTTCGAGGGGTTTGCAGTCAGCGCTGAAGGAGGGTGAACTGGCACCGGAGTGCGGATGCTCTCCCTCTCCCGCCCGGCGGGAGAGGGTCGGGGTGAGGGCCCCGGGTGGCCCTCACCCGTGGCCCTCCGCCAGCGGGAGAGGGGATGCCCTGCTCGCGTCCGCGCGGAACATGGCCTTGATCCCCCGGACCCCCTGCCGGATGCGCGCTTCGTTCTCGATGAGGGCGAAGCGCACGTACTCGTCGCCGTGGTCGCCGAAGCCGATGCCGGGCGACACCGACACCTTGCCCTGCGCGAGCAGCGCCTTGGCGAATTCCAGCGAGCCCAGGCGGCGGTACGGCTCGGGAATGCGCGCCCAGATGTACATCGAGGCCTTCGGCACATCGACCGGCCAGCCGGCCTCCTGCAGGCCCTTGCACAGCACGTCGCGACGGCGGCGATAGGTCTCGGCGATGTCCTTCACGCACTGCTGGTCGCCTTCGAGCGCCGCGATCGCCGCCACCTGCAGCGGCGTGAAGGTGCCGTAGTCGTGATAGCTCTTGATGCGCGCCAGCGCCGCCACCAGCTCGGCGTTGCCCACCATGAAGCCGATGCGCCAGCCGGCCATGTTGTAGCTCTTGGACAGCGTGAAGAACTCGACGGCGACGTCCTTGGCGCCCGGCACCTGCATGATCGACGGTGCCTTCCAGCCGTCGTACACGATGTCGGCGTAGGCGAGGTCGTGCACCACCAGGATGTCGTGCTGCTTCGCCAGCGCGATGACGCGCTCGAAGAAGTCCAGCTCCACGCACTGCGCCGTCGGATTCGACGGAAAGCCCAGCACGATCATCTTCGGCTTGGGGTAGCTGCCGCGGATCGCGGCCTCCAGCTCGGAGAAGAAATCGACGCCCGGCACGAGCGGTACCGAGCGGATGTCGGCGCCGGCGATGACCGCGCCCCACAGGTGGATCGGATAGCTGGGATTGGGCACCAGCACGGTGTCGCCGCGCTCCAGCGTGGCGAGCATCAGGTGGGCCAGCCCCTCCTTGGAGCCGATGGTCACGATCGCCTCGCGGTCGGGATCGATCTCCACCGCGTAGCGGTCGCGGTACCAGTGGGAGATGGCCCGGCGCAGGCGCGGGATGCCCTTGGAGGTCGAGTAGCCGTGGGTCTCCGGCCGCTGCGCCACCTCGACCAGCTTGGCGACGATGTGCGGCGGCGTCGCCCCGTCGGGGTTGCCCATGCTCATGTCGATGATGTCCTCGCCGCGGCGCCGCGCGGCCATGCGCAGCTCGGCGGTGATGTTGAAGACGTAGGGGGGCAGTCGGTCGATGCGCGCGAAGCGGCGCTTCGGCTGGGAGTCAGCCATGGGGATCCTTCACGTGAGCGCCCGGAACCGTCCGAGCGACGTGGCCCGCCGGGAGCGGGCCGGCCGCGATCGTAGGGGGGTGGAAGCCGTCTTGTCCAGCGCACAATTGACGGCCGGACGGAGCCGAGGGGCGGCATGACGGAACTCACAGACCAGGACGAACTGCGGGCGATCGGATCGACGCTGCAGGCCGCCGAGCGGGGCGATGTCGCCGCCACCGCCGAGCTGTTCAGCGCGCTGTACCGCGAGCTGCACCGGCTGGCGCGCCGCCAGCTCCACGTCAATGCGTCCGGCGTGACGCTGGGCGCGACGACGCTGCTGCACGAGGCCTACCTCGATCTCAGCCAGCGCGGGCTGGCCTTCCCCGACCGGGCGCGCTTCTTCGCCTACGCCGCGCGGGCGATGCGCGGCCTCATCATCGACTACGTGCGCGAGCACCGCGCCATCAAGCGCGGCGGCCAGTTCCACCTCACCACGCTGGACACCGCCACCGCCGAATCGGTGCCGCAGCTCGACGAGCTGGGGTCGCTGGGCCTCGCGGTCGACGAGCTGGCCGCCGCCGAGCCGGCGCTGGCCGAACTGGTCGAGCTGAAGTTCTTCTGCGGCTTCGACTTCGGGGAGATCGCCGCGATGCGCGGCGTGTCGGAGCGCACCGTGCAGCGCGACTGGGCCAAGGCGCGGATGTTCCTGCGCAGCGCGCTGCAGGACTGAGGAGCTGCCGGCGTGACGCGCGGCGTCGACCCCCAACGCTGGGCCCGCCTGTCCCCGCAGCTGGACCGGCTGCTCGACCTGGATCCGGCCGCGCGAGAGGCCGAGCTGGCAAGGCTGCGCGCGGAAGATCCCGAGCTGGCGGCCGAGCTGTCGGCGCTGCTGGCGCAGCAAAGCCGCATGGACCGCGAAGGCTTTCTCGACGGCAGCGCGATCGGCAAGATCGAGCCCAGGCTGGAGGGCCAGCAGTTCGGCGCGTACACGCTGGAGCGGCCGCTGGGCGCCGGCGGCATGGGCAGCGTCTGGCTGGCGCGGCGCAGCGACGGCCGCTACGAGGGCACCGTGGCCGTCAAGCTGCTCAACCTGGCCCTGCTCGGCCACGGCGGCGCCGAGCGCTTCGCGCGCGAAGGCAACGTGCTGGCGCGGCTCACCCACCCGCACATCGCCCGGCTGCTCGACGCCGGCGTCGGCGCGGGCGGCCAGCCCTACCTGGTGCTCGAGCATGTCGAAGGCGAGCCGATCGACCGCTGGTGCGATGCGCGCTCGCTGGGCGTCGAGGCGCGCGTGCGCCTCGTGCTGGACGTGCTGGCGGCGGTCGCCCATGCGCACAGCAAGCTGGTGCTGCACCGCGACCTGAAGCCCGGGAACATCCTGGTGACGTCGTCGGGCGAGGTGAAGCTGCTCGACTTCGGCATCGCCAAGCTGCTCGACGACGAGGCGCTGGCCTCGCCGCCCACCGAGCTCACTGCGGTCGCCGGACGCGCCTTCACGCCCGACTACGCGGCGCCCGAGCAGGTGCAGGGCGGCGACGTGACCACCGCCACCGACGTGTACGCGCTGGGCGTGCTGCTGTACGTGCTGCTCGGCGGCGTTCACCCGACCGCCAGGCCGACCGACACGCCGGTGGAACGGCTGCGCGGGGTGGTCGACACCGAGCCGCAGCGCCTGTCCGAGGCGGCCGCGCGCGCCGCCATGCGCGGCGAGGGGCTGGTGCATTCGCTGCGCGGCGACCTCGACAACATCTGCGCCAAGGCGCTGAAGAAGGCGCCGGCCGAGCGCTACGCCACCGTGCAGGCGCTATCCGAGGACCTGCGCCGCTACCTGGCCAACGAGCCGGTCAGCGCGCGCGCCGATTCGCTGGCCTATCGCGCCACCAAGTTCGTGCGCCGTCACCGCCTCGGCGTGGCGGCGACGGCCGTCACCGTGCTCGCGCTCGCCGCCGGCATCGTGGGCACGACCTGGCAGGCGATCGAGGCGCAGCGCCAGCGCGCCGATGCGCTGGCCCAGCGCGACCGCGCGCAGGCGCTGCTGGGACGCAACTCGGCCATCGTCGAGTTCGTCGACCTGATGTTCGACGAGGCCGTGCCGACCGGCCAGTCGGCCGCGCTGCAGCAGATGCTCGAGCGCGCCGAGCGGCTCATCGACGGCACCTTCGCCGGCCAGCCGGCGCACCACGCCGAGATCCTGCGCGTGCTGGCCACCTACTACAGCAATCTCAACCTCGGCAAGAAGCGCATGGAACTGCTGGTGCGCGCGCGCCAGATCGTCGACCAGGTGCCCGACCGCTCGCTGAAGGCGCAGATCGCCTGCGAGCACGCCAACGCGCTGTCCGGCGTCGGCCAGAACGACGAGGCACGGCAGCTCCTCGACGAGTGGATCGCCGCGCCCGACATCGACGCCACCGTCGCGGCCACCTGCCTGCTCATGCGCGCCGGGCTCGCGCAGGTCGCCGCCGATCCGCAAACGACGCTGCGCCATGCCGAGGCCGGGCTGCAGCGGCTGCGCGGCGCCGGCGCCAAGGCGCCCATGCTCGAAGCCGGCCTGCTCGGCGACGTCGCCTTCGCGCACTACCTGGCCGGCCGCAACACCGAGGCGGACAGCCACTTCCGCACCGCCATCGACAGCATCCGGCGCATCGGCCGAGGCGAGAGCCACGAGGCGTGCCGGCTGATGCTCAACCACGGTGTCGTGCGCTACGCGATGAGCGACTACCAGGGCGGTCTCCAGCTCTTCCAGCAGGTGCTGCAGGTCTACGAGAAGCGCGGCGACGCCGTCATCGCGCCCAGCATCCTGGGCAACAGCGCCTTCGGGCTCGAGCAGCTCGCCCGCTTCGAGGAAGCCGAGGCCGCCTACGACCGGGCGCTGGACGCGGCCCGGCGCAACGGCCTGGTCGCCGGCCAGGCGTATGCGCTGGTGGGCCGCGCCACGGTGCAGGCCGAGCGCGGCCAGATGCCGGCCGCGCAGGCCAGCCTGGACGCGGCGGCGTCGATGCTGCAGACGCTGCCGCCGGCGCATTCGGCGCGGTTGCGCGCCACCTTCGCGCAGGCACGCATCGACGCGGCACGCGGCGATCTGGACGGGGCCGCTCGACGCCACACCGGCGTCATCGAGCTGCTGTCCGCCAAGGGCGCCGCGACGCCGCCGCTGCTCACCGCCTACCGGCAGCGCGCCGAGCTGTCGCTCAAGCGCGGCGATGCTTCGCAGGCGCTGGCCGATGCCCGCCAGGCGCTCGAGCTGGCGCGCAAGCTGCAAGGCAGCAATCCGCACTCCGCGCTCGCCGGCCTCGCGCAGCTCACGCTGGCGCGGGTGCAACGGCAGGCCGGCGAGCACGGCGCCGCACGCGAAGGCCTCGCGGTGGCGCAGTCCGAGCTGCGGCAGACGCTGGGACCGGACCATCCCGAAACGCGCGCGGCGACGCAGCTGCTCGGCACCCCCTAAGTCGTCGGCCTCCGGCGGCGTCGTCTTTCGCCGCCGTCCTCCGATCTCTCCAGCACGACGGTTCGCATTCGCGGACCGCAGGAGGGTCCATGGGACGCATGCAGGTCGGCGGCGTGAGCGTCGATTGGCTCGAGCAAGGCAGCGGGGAGCCGGTGGTGCTGCTGCACAGCACCGGCGCGTCGGGCGCGCAGTGGCGCGCCCTGGTCGAGCGGCTGGCGCAGCGCCATCACGTGCTCGTGCCCGATCTGCTCGGCTACGGCGCCACCGGCGACTGGGGCGGCAACGGTGCGTTCTCGCTGGCCCACGAAGGGGCGATCGTCGCCGCACTGCTCGACCGCGTGCACGAGCCCGCGCACCTGGTCGGCCATTCGTACGGCGGCGCGGTGGCGCTGCACGTCGCCCGCGCGCAGCCGCAGCGCGTGCGCTCGCTGGCGCTGTTCGAGCCGGTGGCCTTCCACCTGCTGCGCACCGGCGATCCGCTCGACGAGGCAGCGCTGCGCGAGGTCAGCGAGGCCGCTGCCTTCGTCGCCCATGCGCATGCCGCAGGCGACGCGGATGCCGCGGCGGCCTGCTTCGTCGACTACTGGAGCGGGCCGGGCACCTGGACGGCGATGCCGCCGGCGCGGCGCGATGCCATGGCGTCGCGCGTCGGCAAGGTGGTGCTCGACTTCCAGGCGGTGTTCCGCGAGCCCGTCTGCGCGCAGGAGTTCCAGCGCCTGCGGCTGCCGACGCTGCTGATGCAGGGCGATCGCTCGCCGCTGTCGGCGCGGCGTGTGTCTCGCCTGCTGTCGCGCACGCTGCCCGCGGTGCGCACCGTCACCTTTCGTGGCGCCGGTCACATGGCGCCTTTGACCCATCGCGACGAGGTCAACGAGCAGATCGTCGCGCATCTCGCGGCGTGCCGGCCGGCACGCGCAACCGCCGGCGACACGCTGGCAGCCTGAACCTGGAGCCTTCCCACCATGCAGACGACCCCGTACCGCCATTCCAGCGAACGCTACGCCAAGTGCATCGACGCGTCCAAGCGCATCCGCTGGGACATCGACCACGACGTGATCCGCGGCCGCCGGATGGACGTGGCCAAGAAATTCCTCCCCGACGGGCTGTCGTTGGCCGACCGCCTGGACTTCCTGGGCGCCGACGAGAAGCGGCTGCTGAGCCAGGTGCAGGGCATGACCTACGCCCACATGTTCGGCCTGGTCGAGCGCTACATCGGCGCCAAGGTGCTCGAGCTCAGCCGCGACCATTGGCTGGGCGACCAGGTGGCGCTGGAGGCGCTCGTGCGCTTCACGGACGAGGAGCTCAAGCACCAGGAGCTGTTCCGCCGCGTCGGCGCGATGACGGCCGAGGACCTGCCGGCCGGCTACACCTTCCTGCCGCAGCCCAACGACGTGGCGCAGGCGGTGCTGTCCAAGTGCACATGGGCCGTGCTGGCGCTGACCTGCCACATCGAGCTGTTCTCGCAGGCGCACTACCGCGAGAGCATCGATGCCGACCCCGAGCTGTCCGAGCTGTGGAAGGACGTCTTCATGTTCCACTGGAAGGAGGAGTCCCAGCACGCCATCCTCGACGAGCTGGAATGGCGCCGCGAGGACGCCAAGCTCGACGCGGTGCAGCGCGACCAGGGCGTCGACGACCTGATCGCGCTCGTCGGCGCGGTGGACGGCATCCTGCAGATGCAGTCGGCGGCCGATGCCGACTACTTCCTGCGCGTGTGCAAGCGGCTGTTCGACGCCGAGCAGGTCGGCATGCTGCGCGGCACGCTGCTGGCGGCCTACCGCTGGCAGTACATCCTCTCGGGGGCGCAGCACCCGCACTTCCTCAAGGTGCTCGGCGAGCTGGTCACCGAGGCGCAGATGCAGCGCATCGGCGCTGCCCTGGCCCCGCTGGCAGCCTGAGCACGGAGGGCCTCTGCCATGACGATTCATGCGAAGGCGGCGGCCCTGCTGGGGGCCGTCTGCACCGCGGCAGCGACGGCAACCGAGCCGGCCGCGCTGCGTCCCCCGGCGGGCGAGACGATGGCGCTCGAGCTGCACGCCCGCGGCGTGCAGATCTACGAATGCGCGGCCGCAAAGGACGCGCAGCGCTTCGAGTGGAGCCTCAAGGGACCGGAGGCGGCGCTGTTCTACCGTGGGGGTCGCAGCGCCGGCATCCACTACGCCGGCCCGAGCTGGCAGGCGCTCGACGGCAGCACGGTCGTGGCCCAGGTCGCGGCGCGCGAGGACAGCCCGGATCCGAGCGCGATCCCGTGGCTGCTGCTGCGCACCGTCTCCACGCGCGGCGAGGGCGTCTTCAGCCGGGTGCTGAGCATCCAGCGCGTCGACACGGTCGGGGGCAGGCCGCCGGCCGAGCCTTGCACGCCGGAGCAGGCCGGTCGCGTGGCGCCCGTGGCCTACAGCGCCACCTACAACTTCTTCGTCGCCGAGCACTGAGCCTGACCCGGTCACCTGCCGGCGGCGCGGTGGCCATGAATTGACGGACACGGCCAGGTTCGGTTGATCTGTCAATGGCAAACCTTTGCCATTGCCGCCCGAGGACATCCCTGAAGAATCCCACCCGCGAACTACATCGAGGGCGGGAGGGTCACGGCGATGCGAGGGGAACTGTTGGCATGGAGCACGAGCACTCGACGCTGCGGTGCTTTGGTGTGGGCGGCGCTGGCTTGGGCGTTGTCCGGCTCGGCATACGGTGAGCTGGACACGCCTTCAGCACCGCTGCCGTCACCAGCGCCTTCAGCGAACCCGATCGTGATGGAACAGGTCAACGTCACGGGAAGCAAGGAACCGCTGAAACGAGGGGACTTCACCCGCGTCGGGGAGCCCGTGCCGCTCGATCCCGGCAGCCATGACAGCGGGGGCTCACAGGCGCCTGCTTCCAACGGCAACACCGATCAAGGGCAAGAGCAGCAGGCGGACAAGAAGCGGGACCCCTGCCCATCCCCGCAGAACCCCGTCACGAAGAATCCGGTGGTCATCGCCACGGGAGAAAAAGTCCTTGCTCAGCTCGATTTCATCGCGGGCGGCTCCTACGGCATCGGTTTGACGCGCACCTACCGAAGCAAGGCGACGACGTCCACCTTCTTTGGGCCCCACTGGGCGTCGAGCCTCGATTTCCCGACGGTGCAGACCTCGGGTTGCTATCGCACGCCCGGCAAGTTCGACGGCGAATGCCTGGGGCCCACGACGATCACCGTGACGTTTCCGGGCGGGGCGAAGTACGCCTACGCCAAGGTCGGAACCAGCTGGACATACCGCGCCAGCGGTTCCATGGCCATGGGCACGGCCACCTATGACGTTCTCAACACCGGCTACGTCACGCTGGTGAAGGACAAGCAGCGCTACGCATTCGGGGCATACGGCAGGCTGCAGAACATCAGCACCATCGGCGGCGCCACGCTCCTGGCGATCACGTACGGAGCGAACGCGACGCAGCCGACGCGCATCACCAACATCGCGGGGCAGTACGTCGATCTCACATGGACGAACAACCGCGTCACCACGGTGAGAGACCCGGCCGGTGGTGCGTGGAGCTACGGGTACAACGGCACCGGCATGCTCACCACGGTGACCTCGCCCGGAGCGGCGCCCGATGTCCGCACGTACCACTACGAGGATGCGAGCAACGGCACCCGATTGACCGGGGTGTCGATCAACGGGGTGCGCTACAGCACCTACAAGTACCAGGCCGACGGCCGCGTTCAGGAAAGCGGTCTCGCGGGCGGCGAGCAGAAGGACACCTTCGTCTACGGCAGCAACACCACCACGGTGACCAATGCTGCCGGCCAGTCGGTGACCTACCAGTTCGTCGCGGCACAGGGCGGACTCAAGCTGTCGTCGACCTCACGCAATGCGACACCGACGTGCCCGGCGGCAACGGCCGCTACCGTCTATGACGCCTTTGGCTGGGTGGACTACACGCTGGACTGGAACGGCCACAAGACCGACTACACCTACGATGCCGCGGGCAAGCTGCTCGGCGTCACGACGGCGGCCGGCACGGCCGGTGCACTGACCCGCGCCAACACCTGGAGCGGAGAGGACCTGGTCGAGACCACGTACAAGAACGCCTCCGGGGTGGCCTATGCCAAGGTGGCCTACACCTACGTCGCGTCGGGCTTGGCGACAGGCAAGCTCGCCAGCGAGACCTGGACCGATCTGCGGCTCGGCGGAACTCGGCAGAGCACCTACGCCTACACGTACCACGCCAATGGCGTACTGGCCTCGCTCGCCATGACCCAGGCGCTGCCCGGCGGTGCCACGAACACGACCACCACCACGTACGACACCGCGGGGAATCAGGCCTCCGTCGTGAATGGCCTCGGCCATGTGCAGCGCTGGAGCAGCTACAACGGTCTCGGACTGCCCGGCCGGTACACCGACGCCAACGGGGTGATCACCGACTACGCCTATGACGCCAAAGGCAATCTCGGGTCGCACACGCTCTACCACCCCGGCGGCGGGCGAGTCACCACCTACAGCTACAACAACAGCCGCCAATGGACGGAGGTCGTTCACCCGACGGGCCACGTCGATCGTGCGCGCTACAACGCCGCCACGCGGCTGGTCCAGCAAGGCAATGGGCTGAACGAGTTCGTCAGCTTCGACTACGACCTGACATCCAACACCTGGCGGACGCGTTCCGGCCGCCATGTGCCTGGCTGGAACGGCAGCGTCCCGACAGCGACCGCCGCGGGCGAATTCCTCGTCACCACCCAGATGGACAGCCTGGGCCGACCGCGGGTGCTGATGGGCAACAACGGCCAGCGGGTCACGCTCACCTACGACAACAACGGCAACCTGAAGACGCGCACCGATGTCACTGGCCGCGTGACGAGCTACGACTACGACGCGCAGAACCGGCTGATCCGTACCACGGCGCCCGATGGCGGCATCGTGAGCCAGACCTATGACGCGGAGGGCAACCTCTGGACGGTCACCGATCCCCGCGGCCTGGTCACCCGATTCACCTACAGCGGATTGGGCGAGGTGCTGACCCGCCAGAGTCCCGACACCGGAACGACCCGCTATGGGTACGACTCGGCTGGCCGGCTGGTCAGCGAGACGCGCGCCGACGGTGTGACCGTGGCCTATGCATGGGACGTGCTGGGACGGCTCACATCGCGCAATGCGTCCGGCTGGTACGAGTTCTTTCTCTACGACCAAGGCGCCTACGGCAAGGGACGGCTGACCGGCCTGGACGACAACACCAGCGGAACCACCACCTTCACCTACGGTGCCGCGGGCGAACTGCTGCAGCAGGTCAACGTGGTGGCAGGCCAGACCTTCACGACATCCTGGAGCCATGACAGCGTCGGGCGCGTGCAGAGCATCCGCTATCCCGGCGGCTTCACCGTGTCCTACGGCTACGACGGCCAGGCGCGCCTGACGAGCGTCTCGAGCAACCTGGGAGGAGCCTGGGCCGTGCTGGCCAATTCATTCCTCCATCAGCCGGCCACGGACGCCGGCTACGCCTGGCGCTACGGCAACGGCGTGGGACGGCTGGCGACGCTCGACACTGACGGTCGGGTGACGCAGTTGACCAGCCCTGGCGTCCACGGCCTGAGCTACGCCTATCACGCCACCAACACGCTGGCCTCCATCACCGACGCCGTGTATCCGGCGCTGAATGCCACTTTCGGGTACGACGCTGCTGATCGGCTCACCGCGGTGTCGCGCAGCGGCGACGCGCAAGGCTTCAGCTGGGACGCGGTCACCAATCGGACGGGCCATACCCGCCAGGGCCTGGGCGCGAGCTACACGCTGGACTCGCAGAGCAACCGGCTCGCCGCGTGGAGCGCCGGTGGCCAGTGGCGCAACTTCGGCTACGACGGGGCCGGCAGGGTGCTCAGCGAGTCGCGTCACGACGGCGTCCGCACCTACCAGTACGACCCTTTCCAGCGCCTGATGCATGTCTTCACCAACGGCACCGGCACTCTCGTGGGCGACTATCGAAGCAACGGCTTGAATCAGCGCGTCTTCCGATCGGCAGGGGGCGTGACGACGCGCTATGTCCACGGTCCCGGCGGCGAACTGCTCTTCGAGCGCGGAGCGCAGGACACCAGCTATGTGTGGCTGGGCGGCGAGCTGCTGGGCATTGCCCGCGGCGGCCAGTTCTATGCCAGCCACAACGATCACCTGGGCCGGCCGGAAGTGCTGACCAACGCAGCCGGTGGCGTCGTCTGGCGGGCGCAGAACGCGGCGTTCGATCGCAGAATCGCGAGCGACACGATCGGAGGCTTGAATGTCGGCTTTCCGGGCCAGTATTTCGATGCCGAGAGCGGGCTTTGGTACAACTGGAATCGGTATTACGACGCCAACCTGGGGCGATATATGCAATCCGATCGCATCGGGCTTGATGGTGGTATCAACACCTACGCATATGTTCAAGGCAACCCGCTGAGCTACACAGACCCGTTGGGACTTTGGTCGTTCGCATTCTCCCTCTATGCCCCGGTCTTCGGTCCAATCGGCCCTGGTGGTGGGCTTATTTTTGGAACTAACCCGAACGGCACAGGGTTCATGACTGGACGCCTTGGGATCGGCGCGGGCGGGGGATGGAAAATTGATCCAAACGGCAAGCGGCCAGGATATGACGAGGCCGCCGGATGCGATTGGGGCGGAGGTGGCGGTCTGTACGGCGGATACGACTTCAACGCGGGGCCAGTCTATGGCCAGCTAAGCGCGGCCCGCGGTGTCAACTCTTCGCCATCGGGCCCTCAGTTTTACTCCCACGCTGGTGCTGCAACTGGAGGGCGTGGGCGAATCAGCGGCATAGGAGTTAGCGCAGCTGTGGGCGTTCAAGTGACCGTGTTTGGTGGAGGCACCTGTGGCTGCAATCGATGAGCGCGTACGCAAGGCGTTGGTAATTGCCATCGCGGTAGTTGCTCTCGGCGTAATAGCTCTCGGCGTCACACGCTGGTACGTCTACCGGAGCGAGGCCTACAACGTCGCAGTCGACTTCTTGAAGTCATCCCCTCGATTAGCCACTGTCGCTGGGACAGTTAGGTCGACCAGACTGTCATGGATGGAAGCGACGTCGGTTGAAGAGGTCACCATCAATGGAAAACCTGGTGGCGAAGCGGAATTTACGATCATCGCCGAAGGCGCCACTGCTACGGTTCCAGTCAAAGTCAAGATGGTTCGTGACGCAAGCGGATGGCGGATTACGCACGCGTTGGTCGGCGGCGAATCGTTGAAGCTGATCCATGACTGACGCCACACGCTGACGTAGCAACCCGCGGTGACCGTCGAATGGCCTCTGCGGATTGCTCAATCTGTGGAACCCTTGTGTTCTATCAGAGCCGAGATTGTCAATCCACGAAAGTCTGCGCAACTCTCCTTCGGCTATCGGCAATACCTCTTATCCCGGCCCGGCAAGCAGCGGCGGACCTCTCGACAACCCGTTGGTGTGAGGCTACTGATGATGTGGCGAAGTCTCTTGATCGCCTTTGCCGCGCTGTCGGCTTTGGTCGCGGGCATCGTGATGGTCGTCGGTGGGCACCGAGTGGTTTTGGTCGCAAAGGGCGAAGTCGCTGTCGACAGCTACCCTGTTCCGGGGTCTGTGCCCGTCAAACGGCTGACGGCAGGTCAGCGCGCAAGTGTGCTCGGTTGTGATGACCTGAAGTCATATCCGGCAATCCATGTGCGCCTGGGAGATGGAACAGAGGGATACGTCATCGAGGGCCCATACGAGTTGGACTCGGCGCCCATCTGGAGCCGGTCAAACGGCAGTCCTGTGACGTTCTTCTGTCCATAGTGGAGGCTGGGTCGGGCGCGAGGGTGCTACATGAGACCGGATGTGATCCGCATTGATGGAGGCTCAGTGAACAAGGTTGTCGCGCCGAGCCGCGTGTGGCTCCATGGGTTGGCTGTCCTGTTGACGCTGACTGTCGCGGTGGGCGGACTTTATCTGGCCATCTCGAGCGACTTCAGTGAAGGAGAGTTGGGGGCCAAGAAGTACTACGCGGTCCTGCAGGGCGTCGAATATGAGAACAGGATGAACAAGGATGCGACCCCCGTCCTGCAGGAAAACATCGATGGTTCGGGGCTGGATGCTTTGGGAATTCCCGGTCGAGATGGGGCGAACACGCGTGTGTGGGTGTTGCTCAACCAAACCGGGCCTGATGGGAAAGTGCTGCTCTTGCCGCAGGGGATCGCGCTCAAGGTCGATCGCGCTGTGATGGAGCATGCCATCCAAGGAAGACAGATGGCCGAGCCCATTCGGCGGTTTGTGTCGAAGGAGTGCACCGCCCGCTGACGACGCTGGCATCGGCTGTACAGCCTGCCAGAGGCCCGCTCTGCACGTGATGCCTTCTAGAACCTCCGTCATCGCGGCCATTGCCGCCGTGGTCGTCATCGGCATGGCCGTCGCACTGATCCCCCGGACACCGTCGGTAATGCTGGTTGCGGACACGGCCGTACCGGTCTATGACATCGCCAGTGCCGATCCGGCAGTCCGGCGCGTGATCGACACGATCGACATTGGCCAGTCGGTCGTGGTGGTCGGCTGCACTGATCTCAAGCACTACCTCGTGCCCGAGGTTTCGCTGAGAGACGGCCGCAGAGGCCATGTCATCGAGGGCGATTTCACTTCCGGAGTCCCCACAGCGCGGTGACCCTGGAGTGGCCTGTGGGAAGGTGTTGAATCAGTCGAACCCGTCCGGGTATCAGGGCCCCGTCACACCGAATCACGCAAGACAGGCAGCCTTCACCCTACACCCCCAACCCCAACAACCTCGCCGCGTTCTGCTTCAGGATCAACGGCTTCACATCGTCGCGGAACCCCGCCTCGTCGAAGTCCTTCAGCCAGCGCTCCGGCGTGATGAGCGGAAAGTCGCTGCCGAACAGGATGCGGTCCTTCAGCAGCGTGTTGGCGTACTGCACCAGCTGGGGCGGAAAGTACTTGGGGCTCCAGCCCGACAGGTCGATCCAGATGTTCGGCTTGTGCATCGCCAGCGAGATGGCCTCGTCCTGCCACGGCCACGACGGGTGCGCGACGATGATCTGCATGTCGGGGAAGGCGATCGCCACGTCTTCCAGCAGCATCGGGTTCGAGTTCTGCAGCCGAAGCCCGCCGCCGCAGCGCATGCCGCTGCCGATGCCCGAATGGCCGCTGTGGAAGACGGCCGGCAGCTTGTACTCGTTGATCACCTCGTAGATCGGCCAGGCCATGCGGTCCTGCGGCTCGAAGCCTTGCACGGTCGGATGGAACTTGAAGCCCTTGACGCCGTACTCCTCGATCAGCTTGCGCGCCTCGCGCGCGCCGAACTTTCCCTTGTGCGGATCGATGCTGCCGTAGGCAATCATGATGTCGCTGTTCTTCTGCGCCGCCTCGGCGATCTCCTCGTTCGGGATGCGGCGCCGGCCCATCTGCGTCTCGGCGTCGACGGTGAAGTTGACGAAGCCGATGCGCTTCTCGCGGTAGTACGCGATCGTCTCGTCCATCGTCGGCCGGCGCGTCGAGCGGAAGTACTTGTCGGCCGCGCGGTCGAACTCCTCGCCGTAGTTGTCGAACGGGTTGCGGCACGACACCTCGAGGTGCGTGTGCGTGTCGATCGCGATCAGGTCCTGCAGGTTCATGGACGGATGGTCAAGGCTGGCATTTAGTTAATGTACGAAACAAAAATCCATGCCACCACATCGGGAACATTGGTGTTATCCCTGAATGAATAGATCGTGCAGATGATTATGCTACTTAACTAAATCACACCCCACACGCCATGCCATCGACCCCGACGCCCCCCGCCGGCGTGCTTGCCGCCCTGGACCTTCTGCGCATCGAGACCGAGGGACCGGTCAGCCACATCCGGCTGAACCGGCCGGCCAAGCGCAACGCCTTGAGCGACGAGCTGATCGCCCAGCTCCACACAGCCTTCGTGAACCTGCCGCAGGACACCCGGGCGGTGGTGCTGAGCGGCGAAGGCGAGCACTTCTGTGCCGGACTCGACCTGTCCGAGCTGGGCGATCGCAGCGTGCACGGCGGTATCGAGCATTCGCGCAGCTGGCATGCCGCGTTCGAGCAGGTGCAATTCGGCCGCGTGCCGGTGATCGCGGTGCTGCATGGCGCGGTGGTGGGCGGCGGTCTCGAGCTGGCCAGCGCCGCGCATGTCCGCATCGCCGAGCGCAGCACCTTCTACGGCCTGCCGGAAGGCCAGCGAGGACTGTTCGTCGGCGGCGGCGGCTCTGCGCGCGTGCCGCGCCTCATCGGCGTCGCGCGCATGGCCGACATGATGCTCACCGGCCGCGTGCTGAACGCCGACGAAGGCCAGCAGGTCGGCCTGTCGACCTACCTGGTCGAGCCGGGCGAAGGTCTCGCCAAGGGCATCGAGCTGGCGCACAAGATCGCCCGCAACGCCGAGCTGTCCAACTTCGCGGTGATGCACGCGTTGCCACGCATCGCGGCGATGGCGCAATCGGAAGGCCTGTTCGTCGAATCGCTGATGGCCGCGATCGCGCAGGGCGACGACTCGGCCAAGGACCGCATGCGCGCCTTCCTCGAAGGGCGCGCCGGCAAGGTGGGCCAGTGATGGCGCGCTACCGCGACATCCACGTCGGCGGCTGCCTCGCCGCCAGCGTCGAGCGACGCGCGGACGGCGCCATGGTGCTGCGCTCGACCGAAGCGCTGCAGCCCTTCCCCGATCGGCTCACCGACCGCCTCGAGCACTGGGCGCGCGAAGCACCCGAGAGAATCTTCGTCGCCAAGCGCGAGCACGGCGGCCCGTGGCGCACGATCAGCTATGCCCAGATGGTCGAGCGCGCCAAGGCCGTCGGCCAGGCGCTCGCGCAGCGCGATCTCTCGCCCGACCGGCCCATCGTCATCCTGTCCGACAACGACCTCGAGCACCTCACGCTGGCGCTCGGCGCGATGTGGGCGGGGGTGCCGTACACGCCGGTCTCGCCGGCCTATTCGCTGCTCTCGCAGGATCACGGCAAGCTGCGCCACATCGTCGGCACGCTGACCCCGGGGCTGCTGTTCGCGTCGGGTCCGGCCTACGCCAAGGCGATCGCCGCGGTGGCCACGCCGCAGACGGAAGTCGTGCTGGCCGAAGGCGAGCTCGACGGCCGCGCGGTGACGCGCTTCGATGACCTGCTGGCCACCCGGCCCGGCGTCCAGGGCGACACAGCGCATGCGCGCGTCGGCCCCGACACCATCGTCAAGTTCCTCTTCACCTCGGGCTCGACCAAGCAGCCCAAGGGCGTCGTCAACACGCACCGCATGATGTGCGCCAACCTGCAGATGATCCGGCAGGCATTCGCCTTCCTGCAGGACGAGCCGCCGGTGCTGGTCGACTGGCTGCCGTGGAACCACACCTTCGGCGGCAACCACAACGTCGGCATCACGCTCTACAACGGCGGCACGCTGTACATCGACGAAGGAAAGCCCACCGCGGGCGGCATCGCGCAGACGCTGCGCAACCTGCGCGAGATCTCGCCGACGATCTACTTCAACGTGCCCAAGGGCTTCGAGGAGATCGCCGACGCGATGGACCACGACGACACGCTGCGCGAGTCGCTGTTTCGCCGCGTCAAGGCCTTCATGTTCTCCGGCGCCGGCCTGTCGCAGGCGGTGTGGGACAAGCTCGATGCGCATGCCGAGCGCACCATCGGCGAGCGGGTGCGCATGCTGACCGGGCTGGGCATGACCGAGACGGCGCCCTCGTGCACCTTCGCGCTCGGCACCGACGTGCGCTCGGGCCACATCGGCCTGCCGTGCCCCGGCGTCGAGGTGAAGCTGGTGCCGGTCGAAGACAAGACCGAGATCCGCTTTCGCGGACCCAACGTGATGCCCGGCTACTGGCGCGCTCCCGAGCAGACGGCCGAGGCCTTCGACGAGGAGGGCTACTACCGCACCGGCGATGCGGTGAAGCTCGTCGACGAAGGCGACCCGCAGCGCGGCCTCCTGTTCGACGGCCGCATCGCCGAGGACTTCAAGCTGTCCACCGGCACCTTCGTCAGCGTCGGTCCGCTGCGCGCGCGCATCATCCTCGACGGCGCGCCCTGCGTGCAGGACGTCGTCGTCACCGGCCTCAACCGCGACGACATCGGAATCCTGGTGTTCCCGCGGCTCGACGAATGCCGCAAGCTGGCCGGGCTCGCCGCGGACGCGCCGGCCGCCGAGGCGCTGCGGCACCCGCTCGTGCGCGACTTCTTCCAGCAGCTGGTCGACCGCCAATGGCGCGCCGGCACCGGCAGCGCCAACCGCGTCGCGCGCGCGCATGTGCTGGCCGAGCCGCCGCAGATCGACAAGGGCGAGATCACCGACAAGGGCTCCATCAACCAGCGTGCGGTGCTGGCGCAGCGTGCTGCGCTGGTCGACGCGCTCTATACAGGCGGCAGCGACGTGATCGTGCCGAAAGCGACATGAGACTCGAAGGAACGGCCGCGCTGGTGACCGGCGGCGGCTCCGGCCTCGGCGCCGCGACCGCACGCGAGCTGGCGCGCCAGGGCGCGAAGGTGGCGGTGCTCGACGTCAATCCCGACGGCGCCGCGCAAGTGGCCCGGGAGATAGGCGGTCTCGCACTGCGCTGCGACATCACGTCGACCGAGAGCCTGCAGCAGGCGCTGGCGGCCGCGCGCGAGGCGCACGGACCGGCGCGCATCCTGATGAACGTCGCCGGCATCGGGGGCGCCAGGCGGGTCATCGGCAAGGACGGCTCGCCGATGCCGATCGAGGACTTCAAGCGCGTGATCGACGTCAACCTGGTCGGCACCTTCAACGCGATCCGCCTCGCCGCGGCCGAGATGGTCAAGCTCGAGGCGCTCGAGGACGGCGCGCGCGGGGTCATCGTCAACACCGCATCGGTGGCCGCCTACGACGGCCAGATCGGGCAGGAGGCCTATGCGGCCTCGAAGGGCGGGCTGGTGTCGCTCACCTTGCCGCTCGCCCGCGACCTGGCGCAATGGGGCGTGCGCGTCGCGACCATCGCACCGGGGCTGTTCCTCACGCCGCTGCTGCACCAGCTGCCGCAGGACGTGCAGCAGTCGCTGGCCGCATCCATTCCCTTCCCCAAGCGGCTGGGCAAGCCGGAAGAGTTCGCCGAGCTGGCCGCCCACATCGTGCGCAACGACCACCTCAACGGCGAAGTGATCCGTCTCGACGGCGCACTGCGCATGGCCCCCCGCTAGAGCTGGAAATCCACCTCACGACCCCAGACCCACGACAACAGGAGACGACATGGACCGCAGACAGTTCATCACCGCCGCCGGCGCATTCGCGGCGACCCTTCCGGGCCTGGCTTTGGCGCAAGCGCTGGAGAACGCGCGCATCATCTGCGGCTTCCCGGCCGGCGGCACCACCGACGCCGTGTCCCGCCGGATTGCCGACAAGCTGCGCGGCGGCTATTCGAAGGTCATGCTGGTCGAGAACAAGCCCGGCGCGGGTGGGCGCATCGGCGTGGAGGAGCTGCGACGCAGCCCGCCCGACGGCACCTCGCTGCTGCTCACGCCGGCCGCGATGATCACGCTGTACCCGCATGTCTACACCAAGCTGCCCTACGGCATCGATGACGTCACGCCGGTCTGCACCGCGTGCCGCATCAGCTTCGCCTTCGGCGTGGGCCCCGGTGTTCCAGAGTCGGTGAAGGACATCAAGGACTTCCTCGCCTGGGCCAAGGCCAACCCGACGCAGGCGAACTACGGCACGCCGGGCGCCGGCTCGCCGCCGCACCTGCTGGGCATGCTGCTGGCCAAGGAAAGCGGCGTGCCGCTGAGCCATGTGCCCTACCGCGGCTCCGCCCCGGGCCTGCAGGACCTCCTGGGCGGCCAGGTGGCGTCGATGTCGTCGCCGATCGGCGACTACCTGCCCTACATCAAGACCGGCAAGCTGCGCGTGCTGGCCACTTCGGGGCCGAAGCGCTCGGCCTTCACGCCCGAGGTCGCCACCTACACCGAGCAGGGCTTCAAGGCGCTGGAGATGCAGGAGTGGTACGGCTTCTTCCTGCCCGGCAAGGCGCCGGCCGACGTGGTCAACCGTGCCGCCTCGGCCATCCGCGCCGCCGTGCAGCAGCCCGACGTGGCCGAGGCCTTCACGCAGCTCGGCTTCGAGCCGTTTGCCAATACGCCGGCCGAGCTGGCGAAGGCGGTGAAGGACGAGAACGCGGCATGGGGGCCGATCGTCAAGCGCGTGGGGTTCACGCCGGAAACCTGATCGAAACGCCGCACCGCTTCGTCCATGCTGACCTCGCCGTACACCGCCGAGCAGGAGACCACGGTTGCCGCCGTCGACCAGTCGTGCCTGTCGCACCTGCTCGGCTACCAGCTGGTGCAGGCCGACATCCCGCTGAAGCGCACCTTCCTCAAGCACATCGGCGAGCCGCTCCGGCTGCGTCCGGTGGAGTTCACCATCCTCGTGCTGCTCGCCTTCAATCCCGGCATCACCGGCAAGCAGCTGGCGCAGGCGCTGGCGGTGACGGCCCCCAACATCACCATCCTGCTCGACAAGATGAGCGACAAGGGGCTGCTCGAGCGGGTGCGCAGCGAGACCGACCGGCGGGCGCAGAACATCCACCTCACGGCGGCCGGGGAGAAACTGGCGCGGCGCGCCCACGCCGTCTCGCTGACGATGGAGCAGGACGTGCTGCGCCATCTGAGCGAAGGCGAACGCGTGCTGCTGCTCGAGCTCCTGCAGAAGGTCGCCAGGCATCGTCGCGTCTGACCGGCGGCGCTGCCGTGCAGCAGCACGTGCGCAGCGCTGCTGCACCGCGTCGGGGTGAAAACCCCAAGACCATGCGGCGCCGGTTGGAGTATCACCACAGGCTGCACCATGGGCTCGAGCGCTGCACGTTCGGCATTCGCGGTGGTCGGCGCCGTGTGGGTCCATGTTGTGCTCGCGCAGGCGCCGGCCGATGCCGAGCTGCCGAGGGTGGTCGTCACCGGCGCTCGCGCCAGCCTGGCCGGCGCCCAGCAGATCAAGCAGGACAAGCTCGAGATCGTCGACGCGGTGGTGGCCGACGACATCGCCAAGCTGCCCGACTTCAGCGTCACCGAAGCGCTGCAGCGGGTCACCGGCGTACAGATCACGCGCGATCGCGGCGAGGGCGGCACGGTGACCATCCGCGGCCTGACGCAGATGGAGACACTGCTCAACGGCCGCGAGGTGTTCACCGCGGGCACCGGCCGCAACTTCGACTTCGCGGACATCGCGGCCGAGCTGGTGGCGGGCATCGATGTCTACAAGACCTCGTCGGCGGCGCAGCTCGAAGGCGGGCTCGGCGGCATCATCGACCTGCGCACGCGTCGTCCCTTCGATTTCGCCGGCCGGCAGGCCCTCGCCTCGGCGCGACTCATCCACGGCGATCTCGCGGGAAGCAGCGAGCCTCAGCTCTCGCTGCTCGCCAGTCAGCGATGGGCGCTTGCCGGTGCCGGCGAATTCGGTGCGCTGGTCAACCTGTCGGTGCAGCGCAGGGCGTTCCGCGAAGACCAGAAGGGCACCGGCGAGCCGGTCGCGCTGAACGATCTGGTCGCCGGCCGCACGGTGAGGGCGCCGAACGGGACCAGCGAGACCACCAGCGTGGGTGAGCGCAAGCGCACCGCGGCCCATGTCGCGCTGCAGTGGCGACCGTCGCCGGCGCTCGAGCTCTACGGCGAGGCCAGCCATGCCGAGCTGCGCACCGACCAGGAATCGCATCAGGTCGGCGTGGTGCCGTGCCAGCGTCCGGCCTGCCCGGCCGCCGCGCCGGCCTTCGTGCCCGGCAGCGTCACGCTCTTCCCGGGGACCGACGACCTGCGCAGCATCACGTGGACCCAGGTGCCGATGTCCATCCTGAGCTTCGCCCGCGACACGGTGGACCGCACCAGGCAGGCGGCGGTCGGCGGAATCTGGACCCGCGATGCGCTGACGCTGAAAGCGGACCTGAGCCGCACCACGAGCTTCAACCACCTGTTCTTCAGCGGTCCTTTCCTCGCGGCAACGGCAGGCGAGTTCACCCACGACCTGTCGGGCGGCGTCCCCGGCACGCAGGTCACCGGCACCGATTTGCTGGACCCTTCGGCGCTGCGCTACACCGGCCTCGCGTACCGGACCCGGCCGTTCGAAGGCGATCTGACCGCGTTCCGGGTGGATGCGCAGCTGCGCGTGGAGGAGGGCTGGATCAGGAGGCTGTCGGCCGGCGTGCGCCACGCCCGGCGCGGCGCTTCGAATGCACCTGGCCTGATCTTCGCCGACGCGGCGGTGACGGGCCTGACGGCCGCCGACCGCCCGTCGTTCGTGATGCCGAATCCCTACCGGTTCTTTCCGGGCGTCGGCTCGCCGAGCCTGCACGACTTTCTCGTCGGCAACCTCGCCACCGCACGCGACGCCGCGGGACTGCGCGAGGCTTTCGGCATCACGGCACCCATCCCGGCGGCTGCCAACCCGCTCAGCCTGTGGACCATCGAGGAGCAGACGGATGCCGCCCATGCGATGGTGGAGTTCCAGGCGGCGCGCCTGCCCGTCGACGGCAATGTCGGCTTGCGGATGGTGCGCACCCGCGAGGCCGTGACCGGCAGCCAGTCGCTGCCGGCGAGCGGCGGCGTGGGCCCCATCGCGATCGGCAGCCGCTACACCGACTGGCTGCCCAGCGTGAACCTGCGCTGGCGTCCGGCACCGGGCTGGGTGCTTCGCGCAGCCGCCTCGAAGACGCTCACGCGACCCAACTTCGATCAGCTCTCGCCGTCGCTGACGCTGGTGCCCAATCCGATCAATCCGTCGCTCAACCAGGGCGGCTCCGGCAATCCGTCGCTCAAGCCGGTGCGTGCGGACAACTTCGACATCGCCGCCGAGCGCTACTTCGGTCCCGCCACCTCGGTCGTCGCGACGGTCTTCGTCAAGAAGGTCGACGGCTTCGTCACCACGGTGAGCAGCCCGGAGGTGCACGACGGCGCGACCTATCAGGTGAGCCGCCCGCAGAACAGCGATGCCGCCGACATCAAGGGCGTGGAGCTCGGCTACCAGCAGTTCTACGACGGCCTTCCGGGCTGGCTGCGCGGCTTCGGCGTGCAGGCGAACTACACCTACATCGACAGCGAAGCGCCGAACAACGCGCTGGGCATCGTGCTGCCGCTGCAGAACCTGTCGCGCCACAGCGTCAACCTCGTCGGCATCTACGAACGCGGCCAGGTGTCCGCGCGGCTGGCCTACAACTGGCGCGACAAGTTCCTGAGCGGCCTGGCGAACGTGGTCGGCATCGGCGCGCTGCCCATCTACACGCGCGGCTACGGCTGGCTCGATGCGTCGCTGCGCTACCAGGCCAGCGAGCGCGTTTCGCTGGCGCTCGAGGGTACCAACCTGACGCGCACGCGGCGCGGGGCCTACTACGGCGTCGAGACACGGCCGCAGGGCCACTGGCTCAACGACCGCCAGCTCAGCCTCAGCGCGACGATCCGGTTCTGAGGTGCGATGCACAGCCCATGCTCGCCATAAGGGGTTGCCGCTCTGTTCAAGCGCTTGCCCGCGCATCATGCTGAGCCGACCGCGGGAAGTTTCACGATGGCCAGAACCCCCTTTGCAACCCGCCTGGTGCTGCTGGTCTGGCTCTGGGGAGCTGCAGTCGCCGTGGCCGCCGACGCGATGGACGACTGGCGCGGCGAGGCCACCCGCACCCGCATCCTGGCCGAGAACGACGCGCCGCGCGCCTACACCGACGCCAAGCGCCTGCATGCCGCGCTGCCCGCCAACGCCGCACCCGTGGACCGGGCGCGATCGCTGAACCTGCTGGCGCGCATCGAGACCTATCTCGCGCTCACGACTGAGGCGGCGCGCCATGCGCAGGAGGCATTCGACCTCGCGACGAAGCACGACGATCGGATCGGCCAGGCCGAATCAGACCTGACCGTCGTGATGAACGCGATCAACCAGGGCCGCATGGACGCGATGATCACCGCCACCAACCATGGCCTCGCGATCCTCGAGGGCGTGGACCGACCCGATCTGCTCGGCGAGGCATTGCTTCGCACCACGGTGATGTACCGCCGGATGGAGCAGTTCGACGAATCGGTCGCGGTGGCGCTGCAGGCGATGGAGATTGCGCGCCGCACCAACCATCCGCTGATGCTGGCCTACGCCCACCACGGCCTGGGCCTCGCCTTCGAGCAGAGCTTCCGCTATGCGGAGTCGCGCGAGCACTATGCCCAGATGCGTCTGCAGGCCAAGGCCGTGCCGTCGAAGCTGATGGAGGGACTGGCGTTGGGCGGCATGGCCGGCGCGGCGGCATCCACCGGCGACTTGCCAACCGGCGAGCGGCTGCTGCGCGAGGCGATCACGCTCTATCAGGAAATGGGGGCGCCGTTCGCGCAGGCCTTCGGCGAGTACGGCCTGGCCGACAACCTGAACCGGCAGGGACGGCACGCCGAGGCCCTGGCGCTGATGAACGGCACGGTCGCGCGCTACGCCCGGCACCCGAACCCGATCGGGTTGTGGTTCGCGCTGAACCTGCGCAGCTCCATCTACCAGGCGCTCGGCGAGGTGGCACCTTCGCGCACCGACGCCGAGCAGGCCTATGCCGTCGCCCGCCAGCTGGCGCTGCCGATCTACTTGAGCGGCAGCGCGCAGCGCATGGCCGCGATCGCGGCCGCGAAGGGGGATCACAAGCGCGCCTACGAGCTCTCGCTCGAAGCCAGCGAGATGACCACCCGCGCCGCGCGCGAGAAGGCCAGCACGCGCATGGTCCAGCTGACCAAGCGCTACGAGACCGAGAGCAAGCAGCGCGAGATCAACGAGCTCACGCGGCGCAACGAGCAGCAGACCGCGCAGCTCAACCAGCGCGAGCTGCAGCAGCGTTGGCTGTGGACCGTGCTCGGGGGCGTCGTGCTGCTGCTGACCGCAGCGGCGCTCTTCATGGTGCGCCTGCGCGCATCGCATCGCGAGCTGCAGTCGCTGAACGTCAAGCTGCAGCAGTCGGAGAGCGACGTGCGAGCGCTCAACGCGAGCCTGGAGCAGCGCGTGCAGGCCCGCACCTCCGAGCTGCGCCAGCAGGCGCGCTACCTGCGCACGCTCATCGACATGCTGCCGATGTGGGCCTGGCTGAAGGACACGCAAAGCCGCTACCTCGCCGTCAACCAGGCGACCGCCGACGCGGTCGGGATGCCGGTGGAGGCCCTCGTCGGCAGCTCCGACACCGAGTTGTGGCCGAAGGAGCTGGCCGATGCGTACCGCGCCGACGACGCCGAGGTGATGGCGTCGCGCACCCGCAAGACGGTGGAAGAGCCGGTGATCGACGGAGACCGCAAGACCTGGGTGGAGACCTACAAGGCGCCGGTGATCGACGAGGACGGCACCGTGCTCGGCACGGTCGGCGTGGCGCGCAACATCAGCGACCGCAAGGCCGCCGAGGCGGCGCGCGAGGCGGCGCTCGCCGAGGCCGAGCGGCTGGCGCGGCAGCGCAGCGACTTCCTCGCGCAGATGAGCCACGAGCTGCGCACGCCGCTCAACGGCATCCTCGGCTTCGCGCAGCTGCTGCAGCGCGATCGCTCGCTCAGCGAGCGCCAGGCGCGGGGCCTGCGCATCATCGACGAGAGCGGCCAGCACCTGCTCGCGCTGATCAACGACATCCTCGACCTGGCGCGCATCGATGCCGCCAAGCTGGAGCTGTTCCCCACCGAGGTCGACTTGTCGACTTTCCTGCAGGTGCTGTCGGACATCGTGCGTGTGAAGGCCGAGGAAAAAGGCCTGCTGTTCAGCCTGCGGCCGGCACCGGGCCTGCCGGCCACGGTGCGCGTCGACGAGACGCGCCTGCGACAGGTGCTGCTCAACCTGCTGTCCAACGCCGTCAAGTTCACCGACCGCGGCCAGGTCGTGCTCAGCGTGCAGTCGCTGCCCACGGCCGTGGTGCGCCGCGAGGAACGCCACGGCGTGTCGCCGGCCCGGCTGCGCTTCGAGGTCCGAGACAGCGGCGCGGGCATGAGCGAGGCGCAGCTCGAACGGCTGTTCCAGCCGTTCGAGCAGGTGGGCGAGGCCAGGAAGCGCGAAGGCGGCGCGGGCCTGGGGCTGGCGATCAGCCGCCAGCTCATCCGTTTGATGGGCGGCGACATCCACGTGAGCAGCCGGCCGCGCGACGGCAGCACCTTCTGGTTCGAGCTGGACGTGCCGGCCACCGACGCCACGGTCGCGGAGTCGACGGCACGCGGCGATCCAGTCGGCTACGAGGGGCGCCGGCGCACCGTGCTGGTGGTCGACGACGTGGTGCACAACCGCACCATGCTCATCGATGCGCTCGGCATGGCGGGCTTCGAGATGGCCGAGGCCGCCGACGGAGCGCAGGCCCTCGAGGTGGCCATGCGCGAACGTCCCGACATCGTCGTGATGGACTTGACCATGCCGGTGATGGACGGCTTCGAGTCCATGCGCCGCATGCGCCTGATGCCCGAGCTTGCCGACGTCCCTGTCATCGCCACATCCGCCAGCGCCACGCCGGAAACGGCGGCCCGTGCTCGTGCCAGCGGAGCGAGCGCCTTCGTCGCCAAGCCCATCGCGCATGACACGTTGCTGGCGACGATGGGACATCTGCTGGGGCTGACCTGGATCTTCGAAGCCGGCGAGGAGCCCTTGCTGGAGGGCGTCGATCTCGACGACGAGCGGCTGGTGGGCCCGCCCCCGCATGAGATGGCCGTGCTGCGCCAGCTCGCGCGCACCGGCAACATGCGCACAATCGTCGAGCGTGCGGAGTACCTGAAAACGCTGGACCCGCGCTATGCGCGTTTCGCGGACCGGCTGGCACGACTGGCCGAGCAATGCCAGTCGAAGGCGATCGCGAATCTCGTCGATTGGTACAGCACGGAGCGCGATGCCACCTGACTGTCTCCCGCTCGCTCCCGGGAGGGGGCGGGCCCCTACACCGCGGTGAGCTTGCCTCTGAACGTGTACCCCACCTTCGGCTCCGAATGCAGCGGCACCGTGGAGGCCGTTGCCCGCTCGATGCGCCGGCGCAGCCGATAGATCGCCGCGTGCAGCAGGTTGTCGGCCTCGGTGGCCGGGTCGCGGCCGAGGCGGGCGCAGAGGGTGGCGCGGGTCACGGTGGCGCCGTCGGCCGACACGAAGCACTCGACGACCGCCAGATCGGTGTCGCTGAGCTCGATCCGCACGCCGTCGGGAGCGACCAGCTTCTTCGCCGCCCGATCGAGCCGCCAGGCGGCGGCCTGCGCACGGCTGCCTTCGACGCGCCGCTGCACTGCTTCGATCGCGAGCGCGACCTGCTCGAAGCGCACGGGCTTCATCATGTACATGTCGGCGCCGGCGCGCAGCACGGAGTCGAACACGTCGGCCCCGACGCGTCCGGAGACGACCACGATGCCCGCCGGCCCCTTGCGGCGCACGAGCCGGATCAGGTCCACGCCGTCGACGCCGGGCAGCATCAGGTCGATGACGTAGAAGTCGAACTCGAATGCGCCGGGCGAGGTGAGGAAGTCGTCGCTGTCGCCGAAGACGCGCACGTCGACGTCGCGCTGCGCCAGGTACTGGGCCACGTATTCCGCGAACTCGCGGTCGTCGTCGATCACCGCCAGGGTAGAGGGAAGCATGGGTCGGCGAGAGAGACCTTAGGGGGCCACCCCTTGCGGAATGGAGAGGCGGACGATGCTACCGCGCGGCACGTTGGGCACGATCTCGATGCTGCCCTGGTGCAGGCCCACCACCTTGCGCACGATGTAAAGGCCGAGCCCGGCGCCGGCCTTCTTCTTGCCGTTGCGGCCGCGGGTGCCCTTGTCGAAGACCTTGGTCAGCAGGTTCGGGGGGATGCCGTCGCCCTGGTCCGACACCTCGAACACGATGGCCAGCGGATCCTCCGAATCGCTGATGGCCAGGCGCACCGGCGAACCGGGCGGCGAATAGGCCAGCGCGTTGGCCAGCACGTTGCACAGCGCGAGGCGCATCAGCACCGGCTGGAGCTGCACCGTGCGGGTGGCGGTGCGGGACTCGACGGCCACGCGCGAGCGCTCGTCCAGTGCGATGTCGTGCACCACCAGGCCGACCAGCGTGTCCAGGTCGGTGTCGGCAATGGCCTCGGTCGCGCCCGAGCTCAACATGGTCGCCGCGGCCAATGCGTTGTTGAGCGTGCCGATGACATGGTCGAGCACCTGGCGCGCGCGCACCAGCGGATTGCGCACGTCGGCGCCCGCACGCTCGCCGGGTGCGGCAAGCGCCGCCGCCGCGCTTTCCAGCGCGGCGGAGGCATTGTTCAGCGGCTGCCGCACCTCGTGGGCGAGCAGGTTCAGCAGCTCCTCGCGCTCGGCGAGCATCTGGTCGCGTTCCTCGAGAAGCCGCCGCAGCCCGGCCGTCTCGCCTTCGGCCTTGACACGCACCGCGCGCTCGATCGCGAGCTGCTCGAGCTCGACGTTCGAGCGCTGCAGCGCCGCCTGCGCCTCCTCGCGCACGAAAACCTCGCGCTGCAGCTGTGCGTTCTGCTGCTCGAGCTGGCGCTGCAATCGATTCAGCGCGATGTGCGTGTCGATGCGCGCCAGCACCTCGGTCTCGTCGATCGGCTTGGTCACGTAGTCGACGCCGCCGGCGGCGAAGCCGTTCACCTTGTCGCGCGGGTCGCTCGCCGCGGTCATGAAGATGACCGGGATGTCGCGGGTCGCGGGGTTGGACTTCAGGCGGCGGCAGGTCTCGAAGCCATCGAGGCCCTGCATCTGCACGTCGAGCAGGATGAGGTCGGGCCGCACGAACTCGGCTCGCTCGATGCCTTCCTGGCCGCTCAGGGCGACCACCACGTGCAGCCCGCGCCGCTCGAGGCATTCCATCAGCAGCCGCAGGTTGGCCGGCTGATCGTCGACGGTCAGGATGGTCGTGAGCGCCGCGGGAGATGCCGCTTCCGGTTGCATGTGCGAGCCCATCGGGGGGTGCCAGTCTAAGCGTCACGCGGCGAACGGCGCCCCGGGGAATTCTCGTGACCGGTCTAACGAAATACGGCAGAACTGACACATATATTCACTCGATCGATCAGTTCTGATTGGATCGAACATTAAAATTACCGATGTCGGTCTGATGAGGTTTCCAGCACCATGATTCGCAAGCTCACCCTGCGCGCCAAGATGATCGCCGCGTTCTCGGTGATGGCCGTCCTGATGGGGGTCCTCGCCGGCGTGGCCTTGCACAGGTTCGCTGCCATCAATGCCAACGTGCTCGACCTGGGCACCCACTGGCTGCCCAGCGTCGAGACGCTCGGCGACGTCGAGGCCGACATGCTGAAGCTGCGCCTGGCCCACCTGCGGCAGGCGCTCGCCCACGACGGCACCGAGCGGGCGACGGCCGACAAGCTCGTGGCCCAGCGCAGCGCGCACCTCGAGGAACGCCGTGCGGCGTACATGAAGCTCATCTCGACGCCCGAGGAGCGCGACCTGTGGGGCGCGGTCGAGCGCAACTGGAGCCGCTACCTTCAGTACCAGCAGGAGACGCTGGTCCCCCTGGTGCAGGCCGGCCGGCAGGCCGAGGCGAGGGCCGCGCTGTTCGGCGGCAGCCTGCAGCGCTTCGACGACGCGCTCGACCTCGTCGACAGGCTGGTCGATCTGACCGTGCAGGGCGGCGAGAAGGCAGTCGAGCGCAGCCGCGCCGACGCCAGCTCGGCACGAGCCTGGCTGATCGGGGTGGCCGCCTTTTCGCTGCTGGCCGCCATGGCGTTGGCGGTCGTCATCACCGGCTACATCACCGGCGTGATCGGCGGCGAGCCGGCCGCCGTCGGCACGGTGGTGGCGCGCATCGCCCAGGGCGATCTGTCCACCGCGGTCACCACCCGGGACGGGGACCGATCGAGCATCCTGGCCGGCATCGCCCGGATGCAGGCCGCGCTGCTGCACGTCGTCGGCGAGGTGCGCAGCGGCGCGCAGTCGGTGGCCAGCGCGTCCAGCCAGATCGCCCAAGGCAACCTCGACCTCAGCTCGCGCACCGAGGAGCAGGCTTCCAGCCTGCAGCAGACGGCCGCGTCGGTGGAGCAGATGGCCTCGGCGGTGAAGAACAATGCCGACACCGCGAGCAAGGCGAACCAGCTCGCCGCCGGCGCATCGCAGGCGGCCGTCGAGGGCGGCGAAGTGGTGCAGCAGGTCGTCGCGACGATGGCCGACATCAGCGAGGCGAGCCGCCGGATCGCCGACATCATCGCCGTCATCGACGGCATCGCCTTCCAGACCAACATCCTCGCGTTGAACGCCGCGGTCGAAGCCGCACGGGCCGGCGAGCACGGCAAGGGCTTCGCCGTCGTGGCGGCCGAGGTGCGCAACCTCGCCCAGCGCAGCGCCACCGCGGCGCGCGAGATCAAGGGCCTCATCGGCGCCAGCGTCTCCAGGGTCGACGACGGCTCCAGGCTGGTGGCCGATGCCGGGCGCACGATGGACGACATCGTGTCGCGGGTTCGCCGCGTCAGTGACCTGATGAACGAGATCAGCGCGGCGACCGTCGAACAAAGCGGAGGCATCTCGCAGATCAACCTTGCGGTGGCGCAGCTCGACCAGACCACGCAGCAGAACGCGGCGCTCGTCGAGGAAGCGAGCGCGGCGTCCGAGAGCCTGAAGACGCACGGCGCGCGGCTGCTCGAGTCGGTGGCGGTCTTCCGCCTCGCCGGCCACGGCGCCTGACCCCGCGGGGCCGTGCGATGACGGAGCCAGGCGGCGCAAGCCGGGGACTGATGCTGGCCGGCGCCGGGCTGGCCGCGGCGCTCATCGGCGCCATGGCGTGGGTGTCGATGCCGGCCGGGCCGGCGCGCGCGACCGCCGGCGCCGGACTGCATCTGGCGCTGATGATCGACATCACGATGCTGGCGCTGGCGCTGGGGGCGCTCGTGGGCTTCGGCGCCGCCTGGCTGCTCGCCGGCTGGGATGCGGGTCCGCCGGCCGGGACGGTCCCGCGGTCGCTGACGGCGCTTCTGGACGCCAACACCGATCTGGTCGTGCAGACCGATCCGGCAGGCCGGCTGACCTACCTGAACGCCGCGGCCCGCAGCCGGCTGGGGTTGGAGGCGGGCGAGCCGCTGGACGGCCAGCTGGCCGTCGACTTCCTTCCGCTGCGCGAGGTGGAGCGCCTGGCGAACGACATGCGGCCTTTCGTGTCGGCGCAGAGCGTGTGGACGGGCGAGAGCGCCGCCTGCGATGCCCACGGCAGCGAGTTCCCGGTGCGCCACATGGTCCTCGCTCATCGCGATCCGCAGGGGCGGCTGGAGGGCTTCTCGGCCGTGCTGCGCGACATCTCCGCGGAATCGGCCGCCCGCGAGGCGCTGCGCCGCAACGAGGAGATGCTGCGCGAGCTCACCGATGCGCTGCCGGTGCAGATCGCCGTCGTCGACCGCGCGCGGCGCCTGCGCTTCACCAACGCCGCGTACGAGCAGGCCAAGCAGCGCAGCCGGGACGACCTGGCCGGCGCCGGGCTGGAGGAGGTGCTGGGGCAGCAGGAGTACGCGCAGGTCTCGCCGCACCTCGCGCAGGCGCTGGACGGCCGCCGGTTGCGCTTCGAACGGCTGCGCACGGTGAACGAGGACGCCCGCTGGCAGGAGTTCACCTGCATCCCGCAGCATGCCGCCGACGGCAGCGTGAGCAGCGTGCTCGTGATGGTGCAGGACATCACCGAGCGCAAGCACGAGGAGATGCGGCTGCTCCAGCTCGCGCTGCGCGATCCGCTGACGGGGCTGCTCAACCGGGCCGGCTTCGAGCAGAGGCTGGGCGAGCTCGCCCGCAGCCCCGCCGAGCGCGACAGCGTCGCCGCGCTGCTCTACGTGGACCTGGACCGCTTCAAGGCCGTCAACGACAGCCACGGCCATGTGGTGGGCGACGAGCTCCTGCGCATCTTCGCCCTGCGCCTGAAGAACGGCACACGGCCTGGCGACGCGGTCGCGCGCATCGGCGGCGACGAGTTCGCACTCGTGCTGCCGGGACTGCGCGACCCGTCGAACGCGCGGCTTGTCGCCGCCAAGGTGCTGCGTGCGGCGCGCAGGCCCTTTCGCATCGACGGCTGCGACATCCGCATCGGCGCCAGCGTCGGCATCGCGCTGAAGCAGCCGGGGGACGGCGAATGGTCGGCGCTGATCGGGCGGGCCGACGCGATGCTGTACCGCGCGAAGGGGGTGGGACGCGGGCAGGTGGTGCTGGAAGGATCGGCGTGAAGGCAGCGCGAGCCGCCATCACTTCAACCCGAACAGCTTTCCGTAGCGCAGCCCGATGTACGCGTGCTCGCGCATCAGCATCTCGACCCGCGCCGACTCGCGCTGCTCCAGCGCCTCGAACACGAGCTGGTGCTGGAGCTGGGCGAAGCGCAGCTTCTCGTACTCCCGGTCCAGCGCCTGCGTGTCGATGATGATGGAGTCGGCGGAGGCGAACGGCAGGTGGTTGTTGCGCGCGATCGCGTCGGCGATCACCGAACTGTCGGTGGCTTCGACGATGGTGCGGTGGAAGCTGTTGTTGAGACGGCCCCACGCCCCGATGTCGTCGGCCGTGATGTGGCCCTTGGCCAGCAGGCGCGCGCCACCGTCGACGCTGGCCTGAAGCGCCTCGCGCACGTCCTCGGTCATGCCGCGCTCGGCGAGACGCCGTGCGGCCAGGCCCTCGAGCACGCCGCGTACTTCGAGCGCGCACTGCACGTCGTGCTCGGAGAAGGCGCGCACCACGAAGCCGCGCTTGCCGGCCGGCTGCAGCAGCCCCTCCTGCGCCAGCGTGCGGAACGCGATGCGCACCGGCGTGCGCGACACGCCGAGCGCGTCGGCCACCGGAATCTCGGCCAGCCGCGCCCCCGCGGGGTAGTGGCCCTCGATGATCAGCTTGCGCAGCGTGGCCACCACACCGCCGGAATCGCTGGTTCGTGTGTCCATAAATTGGATCCAATCGTGCGGATATTGTGGCACGCGTTCATGGGTAGCGGCATAATTGCCCTCCGTAGATTGGATCCAATACACGCAAGAACGGAGACCGCACGATGTTCCCGAAGAACGCCTGGTACGTGGCGTGCACGCCGCAGGAGATCGACGACAAGCCGCTGGGACGGCGCATCTGCAACGAGCAGATCGTCTTCTACCGCGGGCCCGACGGCGTGGTGGCCGCGCTCGAGGACTTCTGCCCGCACCGCGGTGCGCCCCTGTCGCTGGGCCGGGTGGTCGAAGGCAAGCTGGTCTGCGGCTACCACGGCCTCGAGATGGGCTGCGACGGTCGAACGATCGCGATGCCGGGACAGCGCGTGCGCGGCTTTCCGTGCATCCGCAGCTACCCGGTGGTCGAGCGCCACGGCTTCGTGTGGGTGTGGGCGGGAGACGCCGCCCAGGCCGACCCCGCCAGGATCCACCCGCTGCCATGGGCCGACAACCCCGAGTGGGCCTACGGCGGCGGGCTGTACCACATCCAGTGCGACTACCGGCTGATGATCGACAACCTGATGGACCTCACGCACGAGACCTACGTGCACTCGACCAGCATCGGGCAGAAGGAAATCGACGAGGCGCTGCCCGCGACGAGGACGGAGGGCGAGGAGGTGATCACCTCGCGTTTCATGGAGAACATCATGGCGCCGCCGTTCTGGAAGATGGCGCTGCGCGGCAATCACCTGCCCGACGACCAGCCCGTCGACCGCTGGCAGATCTGCCGCTTCACGCCGCCCAGCCACGTGATGATCGAAGTGGGCGTCGCGCTCGCCGGCCGCGGTGGCTACGACGCCGATCCGAAGGACAAGGCGTCGAGCATCGTGGTCGACTTCATCACGCCCGAGACCGAGACCTCCATCTGGTATTTCTGGGGCATGGCGCGCAGCTTCAACCCGAAGGACAAGGCGCTGACCGCCAGCATCCGGGAAGGGCAGGGCAAGATCTTCGGCGAGGACCTGGAGATGCTGGAGCGGCAGCAGCGCAACCTGCTTGCCTGGCCCGAGCGCAGCCTGCTCAAGCTCAACATCGACGCCGGCGGCGTGCAGGCGCGCAAGGTGCTGGAGCGGCTCATTGCGGCGGAGCGCGGCGCCGACGTCAAGGCGGCAGCATGACCAACGTGACGGCAGGCCTGCAGGTTCGCGTCGCGTCCAAGACCGTCGAGGCGATCGACATCTGCAGCTTCGAGCTGGTGGAAGCCCACGGCAAGCCGCTGCCCTCGTTTTCGGCGGGCTCGCACATCGACGTGAACGTGGCCGAGGGCCTCACGCGCCAGTACTCGCTGTGCAACGACCCGGCGGAAAGCCACCGCTACCAGATCGCGGTGCTGCGCGACCCCGCCACGCGCGGCGGCTCGGCCGGCATGCATGACCGCATTCAAGTGGGCGACCTCGTCACGATCAGCGGCCCGAAGAACCACTTCCCGCTCGCGCACGAAGCGCGGCGCAGCCTGCTGCTGGCCGGCGGCATCGGCGTGACGCCCATCCTGTGCATGGCCGAGCGGCTGGCAGTGACCGGCGCCGACTTCGAGATGCACTACTGCACCCGATCGCGCGACCGCACGGCGTTTCACGACCGCATCGCCGGCTCGCGCTACGCGCCGCGGGTGCAGTTCCACTTCGACGACGGGCCGCAGGCGCAGAAGTTCGACATCGCGGGGCGGCTCGCCCAGCCCGAGGCCGGCACGCACCTCTACGTGTGCGGGCCCAAGGGCTTCATCGACGCCGTGCTGAGCACGGCGCGCGCGGCCGGGTGGCCCGAACCGCAGCTGCACTACGAGTTCTTTTCCGCCGACGTGGGACCTTCCGCCAGCGACGAGAGCTTCGAGGTGCAGATCGCCAGCTCGGGCCGCATCGTCGTCGTGCCCAAGGACCAGACCGTGGTGCAGGCGCTGGCCGCGGCGGGCATCGAGGTGCAGACCTCGTGCGAGCAGGGCGTGTGCGGCACCTGCATCACGCGCGTGCTCGAGGGCGAGCCGGACCACAAGGACCTGTACTTCACGCCGCAGGAGCAGGCCGCGAACGACCAGTTCACGCCCTGCTGCTCGCGGTCGAAGTCGAAGCGGCTGGTCCTCGACCTCTAGCCGGCTCGCGGCGTCGCCGAATTCATCTCGCCTACGGCTTCGCGGACTTCTTCGCCGCCTTCTTCGCCGCCGCCACCGCCTCGGCCTTCTTCGCCGCCTTCTCGGTGCGCGTGATGTGGTCCTTGGCCGGCTTCGCCGCCTTGGGTGCCTTCTCGGCCTTCTCCTTGTGCGGCTTGGGCGCCTTGGGCTCCTTCGCCGGCCGCGCTTCCTTCACGATCTTCGCGGCCTTGGGCTTGGGCTGCAGCGCCTGGGCATGCCGCGTCGCCTGGGCTTCCTTGAGGATCCGGCGCTCTTCCATCAGCACCTGTTCCTGCTCGGACGGCGGATCGTCGGCGCCGTGCGAGTGGATGCGGTCTTGCATCGCACGGTGAAGCCGCGCGCCGTTCTTCTCGATCTGGCGGTGCAGCGATGCGGTACGGATCGGCATGACGAGCTCCTTCGCGTTCAAGCGGGAGAGCCAATGTAGGCCAGACCCAACCCGACATCAACATCGTGAACAAGGTCACGCTGCGCCGGCGTGGCCATCCTTCGGACTAGGGGCCAGGCCGCGCGCCGTGCGCAATGCATCACGGGGGCGTGTGTCCGAAATCGACAAGGTTTCGAAAGTGAGGGCGTGCCGCGAGCGAATCCACCAGCGCGAGACGGCACGAGCAACCCATCGACCTTTTCCACTTCGGAGTTCCAACACCATGAAAGCCCTCAAGACCCTCCTCCTCGCCAAAGGCATCGCGGCCGCCGTCGTCGCGGGTGCCGGCATCGCCGCGCCGGCCATCAGCCATGCATCCCCTGACGACGGCATGATCTGCCGCAGCGGCTACACGGCGCAGTTCGCGGCCGGCAAGATGAAGTGCACCAAGGCCACGGTGCGCCGCGTGGCGCTCGAGTGCAGCAATCCGCTGTTCCCGATCAAGCGCGTGCGCGTGCCCGGCATCCCGGGCGACGCGACCAACGGCCGCGACGTCTGCCTGCGCAACAACGGCATCGCGCTCAGCTCCAACGATCCGCTGACCGGTCTGATCAACGGCCAGGACTTCGTGTTCGTCGCGGTCAACAACACCAAGGCCGTGCTGGCGCGCGAAGCCGCCGAGCGCCAGGAAGAAACTTTCCTCGGCCTGGGCACCGACGGTGTCGACTCGAGCTCGGTCTCGACGCTGGTCGTCAACGGCGGCATCGGCGCGGAAGACACCGTGAAGGTCGACATCACGCTGTTCACCTTCCCGATCGCCGCGCCCAGCTTCACGCTGCAGCCCCTCGAGCTCGACCGGCCGGTGCTGGATCTGCCCCTGCTGTCGCGCACGCTGCCCTGAGCCTTGACCACGACGCCGGCGGCGCGAGCCGCCGCCGCAGGAGCCTACATGTCGAAGTTCCCCCTGACCCTCGCGGCGGCGCTCGTCCTGAGCGCCTGCGCCGCCAACCCGCCGCGCACCGCGCAGGCGCCCGCCGTCGTCGTCCAGCCCGCCGCCACGGGACCGAAGGCGACCCCGCAGCGCAACGTCACGCCCTTCGCGGATGGATTGCGCTGCATGGACGACCTGCTCTACCGCTTCGGCGTGCGCGACGTCAGCGTGATGATCGAGGAGATGCAGGACCAGTCGCGCCGCCTCGGCGCCGGAACGCGCGACATGATGGTCTCGGCCTTTGCCGACATGACGCGGCGCAGCCGCGGCGTGCGCCTGGTCACCTTCGGCCAGGACAACCAGAACGTGGTGCAGCTGCTGTCGATTGCGCAGCGGCTCAATGACTTCAAGGTGGTGCCGCAATACGACATTCGCGGCTCCATCACGCAGTTCGACGAGGACGTCGAGCGCCGTCAGGCGGGCCTGGGCGTGACGCTGGGCACGCTGTTCGGCCTGCGCGGCGCCCACAGCCGCCAGGCCTCGGTGCTGGGCTTCGACGCGAGCGTGGTGACCACGGCCGACCTGAGCCTGGTGCCCGGGGCCAGCTCGAAGAACACCGTCGTCGTGACCAAGGAAGAGACCAGCGCCGGCGACGGCCTGGCGCAGATCCGCAACGGGAGCCTCAACTTCAGCTTCGCGGTGGCGCGCAGCGAAGGCGTGGCGCAGTCGCTGCGCAACATGGTCGAGCTCGCCTCGATCGAGCTCACCGGCAAGCTGCTGCGCCTGCCGTACTGGAGCTGCCTGCGCATCGACGAGAACCATCCCGACGTCCAGCGCGAGGTGGAGGACTGGTTCCTGTCGATGGAGGGCACGCCCGAGCTGGTGCGCTTCTTCCAGGAGCAGCTGCGCTTTCGCCGGTTCTACGACGGCCCCGCCGACGGCAAGGCCAACGCGGCCTACACCGAAGCGCTGTCCGCGCACCGCCGCGCTCTGGGCCTGAAGGAAGAGGGCGAGCCCGGCCTCGCCACGCTGCGCGCGTTCCTGCTGCGCCCCATTCCCAAGCCGCCCGCCAAGCCGTTCGCTGCCGAGAAGACGGCCGATGCCCAAGGCGAAGCTGCCGCGGCGCAGGCCAAGGAGCTGAAGCTCGCCGTCAAGCTGTCGAAGACGAGTTATCGCAAGGGCGACCCCATCGAGCTGACGGTGACCGCGGCGCAGCCGGCCTACGTGTACTGCTACGTGCAAAGTCCGTCGAGCGGCAAGATCCAGCGCATCTTTCCGAATCGCTTCGCGCGCGACCCGCGCGTGGAGGCCAACACGCCGATGGTGCTGCCGGGCGCACAGGGGTTCAAGGTGGCGGCCGGTGCCGACGGCGTGCGCCAGCAGGCGGTCGGCTGCCTCGCCACCGAGCGCGAGGTCTACAACGAGCTGCCGCCGCAGCTGCGCTGGGGCGACTTCGAGGACATCCGCCTGGGCACCTTCGACGACATCCGCGACGCCTTCTCGCAGGTCGCGAAGGGCCCGGTGGCGCTGGAGGCCTCGCTCATCGACGTGGTGGATCGCTGACGGGGACAGGCACTTTCAAGCGGCCCTTCGACAAGCTCAGGGCGAACGGTGGCGGGGGCCCACCGTTCGGGCTGAACCCCTCCGTTCGGGCTGAGCCCCTCCGTTCGGGCTGAGCTTGTCGAAGCCCAGCGTGCCACGTCACCTCACGGATCTGAGGCGCAGGAAGTCGTCGTCGTCGCAGATCGGATCCGGCCCGTACGCCGTGTCGACGACCCGGTTGTCCATGCCCATGCCGACCATGAACCACTGGCAGAACGGCGAGTCGTAGCGATACGACCAGACGATCTGCCGCTGGCGCGAGAGGGGCCAGGTGGTCGAGGGCCGGCCGATGCGCGCCAGCACTTCGCGTGAGCCCATGCCGGCCTGGATCGCGTTGAAGTGCGGCTCGTCGCGCACCTGTTCGGCGTTCACGAGGCGGTCGCCCGCATCGAACTCGAACATCCAGGTGAACCGGCCGAAGGTGCCGCCGGTGTACTCGAGCCGGCGACCGCCGGACGCGGCCACATGCTCGGCGCTGGGCGGGCCCATGCGCCCGATGACCGATGCGGAGCTGCTGCCGTTGGGGATGTCGCGCGGCCCGGCGACGGCGCACGCGCCCATCAGCAAGGCCGCGGCCAGGGCCGCCGAGAGGCGCAGCCTCACCGGCCGCTTCCGGGCCGCTCGGGTGCGTCGATGCCCTTGATCGGCGCCTGCTGCATCTCCGGACCGATCTCGACCTTCTTCTCGTCGGTGGCCTTGTCCTTGAAGTTCTCCGGCTCCTGTTCGGTCGCCTTCTTCATCGAATCCTCGATCTGCTCGCGCTGATCCTGCCCGCGAGCGTCAGGTTTTTGGGTGCCCATGGTCGCTCCACGACGAGTTGATGATCGGATCACGTTACGCCCCTGCCCCGGGCTCGCGCATCGGCTGCGGCCCCCGACGGCGGAAGGATTTTTCCTACGCAGGGTCGTCGCCGGTCTCGAGCTCGAAGGGCGGGACCTGGCGTCCGTCGACGTCGGTGAAGCCGTACGCCTGCGCCAGGTCGCCGACGCGCAGCACCGCGCCGCTCTTGCCGAGCACCTGCGGATCGGCGGCCAGCGCCGCCACCGCGCGTCCGAGGTAGCGCGGCGACTCGGTGCGCGCGAGCGCCGGACGCTCGTGCCAATGCGCCTCGTCCGTGTGATGTCCCGCCAGGACGAACTCCGTGCGCATCCATCCCGGCGAGACGGCGAGCGAGGCGACACCGTGCGGACGCAGCTCCTGGGCCATGCCGAAGGCCAGGCGGTTCATCGCCGCCTTGGCAAGGTCGTAGAACAGGTTGCCGCGCATGTAGCGGTCGCGATCCCAGAACGTGGTGGTGACGATGAGCCCGCGGTGCTGGCGGACCATGATGGGCGCGGCATGGCGGCTGGCCAGCAGGTGGTTGCGCACGCCCCGGTCGAACATGGAGTCCCAGTGCGACATCGGGCGCTCCCAGAACGGCGCGTCGAACACGCCGTCGAAGGTTTCGTGTCCGCCCCAGGCATTGTTCACCAGCACGTCCAGCCGGCCGTGCTCGCGGTGGACCCGCGCGAACAGGTCGGCGACCTCTTCCTCGCGGGTGTGGTCGCAGCTCAGCGCGATGCCGCGCCCGCCGGCGCGGCCCACCTCGTCGGCCGTTTCGTCGATGCTGCCGGGGACGGCCGGCAGACCGGACAGCGACAGGATGCGGCCATAGGCGGGCGCCGGCTCGCGGCGCGTGCTGCGCCCGGTGACGATCACGGTCGCGCCGGCTGCGCCCAGCTCGATCGCAATGCCGCGGCCGCCGCCGCGGCTCGCGCCGGTGACGATGGCCACGCGGTCCTTCAGCGGCAGCGCGGAGCTGGAATTCGCCATGGAATCTCCTTTCGGTCGGCTTGCGCCACGCACGCAGGCAGGCGCCAACGACCGATGCTACGGCGCTACCGCCCTCCCGCCAGCCGGCGGGAGAGGGCCGGGGTGAGGGGCCGAAGGCCCGCTCACCCGCGATTCAGGATCACTGCGGGGTCCAGGTGCCCCCGCGCAGCTGCCACTGGCCGTCCACCATCTCCCAGCGGTACGGCACCCAGGCGTAGCCGGCGCGCGGCGATTCCCAGTGGCCCGCGACCCAGTCGTAGCGGCCGTTCGACCAGTTCCAGTACCCCGGCACCCACACGTGGCCCGGCGACGGCGCCGGCGGCTGAACCTCGCTGCGAGGTGTGGGCGGCGGGGTGGCCGCCACGACGACCGCCGGTTGTGTGGTGACCACCGCAGGCGCGACGGCCACCGACGGAGCGGGGGCGGGCGCGGGGGTGTAGATCACCTCGCGGGTCCGGGTGGCGCAGCCGGCGATGACCAGGATCGCCGAAGCGCTCAGGATGAGTTTCGAAGCGGAAGTTCTCATGCGTTTCTCGCGAAGTTGTCCCGATGGAGATCGGGCAATCCACGTGCCGCGGAACGTATCGGGATGTCTCAATCGCAAGCGCGACGGAGCGGCATCATCCGGCCACCAGGCCCAGGTCCCGCTCGACGCGATTGCGACCATTCGCCTTCGCGCGGTACAGCGCCGTGTCCGCCCGATGCAGCAGGCTGTCGATGTCGTCGTGCAGCGGATCGAACACGGCGATGCCGATGCTCACGGTGACCGACACGCTGCCGCTGGCGACCTCCACCGGATCGGCGGCCACCCGCCGCAGGATGCGCTGCGAGGTGTGCTGGGCGTTGTCGAGGCTTGCGCCGGGCAGCAGCGCGACGAACTCCTCGCCGCCCCAGCGCCCGAGGTGATCGCCCTCGCGCAGCTCGGCCTGCAGGCGCTGCGCCACGGCGACCAGGCAGGCGTCGCCGGTGGCGTGCCCGAAGCGGTCGTTGATCGACTTGAAGTGGTCGATGTCCAGGAACAGCACGCCCAACCCGCTGCCGCCCGCGCGCGCCTCGCTCGCCAAGGCGCGCAACTGCATCTCGATCGCGCGACGGCTGAGTACGCCGGTCAGCATGTCGTGCTCGGCCATCTTGCGGGCGACGTCGCGCTCGCGGCGGAATCCGAGCACGCGGTCGGCGATGCCCAGCGTGAGCGCCAGCGCCTCCCACACGGCGCCCAGCGCGTACAGGTAGACGTCGTTGGCGGCGATGTCGATCAGGCCTGCCGCCTGCATGCTGCGCAGCGATGTGGCCAGCGTCAGCGGCACCCAGCCGGCGAGGAAGTACCAGCCATATCGGTTGCCGGCTCTTGCCGCACGCACGCCCAGCCCGATCATCAGCAGGTTGACGAGCAGCAGCGTGGCCACGACGGCCATGCCGAATCGGCTCGCCGGCCACGGCCACAGCGCGATCGCGATGGCTGCCGCCAGCAGCGCGGCGCGCAGCCGGTCCATCAGCGGCAGCAGCCGAGGCGCGTAACGCGGCAGCTCGAGGAAGTCGCGCGCGAAGCCCACGGCAAAGCCGATCGCCGCCGTGGCAGCGGCCCATTGCCCGTGGATGCCGAGCCGACCGATCCAGGCGCCGCCCGGGGCCGCGTACAGCAGTCCGGCGCTGGCCGTCATGAACAGGATCAGGCACAGCAGGTAGCAGGTGTAGTCGGCGAACATGCGCTCGCGCAGCGCCACCCAGTAGCAGGCCGCGATCACGGCGAAGGCGACCAGCGCGGCATACATCGCAGCCGACACGATGAGCCGCGTGCGCTCGTAGGCACGCCAGGGCTCGCCGGCGACGATCGACAGATCGACATTGACGCGGTGATGGTGCGCCAGGTGAAGCAGCAGCGCCGTACCGGGCTTCAGCGTGGCCGGCAGCGGAAACACCAGCGCAATGGCCGAGCCATCGCGCTCGGGCGGACGCAGCTTCGAGCGCTCCACCCGGCTGCCGTCGGGCAGCACCAGCACCACGCTGTCGGCGATCTGTCCTTCGACGATGAGCAGCGGCTGGGGCGGCAGCGGGCCGGGTGTGATGCGGATCCAGCTGCCCTGCGAGCGATAGGGCAGCATCCGCTGCACGCGCGTGCTGTCCGCTTCCCACAGCGTCTGCGCGCGCGCGGCCGGCACCGTCTCGAGCGGCAGATCGGGTGTGAGCAGCGCGGCCTGCAGGCTGCCGTGGGCGACGGCAGACGCGGCGTCCTCGGCGCGAGCCGCCGTGCTGGCGAAAAGCCCGACGAAGAGTGCGACGGGCAGGCAGAGCAGAAGGGCGAGGCGGCGCAGTGCGGCGATCATGGATGTGCGGAGATGCCGGTCGAGCCCGCCAGCCTAAACGCCGCAGCGTGGTTCACGCGCATCGCCCCGGCCATGGGCGCGACGGAATTCACGCACTCGTCGTCACATGAGCACCGGGCACAGCAGGAGCATCAGCGGCGGGCGACGAGCTGAGGAGGAACGACCCGTCGGCGAAGAACAGCCGGCGATCGTCAGTCCGCCTTCGCTGGGGTGAGGGCGAGCGAGGAGAGGGTGCGTCTCACTGGCGCACCGCGTAGCCGCGAGCCTCCATGCAGGCCAGGCTCGTCCGGTGGAACACCTGCGCATCGGCCACGGCATCGGCCTGCGTCATCGCCCAGCGGTTGCAAGCCTGCCGGTCGTATTCGGTCTGCCGCCAGTCCTGGCCTTGGCCGGCGACGAACTTCGGGTCGGGTGCGGCGGGCACCGGCGCCGCCACGGGCGCCGGCAGGGGCGCGCGCTCGATGACCGCATGGCCGGGATACCAGGGGTCGTGCCAGTAGGGCGCATAGGGCCAGCCCAGGCCGAAGCCCAGCCACACGCTGCCGCGCCAGTGGTGATGATGGTGGGCGCCATGGCGCCCATGGCCGTGGCCGCCGTGGTGGTGATGGCCGACCTGCACGCCGGCGCGCGCGTCGACGGCGCCGCCGCGCGCCAGGGCCGGCGTGGCAGGCAGGGTCAGCGATGCGATGGCGAGGACGAGGGCGAGGGCGAGAGCGTTCGGCGACATGATGGCCTCCTCGGCAACGGCATCAAGCTACGCCAGATCGCGCCGGGGTTCAAGGCTCACCCAGCTGCAACTCCACCGCAAAGCCGCGCTCGGCAGGCGGCAGCCGCAAGGCGCCGCCGTGCGAGCGCGCCACCAGGTCGCTGAGCATCAAGCCGAGCCCGGTCCTGCCCTCGTACGCCTGGCTGTCGAGCGCCGCTTGCAGCTCCTGCCGGCGCTCGTGCGACACCCCCGGTCCGTCGTCGGCGATCCGCAGGGTCCCCGGGCTCGGCACGTCGACGACGAGCTTGTGCGCGCCGCAGCGCAGCGAGTTGTCGATGAGGTTCAGCAGTGCCGCCGCGAGCAGGTCCCCATCCGCATCGATCACGCCGCGCCCCAGCACCTCCCACTCGATGCCGTGGATGGTCAGCTGCGACATCAGCTGGTGCAGGTCCACCGGCTGACGCTGCAAGGCCGCGCCGCTGCGGAACAGTGCGAGCAACGCGGCCACCACGCGCTGCAGCCGGCCTGCCGCTTCGCGCACGCGCCGCAGCCGCGGCTGCAGCTCGGGTGGACACTCGCGCAGCGCGACGGCGAGCTGCGTGTCGATGCCGGCCAGCGGCGTGCGCAACGAATGCGCCGCGTGGGCGGTGAAGGCGCGCTCGCGCGCGACCCGCAGCGCAAGTCGCCGCACCAGCTCCTCGATGGCGGCGTGCACGGGCTGCAGTTCGTCGCGCTCCGGCGCTCCCAGCGACGCGCCCGCCTGCAGCGGCTCGTGACCGGCGAGCTGGTCCGACAGCCGTTCCAGCGGCAGCAGTTCCTGCCGCACGCGCCTGCGCAGCCACAGGTGCCCGAGCAGCCCGATGGCCAGGGCGGCCAGCGCCGTGCTGAGCGTGATCTCCGCCTGCGCTTCGCGTCGCTCCTCCCGCGTCTGCGCCACGTACAGGATGCGGCCGTCGGCGCCCAGCGGCCGGCCGTAGGTGCGCCACTCGGTGGTCCGGCTGAAGCCGGGCGTGGCGCTGGCGTGCAGCGGGGACGCCGGTGCGTGGCGGGAGCGCAGCAGCAGGCGGGCGTCCGGGCCGACGACCTGCCAGGCGAAACGGGTCTCGGGCTCGGCCCCGTTCGCCTCGCGCGGGTCCGCGGCCGGCGCGTCGCCGCGCACGAGCAGGCCGCCCAGCACGTCGGCCGATGCCTGCAGCGTGTCGTCGAGCAGCTCGCTGACCTCATGCTCCACGGCGAGCCACACCGCGCCGGCGACCGCCACGGCCCAGGCGATGGACCAGCCCACCAGGGCGCGCGCCAGGCGGCCGCGGATCGACGGCAGCTGCGTCATGGCGCGCCGATGCGGTAGCCCAGCCCGCGCACCGTCTCGACCAGGTCGCGGCCGAGCTTGCGGCGCAACGCCGACACGTGGACCTCGAGCGCGTTGCTCGCGATCTCGGAGTCGAAGCCCAGCATGAGTTTCTCGAGGTCCGACTTGGGCACGATGCGTCCGGCGCGCAGCACCAGCGCCTCGAGCACCTGCCATTCGCGCGCGGTGAGGTCCGCCGCCTGGCCGTCGATGAAGGCGCAGCGGGCGGTCAGGTCGACTTCGACGTCGCCGAAGCGCCGGCGCGGCCCGGCGCTGCCCGCGCGTCGCCGGCTCACGGCCCGCAGTCGAGCGGCAAGCTCCTCCGGCGCGAACGGCTTGACGAGGTAGTCGTCGGCACCGCTGTCCAGGCCGTGGATCCGGTCGCCGAGCCGGTCGCGCGCGGTCAGCATCAAGGCGGGCGTCGCGTCGCCGCGGTTGCGGCGCTCGCGCAGCCAGTCGAGGCCCGAGCCGTCGGGCAGCTGCCAGTCGACCAGCAACGCGTCGTACGGCTCGTCGCGAAAGGCGCCGGTCTCGCGCAGGCTGCGGCACCAGTCGACCGTGTGGCCTTCGACGCGCAGGAAGTCGCGCAGGCCTTCGCCGAGGATGTCGTCGTCTTCGATGAGCAGCAGCCGCATGACGCGGCACGGTACCACCTTGCCGCTTCAGGTCGCCTTCAGGATGCCCGTGCGCAATGGCGCGATGTCTGTGCATGTCGACAGGGCGCCTGCCCGCGGCCTCGCGGTCGAGGCCACCACCGAGCAGGTCCTGCTGGCCGCCAGCCTGTTCTGGGCGCTGGCGGCCAACCGTCCCTTCCTCTCCGCCGCGCTGAAGGAGCGGGCCTTGTCCCATCCTTCGACCTGGCTGTTCGTGCTCGCGCTCGTGGTGGGCCTGGTGGCGCTGAACTGGCTCCTGCTCGCCCCGTTCGCCTGCCGGTGGACGGTCAAGCCGCTGGTGTCGCTGCTGCTCGTGGCCACCGCGTTCGCCATCCACTTCATGCAGGAACTCGGCGTCTACCTCGATCCGGGCATGCTGCGTAACGTGCTTCACACGCATCCGGGCGAAGCGCGCGAGCTGCTCTCGCTGCGCCTGGTGGCGCACCTGCTGCTGTACGCCGTGTTGCCGCTCGCCCTGCTGTGGCGCGTGCGCATCGTGCGGCGGCCCTGGGGTCGGGCGCTGCTCGTTCGAAGCGTCTGGGTGCTGATGGCGCTGGCCATCCTGGCGGGCGCGCTGCTCGCCATGTTCCAGCCGCTCGCCTCTTTCATCCGCAACCAGCACGACGCGCGCTACCTGATCACGCCGGCAAATGCGGTGTGGTCACTGGGGCGCGTGCTGGTCTCGGAAGCGCACGGCGCAGGAACGCCGCGGCGGAGCATCGGCGGCGACGCCGTGCCGGGGCCGTCGTGGTCGGCGGCGGCGCGTCCGCGGCTGGTCGTGCTGGTGGTCGGCGAGACGGCGCGTGCCGCGAACTGGGGGCTGAACGGCTACGCGCGGCAGACCACGCCGCAGCTGGCGTCCCTGCCGGTCATCAACTTCACGCAGGTGAGCTCCTGCGGCACCAGCACCGAGGTGTCGCTGCCCTGCATGTTCGCGCCGGTGGGACGCCGCGACTACGACGAGACGCGCATCCGCGGCAGCGAGTCCTTGCTGCACGTGGTCGCGCGTGCCGGCGTCGACGTGCAGTGGATCGACAACCAGGGCGGCTGCAAGGGCGTGTGCGACGGCTTGCCGTACGAGAGCACGTTGTCGCGTCCCGCGGACGGGCTGTGCAGCGACGGGGCGTGCTTCGACGAGACGCTCCTGGCAGGGATCGCGCAGCGGCTGGACCGCGGCCGCGGCGTGCAGCTGCTGGTGCTGCACCAGCTCGGCAACCACGGGCCAGGCTACTTCCGCCGCTATCCGCCGCCCTTCGACCGCTTCGCGCCGGCGTGCCGCAGCGACGACCTGCAGGCCTGCACGCAGGCGGAGATCGTCAACGCCTACGACAACGCGCTGCTCTACACCGACCACGTGCTCGCCACCGCCATCCGTCGCCTGCAGGCCCGCGCCGGCGAGGTGGATTCCGCCCTCGTGTACGTCTCCGACCACGGCGAGTCGCTGGGCGAGAACAACCTCTTCCTCCATGGCATCCCGTACGCCATCGCGCCGGACACGCAGAAGCGCGTGCCGATGCTGATGTGGATGTCCGACGGCTTCCGGCAATCGATGGCCATCGATGCGGGATGCTTGCAGCAAAGGGCGACGCAGCCGGCGGGCCACGACCATCTGTTCCACACGCTGCTGGGCCTGCTGGACGTACGCACTGCGCTGCACGAGCCGGCGTGGGACCTGGTGCATGGCTGTCGCACGCTGGCGCCATGACGGCGGCGCGCGACGCACGGATCGCCGCCGTGGCGGGCGGCCTGCTGGTGCTGTGGGATGCGTCGGGCTGGGACCTGGCCGTCGTGCGCTGGTTCGGCGATGCGCAGGGATTCGCGTGGCGCGACGCGTGGTTCACCAGCGGGCTGTTGCACGAAGGCGGGCGGGTGCTGGCATGGCTGGTGCTGGCGCTGCTCGCACTCGACGCGCAACGTGCGCTGATCGCGGGTCCCTCGAGGTCCGAGCGTCGCCACTGGCTGCTGGTGAGCTTGGCCTGCCTGGTGCTGATTCCCGCGCTGAAGCGCTTCAGCCACACGAGCTGTCCGTGGGACCTCGTCGAATTCGGCGGCGTCGCCGCGCACGTGCCGCACTGGTGGATCGGTGTGCGCGACGGCGGGCCGGGGCACTGCTTTCCGTCGGGGCATGCGGTGGCTGCGTTCGGCTTTCTTCCGGGATATTTCCTGTGGCGTGAAGCGAGGCCGCGACTGGCGCGCGCCTGGCTCGCGGGCGTGTGCCTGGCGGGGCTGCTGTTCGGCGCGGCGCAGCTGGTGCGCGGGGCGCACTATCCGAGTCACTCGCTGTGGTCGGCGTGGCTGTGCTGGGTGATGTGCACGGCCGTGGCGCGCGGCCGCCTCACTGCCCGAACTGCGCCAGGTAGTGCGACAGGTTCCCCAGCTCCTCGTCGCTCAGCCCCCGCAGCACCGACGCCATGAGCGTGTCGCGGCCCGGGCCCGGGCTGTCCCTGAACTGCTGCATCGAGGCCAGGAGATAGGCCTCGTTCTGCTGCGCGAGCCGCGGCACCTGCTGCTGCCCGGTGTAGTCGGCGCGATGGCAGGTGCCGCACAGCAGCTTGCGCGCCGTCTGCTCGCCGGCGCGGTACTTCGCCGGGTCGCGCGGCAGCGACTGCGGCACCACCGGCTGCGCGGCGTAGTAGCCGGCCAGCGCCGTGATCTCCGCGTCGGTCATGCCGGCCATCGCGGCCTTCATCGCCGGCACGTCGCGCAGCCCCTCGCGAATCAGCACCAGCTGGTTCTCGATGAAGAGCCTGGGCTGGCCTGCGAGGGAAGGCCAGTGCGCGACGGCGGCGTTGCCGCGCGGCCCGTGGCAGCCCGCACAGGCGGCCAGCCGCTGCGGACTCGTCTGCGCGGGTGCAGTCGCGGCGGCGGCCAACAGCAGCGCCGCCGCGGCGCGCTTCGCGCCGTCAACGGACATACGAGATGCGATAGATCGCGCCGAGCTGCTCGTCCGACAGCAGCAGCGCGCCGTCGGGCATCTGCAGCAGGTACACCGGGCGGCCGCTGAACGCTTCGGTCGCGGGATCGAGGAAGCCGGTCATGAACGGCGAGACCGTGAGGTTCCTGCCGGCGGCGTCGGCGCGCACCGTGACCACATCGAAGCCTAACTTGCGCGTGCGGTTCCACGAGCCCTTGCGCGCGACGAACATCGCGTTGCGGTACTCCGCCGGGAACATCGTGCCGGTGTAGAAGTGGACGCCCATGACGGCCGCGTGCGGTCCCATCGTCTTCACCGGCAGCACCGTGTTCGCGCAGGCATTGGGCCGCGGGAAGTCCTTGTCGGCGATGCCGTTGGCGTGGCAGTACGGAAAGCCGAAGTTCGCACCGGTGCCGGCGAGGCGGTTGAGCTCGTCCTCGGGCGCGTCGTCGCCCATCCAGTCGCGCCCGTGGTCGGTGAACCAGAGCTCTCGCGTCACCGGATGCCAGGCGAATCCCTGCGTGTTGCGCACGCCGCGCGCGATGACCTCCATGCCGGAGCCGTCGGGGTTGTAGCGGCGGATCTGCGCGTACTCGTCGCCCGGCACGCAGATGTTGCACGGCGCGCCGAACGGCACGTAGAGCTTGCCGTCGGGGCCGAACGCGATGTACTTCCAGTTGTGGTGCTGCTCCTTCGGCAGCTTGAACGCGGCGGTCATGTCGACCGGCTGCACCGCGGGATGGGCCTCGATGCCGTCGAAGCGCAGCACCTTGTCGATCGCCATCACGTACAGCGCGCCGTTGTGCATCGCGACGCCGGAAGGCTGCGTCAGCTTGTCGACGACGATGCGACTGGTGCGCTGGGTGCCGTTGTCGGTGATCTCGTAGACCCGGCCGATGACGCGCGTGCCCACATAGACCTTGCCGCTGTTGCCGCGCACCATCGCGCGGGCGCCGGGAATGCCGGTGGCCCAGAGCTCGGCGCGAAAGCCCGGAAGGAGCTTGAAGCTGCCGAGCGGAATCTCGTTCGGCGAGGTGACCGTCATGCGCCCCGGATGCGGCGCCAGCGGCGACGCGGCCTGCTCGGGACTGCGCCCCTGCTGCCAGACCGGCGCGGGCGTCGCGGCAGCCGCGGCCGGGCTTGCTGGCGCGGCCGGTGGCGCTGCGGGAGGCGGCGTCGTCTGGCATGCCGCCAGCAGCACCGCCGACGCGGCCAGGAGTGACTTGGTGCGCATCTCGTCTCCTCGTGCGGATGTTGCAAGGCCGCGGAATGTTGGCCCGTCCGCGCGGCCCTGGTGAGACCGGGGTTGATGCCGAACGGTGCTTCAGAACCCGTAGAGCAGCGCCGGGTTGCTCACGAGGATGCTGTCGCGCGTCGCCTGGTCGTCCGCCCATCGCAGCAGCAGGTCGAGCATCGCCGCATTCGACGGCGCCGGATCCTGGTTCGGATGCGGCCAGTTGCTCGCCCACAGGCAGCGCGCGGGATGGGCCTTGACCAGCGCGCGCGCCAGCGCGCTCACGTCGTCGTAGCCGGGAGCGCCTGCCTTCGAGGTCTCGTACGGCGCGGACAGCTTCACCCACACGTCGCCCGATCCGACCAGGCGCAGCAGCGACCGGAACGCCGGATCGTCGACGCCGACGGGTTCGAGGAACTTCCCGTTGTGGTCGATGACCAGGTCGCACGGCAAACGCGACAGCAGCGCTTCGCGCTGCGCAAACTCGCGACCGTCGAACTGCAGGTCGATGTGCCAGCCGAGCGGCGCGATGCGTGCAGCCATCGTCTCCAGCGAGTCCCAGCCCATCACGGGCTTCATCAGCATCAGATAGCGGATGCCGCGCACGCCTTGGTCGTGCAGCCGCTCCAGCTGCTCGTCGCTCACGTCCGTGGGCACCACCGCCACGCCGCGCGCCGCGGCGCCGAACCCGGCCATCGCGTCGAGCGTGCAGCGATTGTCGAAGCCGTAGGCCGAAGGCTGCACCACCACCACGCGTTCGAGGCCCAGTGCGGCCTGCACTTCGCGATAGGCCGCCACCGGCGCGGCAGGCGGCTTGAAGGTCGCCGTCGGCGCGAGCGCGTAGCGGTCGTCGTAGACGTGGATGTGGCAATCGCAGCTGCCGGCCGGTGCTTGCAGCGTCGGTGTTTCCATGGCGGTGGTCGGAATGGAAGGACCGGGTGTGCCGCAATTGACACCCCCGGAAGCGGATGACATCCTGAACCGGACCGATTGCTTTGTCGACGCTTTTCGGGAGTTCGGCATGAAGGCTTTGCTCCGTGTGGTGTTCCGTGTGGGTTCGGCAGCCGCCTTGGCCCTCACCGGCCTGGCTGCGCAGGGGCAGGCGGCGATCACGCTGCACGGCGCTTCGCAGTTCAACGACCAGCACGCCTTCACCAAGGCCATGGTCCGCTTCGAGGAACTGGTCAAGAAGTACTACGGCAAGCCGGTCAACTTCGTCCTGCACAAGAACAGCGAGCTCGGTCTCGAGAAGGACTACTTCGCCTACATGAACCAGGGCAAGGCGGTCGACTACGCCATCGTCTCGCCGGCGCACATGTCCACCTTCTCGAAGGCCGCGCCTTTCATCGACGCGCCGTTCCTGTTCCGCGACCTCGACCACTGGAACAAGGTGCTCGACCAGGACGTGCTCAAGCCGATCGCCGACGAGATCGCGCAGAAGGCCGACGTGATGCTGATCGGCTATGCCGGCGGCGGCACGCGCAACGTGTTCGCCAACAAGCCGGTGCGCAACCTCAACGAGATGAAGGGCCTCAAGGTGCGTGTGCAGGGCGCGCCCATCTGGAGCCGCACCTTCGCCGCGACCGGCATGTCGCCCACCGTCATCGCCTACAACGAGGTCTACAACGCGATCCAGAACGGCGTCATCTCGGCCGGCGAGAACGAGGCCGCCGGGGTGGAGCAGATGAAATTCTTCGAGGTCGCGCCCAACCTCAGCATGACGCAGCATGCGATCACCATCCGGCCGCTGTGCTTCTCGGGCAAGACCTTCGCCACGCTGCCCAAGGACCTGCAGGACGCCATCCTGAAGGCCGGCAAGGAAGCCGGCGCCTACGGCCGCCAGGTCGAGTCGAGCGAGGACGAGGCCAAGCTCGAGGCGCTGGAGAAGGCAGGGCGCCTCAAGCGTATTCCGTTCGCCGACCGCGCGCAGATGCAGAAGCTGGTCGATCCGGTGATGGCCGCCTACGCCAAGGAGATCGGCGCCGAGGCGATCCACGCGAAGATCATCGGCATCAAGTGATCCGCGCGGCGTGAGAAAGCTGCTTGCCGCCTGGCACCGTGTGCTGGTCGCGCTGCTGGTCGCCAGCGTCGCGATCCTGGTCGTCCCGGTCACCCTGCAGATCGTCTCGCGCTACACCCAGCTCATCCCCTCGTACATCTGGACCGAGGAGCTGTCGCGCTTCCTGTTCATCTGGATGATCATGATCGGCGCGATGATCGGCGTGCGCGAGGGCACGCACTTCGACGTCGACGTGTGGCCCGATCTCGCCCCGAAGCCCCAGGCGCTGCTCGCCGTGGTGTCGCACCTGTGCATGCTGGTGTTCGCGATCGTGTTCGTGGCATGGGGCGTGCGCTTCGTGCGCTTCGGGTGGGACCAGACCTCGGAGCTCGCCGAGCTGCCGATGCCGTGGATCTTCGCCGCCTGGCCCATCGCCGGGCTCACGTGGATCGTGTTCCTCGGCGAGCACTTCGTCGACAACCTGCGCGTGCTCATGGCGCGTCATGAGGCATGACGTCGGCCGTGCTGTCGCCGGGGATGGCCGCCCTGGTGCTGTTCGGCACCTTCTTCGCGCTGCTGGCGCTGCGGGTGCCGGTGGCGTTTTCGCTGGGACTCGCCTGCCTGCCGGTGCTGGTCATCGAGCCGAGGCTGTCGCCGATGACGCTGTTCAACGAGACCTTCAAGGCCTACAACTCGTTCGTGCTGCTGGCAGTGCCGTTCTTCCTGCTCACCGCCAACCTGATGAGCATCGGCGGCATCACCGACCGGCTGGTGCGGCTGTCGCGCGTGATGGTGGGCAGCCTGCCGGGTGCGCTCGCGCAGATCAATGTCGTGGTGTCGGTCTTCTTCGCCGGCATCTCGGGCTCCTCGACCGCCGACGCGGCAAGCCAGAGCAAGATCTTCATCGACGCGCAGACGAAGGAAGGCTACGACCTCTCGTTTTCCATCGCCATCACCGCCGTGTCGGCGGTGCTCGCGGTGATCATCCCGCCGTCGATCCTGATGGTGGTGTGGGGCGGCGTCATCTCCACGTCGATCGGCGCGCTGTACCTCGCCGGCGTCATCCCCGGCCTGCTGATCGCCGGCGCGCAGATGGCCACCGTGCACGTTTACGCGGTGCGGCGCGGCTACCCCGTGTATCCGCGCGCGACCTTGCGCGAATTCGTGCTGTCGATGATCGCCTCCATCCCGGCGCTCACCACGCCGGTCATCATCGTCGGCGGCATCCTGCTCGGTTGGTTCACGCCGACCGAATCGGCGGCGGTGGCGGTGATCTATGCCGCGTTGCTGTCCATCTTCATCTACCGCGAGATGGACTGGCCCCGGCTCGTCACCGCGCTCGCCGACACCGGCCGGCTGGCGGCGCTGGCGCTGTTCTGCGTGGGCACCGCATCGGTCTTCGGCTGGCTGCTGGCGTACTACCAGATCCCGCGCGCGCTGCTCGAGAACGTGTCCGATTGGGGGATGGGCCCCATCGGCGTGGGCATGTTCATCGCCGGTGCGTTCCTTGTCGTCGGCTGCTTCCTCGATGCGATTCCCGCCATCATCATCGTCGGCACGACGCTGCAGCCGCTGGCGGCATCGGTGCAGATGCACCCGATCCAGTTCGCCATCATCGGCATCGTCTCGCTGGCGTTCGGCCTGGTGACGCCGCCCTACGGGCTGTGTCTGATGATCGCCTGTGCGGTGGCCAAGGTGCGGCTGCGGTTTGCGCTCAAGGACACCATGGTGATGCTGGTGCCGATGCTGCTCGTGCTGATCGGGCTCATCGTGTGGCCGGAGATCGCGTTGTTCCTGCCGAGGTTGCTGGCACCGGAGATGGTGAAGTAGGTGGCCCGAACGTGACGCGGGCGCTCCCACCGGAGGTGTGGAGCGCCCGCGGGTCTGGCGACAGAACCAGCTACATCACGTAGGGGTCCGTCCCGGACCGAGAGATGGAAGACATATCACCTCCTTTCGCAGTTGACGAGCCCCTAGCGTAATGCGCTTTGCTACACCCCCGGTGCAAAGGGGATGTTCGGATCACAAGGCGTCGGCGATCGCCGGCCCATGTCCGTCGTCGATGCACCCGCCCGATCGCCTTCACGATCGGGTTCCTCGTCGAAAGGCGTAGGACCATTTCCTAGTACGCCTCGGAAGTCTTCGCATTGCGTATGTCGCCGCCGCATTGCCATGATCAGCACCAGCTTCATGACGCGCGCCGCCGTATCCCATGGAAAAGACAACACCCCATCCCAGCACCTCGTCGATCGTCAGAGAAGCCTTCTCCCTGGCACTCCTCGATGAGCACGACAAGCATCGACGAGCGGTCGAGTTGCTTTGCGCGAATTGCGCGAGCCCGACGTTCGCAGGCGAGTTCCAGGCGGCGCTGACCGAGTTCAAGACGCAGTGGAGCAGCGTGCGCTGCCAACTCCTGGAGTCACTGGGAGACGAGAATCATCGGCCGCCGGCGCTCGTGCACGCCATCCTCAGCGCCAACCCCGGCCATGGCGACCCCCTGAAGGAGCTGGGCGAGATCCTCTCGTGCGCGCTTTGGCCGGCCGGTTGGCTCAAGGCGTCACCCGAGTTGTGGGACTTCGCCTTTGCCGTGGGTGCAAGCCAGCTGGCGGCACAAGGAGCCAAGGTGATCGAAGTCCTGGCGCATGGGGTGAGCTCGCTGAGCCCCGGGCCCGCGCTGATGGCGAAAGTATTCGAGCTGGTGAGCAAGACGCTTCCTCGAGCACGGGCATCGGCCCATGCCTTGTTCGCTGCCCGCTTCGCAAGCCAACTGAACCTGGACACGTGGCACATCGTGATCACCGCGGTGGTGGACGGGCATCCCGATGACACGGATGCGGTCAAGACGCTCGTCGACGCGCTCAACTCGCCCACCTCGGCCAGTCGGGCCGCCCTGCCGGATCTGAAGCTGTGGGTGCAGCACCTGTTCAAGGATCCCAGGTATCGTGCCCTGCTGCCCGAGCTTCTGAAGTACCGCGCGGCCGCCTTCTACCCGTGCTTCGTCCCGTTCAATACCTGCGTCGTTCCCCTCCTGCCCTGTTTCAGTCTCCCGGGTTTCACCGAACACCTGATGAAACTCATGATGACCAGCGAAGACGACCCCGGGCTGCTGGTCGAGTACCTGTTGCAGCAGCGAAGGTGCCCGCCGCGCGCGGTCTATGAGATTGCCCATGGCGGCTTCCAAGGCAACGACGGTTCCTGGCTCAACCTGGTGTCGTTGGCGCTGAGCCTGGACAAGAGCGAGGAGAGTGCCAAGGCCTGCTGCCGGCTGGCGGAAAGACTCGACGCCGTTCCTGCCTTCCAGAACGACCCTCAGCGAACGAGCGCCCGCCAGCTCCTGGCCTTCGTCGACGATCCCGCGCAGCGCCTCGAAGTGCTCACCTCGATGTTGGGCAGACCCGATGTGGTCATCCCCGACTGGCTGTGGCAAGACCTGATCGACAACCTGGAGAGCCTGCTCAAGCGCAAGACGGGTTCTGGGATCGCCGACTACAGGGTCACCCATCTCGTCGACCTGGCGTTCGGCGACGAGCGGATACGGCGGCGTCCTCAGGACCCGCGGCGCCAGCACGCGCTCATCCAGACCATCGCCAAGGCTGGAAGGATCAAGCAAGTCATCGTCGGCAGACTCCTCGACTCGACGGATGCCGTGGACGGCGGCCTGTTCACGATGCTGTTCGTGGCCGTGCCGGACGCGGCGAGTCAGCTCGACCCGCTGCAACTGCAGTTGCTCCTGCGACGCGCCGCCAAGGTCGTTCCGCAGTTGCTGGTCCACGTGAAGACCCTCGAGCACCTCGTGCCCGACGACACGCAAGCCGGCTTCGTGGTCTCGTTGGTGGCGTACCTGTGCGAGGAAAAGCTCGGCGACACCGCGATCTGGCAGTGGCTGAAGACGCTGGCCGTGTCGGCTCAGGCACGACAGCTCAAGCAGATGGCCATCGAGCTCGCATTGCTCGACGGCATGCAGGCGCAGTGGTGCACCGTCGAGCCCGACGGCAGCGCCGGGCTGCCGCCTGTCGTGCAACGCACTCCGGCGGCCTGGCTGCAATGCCTGCATTTCGTGCTGTACGAGGAATTCCTTGCGAAGACAGGGCAGAAGAGGGAGACGAGATCCTGGAGCCCGAAGGAGAACCCCAGCCGCACGGCGATGTACTGCAATGCGGTGAAGTCGGTGTTGAAGACCGGCCACCCGAACTGGGGCTCCATGGAGAAGGTGGTGGAGTGCCAGAAGGCGCTGCGCGCCCGATATCCGCAGATCCAGTGGGACCTGGTGCTCCACGGGGAAGACACGACCGCGCAGCCGCTGCTGACGGTCGCCGCCGGGCAGCCTCTTTTCTGCGCCATCGCGTCATGGTTGAAGGCGCTTCGCGATGCCGTGGGCGCCGTCACCGCCGCGTCGAAGGTCCTGCCCGATGAAGCAGCCAAGCGCCTCATCGGCGCGTTCGGTGTGCACTTGAAGGGGGTGCTGCTCGCACTCACGCAAGGCAGGAACGTCGCCGTCTCTGCATGGACACCCGGCAACGACTGCCAGCACCTGCTGGACGCGGTCTTCGGATCGTCGACGCAGGAGTCGATCACGCTGTGGCCGGACTTGCTGGAGGTCTTCGAAGCGAAGAAGGAAGGGGGCGGCCATGCCCTTGCGAAGCCCGTGCTCGATCACATGGCCGCCCTGCTCGGCGTGCGCACCGTGGGCGTCGACCAGGCGGGGCTCGTCGCGCTGAGCACCCTCAAGAGCCGCCACGACGATCTGCTGAAGCTCGTCGCCGGCAAGGACTTTGCCTCCCATCTCGCCGCCTTGCGCTCGCACTTCGCGTCGCCCCGCTTCTGCACATCACCCCCGCTGGGCGCGGTGATCCAGGAGTGGGTCGATGCCATCCGCGACACCGTGCTGGCCGTGCTGGATGCGATGCAGTCGAAGACGGTGCCGGCAGAGGAGAAGAAGGTCGCCGGCGACATGCTCGCTGCCAACCTGCAAAAGCTGCTGCTGCTGCTCTATCGCAACAAGGGCCGGCAGATTGCAGGCTGGACGTTGGCGGGCAGCAGCTATGAACAGCTGCTTGTCCTGGCCTTCGAGACGATGAAGACGCCAAGCGTCGTCGACCCTCAGGTCGTTCGGTATGTCCTCAGCCAGGACGCCAGCGGCAAGTTCGACGTCGCGCCGGTCGTTGACGGCTACCTGAAGACGCTGTTCATGTTGCCTGCCACGAAGCTGGGTCAGGCCGTGCAGATCGCGCAAAAGCAGCTCAACAAGTGCCACACCGCGCTGCACGACTTCGTGAAAGTCAACAGTGCCACCATGGCCGACCATGAAGCGGCGTTCGGCTACTGCACCCTGGCCCTGGTGGACAAGGACAGTGGAGAAGGCCTGGTGGTGGGAGCCAACGTCGCCAGTCCGTTGTCGCCCTTCGGCGGGGACCATGCCACCGAGGTGATCGATTGGCTGACGGGTCCGTGCTTGGTGGCGCTCGTGCGCGACGAGAACCACGACGTGATCGCCCTCGCCACGTGTGTGCTGTCCCAGCTGAAGAACGACCACGACTGCACCCTGATCGTGACGGAGATCTCGCTCGCACCGCGGCTTCGCGCGCTCGTCGGTGGGGCGCTGAACCGGCGCGGCCGCGCGATCATGGACGCGCTGACCGCCTGGCTGCCGAGGGCGGGCCGACGCGTGGGTGCCGCGCGGACCGTGTGGGTTGGAGATGTGCAAGGCTGGGCCCCGAGTGGAAATCGGCCACGACAGGAGTTTCAAGCAAGCGCCGACATGCTGCAGCCGCCGTTGCTGGAGGACTTCAGTGCCTCGAGCCTCCCGCCTTCCCGGCGATACCGCGGCCTGGATTGAGGCAGCCGCCGCCTCGAATCGTCGAGATGGCACCGCCAACGCCCTCACCCCAACCCTCTACCGGGATCACGGCTGGAGTCGGGCGCCACGTCGAGCAGCGTGACGGGGAGCACGTCGCCGGCCTTTGCGCCGCGCACGTACAGCGGACCGGTCAGCGGATGGACGCTCAGACCGATCGGGCTCGGGTCGCCGCATGCGGATACAGCCCTGCGAAATACTCCAGCAGCGCCCGGTGCACGAACGCATAGCCGCCGCCGACGCGGTGCACGAAGATGCGCTCGGCCGCGAACTCGAGGAACTGCGCATAGCGCCACGGCGCGAAGCCGTTGCGCCACAGCAGCAGGCGCAGGATCAGGTGCTGCAGGCACGGGTACGCGCCGGCAATGAGGGCGGTGATCAGGCTGAACAGCGGCACGAAGAACGCCACGCCGGGCAGGCCGATGCTGACCATGGCCGCGGCCGCGCCGATCGCGGCGCCGGCCAGACCGCCGCGCACGGCATTGCGCAGCGACAGCCGGATTCCCTGATTGGGCTCCGCGATGCGCTCGCCCTCGCTCAGTGCCGGCTCCAGATCGAGGCCGGCGAAGTAGCAGAAGGCCAGCGCTGCCGCGAGGCCGACGACCAGGCCCGCCGCCGGGTTGAAGACCAGCGAGACGCCGGCGTACAGCAGCACGGCGACTCCCACGCCGCGCGCCAGCTTCGTTCCCGTGTCCCGGCGCAGCGAGGACAGCGACCAGCCGAGCCGCGTGACCGGCCGGATCTGGTCGCCCCAGCCCGAGCAGCCGAAGGCGAGCCCGCCGGCGAGGCCGAACAGCAGCGACACGGGCAGGCTGAAGGCGAAGTCGCCGGCGAAGTGGCCGCCCAGGCCGAGGATCAGTCCCGTGAGCAGCCCGCACAGCACGATGGACCCGCCTCCCGCGGCCCATCGCTCGATGGGACGCGGCAGCCAGCAGGGCTGCATCCATTCGAGATAGAAGACGCTCTGGTGGTGGGCGAGCATCGCGTTCGCGAGCCAGCCGAGCCAATGCGTGGCGCGTTCCGGCGTGTAGCGCGTGGCCGGGCTGCGGCGCTTGAACATGGCGCCGGCGTATGCGGCGAACAGCTGCGTGCGCCGCTGCGCCGGCGTGCCCTGCGAAGGCATGGCGGTGCCTTCCTGGTAGGCCAGCGCTGCGATGCTCAGCAGCAGCGGCGTCGTGAGCAGTTCGCGCAATGCCTCGTCGTGGCGCAACGCGGCGCGCACGCCATCCAGGCACGGTCCGGCGCGCCCGAGATAGTCGTCGACCTGCCGCCGCGTGAGCGACTGGATGACGACCGCCTGCCCCAGGCGGGGACGAACCGGCAGCGCGTCGAAGTCGGACAGCCGGCTGCAGACCGCCATCGACAGTTCCCCGTGCTCCTTGCAGTGCGCATTGATGGCAGCGACGCAGTCGGCGCGATGGGCCGGGGCGACCTCGTCCAGACCGTCGAGCAGCAGGATCAGCTGGTTGCGGGCCAGGCACGCGCGGCTCGCCCCTGGCGGAATGTCGTAGCGCTTGTCCAGCTCGTCGATCAGCCATTGGACCAGCGGCAGGCGCCGGTCGGCCCAGGTCGACAGGTGAAGGACGACCGGCACCGGCTGCGACTCGTCCTGCCGGGCGCGCTCGAGCAGCGCAGCCGCCAGGTCGAGCAGGAGGGTGGTCTTGCCCGCGCCTGGCGCGCCGAGGATGAGCAGCGCCTGCCCGGAGCGCTCGAAGACGTCGGAGATGGGCGTGCCCTGCGGTATCGGTCGCGGCGCCTGATCGGGTGTGCGCACGACGAGGTCCCACGGATGCTCGATCGCATCGGGCCGCAGGTCGAGCCCCAGCTCGATCATCAGCGCGGCATGCACCGAATGCCTGAGCACGCCGTCGATCCAGAACGCCTGGACCTTGCCGATCAACGAACGCCGCGTGCGCAGCAGCGTTCCGTGCTGAGCCTCGATCGCATCGAGCCGCTCGCCCAGGGCCTCGGCGAGCGCGGCAGCCGAGGGATAGCGCTCGCCCGGGTCGGTGGCGGTGGCCCGGGCGACGATCTGCGACAGCGCCGCGTCACCCACCTCGCCGGCGGGGGCCTGCCGCCGCCCGGACAGCAGCTCGCCCAGCGTGATCCCCAGCGCGTACACATCGATGGTCGGCGTGGCGGCGACCCGCTCGCCGCCGAGCTGCTCGGGGCTCATGTACGCCGGTGTGCCGCAGAGGCGCCCCATTGCATCGCCGAGCGTGGAGCCGCCCATGGTCTCGGCAAGTCCGAAGTCGATGACACGCGGCTCGCCGCGCGCGTCGACCAGGATGTTCGCGGGCTTCAGGTCGCGGTGGATGACACCACGCCGGTGCGCATGGTCCACCGCGTCGCAGACCCCCAGGAACAGGCGCAGGATCCCGGCGATGCCCAGAGCGCTGCGGCGCTCGGCGACGTAGTCGTTCAACGGCGTGCCGTCGACCAGCTCCATCGCGATGTAGAGGCACTCGCCGGCCCGATCGTGCGGGCGGTGGTGCCCGCCGTCATAGATGCGCGCGATGCCCTTGTGCTCCAGCCTGACCAGCGTGCCGATCTCGCCGAGGAAGCGACGCTGCGAGAGCTGGGGCTCGTCGAGCATCAGCGCGGGATGGATGAGCTTGACGGCCACCTCGCGCTCGATGCCGTCGGCGAAGGCCTGCGTGGCGCGGTACACCGCACCCATGCCGCCGCAGCCGATGCGCTCGCCGAGCAGCAGGTTGCGGATGCGCTCGCCGCTGCGGCAGCGGTCGATGTCGGGCGTCAGTCCGAGATGCAGCTCGACCAGGGCCAGCACGTCCGCGTCTTCGGTCGGCAGCGCGTGCAAGGCGCCCGGGCGTGCGCCGGCCTCCAGCGTCTCGAGCTGCTCGACCAGCTCGAAATAGCGCTCCCACTGGCGCTCGGTCAGCGATCGCATCGGACGACGGCGGTCCCTTCGCCGAGCGCGCGCAGGATCTCGTCGTGCAGCAGCACGCGAGCCTTCTCCCAGTGCCGCCGGACGGTGCGCTCGGCCACGCCCAGCAGCTGCGCGGTCTGCTCCACCGTGAGTCCGCCGTAGTAGCGATGCCGCGCCACGGCAGCCCACTCGGGATGGCGCCGCTCCAGCACCGCGAGGGCATCGGCCAGCGCCGCGATCACCTCGGGACGCTCGTCGAGCGCGCGCTCGAGGTCGTGCGGCTGGAAGTCGGCCAGCCGCAGCAGGTCACCGGCCGGGACATCGTCGATGTCGACCGGTCGATGCGCGCGCTTGTGCGCGCATCGGCGCCGGCCGTGGTCCTTGAGCGCGCGATCCATCGCGCGGTACATCGCCGCCAGGAAGTGCTCGCGGTTCTCCCAGGCGACCTCGCTCCAGTCCTGGCCGCACAGCTTCTGGCGCCGCAGTGCCGTGAGGACCAGCCCGGTGGTCTGCAGCGACTGTGCATTGGCCTCGAACCGCAGCATCCGCCGTGCGATGCCCCGAGCTTCGTCGAGCAAGCGATGCACGTTGTTCCAGGTGATCCTCGGCTCCATGTTCCGATCCGCCAACAGCATGAAGCATGTATAGGCGAGAGCGGGGACCATGCGTTCGTCAGACTGGGGAGACGCGGCATTCGAGCTAGGGGATCCGGGCGGACCGGATGCTCTCCCTTGCCCGCCGGGCGAGGGAGAGCCCATTTCGCCGCTCGTGCGTGGATCAGCGCGACACGACCAGCGAGCGGTCGCCGTACGACGCGCTGAACGGGATCGGCACACGTCCTCGCACCTGCACCCGATAGAAGCCCGCCGCGAGGCCGACGCCGCCGACCACCGTCGCCGATGCACGGGTCCAGCCGTCGAACACGGGCGTGCCGTTGGCCGTGCAGAACGCGTCGGTGCCGCCGAGTGTCGGTGCCAGCGTCTGCACCACGGCGCCGGCGCCGTTGAGCACGACGATGTCGATGTCGGTGAAGGCGGTGTGATTGCCCGCAGGCGCGTTGACGGCGCACTCGGCCGAGAAGCTGGCGACGAAGCGCTGATTGGCTGCGTTGAAGAACGGCGCCGTCGTCATGCCCAGCAGCGGCACCAGGGCGCCGCCGGCGATGAACTGGTTGCCCGGTCCCACGGCGTTGGTGATCAGCTGGGCCGATGCGGAGCCTGCGGCCAGCAGGCCCAGCGCACCGATCCATGCGCAGCGACGAAGTTGATTGCGGATGCTCATCTCGATCTCCATGGGGCCGTACAAGGTTCGGCAGCGCCTTCGCCCCCCATGGCGCAGCCGAAGAAAAGGCACGCCGCGACGCGACCGCACGACCGGCGTCGTGCTGGCGTGGTCCCGCCGGGCCGGGCTGAGCGGGTCAGGGAACGCCCTGAGGCGCGTGGGCGTCGGCGCGCTCCATCTCCTGCACTTCCTGCAGGCGCTGCCGCGCCTCCTGCTGAATCGCCGCGCTGGGCACGTAGAGCGCGGACTCGAGCGCCTCGCGCAGGGCAGCCGGGCGGTCGCCGCGCCACTCGAGGTAGCTCTCGAAGGCGGCGACGCGAACGCGCTCGGAGGCGTCGGTCTCGAACAGCGACTGCAGCGTTCGCTCGTCCACGAGCAGGCCGGCCGAGCGCGCCTTCATCAGGCCCTCGAAGCGCTCGGCTTCGCTGCCGCGCTCGATCGCCTGCAGCGTCCGGCCGACCTCGATGGGCGAGGGCGGCGGCGTGCAGGCCACCGCCTCATCGGCCGCCGCCGGTGCCGTACCGCCGACAGCGGCCGGACGTGCACGCGCCTTCACGTCGGCCCAGCCGCTTTGTCGCGAGATTTCTTCCAGCACCCACTCCAGCGATTGCTGCTCGACGCGCAGCGTGACGCTGCCGTCGCTCGCCACCGCGATCAGCGGCTGCGACAGCACCGAAGCGGTGGACGGCGCCGGCGGCTGGCGCACCGCCGCCTTCGGCGGCTCGGAAGCGGAACCCCGGGCCAGCCAGCCGGCCGTCGCCGACATCGCCACCGCGGCGGCCCAAGCCACCCATCTGCATCGCACCATCGCGCCTCTCCTGCATTGCCGTCACTGCATATGGCGCGGCAAGCGGGGGCGGCGGCCACCCTAGTTCGTGGTGGCCCGGCCTTGTGGTCTCAGGCGCTGCAGGCGCGGCTGCGCAAGGCGGCCGACAGACTGCGCGCGATGTCGCCCGACCTGAGCGGCTTGGCGATCACCTCGGAAACGCCGGCATCGCGCGCGCAGGCGACGAGCGAAGGGCTGACGTAGCCGCTCATCAGCACGATGGGCGCGTCCGGCCGCAGGCGATGGATCTCGACGGCGAGCTCGGAGCCGTTCATCGCCGGCATGGACTCGTCGGACAGCACGGCATCGAAACGATCCGGCTCGGCTCGAAAGGCCTCCAGCGCCGCGACGCTCGAGGCGAACCCGACCGGCTCGTAGCCCAGCTCGGCCAGCATCTCCTCGCCGAGCCGCACCAGCGCTTCCTCGTCGTCGACGAGCAGCACCGTCTCGCCCTCGCCGCGCGTGATGTCCTCGACCACTGCGGAGGTTGCCGCGACATGGCTGTGCCAAGGCAGGTAGACGGCGAACTCGCTGCCGTGTCCGAGCTCGCTGCGGACCGCGATGCCGCCGCCCAGGTCCGTCGTGATGCCGTGCACCAGCGACAGCCCGAGGCCGGTGCCGACACCGACTTCCTTGGTCGTGAAGAACGGATCCCAGATGCGCTCGAGCACCGCCGGCGCGATGCCGCTGCCGGTGTCGGTCACCGTCAGGCGAACGTAGCGGCCGGCCGGCAGCTCGCTGGTCGCGACGGCACGCGGCGCGTCCAGCGTCACGTCGTCGACGGCCACCGTCAGCGTGCCGTCCGATCGCATCGCGTGCACCGCGTTCGCGCACAGGTTCATCACGACCTGGTGGATCTGCGTCGCGTCGCCGAGCACGCCCGCCTCGTCGGCATGCAGATGGCGGACCAGCCGCACGCCGTGCGGCAGCGCGGCGGCGACGCCGTCGAGCGCCTCCTGCACCACCGACTGCACCTGCACCGGCACCCGCTCGCTCATGCCGCTGCGGCTGAACGCCAGGATGCGCTCGACCAGCGACTTGGCGCGCATCGCCGCGCTCATCGACGCGTCGATGTGTCGGCGCAGCGGCGTGCCTTCGGCCGCATCCTTCTGTACCAGCTCGCCGTAGCCGAGGATGGCCGACAGGATGTTGTTGAAGTCGTGCGCGATGCCGCCGGCCAGCGTGCCGATCGCCTCCAGCTTCTGCGCCTGGCGAAGCTGTTGCTCGAGCCGTTCGCGCTCGGCCTCGGCGTCCTTGCGCACGCTGATGTCCTCCATCGAGCCGGCCATCCGGTAGGGCCTGCCTTCCTTGTCGCGCAGCGCGATGCCGCGCTGGCGGTACCAGCGCCACTGGCCCGAGTGGTGCTGCAGCCGGAATTCGATGGAGAAGTGCGGCGTCGCGCCGTGCAGGTGATCGGCCAATGCGCGACGCAGCCGCGCCACGTCGTCGGGGTGGTAGGCCGTGAGCGCCATCCATTCGCGCCTCGGCCGCCACGGCTCGCCCGCTTCTGCGCTCACCAGCTGCTGCGCCCTCGGCGACAGGAACAGCATGTCGCTGGCGAGGTCCCAGTCCCACAGCCCTTCGTTCGAGCCTTCGACGGCGAGCTGGTAGCGTTCCTCGGAGCGGCGCAGCGCCTCTTCGGTGCGCTTCTGTCCGTCGATGTCGCTGACCGATCCGGCCCAGCGGATCGAGCGCCCCGCGGCGTCGCGCACCGAGCGGCCGCGAAAGCGCATCCAGCGGTACGCACCGTCGGCGCCGCGAACGCGGTATTCGCCGTCGTGCGAACGCGCCGGGTCGTGCGGCGTGCCTCGCAGCTCCGACAGAAGCCGGTGCGCATCCTGCGGATGGAAGCGCGGCAGGATGAGCCCCGCCCATTCGTCTCGCGTGCGCTGCACCGCATCGGGCTCCAGGCCGAACATGCGCATCGCGCGCTCCGAGGCGAACATGCGGTCGTTGACGATGTCCCAGTCGAGGATGCCGTCGTTCGCGCCGGCCACCGCGAGGGCAAAGCGCTGCTCGCTGGCGCGCAGCGCTTCCTCGGCGCGCTTGCGCGCGTCGATGTCGCTCACCGATCCGGCGATGCGCTGCGGGTGTCCTTCGGCGTCGCGCACGCACATGCCATGGGCGCGGATCCAGCGGTAGCCGCCGTCGCCGTGGCGCACCCGCAGCTCCACCGCGTAGGCCGGGGTGCGTCCGGCGAGATGGTCGTCCAGCGCCTGCCGCCGCCGCTGCAGGTCGTCGGGGTGAACCTGCTGCTCCATCTGCGCGAACCACGAGTCGATGGACTGCTCGTCGGGTCCGTCGGGCATGCCGACGATCTCGCGCGCCCGCGCGGAGGCATAGGCGCGGCCGGACATGTAGTTCCACACCCAGATGCCGTCGTCCGATCCGGCCACGGCGACGGCGAAGCGGTCCTCGCTCTCGGCCAGCGCGACCTCGGCGCGCTTGCGGCTGTCGACGTCGCTCACCGAGCCCGCCAGCCGCAAGGGCTTGCCGTGGGCATCGCGGATGCACAGGGCCCGCACGTGGATCCAGCGGTACACGCCGTCGGGATGGCGGATGCGGTACTCGACTTCGTACGCCGGAGTGTGGCCGTCGAGGTGGGCCCGCATCGCGGAAGCGCGCAGCGCGGCGTCGTCCGGGTGATAGGTGAGCGCGGCCTGCAGCTCGGCCAGCGGCTGCGACTCGGGCGCCAGCGGCAAGCCTTGCAGCTCGCGCGCGCGCCGCGACTCGTAGGCCGTGCCGGCCTGCAGGTCCCAATCCCAGATGCCGTCGTTGGAGCCGGCAGCGGCCAGCGCATAGCGCTCCTGCGACACCTCGAGCGACTCACGCGCCGCATGCAGCCGGGCGAACTGCCGCATCGCCAGGCCGAGCAGCAGCGCGGCCAGGGTCGCCAGCGCCAGCGTGTTCAGCCCCGAGCGCAGGGCCTGCGCGCGCCACGGCGCGAGCGCCGACCAGACGTCGCGCGACACCACGACCGCGAGCGGGTAGTCGGGCACCAGGTGTATCGCCCGGAAGCGCTCCACGCCGTCGAGCGGGCTCGCGATGCGGCTGGGCATCGGGATGCCGCTGGCCGCGGCGGCGAGCAGGTCCGCCACCTGCGGCACTTCGCGGCCCAGCGCGGCATCGGCCGGCGGATGGCGCGCCATCAGCGAGCCGTTGCGGTGGAGCAGCGCGATGCGGGTGTGCTCGTCGGGAAGCACCTTGCGGTAGAAGTCCTGGAAGTAGCCGATGCGCCCGCGTGCCGCGACCGCGCCGTCGAAGCTGCCGTCCGGTGTTTCGAGCCGTCGCCAGATCGGGAAGAACCAGCTGCCGTCGGCGGGACTGCGCGCGGCGCTCTCGATGGCCACGCCGTTCGTGCGCTGCGCCTTCAGGCGCTGGAAGATCGCCATGCTCGCCACGTTGATGGGCGGCTGGCGCTCGGGCGGCACCAGCGACACCGCGCGCACGCTGCCGTCGGCGTTGACGACGACGAGGCCGTCGATCTGCACCAGGCCGATCGCCTGCTGCTTGAGGTAGGCATGCAGCTCGTCGCGGCTGCGGGCGGCGATCGCGCCGGTCTGGATCTGCTCGACGAGGTGGCGCAGCACGACGTCGGTCGCCTGCACGCTGCGGGCCGTCTGCTCGGCGACCAGCCGGGCCTGCGCGTCCAGCTCGCGCGCGGTGCTGTCGACCGCGGCGTGGTAGCCGCGGGTGACGTCGAGGATGGCGAGCCCGACGATGGTCGCGATGAAGGTGCCGCCCAGCCATGCCACGGTGCGTCGGGGCAGCGGTCCCGAACCGATGGCGGCGATCCACTTGTGCGGGCTGACGGACGGCATGGCGGCTGTCCTTGCGGGGAGGCGCGGCATCTTCGCATATTCATCGGTGGTGAGGGGTCGTGCCCCCGGCGACGCGGTCGACGCGATGAACAGGAAGTTCGGCCCGCTCTACACCCGCGACACCATCCCCGCGAAGGCCTATCCCGGGCAGGAGCAGCCCAGCCAGGTGGCGACCGTGTGGAACCTCATCGTCGCGCATGCCGACATGCCCGAGTGAGCGAGCCGTCGTCAGCGAGCAGCAACTCGCGAAGGCCGAAGCATTCATCGCCGCGGAGGAGGGCGCTCAGCACCGCTTTCCCGGCGCCTGGGGCCACGTGCTCTTCGCCGCGGCGGTGGCCATGAGCCTGTACCACCTGTACGCCGCCTACGGCATCGTCATCACCACACGGCCCTTCGACAAGCTCAGGGCGAACGGTGGCAGTGAATCCGGTGGTGCCTCTCCGTTCGGGCTGAGCTTGTCGAAGCCCCGCGTGCCACATTCGCACGGCCCTTCGACAAGCTCAGGGCGAACGGTGGCAGTGACATTCGACCGTGGCCCACGGGGTCAGAATCCCGCCATCGCGGACACCGGGGAGACAGCATGCGGGACCTGCTCGACGACGCGGCACGGCGTGCCGTGCGATATCTCGAATCGCTGCCCCAGCGCGGCGTGGCGCCCACCGACGACGCCGTCGCCCGGCTGGCCGAGCTCGACGTGCCGCTGCCGCAGGAGCCGCAGGCGTCCGAGGAGACGCTGCGCCAGCTCGACTCGATCGGCTCGCCCGCCACGATGGCCACGGCCGGCGGGCGCTTCTTTGGCTTCGTGATCGGCGGGGCGCTGCCGATCACCGTGGCGAGCAACTGGCTGGCCACCGCGTGGGACCAGAACACCGGCCTGCATGCGCCGACGCCCGCCACCGCGGAGCTCGAGCGCATCGCGCTCGGCTGGATGCTCGACCTGCTGGGGCTGCCGTCGACCTGCGGTGGCGCCTTCGTCACCGGCGCCACCATGGCGAACTTCAGCGCCCTGGCCGCCGCCCGCCATGCGGTGCTGTCGCGCGCCGGCTGGGATGTCGAGGGCGACGGCCTGTTCGGCGCGCCGCCCATCACCGTGGTGCTCGGCGAGGAGGTCCATCCGACGGTGCTCAAGGCGCTGGGCATGCTGGGCCTGGGCCGCAACCGCGTGCTGCGCGTGCCGGTGGACGAGCAGGGCCGGCTGCGCGCCGACGCCCTGCCGGCACTGAACGGTCCCGCGATCGTTTGCGTGCAGGCGGGCAACGTCAACACCGGCGCCTTCGATCCCTTCGAGCCGGTCATCGCCGCGGCACATGCGCAGGGCGCGTGGGTGCACGTGGACGGCGCCTTCGGACTCTGGGCCGCGGCCAGCCCCGCGCTCGCGCACCTGGCCGCGGGCATCGGCGGCGCCGACTCGTGGGCCACCGATGCGCACAAGTGGCTCAACGTGCCGTACGACAGCGGCGTGGCGCTGGTGCGCGATGCGCCGGCGCTGCGCGCGGCGATGTCCGTCTCGGCCGCGTATCTGCCGACCGAAGGCGCGGTGCGCAACCCCGGCGACTACACGCCCGAGCTGTCGCGCCGCGCGCGCGGTGTCGACGTGTGGGCCGCCTTGCGCACCCTCGGGCGCACCGGCCTGGCCGAGATGCTCGATCGCAGCTGCCGCCATGCACGGCGCTTCGCTCACGAGCTGCAGGCCAGCGGCGCGACGGTGCACAACGACGTGGTGCTCAACCAGGTGCTGGTGAGCTTCGGCAATGCCCAGACGACGCGCCGCCTCATCGATCGACTGCAGCGGGAAGGCACCTGCTGGTGCGGCCCGACGGTGTGGCAGGGGCACACCGCGATGCGCATCAGCGTGTGCTCGTGGGCCACCACCGATCACGACGTCGAGCGCAGTTTGCAGGCAATACGCCGCCTGATGGCGCAGGGGTGACCCGCGCTGCTGCGTGAGCGGCGCCTGGCAGTGAAATCCGACACGCCTTCCCCGGTGGACCCCGTGCTATGTTCGCGGCGGCCGGCTCGATCCGGCTCATACGAACAGCCAGCCATTCGAGGGAGGTATTTCATGAGGATCATTCCGTTCCTGGGCCTGACGCTGGGCGCACTTCTGCTGGCCGCGTGCGGCGGTGGCGGTGGCGGCGGCAGCAGCGGCACCGGCAGCCCGGTGGTGCAGCAGCCCGGGGTCGCCATCACGGCGGCCAATCAGATCAGCGTCGCGCGGGCCACGGTGGGCGGCGGCCTCACGCTCAGCAATTCGCCGCTGCCGCTGGAGAGCGAGGACAGGGCGAGCGCGCTGTCCCTGCGCTCGTCGCCGATGCCGGCCAGCATCGGCTTCATCGATGCCACGGTGCGGCGTGCCCTGCTCGGCGGGCTGCAGTCGCGGCGCAGCGTCCTGAGCGCCGGCGCGCGTCCGGCAGGCACCTCGTCCGAGACGCAGCCCTGCGCCGTCGGCGGGAGCCTCACGACCACCTTCGACGATCGCGACAACAACGGCGCGCCGTCGGCCAGCGACACCCTGACCCTCGCTTTCAACCAGTGCAGCGACACCAGCGCCGAGCAGAGCAGCGGCACGGTGGTGTTCACCATCAGCAGCGTGAGTTCCCTGACGGAGGATCGCATCGAGATGGCGGCCTCCCTGGCGTTCCAGCACGTGAGCCTCGTGCAGGGCGAGACCTCGGCCACCATCGACGGCAGCGTGACCTTCTCGCTGCTCGCCACGTCGTCGAGCGTGCAGATGTCGCTCGCGGTCGGCAGCGGCGGGCTCACCGTGGCGACCGTGGCGCCGCAGTACAGCGACACCATCGCCTTCGCGTCCGGCATGCAGATCATCGCGAGCGAAGCCGGCGCGACCTCCGGCACCGTCAGCCTGAACGGCGCCTTCACGGCCACGTCCATCGGCGGCCAGGTCACCGTGGCCACGCTGCAGGCCTTCACCGGGAGCGCCACGGCCACCTACCCGAGCGCCGGCCGCCTGCTGGTCACCGGCGCAGGCGGTTCGCAGCTTCGCATCACCGTCATCGACGCCACGCAGCTGAGCCTGGAGCTCGATGCGGCCGGCGACGGCACGTTCGAGACCACGACCCTGGTGCCGTGGAGCGAGCTGCGGCCCGTGTGAACGGGATGGACCCGTCCAGACGGGTCCATCGGGTCGCGTTCGCTGGCGTGCCGGGTCCCGGGAGTGCCCGAACGGGATGGACGGGGGTGCGGCTCCTGGACTAACGTGGCGCCGTGCCCGCGAATCTTTCGCCCGAATACAAGGCGGCGGAAGCCGCCTTTCGCAAGACGCGCCAGCCGAACGAACGCCTGGCGGCGTTGCGCGACATGCTGCGCACGATCCCCAAGCACAAGGGCACCGAGCATCTGCAGGCCGACATCAAGGCGCGCATCAAGGACCTCGCCGAGCAGATCGAGGGCGGTGCGCGCCGGGGCGGCGGCCATGGCGGTCCGGCGTTGGTCATCCGGCCGGAAGGCGCAGCGCAGATCGCGCTGATCGGTCCGCCCAACGCCGGCAAGTCGTCGCTGCATGCGCGGCTCACCGGATCGAACGCTCACGTCGGGCCCTATCCCTTCACCACGCAGCATCCGGAGGCCGGCATGCTGCCGCACGACGATGTGCACTTCCAGCTCGTCGACCTGCCGCCCGTCGCGCCCGAGCACCCGCTGCCGTGGCTGGTGAATGCCTTGCAGACCGCCGATGCGGCCCTGCTGGTCGTCGATCTCGGGGAGCCGTCCTGCCTCGATCAGTTGCAGGCGGTGCAGGCGCTGCTCGCGCAGCAGCGCGTGACGCTCGATCCGCGCTGGCCCGCGGACGCCTCACCGGCCGCTGCCGCGACCGACGACGATCCCTTCGCGTTGCGCCTGCCTGCGCTGCTGCTCGCCAACAAGGCCGACGGCATCGTCGACGTCGAGGCCGAATTGCGGGTGCTGCGCGAGCTGAGCGGAACGCCGCTGCAGATGCTCGCCGTGTCGTCCGCCACCGGCCACGGTCTGGGACAGATCGCACCGTGGTTGTTCGAGCACCTTGGCGTGGTGCGCGCGTCTACACGAAGATCCCGGGACATCCGGCCGACAGGCACCGCCCGTTCACGCTGCGCCGCGGGCAGACGGTGGGTGACGTGGCGCGGCGCGTGCACGGCGACGTGGCGCAGGCGCTGCGCTATGCGCGGGTGTGGGGCCGCTCCGGCTTCGACGGACAGCACGTCGGCCCGGACCATGCCGTCGAGGACGGCGATGTCGTCGAGCTGCACAGCTGACCCGGCGATGGCGGCCTCACTCGTCGACGAAGCCGCCCTTGAAGAAGCTCCAGGCGGTGCCGTCGTGCAGGTAGAAGCAGCCGTCGGCGCAGAAGTCCTTGCCCGGAAAGAATTCCCTGTAGGCGCGCGGGACCAGGCGCACGAGCTGGTCGTCGTCCAGGTCGTCGAATTCCTGAGGCGTGATCGGCTGCCCGACCCGCAGTCTGCGTCCTTCCATCGTGGCCTTGATTCTGACGCGGCCAACACCGGTGTCGGCGCAGGCGATTTGCGATCATTGCCGCTGCAAGGAGACTTCGAATGCACAAACCTTCCCTGCGCGCGCCGATCGAGTCGCTGAAAAGCCTGGTGCTCAACGAGACCGGCAGCGCCGGCCTGGGAAAGATGTGACCGCATGCGCTGCGAGGACATCGACGCCCATCCCGACTTCGAGCGCCTGTCGTCCATTCCCGGCGTGGCGGTCGACCTGCGCTACGCCGGTCCGCGCAACTTCGTCGGGCGTGACCTGTACGGCACGCTCGACTGCGCATGGCTGCACCAGCTGGCCGCCGCGGCGTTGGCGCGCGCTGCCGCATGGCTGGCCGTCGACGCGCCGGGCCATCGGGTGCTGGTGCTCGACGCGCTGCGTCCGCACCGGGTGCAGGTGCGGCTGTGGGACCACCTCGAGGGCACGGGCCTGCGCCAGTACGTGGCCGATCCGGCGCTCGGCTCCATCCACTCCTTCGGCATGGCGCTCGATGCGACGCTGATCGACGCTGAGGGATGCGAGCTCGACATGGGCAGCGGCTTCGATGAGATGAACGAGCGGTCGCACCCGCAGCTGGAGGCGGTCCACCTCGCCAGCGGCGCGCTGAGCCCGGCGCAGGTGCGCAACCGCGAGCGGCTGCGCAGCGCGATGTCGGCTGGCGGCTTCAACGGCATCGCCAACGAGTGGTGGCACTTCGATCTGCTGGACCGCGCGCATGTGCGGCGCCATTTCCTCCGGGTGGACTGACGATGCGTGCCTTCGAAGCCATCCAGCTCACGGCCGTCGCGCCGGGGCCGCGCCTCATCGTGACCGGCGCCGTGCACGGCAACGAGACCTGCGGCACGGCGGCCATCCGGCGCGTGCTGCAGGACATCGAGCAGCAGCGTCTGGCCATCGTGGCCGGGCATGTCACCTTCGTGCCGGTGGCCAATCCGCTGGCGTACGAGCGCGGAGAGCGCCAGGGCGACCGCAACCTCAACCGCAAGCTGTCGCCGACCGGCGATCCGCAGGAGTTCGAGGACCACGTCGCCAACTGGCTGTGCCCGCTGCTGGCCGGCCACGACGTGCTGCTGGACCTGCACTCGTTCCACACCGCCGGCGAGCCCTTCGTCATGGTCGGCCCGGAAGACAACCAGGGCACGCTGGAGCCGTTTGGCCACGCGGCACTGGAAGAGGCGCTCGCCGTGCGGCTCGGCGTGCGCCGCATCGTCGACGGCTGGCTCGGCACCTACGCTGGCGGCGTCGAGCGGCGGCGTGCGCGCCTGTCGCATGCCGGCGGCGCCGCGCTGGACCTGGACGCCGACTACGGCGTCGGCACGACCGAGTACATGCGGCGCGTCGGCGGATGGGGCTTCACGCTCGAGTGCGGGCAGCACGAGGATTCGCAGGCGCCGGAGGTCGCGTACCGGGCCATCCTCAACACCCTGGCGCATCTTCGCCTGATCGATGCGCCGGCGCCCTCGCCGGCCGCCGCCGTCGAGGCCCTGCGCCTGTTCGAGGTGGTCGACAAGGCCCACGACGACGATCGCTTCAGCCGGTCGTGGACGAGCTTCGATGCCGTGCGCGCCGGCGAGTTGATCGGCGTTCGCCACGACGGCACGGCGGTCCACGCCGAGGCTGACGGGCGCATCGTGTTTCCCAATCCGGGCGCGCAGGCCGGGCAGGAGTGGTTCTACCTGGCGCGGCCGCATCGCAGGTTCGGCTGAGAGGGCAGGACAGCCGCAGGCCGTGGCAGGATGCGATCGCGCCCCGACGCGCTTCGATGGAGCACCGAGCCATGATCCCTTTGCGCAGATTCGGCCGCTTCTGGGTGGCTGCCGTCCTGTTCGCGCTGATGGCGGTGGCGGCGCCGCGCGCCGATACCGTCAACACCCGCGAGCTGCAGGTGCGGGAGCTGGCGCGCGGCGTGTACACCATCCGCCATCCCGATCCCACGGACGACTTTCCCGACGGCAACACCACGGTGGTGATCGGCGAGCGCAGCGTGCTCGTGATCGACACCGGCTACCTGCCTTCGACCGCCGACGCGGACATCGCCCGCATCCGCCGCTGGACCGACAAGCCGGTGCGCTGGGTGCTGAACACGCATTGGCACAACGACCACGTCGGCGGCAACCAGCGCTACCGGCTGGCCTGGCCGGGCGCCGAGGTGGTGGGGCATGAAGAGACGCGCCGCATGATCGATGCGCGCGTGCGCTCATACGTGCGCCGCTTCGTCGCACCGGACTCCACCTTCGCGCGCCAGCGGGAGACGTTGCGGCGCACCGCCGAGACCGGCGTCGACGCGCAGGGCAAGCCGGTCGACGCGGCCGCACGCCAAGCTGCCGCCGCATCGCTGGCGCGCCTGGAGCGTGCGCTGGCCGAATTCCGCGACATCGTGCTGGAGCCGCCGACGCTCACCTTCGAGACCGGACTGCGCATCGACCTCGGCGGCCGCGTCGTCGAGCTGAAGCACCTGGGACGCGGCAACACCGGCGGCGATGTGGTGGCCTGGCTGCCGGCCGAGCGCATCCTCGTCGCAGGCGACCTGGTGGATCACCCCGTGCCCTACGCCTTCGGCGGGTACCCCACCGAATGGATCGCGACGCTGGACCGCCTCGCGGCGCTCGATCCCGCCGTGATCGTGCCCGGGCATGGCGATCCGCTTCAGGGAAAGGGCTACATCGAGCGCGTGGCGGGCCTGCTGCGCGGCATCCGGCAGCAGGTGAACGACCTGGTCGAGCGCCACGGCGGCACCTTCACGCTCGAGGAGGTGCAAAAGGCCATCGACCTGACCGAGGCGCGGCGCCTGTTCGCGGGAGACGACGCCGACAACCGCGAGTTCTTCGATGCGTCGATGGCAGGCCTGATCCGCAGCGCGTACGCCGAAGCCCGCGCGCGTTGATCGCGCGCTTGGGCTAGTGTCGTGAGTTGGAAATACGTGGCGTTTCGATTCGACCAGATGGTGATGATCGGGCGGCTGCGCGAAGGGGCCAATACTGGACGTATTGGCCCCTTCGCGCAGGCGACCGAGGGCGCCATCTGGTCGAACCGAAGGCGGGCCCAAACGGGGCGATCGCCGCGTAGCAGAGTCGGGTCCATACCCCCGGTATGGACCCGACTCCGCGCCTTGCGCTCATCCCCGTTTGGGCCCGTCGAAACGCCACGTATTTCCAACTCACGACACTAGAGGGAGCCAGATGTCCCTCTCCTGCTTGCCGGGGTGAGGGATCAGGCTACTGCCTGCGCCTGCGCGCCCGAACCACCCCCATCAGCGCCAGGCCGGCTGCTGCCAGCCACCAGGTCGACGGTTCCGGGACCGCGGGGATCGGCGCGGCCTGCAACGGTGCGGCCAAGGGATCGCCAACAGCGGCCGCGGCCTCCAGCGGCAGCAGCGACTCGGCATCGCGAAGAATCGCCAGGTCGAGCGGCGTGATGTGATAACGCGTGCCTCGAAAGAAGGACACGCCGTTCATCAGGTCCAGCATCAGGTCGCTTCCCGGCAGCGGCGCTTCGTTGCCCAGGTGTGCGTATCGGCCGAGGGTGAGCGGCACGGGGCCGCCGTACAGCAGGCTCGCCGAAGGGCCGTCGAAGGCGAGGATGGTCTGTCCATCGATGACCTGCGGACTCACCCAGGCATCGAAGGTCGACTCGTAGCCGCCCGGCAGTTCGCCCGTCACGGGGTCGCGCCATCCGTTGAACCCGAGCGCGTGTCCCAGCTCGTGCAGGAAGAGCGAACGGGCGTCCGTGCGGTCCAGCGGGACCGGCGCCACCTGGCGCCGCGGGGACGGATCGAACCACAGCTCGTTCTGCAGGTAGAGGCTGCCGATCGACATGTGGATGTCCGGCGCCTTGCCGTTGGGGTCTTCACCGGTGCGGATTTCGTGGGTCGCGCCCTGCTCGTAGAGCGAGTAGCCGTTGTACTGGCCGAGGAACCAGTTGGTCACGCTGCCGGTGCTCGCGGTGGCGATGTCCTCGAAGCTGACCTCGACCTGCAGCGCCGCCTTGGCGCCGTTGTTCAGGTACGACGCCCATTCCTCGCCGGCCGCGCGGATGCCCTTGCGGATCTTTCCGTAGAACGTCGCATGCGTGGCGCCCGGGTCGTTGAAGCTGACCTGGAAAGTGACCTGGGCGTGCGCGGGCCACGAGATGCCGGCGGCCGCCAGGAACGCTGCTGTCGCTCCCCGGATCGGCCGACTCGCAAAAAACTGCATCGCGTTCATACGCCGATCCCCCTGCACGTACTGCTGAGCACGCAGCATAACCGGGCCGGCGAGATTTGCGCGATGGGCGCGCGCAATTTCACATCGAAGGGCCCGGCACAATGCACCGCCATTGCCGCAGCGGCGCGTGCCGCACTCGCCCTTCCCACAGACGCATGATCGGCCTGACCCGACTCACCATTCGCCGCGCCAGGCAGGAGCGCCTGGCCCAGGTGGCCGGCAGCCTCACCTTCACGACGGTGCTGTCCATCGTGCCGTTCCTGGCCGTCAGCCTGGCGCTTCTGACACGCTTTCCGGTCTTCAGGCAGTTCGAGCGGGCGATCGAGGACTACCTGCTGAAGAGCCTGCTGCCGGCAGACATCTCGCGCACGGTCCTGAAGCACCTCCATCAATTCGCCGCCAACGCGAACGGCCTGACCGTGCTCGGATCGCTGTTCGTGCTCGCAACCGCGATGGCGATGCTGCTCACCGTGGAGAACGCGCTCAACCAGATCTGGGAGGTCAAGCGCAATCGCCCCTTCTTCAGGCGGATCGGCCTGTACCTGCTGATGCTCGCCGTGGGGCCGCCGGTCGTCGGCGCCAGCCTGTGGGCGACCTCCACCCTGCTGAGCGCCTCGATCGGGCTGATCGGCACGCTGCCGCCATCGGTCAAGTTCGTGCTGGACCTGGGTCCGGTGGTGCTCGGCACGGTCGCCCTGGCGGCACTCTTCTACTTCGTCCCCAATGCCAGGGTGCGCCGGCGCGACGCCATCGTGGGAGGCCTGATCGCCAGCATCGGCTTCGAGCTCGGCAAGCGCGGCTTCGCGGCGTATCTGCTGAAGGTGCCGACCTACAAGGCCATGTACGGCGCGTTCGCCGCGTTCCCGGTGTTCCTGCTGTGGGTGTACTTCTCGTGGCTGGTCACGCTGGCGGCAGCCCTCATCACCGCCAATCTGGCGCGTGCGCCGCGCAAGGCTGCGGGCAGGAGCGCCTGATCACTCCTGCCGCTCGTTCGCGCGCATCTGCTCCAGCGTGTCGAGGATCAGGTGGCCCGAGATGGAGAATCGCGGCGGGATGTCGGGCAAGGCGTCCAGCGCGAACCAGCGCGCGTCCTCAATCTCACCGGCTTGCGGGACGATCTCGCCATCGGTCCAGCGGGCGGTGAAGGCCACCATGAGGCTGTGCGGGAACGGCCAGCTCTGGCTGCCGTAGTAGCGCAGATCGCGTACCGTCACGCCGACCTCCTCGGCCACCTCGCGGTGCAGGCAGTCTTCGAGCGACTCCCCGGGCTCGACGAAGCCGGCCAGAGCGCTGTAGCGACCGGGCGCGAAGTGCGGCGAGCGCGCCAGCAGCAGCTCGCCGGGCCGCCACACGAGGCACATCATGGCCGGGCTGAGGCGCGGATAGGCCGTGTGCCGGCACGCCGGGCACTCGCGCGCCCGCTCCCCTGGCTTGATCGCCGTCGGCGTGCCGCACACCCCGCAGAACCGGTGCGTGCGATCCCACTCCAGCACCTGCGCGGCGCGCCCCGCGATCGCGCCCAGCGCAGGGTCCAGCGCCATCATGGCCGCGCGCAGCGGCATGCGTCGCCAGCCGGGAGGCGCCTCGCGCAGCGACAGCGCCCAGCAGTCCACCGACGACAGCGTGCCGAGATAGTGACGGCACGGCGCATCGGTCGACCAGGACTCGACGGTCGCGGGCTGCAGCGTGCCGATGTCGCCCTCGGGCACCAGCAGCTCGCCCTCGACGAAGGCGAAGGTCCAGGCCAATGCCGAAGGGGGGCTCGATGTCTGGCTGGCGGCAACGAACAGCATGCGGAGGCTCGTCGGTCGATGAAATCCGGATCATCTCCGATCGCCTCGGCCGGCCGACCGAGCATGGCCATTTCCGCTACGAATCGTCGCGATGCCGTCTCCACCAGGCCAGCATCGCCTCGAAGTCGCCGCCGAAGCTGCGGGCCTTCAGGACGTCGGCCGCGATCGAGCACTGGAAGGCTTCGTCGTGCAACAGCAGGCGCTGGCTCGAGTCGCGCGCGCAGCGCAGGACCTGCAACGCGCTCGGGTGCATTTCGGGTCGGTGCTGGTCGCCGAGCCGCGGTCGGCGGCGGCGTGGACCGGGCTGGCGCGGTCGTACGTCGGGGGAGGCCCCGCGCTCAACCGGAATCGCCCAGCGCTTCCTGCGCCCGCAGGCAGCGCTGCAGCAGCTTCGGCGCTTGCGCGTGCTCGGTCCACGAGGCGAATGCCTCGGTGGGCCCGCGCCAGCGCAGGTCGTCGATGTCGTCGAACAGCCTGGCGTCCGTTCGCAGCGTGGCCAGGCGCTTGAACAGGAGCGCAGCCTCCCGGCGGTCTCCAAGCACCGCGTCGGGAAAGGACTCGATCGGACCGTGGCGGTTCAGCAGCTGTGCCGTGCTGACGGGGCCGAGTCCCGCGATGCCGGGATAGCCGTCGGCCGCGTCGCCGACCAGCGCGAGATAGTCCGGGATCAGGGCCGGCTCGACGCCGAACTTGGCGCGCACGCCGTCCGCGTCCCGGATCTGCTTGCCGCGGCGGTCGACCTGCACCACGCGGTCGCCGTGAACGCACTGGGCCAGGTCCTTGTCCGGGGTCCACAGCAGGACCTTCTGCACGCGCGCGTCGTCGCGGGCGAGGCGGGCAGCCGAAGCCAGTGCATCGTCGGCCTCGAGCTCGGTCATCGGCCACACCGTCACCCCCATCGCGGCGAGCGCCTGCTCCAGCGGATGAAATTGCGCAAGCAGTGCCGGCTCGATGCCTTCGCCGGTCTTGTAGCCGGGCCACAGCCCGTTGCGGAACGACTCGATGACGTGATCGGTGGCCACGCCGATGTGGGTCGCCTGGTGCTCGATCATCTCCAGCACGCCGTTGAGCACGCCGACGACAGCGGCCAGGGGCTGGTCCTTTCCCTTGGACGCTCGCCGCGCGCCGTAGAAATGGCGGAACAGCTCGTAGGTCCCGTCGACGAGGTCGATGATCAAGGCGCCTGCGCGCAGAGGATCGGCGGCAGGCACTCAGACGTCGAGCGTGTAGACGTCGGCGGCCCGGCGCTCGGCGACGCTGTGGCCTTCGAGGGCCTTGTCCCATTCAGGACCCTCTGCGCCCTTCGTGGGGGACAGCCCGGCCATCATCTGCGCGGCCTCCTCGGTGGCCGCATCGAACTCGGCCACCTGCTCACGCGTGTCGAGGAACAGTCGCGCGAGGATGAATCCCCCGGACTCGATCACGACGAGGTAGCGGGCCGGCTTTCGATGCGAAGTCTGGCGGGGCGCACGGGGTGATTCGCTTCCGTAGGTTTGGCTCATGGGCGTATGGTGCCACCACGACGCGGACCGGTTCATTTCAACCACGGCGCCACGCAGAGCGCAGAGACGAATTCTTTCGGGATTCCTCCGTGACGCCGTGACCCCTGTGGTTTGCATCCCACCGCGCTCAGTGCGCATTCCTCGGGGAGCGCCGCCTCACGACACTCCCTCGCGCGCCCGCCGCCGCTCGTGGCTTTGCAGGTGGCACCACGCCGCCCGCAGGGCCGCGGGCTCGATGCCCGCCGCCTGCGCCCGATGCAGCATGTCGCCGACGATGTGCGCGCCCTCGGTGGCACGGCCCGACTCCAGGTCGCGCAGCATCGACGCGGTGAGCGCGGAGCCGCGCTGCAGCAGCCGGTTCAAGGTCTCCGTCTTGGCGGCCTCGCGCGGCGCGTGCCCGGCCGCTTGGGCGACGCGCAGGCAGGCGTCGTAGGTGTCGGTCATCAGCCGCGCGCCATCCTCGGTCTCGACGATGTCGGCGACGGCAGCGCGCATGAGGCAGGTCATCGCGGCCAGGGTCGCCAGGCCGACGAACTTCTCCCACAGCTCCAGCCACATGTCCGACGCCAGCACCACGTCCACCGGCGTGCTGCGCAGCAGCGCCGCCAGCTGCTCCAGCTTGTGCTGCGCCTCGGGGCCGGACGCCGGCAGCGGGCCGAAGACGATGCGATGCAGCGGTGCAAGCTGGACGACCTCGCCGTCGGCCGACAGCGTGGCCGGAATGGCGACGCTGCCGCCCACGACGCGCGACGCCCCGAAGGCCTGCACGAGCCGCTCGACGTGGGCCACGCCGTTGAGCAGCGGCAGCACGTGGCTCGACGGCCCCACCGCGGGCCGCACCGAGTCGATGGCGGCCTCGAGGTCGTACGCCTTGCAGGCGACGATCACGAGGTCGAAGGGCGACACGGCCTCGGCGCGCAAGATGCACTGCGGACGCACCTGGAAATCGCCGTGCGGGCTGCGCACCACCAGGCCGTCCCGCTCAAGCTGACCCGCGCGCCGCTCGCGGACCAGGAAGGTGACGTCGCCTCCCGCCTGCACCAGGCGGGCGCCGAAGTAGCCGCCGATCGCGCCGGCACCCAGCACCAGGATCTTCATCACCGCTGACTCCTCGCCTTCCTGGCGTCGACTTCGGCCAGCTGCTGCTTGAGCAGCAGGAACATCACGCGCGCCGTTTCCTGCGACATGCTCAGCACGGTCGTCTCCGGCTCGCCGTCGCGCGACGCGGGGTTGGGCAGCACCAGCGCGTCGATCCTCGCCTGCACCAGGCCGTTGCCCTGGGTCATGGACTTCACCTTGCTCAACTCGATTCGATACGTCTTCACGGTCGCTCCGTCAGCCAGAAGCCATGCTACGACGTCGCCATCCGAATCCCTTTCGCAGCAGCGGCCACACCCAGATCGCCAGCGTGATGCCGCCCAGCGTCGCCGCGATCGGCCGCCCGAAGAAGGCCAGTGCGTCGCCGTCCGACTTGATCAGCGAAGTGACGAGGTTCTCCTCGAACATGCCGCCCAGCACCACGCCCAGGATCAGCGGCGTGATCGGAAAGTCGTTGGCTTCCAGCACATAGGCCACCAGGCCGCCGACCAGCATGACGCCGATGTCGAACGGCGTGTTGTTGATCGCGAACGCGCCCACCACGCAGAACAGCATGATCACCGGCATCAGCACGTCGCGCGGCACCCGCAGGATGCGCTTGGCGACCTTGATGCACAGGAAGCCCAGCGGAATCATGATCAGGTTGGCGACGATGAAGAGCAGGAACACCGCATAGATGTTCTGCGGGTTCACCGTGAACAGCGTCGGCCCCGGATTCAGGTTCTTCATGTACAGCACGCCGATCACGATGGCGGTGATCGAGTCGCCCGGGATGCCGAAGACCAGCGCCGGAATCCAGGCGCCGGCGAGCGCGCTGTTGTTGGCCGAGCCGCTCTCCACGATGCCTTCGACATGGCCGGTGCCGAACTTTTCCGGCTCCTTCGAGAAGCGCTTGCTGATCGCATACGACATCCACGCCGCGATGTCGGCGCCGGCGCCGGGCAGCGCGCCGACGGCGGTGCCCAGCGCGCTGCCGCGCAGCACCTGCTTGGGGTACTTCAACGCGAGCTGCCACATGCCCTTGAACACGTTGCCGATCTGCGCATCGACGATGAGCCCCTGCGGATGAGCGTCGACCACGTAGCGGATGATCTCGGACACCGCGAACATCCCGATCATCACCGGCACCAGCCCGATGCCGCCCAGCAGCTCGGGATTGCCGAAGGTGAAGCGCGGGAAGGCGGCCGGATTGCCCAGCCCGACGCAAGCCACCAGAAGCCCGAGGAACAGCGTCGTCAGGCCCTTCAACGGCCGGTCGGTGGAGATGAACACCGCGCAGGTCAGGCCCAGCAGCACCAGCCAGAAATACTCGAACGAGCTGAACTTCAGCGCGATCTCGGCCAGCGTCGGCGCGGCCACCATCAGCACTGCCGTGCCGAACAGCCCGCCGACGGCCGAGAAGACCAGGCCGGCGCCGAGTGCCACCTCGGCCATGCCCTTGCGCGTCATCGCGTAGGCCTCGTCGGTGTACGCGGCCGACGCGGGCGTGCCGGGCATGCGCAGCAGGCAGCCGGGGATGTCGCCGGAGAAGATGGCCATCGCGGTGGCGGTCACCATCGCGGCGACGGCCGGGATGGGGGCCATGAAGAAGGTGACCGGCACCAGCAGCGCGGTGGCCATGGTCGCGGTGAGTCCCGGCACCGCGCCGACGAACAGGCCGAACAGCGATGCGCCCAGCATGACGACGAGGGTCGTCGGGTCGAACACCATGGCGAAGGCCTGCAGCCAGGCGTTGCTCATCGTGGTCCTTCGCGGCCTACCACGCGAGCGGCTGCAGCACGCCCCAGGGCAGCGGCACCTTCAGCAGCTTGTAGAAGGCGTAGTGGATCAGCAGCGTCATCACGACGGCGACGGTCACCGCCCGCAGCGGGCGCACGCGCAGCGCCAGCATCATCGCGGCGAGGTAGACGATGCCGGTGAGGACGAAGCCGAGGCGGTCCACGGCCATCACGTACAGCAGGTTCACCGCGACCAGCACGCCGAAGGCGATGACCTGCGGGCGGTGGGCGAACCAGGCGGGCCACTCGGCCCAGCGGCCCGCCGCAGCGGTGCGCTGGCGCAGGCCGCTCACCACCAGCAGCGCGCCGCAGATGCCCAGCGCCACGGCCAGGGCGCCGGGCAGCGCGCTGGGTCCGACCTTCTGGCCGGGGATGGTCGGAAAGCCCTGCACGTGCCACAGCAGCGCGCCGGCGAGCGCCAGCAGCAGGGCGCCCCATACCGCATCGTTGAGCTTCACTTGGCGATGCCGACGGCCTTCATCGTCGCGCCGAGGTCGGCGTCGGCCTTGGCCATGAATTTGGCGAAGTCGTCGGGACCCTGGTAGATCACGCCGAAGCCGCGACCGGTCATGAATTCGGTGTACTCCTTGCTCGCGACGATCTTGCGCAGCGACGCGACCAGCTTGTCGCGTGCTTCCGCGGGGATGCCCTTGGGCGCGGCGATGCCGCGCCATGCGCCGATCTTCCAGTCGCTGCCCGTCGCGGCCTTCAGCGTGGGCACGTTGGGGTAGAGCGCCGCGGGCGCGTCGGCCATGATCGCGAGGCTGCGCACCTTGCCCGCGTCGATCAGCGAACGGGCTTCGGGCAGCGAGCACGGCACCACCTCGACGCCGCCGGCGACCAGGTCCTGCAGCCCCGGTGCGGCGCCATTGGAAGGCACCCACGGCGCCGCCGCCGGATCGACCTTCAGGTCCTTCAGCATGCCGGCGAGCGCGAGGTGCCAGATGCCGCCCTGGCCGGTGCCCGAGGCCTTGAACTTGCCGGGGTTGGCCTTGATCGCGGCGACCAGGTCGGTGGCGGTCTTGTACGGCGAATCGGCACGCACCTGCAGACCGGCCGGGTCCATGTTGACGAGGCCCAGCGGCGTGAACGAGGCACCCGACAGGTCGGTGAGACCCTGCCAATGCATCATGCTGATCTCGACGGTGATGATCCCGAGCGTGTAGCCGTCGGCCGCGGCCGCAGCGATGGCCTGATGGCCGACGACGCCGCTGCCGCCGGTGCGGTTGACCACGTTCACCGGCTGCCCCAGGTCCTTCTCGAGCAGCGTGCCGATGATGCGCGCGGTGGCGTCGGTGCCGCCGCCTGCTCCCCACGGCACGATCAGCGTGATGGGCCGTTCGGGATAGGCGGCGTGCGCCATGCCGGCGGCGAAGGCGATCGCGAGAGCGGCCAGCGAGCGTAGCGAGTGCGTCATGAGGTCCTCGTGATGCGGTGAGGAAAGGTGCAGGCGACCGTACCCGCAGCGGCAGGCGGGCGCCATATGGGACTCACCCTGATGCCCCGGCGACGCTGAAAAAGTACACGCCCATCGCGCCGACCGCGACGATGGCATCGCCGCGCGCGCTCCACGCGCAGGCCGACAGCTCGCCGTCGACCTGCACGCTCATGAGCTGCGCGCCATCGGCCGCGCGCCACACCTTCAGCGCACCATCCGACGACACCGATGCGATCCGCGCGCCGTCGGCCGTCACGTCACATCCGTTGACGGGGCCGGCATGACCGCCCAGCTCGCGCAGCAGCGCGCCGTCGGGCATGCGCCACAGCCGCAGGCTGTGATCGCTCGACGCCGAGACCATGGACGCGCCGTCGGGCGGGAACACGCAACGGTTGACGCTGCGCTCGTGCCCGGCAAGGTCCAGCGGCTGCAGCGAGCGCTCGGCCTCGTCCAGCGCCAGGCGCTTGCGTCCGGACAGCCACGCTTCCCACAGCGATTCGTCGAAAGCCATCGACCAGCGCCGCATCGATCCGTCGGCGGCGGCGGACACCAGCCACCGGCCGTCGGGACTGAACACGCAGCAGTTGACCCAGTGGGCGTGGGCGACGAACGCCAGCTGGCGCGCGCGCGTGCGCAGGTCCCAGAGTCGGATGCCGCGGTCATGAGAGACCGAGGCGAGCAGCGCGCCCGAAGCATCGAAGGCGCAGTCGTTGACCCAGTCGCGATGGCCCGTCAAGGTCTGCAACGCCGACCCCCCGGGGTCCCAGACCCGAACCGACTTGTCGACCGACGCCGATGCGATCAGGCGAGCGTCGCGGCTCACGGCGCAGGCGCGGACGGCACCGTCGTGTCCGCTCAGGCGGCCCAGCGGCGTGCCGGTCGCGGCATCCCACGTCACCAGCGAACGATCCGCCGACGCGGTGACGAGCAGGCTTGCGCCCGGCGCATACGCGCACGCGAGCACCCAGTCGGTGTGCGGCGCCGCAGCCGCCGGCGGCGAGTCGGCGCTGCCGTCCCACAGCTTGACGGTGCCGTCCTCCGAGGCGGACACCACGGTCGTTCCGTCGGGCGAGACGGCGACGTCGTGGATCCAGTCGGCATGCCCCGACAGATCGGTGCGCGGCGTGCCGCGTGGCACGTCCCACACGGTAAGCGAGCCGTCGGCACAAGCACAGACCAGCGCCGTGCCGTCGGGCATGTAGCGGCACGCCGTCACGCCGCGCGGATGCGGCTGCAGCACCGCGCGCAGCTCGCCGCTCGCAACGTCCCAGATGCGCGCCGTGCGGTCGCCGCCGGCCGAGGCGATCGAGCGGCCGTCGGGGCTGAAGCAGCAGGCATTGACCTGCGCCTCGTGTCCCGTGAGCACGCGCAGCTGCGTTCCGCTGTCGGCATCCCACAGGATCAGCGCCTGGTCCGACGAGGCCGACGCGACGAGCCGCCCGTCGGGGCTGACGTCGCACCCTTGCACCGCCGACCAGTGCCCCTGCTCGTTGTTCGACACGAACCAGCCGTGCACCTTTTCGTCCCAGGTGCGCGCGAGCGTGTGGCGCAACCCGCAGCTGGCGGTGTCCCAGATGCGCACCGTGCCGTCGAGCGAGGTCGAGACGATGAAGCGGCCGTCGGGCGAAATGGCGCAGCAGGTCACCGCGTCGGTATGGCCGAGCAGCACGCCGCTCTGCGCGCCGCTCTGCGCGTCCCACACCCGCAGGCGGCGGTCGGTGGAGGCCGACACCAGCACGGAGCCGTCGCGGCTGAAGCAGAGCGACCGCACCCCCCACGTGTGGCCTGCGAGCGCGAGCAGTTCCGCGCCGCTGGCCGCGTCCCACAGCCGGATCAGCCGGTCGGCGCCGGCGCTGGCGATGCGCGAGCCGTCGGGCGCGACGGCACAGGCGAGCACGGCGCCCTGGTGGCCGCCCAAGGTGCGCAGCAGCGCGGGATGAGGGCGATCGGGCAATGCGTGGCGCGCCCGCAGATGAGCTTCGCGCAGCTCGGCGGCGAAAGGCTCGACGAGCGGCGCGAGCACGCCGACGTGCTGCAGCCGCGACAGCAGCGTCGCGCGCAGTGCCGAGGTCGAACGGCAGCGCGCCAGCAAGTGGGCGCACTGCGCGTAGCTGCGACGCAGCTGCGCGAGCCGGGTGTCGCCGGGGCACTCGCCGGCGGCGCTGCGCAGGTCGGCTTCGACGGCCGACGGTGAGCGTGCCGAGGTCTTCGCGGCCAGGTACGCCAGGTCGCCCGCGGTTCGCACCAGCTCGTCGCCGGCGCCCGCAGCCTGCAGGTGGTGGAACAGCCGGTCCCACGCGTACGGCTCCTGTGGCGGCAGATCTGCCCAGCGTCCGCTCGCCGGACGCAGCGCGTCCAGCAGCGCCGCGTGCAGGCCGCGCAGCCGCTCGCCGAGCTGGCCGCGCAGGAACTGCCGCACGACGTCGTGCAGGCGGATGTAGCGTGCGGTCGGATCGAAATCGAGCACCAGCGACAGCCGGTTCAGGCGATCGCACAGCGCCTCGGTGTCGATGTCGTCCAGCCCGCCGGTGCGCCCCCAGGTCGACGTCAGCGTGTCCAGCGGAATCGGCACATCCTCGGGGAACACCGCCAGCTCGTGGAAACGCTGCTGCTCGGATTCGCCCAGCTGCGCGATGCTGAGTCCCAGCGTCTGGGCGACCGCCCGGTGGCGCGCCCCGGCGTCGCGCGCGTCGAAGAAGGTCAGGCCACGCTTGTCGAGGGCCTTGTTCACATAGCCGATGGCGGATTCCAGCGCCTGCCCGGCGTCGAGCACGCGATCGCGCAGGGCGGCATTGACGAGCTTGAGCAGCAGCGGCCACTCGCCCAGCCGCGTCGCCAGTGCATCGAGCGCGCCGCTGCCGGCGGCCGGCAATCCCTGGCCCAGCAGCGCGACCGCCTCGTCGCGCCGCATCGCATCGATGTCGATGCGCAGCGCGTCGGGCGGCAGCACGTCGGTGAGCCGCGTGGTGATGATGCGGGCGCAGCGCTCGCCGCCGCGCAGGAAGGGCTCGAGCTGCGAGGCGCTCCACACGTCGTCGATGACGATCAGCATGTCGCGGTCGGCCAGCAGCTCGGCCAGCGTAGCGGTCGCCGCCTCGAGGCCGGCGAAGCCCGGCCGCTTGCCCGACAGCATGAAGATGAGGTCCTCGACCCGACCCGTGAGCTCGCCGGGCTTCTCGCCCAGGGTGACCCAGAGGACGCCGTCGTCGAAGGCGTTCTGCACCGCCTCGTCGTGGCACAGCGCACGCACCAGCGCCGTCTTGCCGTAGCCGCCGGCGCCGCGCAGCGCGGCGGTGACGGCGATGGGCTCCTCGCGTTCGCGGTCGAGCACGTGCGACAGCAGGCGCTCGTATTCATGCGGCCGCGGCACGAAGTCGGCCGGCAGGTCCTCCACCATGAAGGGCACGCGCACGCGGGCCGGACGCGTCTGCAGGTCGTTGAGGAACTTGGTCCACTCGTGGTCCAGGTCGTAGAAGTGGACCGAGCGCATCCAGCGCGGAAGGCGGTCGAAGGCCAGCTCGCGGGTGGCCATCACGGGGTACACCGTCACCCCTCGCTGGCGGGCGTAGCGCCACTCGCGCCGCACCATCGCCGAGTCGAGCGCGGCCTGCGTCATCACCAGCACCAGGAACTCGACCTCGTCGATCGCCGCGGTGATCTGCTGCCACCAGTCGCGGCCGCCTTCCATGCCTTCTCGGTCGCGCCACAGCGGGATGCCCGCCGACTGCAGGCGATCGCGCAAGGCACGCGCGAAGGGCTCGCCGTCGTGGCGGGCATAGGAGATGAAGACCTGCGGGGCGGGCATCGCAGGGGCATCTTCCGGCCATCGTCGAGGGCATGGCAAGTGGGAATGTGGGGGTGCGCTGCGCTCACTCCCAGGAAGCGACTCACGACACGATGTACGCCGCCGCCCCCGTCGACAACAAGGTTCCGTCCTGCGCCAGGAACTCCATGCGCGTCGTGGCCACCCGCGAGCCCAGCCGCATCACCTGTGCGCGCAGCTCGAAGCGCTCGCCGATGCCCGGCCTCAGGTAGTCGACACGCAGGTCGATGGTGCCCAGCTTGCCGAAGCGCTGCAGCCGCTGCAGCGGCGGCTCGGCCAGGTGGCGGGCGCCGATGGCCGCCATGACCGCCAGGCCGCCCATCGCGTCGAGCCCGGCGCTGATGACGCCGCCGTGCAGCCGCTGGTGCGCGAAGTGCCCGACCAGCTCCGGCCGCATCGCGATGTGCCCGCAGACGCCTTCGGCCGCGACGGTGTCGATCTGCAGCCCGAGCACGCGGTTGAACACCACGCGCTGCTCGAACATCTCCTTCAGCATCGCGACGAATTCCGGCTCGAAGCCGGGCGGCTGGAGCTTCTTCACAAGCCCGGCTGGCGCGCCGCCAGGCTCTTCATCGGGATCGGTCCTCGCATCTCGTCGTTCATGCACCCTCCAAAGTCACGAGCAGCTGCTGCGGCGCGACCTGCTGGCCCACCTGCACGGCCACGCGCGACACGGTGGCCGCGCGCGGCGCGTTCACCGCATGTTCCAGCTTCATCGATTCGATGACGATCAGCGTGTCGCCGGCGGCGACCTGCTGGGCGGGCGCGGCATGCACGCCCACGATGCGGCCGCTGAAGGGCGCCTTGATCTCCGGCGCCGCATGGCGCGCATCGCGCGCCTCCGGCTCGAACGACGCATCGGCGACGAAGGCATCGACCGCGCCGATCTGCAGATGCCATTCGCTTGGCGACAGCTGGGCCGCGCGCAGGGCATGGGCCACGCCGTCGAGCGCGAGCTGCGTGGACGTGCAGCGCACGAAGACGGCAGTGTCCCCGATCGCGATGCGCAGGGTGTCGGGCGAGCGCTCCTGCACGCGCGCGTCGATGGTCTGGTCGCGATGCCGCAGCCGCATCGGCCTGTCGAACGGCGAGGCCAGCGTGCGGCTCGGCGACGTCGCCGCCTGCGCCTGCCACACGCCGGCCACCAGCAGCGGCAGCAGCGCCGATTCGCGTTCGGCGAGCGAGCGGCGCAACGCGTCGCCGCGTTCGGCAAGAAACGGAATGCGCGCCTCGCCGGCCCGGAACACCGGGTCGCGCAGGCATGCGGCGAGCAGCGCGCGGTTGCTCGGCAGTCCCAGCACGCAGCCCGCATCGAGCGCGCCGATGAGGCGATCGATGGCCTGTTCGCGCGTCGGTGCGTGGGCGATCAGCTTGCCCAGCATGGAGTCATAGAACGGCGGCACGAGGGCGCCGTCGTGCAGCGCGTGGTCGACGCGCACGCCGCGGGGGGCGATGAAGCGTTGCACGCGTCCGGCATGCGGCGAGAAGGTCTCGTCCTCGGCGCACAGCCGCACCTCGATCGCGTGTCCCTGCAGGCGCAGGTCGCTCTGCGCCATCGGCAAGGACTCGCCGCGCGCGATGCGAAGCTGCCACTCGACCAGGTCGACGCCGGCCAGCGCCTCGGTCACCGGATGCTCGACCTGCAGCCGCGTGTTCATCTCCATCAGAAAGAACTCGGCTTCCCCATGGGCGGCCGGAGCGACGAGCAGGAACTCCACGGTGCCCGCGCCGATGTAGCCGGCACTGCGGGCGAGGCGCACCGCGCATGCGCCCATGCGCTCGCGAAGGGCGGCATCGACGCCGGGACTGGGCGACTCCTCGATCAGCTTCTGGTGGCGGCGCTGCACCGAGCAATCGCGCTCGCCCATGTGGATGCAGTGGCCGTGCGCGTCGGCGAACACCTGCACCTCGACATGCCGCGGCGCCGCGAGCGCGCGTTCGAGCAGCAGCTCGCCGCTGCCGAACGCCGCCTCGGCCTCCGAACGTGCGCTCTGCAGCGCGGCTGGCAGGTCGCTGGGCTGCTGCACCAGCCGCATGCCGCGCCCGCCTCCGCCGGCCGCGGCCTTCACCATCACCGGGTAGCCGATGCGCCCGGCCTCCTGCACGAAACGCGCGGCCGACTGGTCTGCGCCCGCATAGCCGGGCAGGCAGGGAATGTCCAGCGTGGCGGCCAGCGCCTTGATGGCCGACTTGCTGCCGAGCTGGCGGATCGCGGCCGGGGGCGGTCCGATCCAGGTGAGGCCTGCATCGACGACCGCCTGGGCGAACTCTGCGCTTTCGCTGAGGAAGCCGTAGCCCGGATGCACCGCGTCGGCCCCGGTGGCCCGCGCCGCGGCGATCAGCGCCTCGATGCGCAGGTACGAGTCGGCCGGGCTGTCGCCGCCGAGGGCGCAGGCGGCGTCGGCTTCCTGCACGTGCAGCGCACCGGCGTCGGCGCGCGAATGGACCGCGACGGTCGCCAGGCCCATCGCGCGCGCGGTGCGCATCACGCGGCACGCGATCTCGCCGCGATTGGCGACGAGCAGGCGCTTCATGGCGCCCACCGCGGTATGCGCTTCTGCGCGAAGGCCTCCAGCCCCTCGCGTGCTTCGTCGCTGCGCAGCGACGTGGCGAAGGCCTGGGCCGCCTCGTCGCGCACATCCTTCACCGCATGCGTGGCCAGCGTGTGAAGCAGGCGCTTGGTGGCGGCGACGGCGCCAGGGGCGGCGCGCTGCAGGTGCGCGATGAGCGCAGCGGTGGTGGCCTCGAGGTCCTTGTCGGCCATCTCGTTGACCAGTCCGACGACCACCGCTTCGCCGGCATTGAAGCGGCGCGCCTCGAGGAGCATCTGGCGCGCCGTCGCGTCGCCGAGTCGACGCCAGACGAACGGCGCGATCTGCGCCGCAACGATGCCCAGCGTGACCTCCGGCGTCGCGAAGACCGCGCGGGGCGTGGCGACCACGAAGTCGGCGCAGCAGACAAGGCCCAGCCCGCCGGCCATCGCCGGCCCGTCGACCGCGGCGATCAGCACCTGGGGCAGGGCGCACAGTGCGTGCAGCAGATCGCCGAAGCGGCGGTTGAGCGCGAGCAGCGGGTCAGTCTGTTCTTCACCCGGCGGCTGGCCCACCAGCGCGGCCATGCCGCCGAGATGCCCGCCGGCGCAAAAGGCGCCGCCGCTGCCGGTGAGCACGACGAAGCGCAGCGATGTGTCGGCGGCCGCATCGGCGCAAGCCCCGAGCAGGGCCCGCACCATCTCGTCGTCGAGCGCATTGCGCTGCGCCGGATGGTCGAGCGTCCAGCGCTCCACGGCGCCGTCGCGGGCCCTCAGCAGCCTGCCGCTCATGCCAGCGGCCGTTTCGCCAGCCCCATGATCTTGCCGATGATGCCCAGCATGACCTCGTCGGCGCCGCCGCCGATCGACGCCAGCCGGCCGTCGCGGTACATGCGCGAGACCTTGTTCTCCAGCGTGTACCCCATGCCGCCCCAGAACTGCAGGCAGTTGTCGGGCACCAGCCGCATCAGCCGCCCGGCCTTGAGCTTGGCCATCGAGGCCAGCTCCAGCACGTCCTGGCCGCCGACGTACAGCTCGCAGGCGCGGTAGGTGAGGGCGCGCAGGCATTCGACTTCGGTCTTCAGCTCGGCCAGCCGGAACTGCACGTGCTGGTGGTCCGCGAGGTGCGCGCCGAACAGCTTGCGCTCGTGGGCCCATTCGATGGTCCAGGCGATGCAGTTGGACAGCGCCTCGATGGCGTTGGCGGCCGCCCACAGGCGCTCTTCCTGGAACTGCTGCATCTGGTAGACGAAGCCCTGGCCTTCCTCGCCGATGCGATAGCGCTGCGGCACGCGCACTTCGTCGAAGTAGATGAGGCCGGTGTCGCTGGAGTGCATGCCGATCTTGCGGATCTTCCTCGCCTTCTCGATGCCCTTGCTGTCCATGGGCACCATCACCAGGCTCTTGTTCTTGTGCACCGGGCCCTCGCCGGTGTTGACCAGCATGCACATCCAATCGGCCTGCAGGCTGTTGGTGATCCACATCTTCTGGCCGCTGATCACGTAGTCGCCGCCGTCCTTGCGTGCGTAGCTTTTGATCGCCGAGACGTCGGAGCCGGCACCTGGCTCGGACACGCCGATGCAGCCGACCATGTCGCCGGCAATGGCCGGCGCCAGGAACTGCCGCTTGAGCTCGTCGCTGCCGAAGCGCGTCAGCGCCGGCGTGCACATGTCGGTCTGCACGCCGATGGCCATCGGCACGCCGCCGCAATGCGCATGGCCCAGCGTCTCGGCCATCACCATGGAATACGACCAGTCGAGCGCCGCGCCGCCGTAGGCCTCGGGCTTGGTGAGGCCGAGCAGCCCGAGATCGCCGAGCTTCTTGAACAGCGCGTGCGCGGGGAAGATCTCGGCGGCCTCCCACTCGTCGACGTAGGGGTTGATCTCGGTGTCGATGAAACGGCGCAGCGTGCGGCGCAGCTCTTCGTGTTCGTGGGTGAATTGCATGGGCTCTCCTGGTTTCCGTTCGCCCTGAGCTTCTCCAAGGGCCTGGTGGCAGTGGCAAACAAGGCTTCGACAAGCTCAGCCCGAACGGAGTGGCGATGCACGTTCACATTTCCGTTCGCCCTGAGCTTGTCGAAGGGCTCGGGGGCTTCGACAAGCTCAGCCCGAACGGAGTGGCGATGGACGTTCACATTCCCGTTCGCCTTGAGCTTGTCGAAGGGCTCGGGGGCTTCGACAAGCTCAGCCCGAACGGAGTGGCGATGGACGTTCACATTCCCGTTCGCCCTGAGCTTGTCGAAGGGCCTGGTGGCAGTCGCAAACGGGGCTTCGACAAGCTCAGCCCGAACGGAGTGGCGATGCACGTTCACATTTCCGTTCGCCCTGAGCTTGTCGAAGGGCCTGGTGGCAGTGGGAAACAGGGCTTCGACAAGCTCAGCCCGAACGGAGCGGCGATGCATGTTCACATTCCCGTTCGCCCTGAGCTTGTCGAAGGGCCTGGTGGCAGTGGGAAACAGGGCTTCGACAAGCTCAGCCCGATCGGAGTGGTGATGCATGTTCACATCCGTGCCACGCCGAACTGCATCGGCCTCGGCTTCAAGCCGTCTGCCGCCGCGCACATCGCCAGGCACTGCGCCAGCACCGCCCGCGTCTCGCGTGGATCGATCACGCCGTCGTCCAGCAGCAGCCCCGACGTGTAGAACGCATCGGCCTGCCGCTCGAACATCTCGACGATGCGCGCGCCCTGCGCATCCAGCGCCGCCGCGTCGGCGGCCACGCCTTTGCGCTGCGCCGCGGCCTCGGCGACGATGCGCATGGTCTGCGCGGCCTGCTCGCCGCCCATCACCGCGGTCCGGGCGAGCGGCCAGCTGAAGAGAAAGCGGGGCGCATAGCCGCGGCCGCACATGCCGTAGTTGCCGGCGCCGAAGGAGGCGCCGCATTGAATGGTGATCTGCGGCACCGTGGCGCTCGTCACCGCCTGGATCATCTTGGAGCCGTGCTTGATCATCCCGGCCTGCTCGCTGTCGCGGCCGACGATGTAGCCGGTGGTGTTCTGCAGGTAGACGATGGGGTGGCCGAGCTGGCAGCAGCGCTGGATGAAGTGCGTGGCCTTGTTGGCGCCGGCCACGTCGATGGGGCCGTTGTTGCTGATGAAGCCGATCTGCCGGCCTTCGATCCGCGCCTGCACGCACAGCGTCTGCGCGCCGTACAGCGGCTTGAACGGCAGCAGATCCGAATCGTCGGCCAGGCGCGCCATCACCTCGTGCATGTCCACGGGCTGGCGCAAGTCCGCCGGCATCAGCGCCAGCAACTCGTCAGAGTCGTAGCGCGGCGCCGGCCCCTGCGGCGAGCGGTCCACGTGCGGCCATCCGAGGTGCGCGACGACCTCGCGCGCCAGCGACAGCGCGTGGCGGTCGTCCTCCGCGAGCTGCTCGCCGAGGCCGGAGATGCTCGCGTGCATCTCGGCGCCGCCCAGCTCTTCCTCGGTCGCGATCTCGCCGGTGGCCGCCTTCAGCAGGGGCGGCCCGGCGAGGAAGGCGCGCGATCGTCCGCGCACCATGATGACGACGTCGCTCAGGCCCGGCATGTAGGCGCCGCCGGCGGTGCCCGAGCCGTGCTGCACGGTGATCACGGGAATGCCCGCGGCCGACAGCCGTGCCAGGTTGCGGAACAGCGCGCCGCCGTGCACGAATCCCTCGACGCGGTAGCGCATGAGGTTGGCGCCGGCGCTTTCGACGAGGTGCAGGAACGGAAGCCTGTTCTCGAGCGCGATCTCCTGCACTCGCAGGATCTTGTCGAGGCCCATCGCCTGGATGGCGCCGGCATCGATGCCGGAATCACTGGCGACGATCATGCAGCGCACACCGCAGACGATGCCGATGCCGGCGACGATGCCGCCGCCCGGCACCGACTTGTCGCGCTCGGAGGTGTCCTGCAGCCAGCCGGCGAGGCTGGCCAGCGGCAGGTACGGCGCGCCGGGGTCGAGCAGCAGCGCGATGCGGTCGCGCGGCAGCAGCTGGCCGCGCTTGTCGAACACCGGCCTGGCCCTGGCCGATGCGGCCGCTGCCCGCTGCTCGATCGCGCGCAGCTCGTCCAGGCGCGACAGCATGGCCGCGCGACGCGCGCGTGCGGTGTCGCCCTGCGCGTTCCATGACGACACGAAGGCGCTCATTCGGACAGCACGCGAGGCATGGCCGCGCGATGAAAGCCGTCGAAGGCGCGGATCGCCGGGCGCTCGGCCGCCTGCGCATCGGGCACCGCCATCGGCCAGCCCATGCGCACCTGCGGGCGCGCGCCGTCGACGCGCAGCACGCTGCCGCTGATGAAGCTCGCCGCCGGGCTCAGCAGGAACACGATGGCCGCCGAGGTCTCGGCCTCGGTGCCGAAGCGGCCCAGCGGCACGGTGCCCCGCATGGCGCGCAGCATGGGGCCGGCCTCCGGCGGATAGTGGTCCATGCCGCTGGAGGCGATGTAGCCGGGCGCGACCGCATTGACGCGCACGCCGTGGGCCGCCCACTCGAGCGCGGCCGTTTCGGTGAAGCTCACCATGCCGGCCCGCGCGGCGCCACTGTGGCCCATGTTCGGCATGGAACCCCACATGTCGGCGACGATGTTCACGATGGCGCCGCCGTGCGCCTTCATCCACTGCCGGTGGCACTCGCGGGCCATGAGGAAGCCGCCGGTGAGGTTGCTCGCCACCACCGCCTGCCAGCCCTTGGCGGTGATGCTCTCCAGCGGCGCGATGTACTGGCCGCCCGCGTTGTTGACCAGCGCGTCGATGCGGCCCTGCCGCTCCACGATGCCGGCGATCGTGCGGCGGACCGACTCTTCGTCACGCACGTCGCAGCAGGCGGTGTCGGCACGGCCGCCGTCTTCGGCGATCTCGCCGGCGACGGCCTGCAGCTTGCCCTCGTTGCGGCCGATCAGCGCCACCGTCGCGCCGAGCGCGGCCAGCTCGTGCGCGGTGCAGCGGCCTATGCCCGAGCCGCCGCCGGTGACGACGGCCACCTGGCCATGGAATAAGCCGGCGGTGAACACCGAGCGATAGGTCATGCGGGCTCCCCGTGGATGAACAGGCGCATCGCGGCCTCCGTCACCTGCTCGAGCGAGGCGCGCTTTCTCGCGTCGAACCACTGCACCGACCAGTTGAGAGCGCCGAAGATCAGCAGCCGCGCCAGGTGCACGTCGGCGCGCAGCCGGCCCTGCCGTGCCAGCGCCTGCAGCACCGGCATCCACGGCGCCTCGTACTCGCGCTGCAACTTGGCGATGCCGTTGCGCTGGCGGGTGTTGAGCGAGCGCGATTCGTAGAGCATGACGGGAATGAAGTCGCGGCCCGTGCCGTGCAGCGTGCCGAAGTGATTGCCGATGAGTCGCCGCAGCACATCGGTCGCCTCGCCGCCCGCGGCCAGCGCCTCGGCCTGGCGCTCGATCGCCGAGCGCATGCCTTCCTCCATCACCGCGTACAGCAGCGCCCCCTTGCTCTCGAAGTGATAGAAGGGCGACCCCGAATGCATGCCGACCGCCGCGGCGATGTCGCGCGTGCTGGTGCCGTCGAAGCCCTGGCGGCGAAACAGCCGCGCCGCCGCGCGCAGCAGGGCGCGCCGCCGGTTGCCTTCGTCGCGCTCGTCCAGCGTCTTGCGCGGCCGGCCGCGCGGCCGCTTGGCCGCAAGAGAGGGGGATGGAACGGCGCTCACCTGGGGATTTTCACAAAGCAGTTGCTTTGCATAAAGTCTATACTGCTCCGGCGCGAACTGACCAGAGGAATCCCTCATGCCCGAAGCCTTCGTCTACAACGCCGTCCGAACGCCGCGCGGCAAGGGCAAGTCCGACGGCCGCCTGCACGAGGTGAAGCCGGTCGACCTGCTGGCCGGCGTGCTCGGGGCCCTGCAGCAGCGCACCGGCCTGCCCACCGCCGAGGTCGACGACGTCGTGATGGGCTGCGTGTCGCCAGTGGGCGAGCAGGGCGCGTGCATCGCCAAGACCGCGGCGCTGAAGGCCGGCTGGGACGTGCGCTGCGCCGGCGTGCAGGTCAACCGCTTCTGCGCGTCGGGCCTCGAAGCGGTCAACCTGGCGGCGCAGAAGGTGCGCTCCGGCTTCGAGGACCTGGTGGTGGCCGGCGGCGTGGAGAGCATGTCGCGCGTGCCCATAGGCTCCGACGGCGGGCCGTGGGCGCAGGACCCGCAGACGAACATGGCGACCGACTTCGTGCCGCAGGGCATCGGTGCCGACCTGATCGCCACGCTCGAGGGCTTCACCCGCGAGGACGTCGATGCCTACGCGGTCGAGTCGCAGCGCCGCGCCGCGAAGGCGCGCGAGGCCGGCCACTTCGCCGGCTCGGTGGTGCCGGTGACCGACGCGCTCGGCCAGGCCCTGCTCGCGCAGGACGAATTCATCAAGCCGCAGACCACGCTCGAAGGACTGGCCGCGCTCAAGCCCTCGTTCGAGCAGCTCGGCGCCATGGGGTTCGATGCAACGGCGATCCGGCGCTATCCCCAGGTCGAGCGCATCCATCACGTCCACCATGCCGGCAACTCGTCGGGCATCGTCGACGGTGCGGCCGCCATGCTGGTCGGCAGCGAGGCCAAGGGTCGCGCGCTCGGCCTCACGCCGCGGGCGCGCATCGTCGCCGCCGCGCTGTCCGGCGCCGACCCCACCATCATGCTGACCGGCCCCATGCCCGCCACGCGCAAGGCGCTGGCCAAGGCCGGCCTGACGCTGGAGCAGATCGACCTCTTCGAGGTGAACGAGGCCTTCGCGGCGGTGCCGATGCGCTTCATGAAGGAGCTGGGCGTGCCGCACGACAAGGTCAACGTCAACGGCGGCGCCATCGCGCTGGGCCACCCGCTGGGCGCGACCGGCGCGATGATCCTGCAGACGCTGATCGATGAACTCCACCGCAGGCAGCTGCGCTACGGGCTGGCGACGCTGTGCGTGGGCGGCGGCATGGGCATCGCGACCGTTGTCGAGAGGGTTTGAGCAACATGCAGACGATTCGCCACGAGCTCGCCGACGGCATCGCCACCGTCACCTTCGACGAGCCCGGCTCCGCCGTCAACACCATGTGCCTGGCCTTGCAGCAGGATCTCACCGAGGTCGTCTCGCGCATCGTTGCCGACAGGGCCGGGCTGAAGGGCATCGTGCTGCAGTCGGCGAAGCCGACCTTCTTCGCTGGCGCCGATCTGAAGTCGCTGATGCGCCTGACCGAAGCCGATGCGCAGCAGGGCTTTCGCGAGATCGAGCAGATGAAGAAGAACTTCCGCGCGCTCGAGACGCTGGGCCTGCCGGTGGTGGCCTGCCTCAACGGCTCGGCGCTCGGCGGCGGCTGGGAGGTCGCGCTGGCGGCGCATCACCGCATCGCGGTCGACGAGGGCCGTGCGCAGTTCGGTCTGCCCGAGGTCACGCTGGGCCTGATTCCCGGCGGCAGCGGCATCACGAAGATGACCCGCCTGCTGGGCCTGCTGGGCGCGCAGCCCTACCTGGTCGAAGGCAGGACCTTCGGTGCACGCGAAGGCCAGCGCCTCGGTCTGATCCACGAGCTGGTGCCCGATGCCGCGGCCTTGCGTGAACGCGCGCTGGCCTGGATCGCCGGGCATCCGCACGCGCGCCAGCCGTGGGACGAGAAGGGCTACAAGATCCCGGGCGGCACGCCGGCGCATCCCTCGGTCGCGGCGGCGCTGTCGGTGGCGCCGGCGATGCTGCGCAAGACCACCCGCGGGCTGTATCCCGCACCCGAGGCGGCGCTGTCGGCCATGGTCGAAGGCGCGCTGGTGGACGTCGACACCGCGTTGCGAATCGAAAGCCGCTACCTGGCCAAGCTGATGGCCGGCGCCAACGCGCGGGCCATGATCAGCGCCTTCTTCTTCGACTTGAACGCCATCAAGTCCGGACGCTCCCGCCCGCAGGGCGTGGCGCGCAGCCAGCCGCGCAGGATCGGCGTGCTGGGCGCCGGCATGATGGGCGCGGGCATCGCCTGGGCCAACGCGTCGCACGGCATCCCGACGGTGCTGAAGGACCTGAGCCTCGACAAGGCCGAGGCCGGCAGGGCCTGCAGCGCCCGGATCGCGGAGGCGCTCGTGGCCAAGGGCCGCATGACGATGACCGAGCAGTCCGCGCTGCTCGAGCGCATCCGTCCCACCGCGCGCAACGGCGACCTGGCAGGCTGCGACCTCATCATCGAGGCGGTGTTCGAGAACCGCGCGCTGAAGGCCGAGGTGACCCGGGCCGCGGAGCCGCTGCTGGAGCCGGCGAACGGCTTCGCGACCGGCGTCTTCGCCTCCAACACCTCCACCCTGCCGATCGGCGGCCTGGCGGCGGCCAGTGCGCGGCCCGAGAAGTTCATCGGCATCCACTTCTTCTCGCCGGTCGACAAGATGAAGCTGGTCGAGATCATCCGCGGCCGGCAGACCGACGACGAGACGGTGGCGCGCGCCTACGACTATGTGCAGGCGATCGGCAAGCTGCCCATCGTCGTCAACGACTCGCGCGGGTTCTTCACCAGCCGCGTGTTCGGCACCTTCGTGATGGAGGGCGCGGCGATGCTGGGCGAAGGCATTCCCGCGGCGGTGATCGAGAACGCGGGCATGCAGGCCGGCATGCCCGTCGGGCCGCTGGCGGTGCTCGACGAGACCTCGCTCGCGCTGTCGGTGCATGTGCTGGAGCAGACACGCGCGGACGCCGCGGCCGAGGGCCGCACCCATGCCGATAGCGCGGGCGAGCGGCTGGTCGAGCTGATGGTCAAGGAGCACAAGCGCCTCGGCCGCGCCGCCGGGGGCGGCTTCTACGACTACCCCGAAGGGGGGCGCAAGACGCTGTGGCCTTCGCTGAAGACCTTGTTCGAGCGGCCCGGCGCGCCCTGGGACCTCGCCGAGCTGAAGGACCGGCTGCTCTGGCGCCAGTCCATCGAGACGGCGCGCTGCCTGCACGAGGGCGTGCTGAACTCGGTGCACGAGGCCAACATCGGCTCGATCTTCGGCATCGGCTTTCCGGCGTGGACCGGCGGCGCGCTGCAGTTCGTCTATGGCATGGGCATCGCCCGCTTCGCCGAACGCGCGGCGCAGCTCGCCGAGAAGCACGGCGGGGGCTTCGCAATGACGCCGCAGCTCATCGAGACGCTGGAGGAGCGCCAGCCTCGGTACTAGCGGGTGGAGATGGTGAATACGCCGGAGTCGCGCATGGACACCGTGTCTTACGAACGCCGTGGATGCACGGCGCTGGTCAGCATCCGCCGCCCCGAACGCCGCAACGCCGTCGATGCGCCGACGGCCCTGGCGCTGGCCGATGCGTTTCGCCGCTTCGACGCCGACGAGGCGGCGCACGTCGCGGTGCTGCACGGCGAAGGCGGGAGCTTCTGCGCCGGCGCCGACCTGCAGGCGATCAGCGAAGGCCGCGGCAACCGGCTCGATGCAGCGGGCGACGCACCCATGGGTCCGACGCGCATGCGTCTGTCCAAGCCTGTCATCGCTGCCATCGAAGGCCATGCGGTCGCGGGCGGCCTCGAGCTCGCGCTGTGGTGCGACCTGCGCGTGATCGCCGACGATGCGGTGATGGGCGTCTTCTGCCGCCGCTTCGGAGTGCCGCTGATCGACGGCGGCACGGTACGCCTCGCGCGCCTCGTCGGCCAGTCGCGCGCGATGGACCTGGTGCTCACCGGGCGCTTGGTCGATGCGCGCGAGGCGTTGGCCATGGGTCTGGCGAACCGCGGGGCGGCGCCAGGTCGTGCCTTGCAGACGGCGCTCGCATGGGCCGAGGAGCTGGCCGCGCTGCCGCAGGTGTGCTTGCGCAACGATCGGCTGTCGCTGCTGGAGCAGTGGGGATTGCCGCAAGACGAGGCGATGCAGCGCGAATTCGAGCGGGGAATGCGAACCTTGGCGAGCGGCGAGAGCGTGGAGGGCGCCACGCGCTTCGCACGAGGCGCGGGCCGGCACGGCAGCGCGTGATCGAGCCCGGCGTCACCGCCGCGAATGCGCCATGAAGAAACGCAGCATCTGCGCCGACGCATCCGGCCCCAGTGGATCGGTGTAGGACCCCGTGGGGCTGCCGCCCGACCAGGCGTGGTCGCCGCCATGCACCAGCCAATGCTCGGCATCGCAGCGCCCCTCGGCATCGAGATGCAGGGTGCGGGTGAACGCCCGCCCGCCGCTGACCTCGCCGGTTTCCACCGCCATCCTGCCGCCCCGGCTTGCATCGAGCTGCGCCGCAGAGCTCCAGCGAACCCTGGCGATGAGCTCCTCTCCGTTGTCCGGATGCACCGTCGTGTCCAGGTCGCCATGGAACACGATGAGCGGCAGCTGCGCCTGCGTGGCGGAAGACAGTCGCGCGCGCTGCGCGGGAGGGCCGTGGCGCATCGCGCGCAGGGCGGTGGCCAGGTTGCGCGCCACCGCGTGCGGCAGGCCGGAGTGGATGCCGACCGCGGCGTACAGGTCGGGGTAGGTGGCGGCCATCACCGCGGCCATCGCCCCGCCGGCGGACAGGCCGGCGATGTAGACACGGGATGGATCGATGTGCTGCGTGGCGATGATGTGGCGCGTCATGCCGGCGATCAGCGACGGCTCGCCGCGGTCGCGCTGCTGGTCGCCCTCGTGGAACCAGTTCCAGCACCCCAGCGGGTTGGCCGACTGCACCTGACCCGGGTACAGCACCACGACATCCTGGACCAGCGCCAGCTCGTTCATGCGCGTGCCCGCGGCGAAGTCCACCGGGTGTTGGCGGCAGCCATGCAGCATCACCAGCAGCGGCCGTGCGTGGCCGGTGTCGGCACCGGGCACGAAGAGCTTGTAGGGGCGCGTGCCGGCCGCGAGCGTGAACGAGCCGTCGCTGAATTCGCCACGGCGTGGCGGCGCGGGCGCTTCCACCCGCGGCTCGACCACCGGCGGGGCCAGCTCGACCACGTCGCCATCGTTGCTGCCGCTGCGCCATGCCGGCCGGTCGGGCATCCGCTCGGGATCTGTTGGTGTCGACGGCGCTTCCAGCGCCGGAGCGCGGACGGGCGTCGGCCGCTGCGCTTCGGCGGCCGGCTGGCCGATGCGGCGCATGGCCGCTGCCACGCGCTGCAGCCATCGCGCGCACACGCGCTCCAGGCGCTGCCACCGCATGCGCAGAGCTTGCTTCACGTCAGATCCCCTCGATGCCGGCCAGCATAACTCTCGCGCCCCCGGAATGCCTTGCGCTGCATCGAGATCGTCAGGGCACCCTCTCGATTCCTGACCGGCCGTTGAAGGATCCGCGGCCCAAGTAGGCGCTCTAGCGCCGCCCCAGCCGCTTCGCGTTGGCCGTGGCCCGCGAATGGATCGGCTTCAAGCCGTGTTTCGCCACCCGCGCGGTCGCGTCCGACATCCTCTCGGCCGACTTCGCCGAAGCCGAAACGGACTTGGCCAGCGCCACCTGTCGTTGCATCAGCTGCGGCAGCGTGCGGCTGCCCGCCATCGACATCCATGCGGTCCCGGCGGCCACCGCGTCCTGCCATGCCTTCATCGCGAGCCGGGTGTTCATCTGCGCGATCTGCTGGCCCATCGCCCACAGCGACTCGCCCGCGGCTTCCACCTTCTCCAGTCCCATGCGGGTGAACTCGCGGCGGTCGCGTGCGTTCGGCGAATGGCCGGCAGCGGCCATGCGACCGGTGCGGTGGGCGATCACCTGGGCTGACGAGGTGAGCATCTCGCCGGTGCGCAGCGCCAGGTCGTTCCAGAGCACGAAGGGCACGGGGGCGACGGGAAGTCGCGGCTTGCGGGGCATGGTGGTTCCTTGAGAAGGGGAGCACGATCGACTCGCCGCGATCGCATCGGTTCGGCGGCGTTGCAAAGCGTCACTTCGCCGCCGCGACCTCACGCGCTGCGGCAGGCACCGGCTGGACCTCGACGACACGCACGATCACCTCGCGCCGGCGGCCGTCGTCGACCAGGGGCAGGCGCCTGCCGGGCAGCGTTCGGCCTTCCAGCATCACCTCGTCGGCCGCACCGCGCTCGATGCGCAGGCGGTACGGTGTCTCGCGGAAGCGGTAGTCCACGTCGAAGCCGGACCAGTCGGCGGGCAGCAGCGGGCTGATCTCGAGGAAGGCGCCTTCCTCGGTGATGGACAGGTGCAGCCCGAGCAGCGACTCGACGACCAGCCGGTACATCCAGCCGGCCGAGCCGGTGTACCAGGTCCACCCGCCGCGGCCGGTGTGCGGCGCGACGCTGTAGACGTCGGCTGCCACCACATAAGGCTCCACCTTGTAGGTCGCGACGTCTTCCGGCGTGCGGCCGTGGTGCAGCGGGTTGATGAGGTCCATCAGCCACCAGGCACGCGGTGCGTCGCCGAGCGCGGCGAAGGCCATCGTGGCCCACACCGCGCTGTGGGTGTACTGGCCGCCGTTCTCGCGCACGCCCGGCACGTAGCCGGCGATGTAGCCGGGATTGGGTCCCTTGCGGTCGAACGGCGGATCGAGCAGCTGCACGATGCCGTGCTCGGGCCGCACCAGGCGCGCGGCCATCGAGTCCATCGCCTGCAGCGCCCGCTGCGGGTCGGCCACGCCCGACAGGACGGACCAGCTCTGCGCGATCGAGTCGATCTGGCACTCGGGGTTGTCCTTCGAGCCCAGCGGCGTGCCGTCGTCGAAATAGGCGCGGCGATACCACTCTCCGTCCCAGGCGTTGGCCTCGAGCCGCTGGCCGAGGTGCTCGCGCTCCTGCTCGCAGTGCTGGGCGAAGGCCTCGTCGCCATGGCGGCGCGCCAGGGCGGAGAACTGGCGCAGCACTTCGCACAGGAAGAAGCCGAGCCACACGCTCTCGCCGGTGCCGTGCAGGCCGACGGTGTTCATGCCGTCGTTCCAGTCGCCCGCACCCATCAGCGGCAGGCCGTGCGGACCGAAGCGCAGGCCGTGCAGCACCGCGCGCACCGCGTGCTGGTACAGGCTCGCGGAATGGATGGAGCGGCCCGGCAGGTCGTAGTAGGACTCCTCGTTGTGCGGCACCGGCCGGCCCTCGAGGAAGGGCACCATCTCGGTGAGCACGCCGGTGTCGTGCGTCGCCTGCACGTAGCGGCACAGCGCCAGCGGCAGCCACAGGTAGTCGTCGTTGATGCGGGTGCGCACGCCGCGTCCCCACGGGGGATGCCACCAGTGCTGCACGTCGCCCTCGACGAACTGCCGGCTGGCCGCGAGCAGCAGGTGCTCGCGCAGGAGCCAGGGCCGCGTGTGCACCAGCGCCATCGCGTCCTGCAGCTGGTCGCGGAAGCCGTACGCGCCGCCGGACTGGTAGTAGCCGCTGCGTCCCCAGATGCGGCAGCCCAGCGTCTGGTACATCAGCCAGCCGTTGGCCAGCAGGTTCAGCGCGGCGTCCGGCGTGCGCACCTGCACCGCGCCGAGCGTGTGCTGCCAGTGCTCGGTGACCGCTTCGAAGGCCTCGCGCACCGCCGCACTGCCGCGGAAGCGCTGCACGAGCTGCCCGGCCTCGTCGGCGCTGCGGCCCATGCCGAGGCGGAACACCACCTCGCGGCTCTGGCCGGGCTCGAGGTCGAAGGGCACCTGGAAGGCCGCGCATGGATCGAGCGCGGGCCCCACGCGGCCGGACAGGCGCATGCGGCGCAGGGCCGCCGGCCGGCGCAGGGAGCCGTTGCGGCCGATGAACTCGGCGCGGTCGCACGTGAGGGTGGCGAACAGGCGATCGCCCTCGTCGATGTCGAAGAAGCCGACCCAGTCGCCGTATTCGTTGTTGTAGCGGTTGCGCGCATAGACGGCGCCGTTGTCCGCCGCGATGTCGGTGGTGATGTGGGGCGCGGTCTTCTCGCGCAGGTCGCCGAGCACCCACTCGACGTAGCCGGTGGCCGACAGCCGCCGTGCGCGCTCGCCGAGGTTGCGCAGCACGAGCCGCGAGAACTTGACCGCCGCGTCCATCGCGACGAACACCGTCAGCTCGCTGCGGATGCCGGCCTCCTCGTGCTCGAAGACGCTGTAGCCGAAGCCGTGCCGCGCGACGTAGGGCGGCGCGCTGTCGTCCGGCAGGTCGCCCGGCGACGGCAGCGAGGTCGGATGCCACACCTGGCCGCTTTCCTCGTCGCGCAGGAAGATGGCCTCGCCGCCGGCATCGGTGACCGGATCGTTGTGCCACGGCGTGAGCCGCAGCTCGTGCGCGTTCTCGCACCAGGTGTAGCCGCTGCCCGCCTCGGAGACGATGGTGCCGAAGCGCGGATTGGCGATCACGTTCACCCATGGCGCCGGCGGCCGTCGCGCCGCAGGCGGGGCGATGACGTACTCGCGGCCGTCGCTCGAGAAGCCGCCGTAGCCGTTGAACAGCAGCAGCCCGCGCGTCGCCGAGCGCGTGGTTCCGGGAACCGTCTCCTCGGGCGGACGCGTCGCCACGAACGGCCCGACGCGGCGCTCCACCGCGGGCTTGACATTGACCTGCTCGGCCAGGCTGCCGTGGCGGTCGGTGATGATCACGCGCGCCACCGACTGCAGCAGCACGCGGTCCTCGGCCGCGATCTGCTCCGCATGGCGCACGAAGACGCCGCCGGGCCTGTCGACCACGTGCGCCTCGATGCTGACCGCGATGAGTCCCAGGATCTGCTCCTGCAGCCGCTGCCGGTAGACGTCGTGCTCCTCGTTCCAGATGACGAGGTCGACCACCAGGCCCTTCATGCGCCACCAGGCGTGCGCCTGCACCATCTTGCGCACCAGGTCGATGTTGGCCGCTTCGCTGATCTGCAGCAGCACGATCGGCAGGTCGCCGGAGATCGAGTAGCCCCACAGCCCCGACTGGCCGCGTCGGTTGCGCAGCAGCAGGCTGGCGTCGGCACGCAGCGTGGGCTGCGAATGCACGATGGCGCTCGCCAGGCGGGCGTACAGCTGGGTGTCCGACTCGTTCGCGTTGAGCTGGCGCAGGATCACCTGGCTGTGCGTCCAGGCGAGCTCGAACACCCGGTCGGCGAGCCGGCGGTCGACGTGCTTGCGCAGCAGCGCGATGCAGGCGTCGCGCGTCTCGGCCATGCCGTAGACGATGTCGACGATGGCCGTCTGGTCGGGATCGAGCGTGACCACGCGGCGCGTCGCCGCGACCGGGTCGAGCACCGAGCCGGCGCTGTTGCTCAGCGGCCCGCGCTCGCGCATGGCCTGCGGCGCATGCAGGCTGCGACCGCGCCCGATGAAGCGTGTGCGGTCGGTCTCGTGCGTGGCCGGCGTGGCCTGCGCGCCGTGCACCGCCATCAGGTGGAACATGTGCGGCGGCTGCTCCTCGGCGGACCGTGGCCGGCGCGTGCACAGCAGCGCCGGCGGGTCGTCAGTCAGCTCGGTCTGCACGAACAGCTTGCTGAACGCCGGGTGCTGGGCGTCGGCGGCGGCCGGCGTGAGCACGACCTCGGTGTAGCTGGTCACCTCGATGCTGCGCCGCGAGCGGCTCAGGTTGGTGATGCGCAGCCGGCGCAGCTCGATGTCGTCCTCCGGCGAGACGACGATCTCGGTGTAGGCGTCGATGCCCTGGTCGCGGCGCCGGAACTCGGCGCGGCCCTCGGAGAAGATGGCCTCGTAGTGGTCGGACTTCCACTGCGTCGGCTGATGCGTGGTCGACCAGAACGTGCCGGTCTCGGCGTCGCGCAGGTAGCAGAAGCTGCCCCAGGCGTCGCAGGTGCCGTCCTCGCGCCAGCGCGTGACGGCGAAGTCCTTCCAGCGGCTCGAGCCCGCGCCCGAGTTGGTCACCATCACGTGGTAGCGCCCGTTGGACAGCAGCTGCACTTCGGGCGACGGCGTGTCGGCGGTGATCACCCGCAGCGGCATCTCGGGCGTCACGACGCCGCGCATCTCGGCGCGATCGGCGGTGTGCGCGTGGAACGGAACGGCGCGCGGGATGCGCTCCTGCAGCAGCAGCAGGGTCGCCTGCAGCTGCGGGTCGGACTCGAAGCGCTTCTGCATCGGCTGGTCGAGCAGCAGATGCGCCAGCGAGAGCAGGCTCATGCCCTGGTGATGCGCCATGTATGAGCGCACCACCGCGCCATTCTGGCCCCGCGGAACACGCGACGGCGTGTAGTCGATCGCCTCGTAGTACCCGAAGGCTCCCGCAAGTCCTTCCTGCGCCAGCCGCAGCAGGTTGTGGTAGGACGCCTTCGGATCCACCATCAGCGCCATCACGGTGGCGTAAGGCGCGACCACCAGGTCCTCGGCCAGTCCGCGCTTCAGGCCGAGCCCGGGCACGCCGAACGCGCGGTACTGATAGTTGAGGTGGGTGTCGGTGGCGTTGTAGCCCGATTCCGAGATGCCCCACGGCACGCCGCGCTGCTTGCCATAGCGGATCTGCCGGTCCACCGCCGCGCGCACCGTCTGGTCGAGCAGCGTGTTCTCGTAGCTCGGCATGACCAGCATCGGCATCAGGTACTCGAACATCGAGCCGCTCCACGACATCAGGATCGGCTTGCCGTCGAGCGTGTTCAGCATGCGGCCCAGCGCGAACCAGCTGTCCTGCTGCACCTGGCCCTGCGCGATGACGACGAAGCTGGTGAGCCGGACCTCCGAGGCGAGCAGGTCGTAGTGGCCGGCGTCGCGGCGGTGCTCGTCGACGTTGTAGCCGATGGCCATCAGGTCGCGCGACTGGTCGTAGAGGAAGCCGTAGTCCATGCTGGCGCCCGCGCCGGCGCGGTCGGCCAGCGCCCGCAGCGTGCTGCAGCGCGCGAGCAGCGGCGTGATCTCCCAGGCCGACGACACGCTGTGCGTGGTGGCGGCCGGCGCAAGGAAGCTCAGCTCCGCCAGCGCGTCGACGCACTGCGCGTCCAGTGCGTGCGACCAGCGCAGCGCTTCGGCATGCGCGCGCCGCCGAAGCTCGTCGTTGGCGTCGGCCGGCGGCGGATTGGCCGAGACCCAGTCGACGATCTCGGTCGCGCAGGCGTGCAGCGCCTCGAAGGCCGTGGCCATGTTGTACGGCGTGAGCGGCGGGTCGGCCAGCGCCTGGTTCAGCAGGAATTCGAAGCGCAGCAGCGGGCTGCCGGTGACGTCGGTGCGTGCGGCGAGCTTGAGCAGCGCGAGCGTGTCGGCAAAGCCGTTGAGCATCCGAGGCAGCTGGGGCATGCCGTCCGCGAGCTGGCGCAGCCCGGCCCGCAGGGTGAGCAGGCTGCCCGCGAGGTTTCCGCTGTCCACGGTGGAGACATAGGCCGGGCGCAGCGGCTGCAGCGTCTGCGTGTCGTACCAGTTGAGCCAGTGGCCCTCGTGGCGATGCAGCTTGTCCATCGTGTCCAGCGTCGCCGTCGTGCGCTCGATCAGCTTGCCGAGGCTGATGTAGCCGAAGTCGTAGGCGGCCAGATTGGCGAGCAGCGACAGCCCGATGTTGGTCGGCGAGGTGCGGTGCGCAATGCGCTCGACCGGGTGCTCCTGCATGTTGTCGGGCGGCAGGTGGTTGTCCTGCGGGCCGACGAAGGTCTCGAAGAACGCCCACGTGCGGCGCGACAGCATGCGCAGGAAGCCGGTCTCGACGGCGGTCAGCGTGACCGGGTGCCGCACCAGCGGCCGGTTGATCCACCAGACGGCCAGCGGCGACACCAGCCACAGCAGGAGGATGGGCACGGCGACCGGCAGGGCGGCGGGCCGATAGGTCGCGAGCGCGACGAAGGTCACCATGGCCAGCGTGGGCGCGGCCCACATCCGCTGGAGCGTCCCCACGAAGTCGGGCAGCCCCTGGGCCGCGGGACGCCGCGCCAGCTCGGACGACGGCTGCCACTGCAGCAGTCGCCGCCGCGTGAAGCCCAGCCGCACCAGCGTGCGCACGATCGCGTCGAGGCTGAACGCCGCTTCGTAGGGCAGGCAGGCCAGCGTCATCAGCGCCTGGCCGAGATGACCACCCACCGACGGCAGCAGCGCGGCCGCATGCTGTCCGGGTCCCAGCTCCTCGGGCTTGCGCAGCAGGTCTCCCAGCGCGATGACCAGCGGCGGCAGGAACAGCACGGCGAGGCCCGCAACCGTCCACAGCCACGCAGGCTGCAGGACGCTCCAGCCCAGCACGAGAAGCGCCGTCAGGGCCGTCGGCGTGAGGCTGCGTCGCAGGTTGTCGACGATCTTCCAGCGCGACAGGGCCGACAGCGGGTTGCGCACGCGGATGCGGCGCTGCTCGGGGCCTTCGGGCAGCGGCACCCGCACCGTCGGCATCAGCCAGCCGATGATCTGCCAGTCGCCGCGGATCCAGCGGTGCCGCCGGTTGACGTCGGCGTCGTAGCGCGCGGGCGTTTCCTCGACGAGCTGGACGTCGCTCAGCAGGCCGGAGCGGGCGTAGCAGCCTTCGAGCAGGTCATGGCTGAGGATGCGGTTCTCGGGCAGCCGTCCACCCAGCACGTGCTCGAAGGCGTCGACGTCGTAGATCCCCTTGCCGATGAAGGAGCCTTCGTCGAACAAATCCTGGTACACGTCGGACACCGCCCGGGTGTAGGGATCGATGCCCGGTTCGCCGCCGAAGAGTCGGCCGTAGCGCGTGCGGTTGGCGCCAGGCAGGCTGACCCCCACGCGCGGCTGCAGGATGCCGTGCCCGCCGACCACCACCGGTGCCTCCTGCCGGCCGCCCAGCCGCGGCCGGTTCAGCGGGTGCGCCATCGCGGCGACCAGCTGCCACGCGGTGTCGCGCGGCAGCTGCGAGTCGGTGTCCAGCGTGATCACGTAGCGAACGCCGGAGAGTTGCGACGTGTCGCCGACGATCAGCGAGAAGCGATCGGCGGCCGACGCGTCCCGCAGCAGGGCGTTCAGGTCGGCCAGCTTGCCGCGCTTTCGCTCGTAGCCCATCCACACGCGCTCCTGCGGATTCCAGCGGCGCGGGCGGTGGAAGAGGAAGAAGCGGTCGCCACCGTTCGCTTCCGACGTGGGCTCGCGGTATTTCTGATTCAGCGACTCGATCAGGCTGCGCGCGTGCCGCACCAGCATGTCGTCGTCGCCGCGGCGCTCCTCGTGCCAGTCGAGGAAGTCGGTCAGCAGGCCGAAATGCAGCTGCGCATCGCGGTTGGCCAGGAAGCGCACCTCGAGCGCTTCGGCCAGGTCGTCGATGGCGGCCTCGCTGCTCAGCATGGTCGGCACCACCACCAGCGTGCGCGAGTTCGACGGAATGCCGAACGAGAAGTCCATGCGCGGCATGTGGCGCGGCGCCACCAGCATGCTCGCGGCCCAGTTGACCAGCGCCACGCTCAGCTGGCTTGCGGCCAGCAGCAACGCCACGGCGGCGCCCGCCAGCCACCAGCCCGGCGGCACGGTGGTGAAGGGCCGCTGTCCGCTGTCAGAGGCCCACAGCACGGTCGCGATGCCGAGCAGCAGCGTGAGCATCAGGATGCTGCCGGCGTACAGCACCACCGGGCGGCGGTCGCAGGCGCGGCGGGTCCGCTGCCACGGCGACAGCCGTACCTGCGCCACGCGCTCGAGCACCGGGCGTCCTTCGTCGACGAGGTAGTGGCCGACGTGCGCCTCGTGCTGCCGGCCGGGCACCGGGTGGGAGGCGGCCTCCGTCGCCAGGTCCAGCGCCGCCTGCGCGAGCTCGTGCTCGGCGAGTCCGCATCGCTTGGCCATCTGCTCCACCGCATGCCGGTAGTCGTCACGGGTGGCGAAGTCCATGCGGGCATAGACGTCGGCCGGATCGTGGCGCAGCGTCTGCTCCACATGCGACAGCGTCTCGACGAACTCGCGCCAGTCCATCGACCCCAGCAGGCGCAGGCTGCCGATGCTGTTGCTGACCGACACCTGCGCGGCGGCCTGCGACTGCGCCTCGAGCTGCACCAGCTGCTCGATGTTCTGGTGCGACTCGGCCAGCCGCTGCTCCACCCACGACAGCGGCAGCGCCAGCGCGGCGCTGCGCGCATGCAGCCGGCGCGCGAGCTCGGCGACGAAGGGGCCGGTCATCGGCGGGTCGGAGCGCGCCATGTCGGCGATGACGAGGATCAATCCCTTCGGATCCTTCTCCGCCACATCGAGCATGCGCTCGGCCCAGCTGTTGGCGAGCTCTCGCTGCTTCAGTGCCGCGGCGATGTGCACGGCGACGCGGCGCAGGTTCTCGATCAGCGCGAGCCGCAGCATGATCGGGATCGCCCACAGCTCGCCGATCTTGAGCACCTTGACGGTCTGGTACGACGAGACGAATCGGGTCAGCGTCCCGCGGCCCAGCTTGCCGTCGCCGTGGGCCACCGCCTGCAGCGCGAGGTCGTACACCCGCGGCACGCCGGCCGACGGGCCACCGCGCAGCCGCGGCAACTCACGGCTGTAGCCGGGCGGCAGGTGGCGCTTGGCGGTGCGGATCTCCTCTTCGATCAGGTAGAAGTTGTCGAGCAGCCATTCGCCGGCAGGCGTGATGCGGCGCTGGGTCTCGGCCGCGTGCGAAAGCTGGTCGCACACCTCGACCAGCACTTTTTCGTTCGCGGCCAAGCGCGGCAGCAGGCGGTCGGCGGCGCGCGCGAAGGTCAGGTCGTGGGCAGCGGCGAGGACCTTGCCGTGCTGCGCCATCTGGTCGGCCGTGAACAGCTCGAGCCTGAGCGGCGCTTCCTCGCCGCCGACCCAGGCGCCGAGCGCCGCGTCCTGCAATCGGTGGGGACCGACCAGGGTGTGGACCGTGGTCCAGAGCCAGCTCGTCGCCTTCACAAGTCCTCCGCAAGGTGGTCTTCTGCGTGGCGGGCAGCGCGCAGCGCGCCGGGGGGCCAGTGTAAGAGCCGGGGGCAGCGAGCGGGCAGCGAAATGCCCTCAATGGCGCTGCAAGAATTGCACGCCGGTGCGTGCGTTCGGCACGGCGGGAGTCACCCGCCGCGGCGAACATCTCGAAACGGGTTCGTCAGCGTTCGCGGTGCTTGGATCCGCTGCGCTCGCTGCGTCCCTTCAGGAACTGCTCGACCCGGTCGGCCTGGTCGCCGACCGCCTGGACGGCTTCCTTGACCTGCTCCGGGCTGACGCCGAATTTCTTCGACCAGTCGCGCAGTTCGTAATCCTCGTTGACATCGATGCGGGTGCGGTCGCTGCCGCCACGGTTCTTCAGGTTGTCGGGCATGGAACACCTCCGGTGATGCGCGGGATATCCCGTACCGGCAACCAGCATGCCCATGACCCCGAATCAACCCCTAGACCCTGGAACTATCGGGACTTGCCTATATCTCGGACAATCGACGTTTCCGGAGTACCCCCCACACCATGGCCAAAGACGAGATCAAGACGACCATCGATTCGGATGGACTGCGCTATCGCTCCAAACCCGCAGGGTCGCCCTTCGGCTCGGCGGGCGCCTTCACCACGGCCACGATGTCGTGCTTTTTGTGCGGCAAGCACCGCCCGCGAGCGTCGCTGAAAGGCCGCAAGCTGCTGGGGCGAACCCAGTTCGTGTGCTCGCCGTCATGCAAGGAGCTGGCGGAAGCCGAGAAGAAGGGTTGAAGCAAAGGGGCCTGCGAATGCAGGCCCCTTTCGCTTCAGCCCGACATCGAGCAACTGAATTCCTCTCCGTGTTCTCTGGGATTTCTCCAGAGAAGGTCCAGCGTCAATCGCCGACGATCCTGCGCTCCTTGACGATGGCGCCGAAGCGCTTCGAATCCTCCTGCGCCTTGGCGGCGAACTGCGCCGGCGTCATCGGGGCTGGCACCCCGCCCAGCGCGGTGATGCGATCGCGCACCGGCTGCGTGCCGAGGGCGCGGTTGATCTCGCGGTTCAGCTTGTCGATCACCTCCGGCGGCGTTCCGGCCGGGGCGTAGATGCCGAACACCGTGTCCGCGTCGAAGCCTTTCAGGCCCGCTTCGTCCAGGGTCGGCGCGTCGGGAAACAGCGGCGAGCGCCTCGGGCTGCCCACCGCGAGCAGCTTGAGGCGGCCGGCCTGCACGTGCGGCAGGCCGATCCCCGGGTCCATCGCGAAGTCGATCTGGCCGCCCAGCAGGTCGGTGAGCGCCGGCGCGGCGCCGCGATAGGGCACGTGCACGGCGAAGACGCCGGCCTGGCTCTTCATCATCTCCACCGCCAGATGCGGCGAGCTGCCGTTGCCGGGCGAACCGTAGCTCAGCTTTCCCGGATGCGCTTTCAGGTAGGCGAGGAACTCGCCGACGCTGCGAGCGGGGAATTCGGGCTTGACCACCAGGAACACCAGCACGCGCGCAGCCGCGGCAACCGGCGCCAGGTCCCTGGTGGGATCGAACGGCATCTTCGGATAGATGTGCGGATTGACCGACACCATGCCGCCCGAGCTCATCAGCAGGGTGTAGCCGTCGGGCGGCGACTTCGCGACCGCGTCGCCGCCGACATTGCCGCCCGAGCCGCCCTTGTTCTCGACGACCACCGGCTGGCCGAGCGCTTCCTGCAGCGGCTGAGCGATGGCGCGCGCGATCTGGTCGGCGGCACCGCCGGGCGGGAAGTTCACGATCAGCCTGATCGGCTTGCCGGGGTACGGCTGGGCGCCCGCGAGCAGCGGCCACAGGGCCGCCGCGATCACCGCGAGCCATCGTTTCGGGTCGGGCATGGCTGTGCCTCCTGAGGGTTCCTAGGCCACGACGATTTCCACCAGCGCAGGTCCCTGCGAGCGCAAGGCCGCCTGCAGCGCCGGGCGAAGCTCGCCCGGCTGCTCGACGCGAACGCCGTCCACGCCATGGCCGCGCGCCAGAGCCACGAAATCGAGCCCGGCGAGATCGGTGCCGGCCAGCGCCTCGCCCGGGCCGAAGCCGAAGGTCGGGGCGAACTCCTGCAGCGCGGCGTAACGACGGTTGTTGAGGATCACGAAGGTGATGGGCAGGCGCCGCTGCGCCGCGCTCCACAGGGCCTGGATGGCGTACATCGCCGAGCCGTCGCCGACCAGCGCGATCACCCGCTCCTGTGGCTTGGCCAGCGCCACGCCCACGGCGGCCGGCAGGCCGAAGCCGAGGCCGCCGCTGGCCATCGTGTAGAAGGTCTCGCTGCGCAGCGTCGGCAGGTATTGCTGCAGCACCGGCCGTGCGCTGGGCGCTTCCTCGACGACGATCTGCTCCGGGGTGCGCAGCTCGGCCAGCGTCTGCAGCGCGAAAGCCACCGACATCGGCGAGCTCGGCGCGGCGCGCGGCGGGGCGGCGCCGCGCGCCGGCATCGCGCGCTGCCGCGGCGCCGGGCGCAGCAGCAGCTCCTGCACCGCCATCCGCACGCTGCCCACCGCCGACGTGCCCAGCGGCGTCCAGGCTGCAACCTCGGGGTCCTCCACGATCTGGTAGAGCGATGCGCCGGCCGGCACATGCGGGCCGGCGCCTTCGACGTGGTAGGTGAATGCGGGCGCGCCCAGCACCAACACCAGGTCGCTGCCTTGCAGCAGCGCGACGATCCTCTCGCGCATCGCGGGCAGGAAGCCGGCGAACTGCGGGTGGTCCTCGGGGAAGCCGCAGCGCGCCGACATCGGCGCGGTGAAGACGCGTGCGCGGTGCCGCTCGACCAGCGCCACGACCGCGTCCCAGGCGCCGTCGCGGTCCACGCCGGCGCCGATGATGAAGGCCGGCTGCTCGCAGGCATCGAGGGCGCTGCCGAGGGTCGCCAGCACCTGCGGGTCGGCACGCAGGCTCGTGCCGACCGTGCGCGGCGGCACCGGCTCGCAGCGCCGCGACCAGTCGTCGGCCGGCACCGACACCAGCACCGGGCCGCACGGCGGCTGCATGGCGACGTGGTAGGCGCGTGCGATGGCCAGCGGCACGTCCTCTGCCCGCGCCGGCTCGCAGCTCCACTTGACGTAGGGCTTCGGCAGCTCGGTGGCCTGCGCGGAGAACAGGAAGGGGTCGAACGGCAGGATGGCGCGCGCCTGCTGTCCTGCGGTGATCACCAGCGGCGTGCGGTTCTTCCAGGCGGTGAAGATCGCCCCCATCGCATGGCCCACGCCGGCGGCCGAATGCAGGTTGACGAAGGCGGCGTTGCGCGTGGCGGCCGCATGGCCGTCGGCCATGCCGACGACCACCGATTCCTGCAGACCGAGCACGTACTCGAAGTCCTCGGGAAAGTCGAGGAAGAGCGGCAGCTCGGTCGATCCGGGATTGCCGAAGATGCGGCGCATGCCCAAGCCGCGCAGCAGCTCGAGCACGGACTCGCGCACGGTGAGGGAAGAGGGGGTCATGGCAGGTGGCAGGCGCGAAAAGGCGAAGTGTCGCGTTCGCGGGTTCATCCATCAATATCATGGACGCGCCAAGCGATGTCCATGCGATGCATTTCAACGAATGTCGATTCCGGCGTCGCCGGTTCGTCGTGTCGGTGAGGATCACCAGGAAGGACATTTCCCGTGACGGCATCTCCCACCCACCGCGCCATCGAAGCCGTGTGGCGAATCGAGTCGGCCAAGATCATCGCCAGCGTCGCGCGCATGGTGCGCGATGTGGGCCTGGCCGAGGAGCTGGCGCAGGACGCGCTCGTCATCGCGCTCGAGCAATGGCCCGACAAGGGCGTGCCCGACAACCCGGGCGCGTGGCTGATGACCACCGCCAAGCACCGAGCACTCGACCGGCTGCGCCACCAGCAGATGTCGCAGCAGAAGCACGAGGAGCTGGGCCACGAGATGGACGCACGGCAGGAGCTCATCGTGCCCGACTTCACCGACTCGCTCGACGACGACATCGGCGACGACCTGCTGCGGCTGATCTTCACCGCCTGCCATCCGCTGCTGTCGTCCGACGCGCGCATCGCGCTGACCCTGCGCCTGCTGGGCGGCCTGACCACCGACGAGATCGCGCGTGCCTTCCTGGTGCCCGAGCCGACCATCGCGCAGCGCATCGTGCGGGCCAAGCGCACGCTGTCGGAGGCCAAGGTGCCGTTCGAGGTGCCGCGAAAGGAGGAACTCGCGTCACGGCTCGACTCGGTGCTGGGCGTGCTGTATCTCGTGTTCAACGAGGGCTATTCGGCCACCGCTGGCGACGACTGGATGCGCCCTTCGCTGTGCGATGAAGCGCTGCGCCTGGGGCGCGTGCTGGCCGAGCTGATGCCCGCCGAGCCCGAAGTCCACGGGCTGGTCGCGCTGATGGAGATCCAGGCGTCGCGCACGCATGCGCGCACCGGCCCCGAAGGCGAGCCCATCCTGCTGCTGGACCAGAACCGCGCGCGCTGGGACCACATGCTCATCCGCCGCGGCCTGGTCGCGCTGGAGCGCGCGGAGCGCCTGGTGGCGACGCAAGGGCACGGGCCCTATGCCCTGCAGGCCGCCATTGCGGCGTGCCATGCGCGCGCCAAGACCGCCGAAGAGACCGACTGGGCGCGCATCGCGGCGCTGTACGACGCGCTCTCGCAGACACGACCTTCGCCCATCGTCGAACTGAACCGCGCGGTGGCGGTGGCCATGGCCTACGGCCCCGAGGCCGGGCTGGAGCTGGTCGATGCCATCGTGGCGCAATCGCAGCTCGCCGGCTATCACCTGCTGCCGGCGGTGCGCGGCGACCTGCTGGCAAAGCTGGGGCGGCCGTCGGAGGCGGCGCAGGAGTTCGAGCGGGCGGCGGGGTTGACGCGCAACGCCCGGGAGCAGGAGTTGCTGCGCAGGCGGGCGGCTGCTTGCGCGAAGTCATGAGCCTACACTCGTCGCAGGAGGTGAAGTCATGCCTTCCTCGACCCGAGCGCCGGCCGTGGCCGGCTCCTTCTACCCGGCAGATTCGGGCAGGCTGAACGACCAGCTCGTGCAGTTGCTCGCCGAGGTCGACGATCCCGGCGGTCCGCCGCCCAAGATGCTGCTGGTGCCGCACGCCGGCTATGTCTATTCCGGTCCGGTGGCGGCCCACGCCTATGCGCGCCTGACGGGATCGCGCATCGAACGCGTGGTGCTGCTGGGACCGGCGCATCGGGTGCCGCTTCGCGGGCTGGCCGCGCCGACGGCGGAAGAATTCGAGACACCGCTGGGGCGAGTCGTCATCGACCGTGCCGCGATGGCGCAGCTGCAGGACCTGCCGCAGGTGGTGGCCAACGATGGCGCGCATGCGCTGGAGCACTCGCTGGAAGTGCAGCTGCCGTTCTTGCAGAACGTGCTGGGCGACTTCATGCTGGTGCCGCTGGCCGTCGGTGATGCCTCTGGCGACGAGGTCGCCGAAGTGCTCGACCGTCTCTGGGGCGGCGACGAGACGCTGATCGTGATCAGCTCGGACCTCTCGCACTACCTGCCCTGCGCCCAGGCGCGGCGCCTCGACGGCGCGACCATCGCCCGCGTCCTGGCGCTCGAAGCCGGCATCGGGACCGACGAGGCCTGCGGCGCCTTCGCGCTGAATGGCGCGCTGCAGGTCGCGCATCGCCGCCGTCTCCGGGCACGGCTGCTCGATCTGCGCAACTCGGGCGACACGGCCGGCGACAGCAGCCGCGTCGTCGGCTACGCGGCGGTCGCCTTCGACGAGCCCGCGCCATGAACCACCCCGCGCGCTGGTGGCACCGGCTCGACGACGGCCGCGTGCAGTGCGACCTGTGCCCTCGCGATTGCCGGCTGCACGAGGGCCAGCGCGGCCTGTGCTTCGTGCGCCAGCGTGTCGGCGACGCGATGGTGCTCACCACCTACGGGCGCAGCTCCGGCTTCTGCATCGACCCGATCGAGAAGAAGCCGCTGAACCATTTCCTGCCCGGCTCCAGCGTGTTCTCGTTCGGCACGGCGGGCTGCAACCTCGCCTGCAAGTTCTGCCAGAACTGGGACATCTCCAAGAGCCGGGAGATGGATCGGCTGATGGACGCGGCGTCACCCGAACGCATCGCCGAGGCGGCGGGGCGATGCGGTGCCGACAGCGTGGCCTTCACCTACAACGACCCGGTGATCTTCGCCGAGTACGCCATGGACACGGCCGACGCCTGCCATGCGCGCGGCTTGAAGACGGTGGCCGTCACGGCGGGCTACATGCATGCCGGGCCCCGACTGGCCTTCTACGAGAAGATGGACGCGGCCAATGTGGACCTGAAAGCCTTCACCGAGGCCTTCTACTTCCAGCAGACCGGCGCTCACCTGGCGCCGGTCCTGGACACGCTGCAATTCGTGGCGCACGAGACCGATTGCTGGCTCGAGATCACGACGCTGCTGATCCCGGGCCACAACGACAGCGTGGCCGAGATCGAGGCCGAGAGCCGCTGGATCGCCGACCGCCTGGGGCCGGACGTGCCGCTGCACTTCACCGCCTTCCACCCCGACTACAAGATGCTCGATGTCCCGCCCACGCCGCCGGCAACGCTGGCACGGGCCCGCGAGATCGCACGGGCCCACGGCCTGCGCTATGTCTACACCGGCAACGTGCACGACCTCGACGGCGGCACCACCTGCTGTCCCGGCTGCGGCGCCGCGCTGGTGGTGCGCGACTGGCATGAGGTGCTGCGCTGCGATCTCGACGAGAGCGGCGTCTGCCCGCGCTGCGCCACGCCCGTCGCCGGCCGTTTCGCCCGCCGCGCCTCGACCTTCGGACGGCGCCGGGTGCCGGTCCGCGTGGCCGTCGCGGCCCCGTGAACGATCCGCTCCGTTTCCCGCCATGCGGAAGAACGCCGGGTGAAGGCGCGGCGATGAGCCGCCGACCCCTTGGTTGAGGGGACACCCGCACATCAGGTGTGGGGCGTGGCCGGGCTGGCCCGCAGAATTCCGACCATGCTGGTCGATGTCGTCTGTCTGCGCCGCGAAGGCGTCAAGCTGCCTGCGGAGGAGCTTCGCTCCGTCACGCCGGTTCGCGCCTTCCTGACCATCGACACCGTGACGCTGGGTCCGCCGGTGCCGCAGGCGCCTCGCGTGCGCAAGGACGTGGCCCGGCTCTGGCAGTGCGACCTGTGCGACGAGATCCCGCAGCCGCTCGACGGCCTGGAATGTGCCCGCGTCAGCCGCGTGGGCGGCGACGCGCTGCTGCTGGTGGGCGTCGAGCGCCGCGATGGCTCGGCCGACGAGGCTGCGCACCCCCAGGCCTGGTGGTGCCGCGTGGTGCTCGACGCCGAGGCGCCGCTGTCGCAGGCACCGCACGCCGTCTGAGCGGTCGAGCCTCGCCGCGTCGCGCGGCACCCCTCAATCAAGCGCCCCTTGACCGGGCGATAGACCCCGCCCCGAGTTGCGGCATGTAATGGCTTCACCATGCTGAAGCTCAACACCCGCACCCAGACGCCCCGCTCCCTGGTCACCGAACGCCGCGTTCAATGGAGCCTCAACGGCTTCGGCGCGGTGCTACTCGTCTACGTGGTCGGATCCGCGGCGCTGGAAGTGGTGCCGGACGGCGAGGACCGTGCGATGTGGCTGGGCCTCGGGGTCTTGTTCTCGGTGCTGGGCATGGCGGTGGGCGCGGCGCTGGCGGCCTTGTCGGACTGACGAGGCCCCCGTTGCGGGAGCCGTTGCGTCGGCTCGTTCAGCAGGCCAGGCGATAGCGCTTCTCCACGATCAGCTCCCGGCCTTTGCCCAGCGCATAGACGAGGGCCGATTCGGGCGACGGCCAGTGGTAGCCGCCGGCCAGCGACGCTTCGCGGAATGCTTCGGCCGGTGTCGCGTCGCCACGCACGCGGCGGATCACCACCGCGGCCACATACCCTTCGCCGAATTGGCCGCCGGTGGCTTCGGCACAGATGCGGTAGTCGCCTTCGTCTCGTTCCACGAACTGCATGGTCGTCCTCCTCAACGCAAGGGGTGAATGATGCAAGGCATGCAGACATACGAACATCGGCCGGTGGGGGGATGCATCGCCTCGTTCGTGTGGGGGGTACCGCCGCCTCCGCACCGCCGTCCACCGAGGTGCCGCCATGCGACGCCCGATCACAATCCATCCATGACCACCTTGCTCGCCGCCGTTGTCGAGGCATCGGACCGTGTCGCGGCGACCAGCCGCCGCCTGGCCAAGCGGGACCTGATCGCGGCCTGCCTTCGCGGGGCGCAAGGCGATGAAGTGGAGATCGCTGTCGCGTACCTCTCCGGTGAAACGCGCCAGGGCCGGATCGGGATCGGCTACGCCACGCTGGCTGCGCTGCGCGGCGCGCATGCGAATGAAGCGTCGCTGGCGCTGCGCGATGTCGACGCGGTGCTCGAGCGCATCGCGGCCACGCAGGGCAAGGGAGCGGCCGCCGAACGGGGCGCCCAGCTGCGCGCGCTGTTCGAGCGCGCCACCCCGGTGGAGCAGGACTTCCTGGTGCGGCTGTTCGTCGGCGAGCTTCGCCAGGGCGCGCTGGAGGGCGTGATGATCGAGGCGATCGCGGCTGCAGCCGGGCTGCCGGTGGTCGACGTGCGGCGTGCGGCGATGCTGGTGGGCAACCTGCCGACCGTCGCACGGGTCGCGCTGACGGAAGGAGCCGATGCGCTGGCGCGGATTGCCGTGGCACTGCACCGGCCGCTGCAGCCGATGCTGGCGCAGCCGGCCGACGACATCGCGGCCGCGCTGTCCCAACTGGGCACCGCCGCACTGGAGTGGAAGGTCGACGGCGCGCGCGTGCAGGTCCACAAGGCGGGCGACAAGGTCACGGTCTACACGCGCAGCCTGAACGACGTCACCGGGTCGGTGCCGGAGATCGTCGAAGCGCTGGGCATGGTGGCGGCGCGCGAGCTCATCCTCGACGGCGAGGCGGTCGCGCTGACCCCCGACGGCGCGCCTCAGCCGTTCCAGGTCACGATGCGCCGGTTCGGGCGCCGGCTCGACGTCGCGCGCATGCGATCCGAACTGCCGCTGGCGGTGTACTTCTTCGATTGCCTGCATCGCGACGGGGTGTCGCTCGTCGATCGTCCGGCGCGCGAGCGCTTCGACGCGCTCGCCGATGCCTTGCCGGCGCCGCTGCTGATCCCGCGGCTGATCACCGCCGAGGTCGCGGCCGCCGAGGACTTCTATGCCGATGCCCTGGCGCGCGGTCACGAAGGCGTCATGGCCAAGTCGCTGGACGCGCCCTACGAGGCAGGCAGCCGCGGGGCCAGCTGGCTGAAAGTCAAGCGGGCGCACACCCTCGATCTCGTCGTGCTAGCCGCCGAATGGGGCCACGGTCGCCGCAGCGGCTGGCTGTCCAACCTGCATCTCGGAGCCCGCGATGCGGACGGCGGCTGGGTCATGCTCGGCAAGACGTTCAAGGGCATGACCGACGCGCTGCTGGAGTGGCAGACCCATGAGCTGCTGGCGCGTGAGAGCCAACGCGACGACTACACGGTTCACGTGCGACCGGAACTGGTGATCGAAGTCGCCTTCAACGACCTCCAGGCGAGCACCCGCTACCCGGGCGGCCTGGCGCTGCGCTTTGCCCGCGTCAAAGGCTATCGGCCCGACAAGCGGCCCGAGGACGCAGACACCATCGACACCGTGCGCGCGCTCTACGCCGCCCAGGTCGCGCGCGGCGGGCAGTGACTCGGATGCGGCGCACGCATGCGAAGTCTCGTGTCCATATGGAAGCAAGAGGCAACCGGTGTACCGGGCGGAAAACCATCTTGCCGTCCGGGTCCCGTCGGCGTACCGTTCGTTCAACCATAACAGACAGGTCGGGGTGTCTTGTGTCTCAACAGATCGAGTCGGATGTGCTCTCGCAGGAGCGGTGGGAGTCGGCGTGTTTCGCGGCGATGCTCAGCAGCCGGGATGTCGACCGCGAGGAAGCCAAGCTGCTGATCCGCGCCGCCTGGTCCATCGAGCGATATCGGACGCTGGCGCCGGTCCTCGCCGCCAAGGAACTGCTGCAGAACCCGGCCATCCAGCCGTCGAGGCGGATGCGCCGCAACTCCACCGGGTAGTTCGACATTCCCGCGCATTGCGCGGGCGCAGCCGCGGCAGGTGCCCCGGGGTCGCGGCCCGTCCATGACGCTCGCATTGGTCAGGCGAATCTGCAGGCCCGTCGCAGGACAATCGTCCGATGCGCCTCCTCCGCTGGCTTGACAACACGCGCCGCCATCCGTCGGCGATTCTTCTGGTCGTGCAGCTGGCCGGCATGCTGCTGTACCCGTTCATCGAAGGCACCGACGCCGGCCGCATCGGCTTCGGTGTGTTCGGGATCGTCGTGCTGGCGGTTACCACCGGAATGGTGCGCCGCACGCCGGGACTGAACTGGGTCTCCGGCGGTATCGCGCTGCCGGCCGTGGTGATGCTGGCGCTGCAGGTGCTGTTCGACGTGCCGTGGCTGCTGCCATGGTCCGCGGCGCTGGAGGCGGTGTTCTATTTCTACGCCGCCGGCAGTCTCATCGCCTACATGATGGCCGACCGCCGGGCGACCACGGACGAGCTGTTTGCCGCCGGCGCCACCTTCACGCTGCTGGCTTGGGGGTTCGCCTACCTGTACGTGCTGATGCAAGCCCTGCAGCCCGGATGCTTCGCGGCCGCGGTCAACCCCGAATCGCCGCGAAGGTGGACCGAGCTCATGTACATGAGCTTCGCGCTGCTGTCGAGCACCGGCATCGGCGACGTCATCCCGCTCAGCACCCATGCCCGCATGCTGGCGGCCGTGGAGATGTTCGTCGGCGTGATGTACCTGGCCGCGGTCGTTTCCAGGCTGGTGGGCCTCACCTTGCTGGAGCGCCGCGACCTGCCGGCGCCCTGAGGATTGCTCAGGGCCGGTGCGCTTCCCGCGTCGCGACCTCGCGCACCTCGATGTCGATGACGTCGCCTGGCGTCGCAGCGTGCCGCGGCGTTGCCCCGAACGACATCGATCGGCGACGACCTCCCCGCAGCGTGGCCAGCAGCACCAGACCGCCGAGAAATACAGCCGCCAGCAAGGCACCCAGCATCAGAACCAGCCCCGCGATGGCGGCGAGGACGACGCGCAAGCCGGCCCATGCGATGGCAGCCAGGCTGTTCGAGGAAGGACAGGTTTGCTCGTGTCTCATGATCAGCGTGGCTTCAGCTCGCGCCCGAAGTGCCTTGCATCGTCATTCGTCTCGGCCACCGCCGATGCCGAGCAGCATCAGCAGCGACTGGAACACGTTGTACAGGCTCAGGTAGACGCCCAGCGTGGCGCTGATGTAGTTCGTTTCGAGCCCGTCCTGCACACGCTTGAGGTCATGGAGGATGAATGCGGAGAAGAGGCCGATTGCCAGCACCGACAGCGTGATCATCAGCGCCCCCGACTGGATGAAGACGTTGGCGAGGCCGGCGACGAGCAGCATGACGGCGCCGACAAACAGCCATTTGCCCATCGCGGAGAGGTCCCGCTTGATGATGGTCGACAGCGATGCCATGCCGAGAAGGATGGCGCCGGTACCGGCGAACGCCGTCATCACGAGGCTGGCGCCGTTGCCCAGGCCGAGGACCGCGCCCACGAGGCGCGAGAGCATGAGGCCCATGAAGAACGTGAACGCGAGCAGCACCGGCACGCCGGCAGCCGATTCCTTCGTCTTCTCGATGGCGAACATGAAGCCGAATGCCCCGACGAGGAACACGACCAGGCCGATGCCCGGTGACATCGCGCCGGCCAGGCCTGTCGACACGCCGATCCAGGCGCCCAGCACGGTGGGGACCATCGACAGCGCGAGCAGCCAGTAGGTGTTGCGGAGCACTCGGTTGCGTTGGGCGGCCGAGACGGCGATGTCCGCATGTCCCGGGCCGTAGGTCTGAAGACTGTGGTTCATGAGGTTCCTGGTGGTGAGAAATGGGTGCAGGGGTGGATCGACATCAGTTGAGGTGAACTCTGGGGCGTTCAAGCCTTCCGGAAAAGTCGTATTTTCGGCATGGACGCTTCGGAATTTGCTTATGAATGCCCCACGCCTCCGAGCGCCTTGGCCTGCCGCTTGCCGCGGCTGCGGATGTTGAGCGACTCGACGAGCAGCGAGAACGCCATGGCGGCATAGATGTAGCCCTTGGGCACGTGCTTGTCGAAGGCTTCGGCGGTGAGCGCCATGCCCACCATCACGAGGAATGCCAGCGCCAGCACCTTGATCGATGGATGCCGCTCGACGAACTCGCCGATGGGCTTGGCGGCCAGCAGCATCACGCCGACCGAGGCCACGACCGCAGCCACCATCACGCCGATCTGGTCGACCATGCCGACGGCGGTGATGACAGAGTCGAGGGAGAACACGATGTCGATGATCGCGATCTGGCCGATGATGCTCAGGAACAGGCCCCTGCCCGCATCGCCCGCCGTGAGCGGCGTCTCGCCGGGCCCATGCTCGTCACGCGCCTCGACCTCGACGAAGATCTCGTGCGAGGCCTTGTAGAGAAGGAACAGGCCGCCGAGCAGTAGCACCAGATCGCGTCCGCTGATGCCGGTGCCGAGGACGGTGAAGAGGTCGGCGGTCAGGCCCATGACCCAGCTGAGCGACAGCAGCAGCAGCAGCCGGGTCACCATCGCCAGCCCCAGGCCCACCTTGCGCGCGCGATCGCGCTGGCCCGGCGGAAGCCGGCCGACAAGGATGGAAATGAAGATGATGTTGTCGATGCCCAGAACGATCTCCAGGCCGGTGAGCATGGCGAAGGCGATCCAGACGTTCGGGTCGAGCAGAAGTTCCATGGCGGGGAGTGCGAAACGCGTTTGAATTGAAGGGCGGATCGCCGGACGGCGAGGCGCGGAAGCCTGAAACTTAGGCGAACCGGTGATTCACGTAAAGTCGATTTAGTGAGCCCGACACTTCGAGAAAAGCGAGGTGTCGCTGGCGCAAGCCAAACGAAGGCGGTCAGGTGAACTACAAGCATCTCTACTACTTCTGGGCTGCCGCCAAGGCGGGCGGCATCGTGCGCGCGGGCGAGCAGCTGCATGTCACCCCGCAGACACTGTCGACGCAGATCAAGCTCCTGGAAGGCCGGCTCGGCTGCGCGCTGTTCAAGAAGAGCGGTCGACGCCTGGAGCTCACCGACGAAGGGCGCGCCGCGCTTCGTTATGCGGAGCAGATCTTCACGCTGGGTGCGGAGCTGGAGTCGGCGCTGCAGGACAAGCGCGACGGTCGTCGAACGCTGGAGTTCCGGGTCGGCATCGCGGATTCCGTGCCCAAGGCGATCGCCTACCGGCTGCTGGAGCCGGCGCTCGCCGTGCCAGCGCACGTGCGCCTCATCTGCCACGAAGGCACCTTCGAGGACCTGCTCGCGCAGATCTCGGTGAACCGGCTCGACCTCGTCATCGCCGATGAGCCGATGGGCAAGCAGACCAGCGTGAAGGCGTTCAACCACGCCCTGGGAACCACCGCGATGAGCTTCTTCGCGGCAGCGGGCTTGAAGCGATCGCTCAAGGGCCGGTTTCCGCAGTGCCTGGACGGCGCTCCGATGCTGATCCAGGGCGCCTCGTCGGCGATGCGCCAGCGGCTGGACGTCTGGCTGGCCGAGCAGGGCCTGCGTCCGCGGCTCATCGGCGAGTTCGACGATGCCGCCCTGATGAAGGCGTTCGGAGGGGAAGGGCGAGGCATCTTCATGTCACCCACCGTTCTCGAGGCGGAGACCTGCAGCCAGTACGCCGTCAAGCTGCTGGGACGAACATCGGAACTGGTCGAGGAGTTCTTCGCGATCTCCGTGGAGCGGCGCATCACGCATCCTTGCGTGGTGGCGATCACACAAGCGGCGCGCGGGCAGTTTCTCGTTGCGTAGGAAGCACGCCGTTCGAGGCCCACAAGCCGGTGAGCCGAGGTCCGCTCCCGGGGCGACTCAGCTCAGCAGGACCCAGTCGTTCCTGAGCTGGCCGCTCCGTTCGTCGACCTGGCCGACGTTGTCGGTGTAGTACGGCTTGCCGAGGAACAGCGGCTCGATGGGCCGCAGCGCCAACTGCTGCCACTGCCATGTGTCGGGCGTCTGCCACCCGTCGCAGCGGCCATAGTGCAGCGCCCCGAGATACGTCGACCGGAAACCCAGCGTGTGGCCCAGCCTGGGCAACCACGTCACCAGGGCATCGAGCGTCGCCTGTCCCTGTGTGCACAGGACGGATCCGAGCCTGACTTCGCCGCCGAACGGGCGAGTGACGGCGACCTGCTCGGACAGCCGCACCTTGAGGTCCATGAATTCGCAGGCCAGCACGAGGTCGCCGTTCGGCGCGATGCACGGCAGGCACCAGCCTACGCCCACCACCCCGCCTTTCCTGTCCTTGGCGACCAGCAGCACCCACGGGCCGGCCAGGCGCTCCACCATGCGGTCGGCCATCTTGCCGCTCGGCTTGAGGCAGCAGTTGACCTCTTCCCCGAGCAGCAGGCTGACGGCCTGCTCCTTGTCGAGCACCTCCCACGTGTAGACGTGAAAGTCGTTGCGGTGAGTCTCGAATCCGTCCCGGTTGATGAAGGCGAGCACCGCCTCCTGCCTGCGCTGCAACTGTGCGTCGTGGGCTTTCGCGGCGTCGCCGGCCATCGTGCGAAGTTGTTCCAGGCTGTCCAGCAGCGCCTTGGTCAGCTCACGCCGACGGGCCTTGTTCTTTTCGTTGATGGTGACGACGAGGCCGCTCATCATCTCTTCGTTCAACATGCACTGCTCGTCCTCCCCGAAGATCAGCTTCAGCAGGCCGTCGAGCTTGCCGTTGGCGGGCGATGACCACGTCTCGATCGGGCTGTTCGGGCCGACCTTCCCGTGCAGTGCTCGGCCCAGGCTGCGCAAGCACTTGACGAGGTCTGCCTTCTTCGCCGTCGGCTGCGCGATGGCGGTGAGGACGATCTCACGGATGCTGGCAACCCAGGGCTGCAGCACCGCGAACAGCTGCGGTGAGGTGCAGAAGCGCTTGCCCGGCCCGAGGGCCGCCTGGCCGCCGAACACGGCATCCCAGCGGATCGTCGGGTATTTCTGGCGCCACGTGTCGCGCTGCTGCCTCACGCCCACGATCTGCTCGAAACCCAGCACGCCGCGCGTCAAGCCGTTCAGCAATGCTTCCTGGTAGACGCCTTGGGCCGGCCACTGTTTGGTGCGGGTCGCCAGCGCGATGCACTCGACCCATCCCGGCCAGGGCTTGTCCAGCACGGTCTTGGCGAGGACCGGCTGGGCCGGCAGGTCCTTGTCGGGCGCACCTGGCTTGCTCGTGGTGTTGATGGTGAGCTTGATGTACAGCTCCATCCACCGCCGGTCCGACACCGGCAGCTGTGCGACCCAGCGCTGGATTTGCTGCCACACGGCCGGAACCCGGCACTGATCCTTCCACAGCTGGCTCACGAGCCGCTGCAGGAAGGGCAGCGGCGCCTCGGCAGGCACGAGCGTGCCGGGCGGCATGGCTGCCCAGTCCTGCGGCGCGTGCCGTGCGATGGACGACAGAAAGACCACTTCGCCGGGCAACAGCCGCTTGAGCACGTCGGGACCGCTCGTCACGATCAGCCGGAACAGCTGGGATCGACTTTGCTCGGGGAGCCCACCCGCCGGCACGTTTTGCCGGATCCACTTCGCCACCAGGTTGTCGCCGATCGCGTCCTGCACGATCTGGCGGCACACCGCCGGTGGAGCGACCGTGCTCCCGGCGGCCGGCTTGAACGCCGTGCGCAGATACTGCAGGACCGGTGAGGCCCAGCCGGACTGGTCGAGATGGGGCCTGGCGTCGCGCCACAGATCGGCCAGCAGCCGCGGCAGGCTGTCCGGGTGGCAGTGCGGCAGCAGCAGCACGTGCAACCTGAAAATGTCCAGCGGCTGGTCCAGGTATCACTCGAGGTGGAGCAGCGTCTCGTACCGCTTCTTCGTGAGCGCCGATCGGCGCGACAGCGCTTCGACGACATGCGCGCAGGTGTCCACGATGTCGCCACCCGGCAGCCGGGTGGCGAGAAGGATCACGTTGTCCCAGTCGGTCTCGACGGACCACCTCAACTGGGACATCGCCTGGGCCAGCTCCGGCACGGCGTGCGGCCACTGCCATTGGTCGTCGTCCAGGAGATGCTGGATCACCATGGTGCTCACCGAAGCGGGATTGGAGCGGTACAGCGCCATGACCAGGGACTTCATGACACCCTTGGTGCCGCCGCAGGCCGGCCATGGGTCGAGGGTGCCAGGCTCTGGCAGGAAAAGCTGGACCACGCGCTCGCCCAGCGCGCACTCGAGCATCGTCGGCAGCACCGCGCGGTCGTTGTCGTCGCGCAGGAGGTGGCCGATCCATTGCCGGAGGGCCGCATCGGTCACCAGGTCCTGCTTCGTGATGCCTCTCAGGGCCGACGCAAGCAGCGACGCCGCGCCGGTGTCTGTCGAGTGGCGGCTGGCCGCCGCGGCAATGATCGTCGTCCACGCTGCCTGGTCCAGGCCGCACTCGCCTTCCGTCAAGGCACACGCGACGGAGGCGAACGTGGAAGCCCGAACCTCGGCCTTGGCCTTGCCGGCGAGTTCCATCACGCGCCGGACATCCGGCCGCTGCATTTGCACCAGCAGCCGCGCCAATGCCTCGAGGATCGTCGGCGCGTCCATCGTCTCCATGCAGACCGAGGCAGCGCGGAAGACGGCGTCCGAGAATCCGGGGTCCATGAACATCATGGCGCTGGTGTCGACGCCGATCAGGTCCTGGAGGCGTTGGGCCAGTGCCAAGGGATCGCTCAGCGCCGCCTCGAGCAGCACCGCCTGCAGCAGGGTGCCGAACGGCTTGTCGAACTGTTCCAGTCCGTGGATGAAGTTGGACGCGAGATCGTTCACGACTTGCGGCCGTTCGCCGATGGCGCGCGTCCACTCGACCTTGAAGTCGCTCAGGAAGCTCTTGCTGTCGCGATGTGCGTACAGCTGCGCGACGGCGTCGCGAGCCGTGTCCCTGTCTTTCCCCAACGCAAAGGACTTTGCAAACGTCGACGATGCGACACGTTCGCCAGTGGTTTCCATGGCGCGATGACCTCCTCGGTGTGCCGCCGGCCGGCGGGGCCATTGTGGAAAGCGCTGCTCGAAACCTCCATCGGCAGATTGCCTGCGCAAAATTCCGAGTCACCTCAGCCGAGGTCGACCCACTTGGCACCCGGCTTTCCGATGTGATCGACATAGAACGGCTGGCCCTGCATGGGCGACTCCATGAACTTGAGTGCCAGCGACCTGGGCTTGCCACCCAGGCCTTCGGGCACGTGGCAAGACACCATCCAGCCGTGCTGCGGCACCGCGAACACCGCGCCCGCCAGCCCGAGCGCCTTGGCCGCCTTCGGCAGCATGGCGACCAATGCATCCATGGTGGCGGCGCCCGCGGTGCACAGCACGGTCTCGCCATCGCGCTCGACCATCTTCGACAGACGCATCTTGAGGTTGACGTAGTCGCAGGCCAGCACCGCCTTGCCGTCCGACGTCACGCATGGCGCGCACCACGCCACGCCTGCGATCTGCTTGCGCTGGTCTCGCGCCACCACCAGCACCCATCCCCCCGTGAGGCGCTCGAGCAGGTGCTCGCCCTCTTTGCCGTCCGGCGCCAGGCAGCACACCATCTCGTCGCCGAGAAGCAGCAGTCTTGCGTCGTTCTTGTCGGCGACCACGACGTCGAAGACGTGGTAGTCCTTGGCTTGCTGGGTGAAGTCGGGGTGCGCGATCGCGGTGGCCAGCGCACTCTGGGTCGACGCGAGCCGCTGCGCCTTCTCGTCGTCGGGGGCGAAACCCCGCAGCGTCTGCAGCTCGCCCAGCAGCGCCTTCGACAGCACCGTGGCATTGCCATCCTTCTGGAGGATGCCGCTCAGGATGTCCTCGGAGATCAGGAACTGCGGGTCGCTGCCGAAGATTTGCTCTCTCAGCGTGCCGAACCCCTTTGGCATGCCCCATTGCGTGATGGCCGGGGTGCGCTTGCGTTGGAGGGCCAACCCGATGTTCTTCAGGCAGAGGGCCAGCGCCGCCCGGTCGGACGTCTTGGCGATGGCCGCGTCGGCCACGTCGAGGATCGCTTTCACCCAGGGCTGCAGCACCGCGAACAGGACTGGCGAGGTGCAGAAGGAGACGGGCTCCATCTTCCCTGCACTCTCGCTGCCGTGGAAGGCGATGTCCCACCGGACCGCCGGAGACTTCTTTTGCAGATCGTCGCGATGCTGCTTCACCTGCGCCATCGCATCCCAGCTCAGCTTTCCAGTGACGAGGGCAGCACGCAGCGCCGTCGCGTAGAGGGCCTGCCCGGGCCACGGCCTGGCCTGCAGCGCGAGGCTGATGGCGTGGGACCACGCTGGAGACGCCGCGTCGCGATCCAGCGCCAGCGAGTCGAGCTTGGGGTCAGTGGGCACGGCCTGGGTGGACCACTTGGCCTTGTTGCCCGCGTTGAGTGCCAGCTTGATCGACATGGACAGCCATGGCTTGTCGGCGTCAGGAAGCTGCTTGACCCACTGCTGTACCAGGCGCCACACGTGTTCGTTTCTGCACTTGCCCATCCACAGTCGAGCCACGAACTTCGCGAGGAAGTAGGCGGCGTCCGTCGCCGGCACCAGCGTGTTGTCCGGCAGGGCCGCCCATTCTTCGGGATGAAGCTGAGCCAGTGTCCCGAGCGTCTCGACCTTGTCGGGAAGCACCCGCTTGAGCGCGTCGTGCCCGCTTGCGCAAATCGTCTTCAGGAGCAGCAGACGACAGCCCGGCGCCAGGTCCGACTGCGTGAAGGCCCACTCACACCACTGCGAGATGATGTTGTCGCCGTTCGCGGCCCCGATGATCTGCTCCAGCACCGCGGTCGGCGCGGGGATCTGTCCCCTCCCGGCGCCGAATGCCTTGAAGAGGAAGTCGTTCAACGCTTCACCCCACGTCCGGGCCAGGAGGTGCTGCCTTGCGTCCTGCCACAGCCGGGACCAGTCGTCCGCGTTCGACGCCATCAGCAGCCTCGGCCTGAAGCTGCCGAGCGGGTCGTCGATCGCATTCACGCGGTCCAGCAACGCTTGTCGGAACTTCTCCGACATCATCTTGGCGTTGGTCAGCCCCCGGATGGCATGCCCGCACGCCTGCGACAGAGGCTCGTCGCTCAGTCCTTGCATCAGCGTCATGACGTTGGCCCATATCGACTCGCTGCTGCATCGGAAGCGCTCGAGCGCACGAGCCACCTCCACCACCGCCTGCGGCGACAACCCATGTTCGCTCTCGAGGATTTGCTGGATCGCTTCCTCCTGGTCGTCGTACTCCCGCAGCACCTCGGAAAGAAAGTGAGGCACGTCCCAGGCATCCTTCCAGTTCAGGACCGGGTGCTTCCCAAGAAAGAGATCCATGACTCTCTCACGGAGCTCGCACTTCAGCAGCTTCGACAGGTGGATGCGGTCTTCGCGATCGTGCAGCAGGTACGTCGTCCACTTCTGCAAGGCGTCTTCCGACATCACGTCGACACATTCCAGCTGCTGCATGGCCTCGACGAGGTACGACGCGGCGGATGTGTCCTGACGGTCCCTCGCCACGACGGCCGAGATGATCGCGTCCCACGCGCTCACATCGCTCAGATGGTTGCCGTTGCGCATCAGGGCGAGGGCGGCACGCGCGTAGGCCGAGGCGCGCGCACTCTTGTCGACCCTGGCGGCCAGCTGGAGAAGCGTCTCGACATGGTCCAGATCGTCCAGGCTCGACATGAGGGCGGCAAGCGCCTCCACCACATCGACCGCGTGGGCCTGTTGCAGGAAGCCCCCGGCCACCGAGCCGATGGTGGTCCATGCCTCGGCATGCGCGAGGAAGCTCCACCGGTGCGTGCTCAGGCTCTGCAGCCGTGTCGACAGCGCCTCGGCCGAGCCTGCTGCTTCTTCGGACAGAAGCGCCTGCAGGAGCTGCGGAAACGGGCTGCCAAGCTTTTCCAGCCCTCGATAGAAGTGGTTGGCGAGCATCGTCGCGAGCTCGTGGTCGCCATGCGTGAAGTGCGCCCACTGCGCCTTGAAATCGGCCGCGAAGGCATGGCCGACCCCCTGCGCATGCAGCAGGGCGACGGCCTTCGGCGCCGACTTGTTATCGAGGGCCAGCCGGAAGACTTGGTCCAGCGTGAGATGTGCGGCCGGCGCGGTGGTTTCCATGCAACTGTCTCGGTTGGCGACGCCGTGGCGGCGTTCGAGTGCGTTCATTGTCGAAAGGCGGTCGCGTCACCGCCATCGACAGATTGCCGAGCCCGCCTTGTCTTTTTCAGCAGCGCCCTAGGACTTGCGCCGAGTGCGCATCGGAATTCGCCGCATTCGGTCGTGGACGCGTACCATGATGTTCGCCGGGCGTGTTCCGATGCGGAGCCGAGGTTCCAACTGCGCAGCTCCCATCGGCCGCCGCGCCACAGGAGTGCGGTTCCATGCAAGCGGGGTCATTGCCAAGAGCTCGTGCCGGATGGGCTTTTGCGACGCTGGCATCGCTCGTGGCGCTTGCGCCAGCACCGCAGATCCGGGCGCAAGACACGGCCGTCATCGACAACGCCCCATCGTCGGCGCCGGCATCCACGCTCCGAGGCGCCGACCTCGTGTCGGCGTTGAGACGCGGCGGCTACGTCGTGTACTTCCGCCACACGGCCACGGACTTCTCGAAGAACGATTCGGGCATGCAGGACTATGGCGACTGCCAGAACCAGCGCCCGTTGTCGGAGCAGGGTCGGCGGGATGCGATGGAGATCGGTCGGCAGATCCGGACGCTTCGACTGGCGCGCGGCGATGTCCTGGCCAGCCCGTTGTGCCGCACGATGGAGCATGCACGGCTCATGCTCCAGGACGTGACGCCGCGTCCCGAGGTCCGTGAATCGCAGGGCGGCGACCATGCAGGGCTCAAGCGCTTGCTGGCCTCACCGGTGCCGCAAGCACGCAACCGATGGATCGTGGGCCATGGCAACCCATTCCGAGCCGTGGCAGGGCCTCCGCATCTGGCTGAAGGCGAGGCGGCCGTCATCGAGCCCGGCATCACTCGCTGGACCGTGGTGGCGAGAATCCAGGTCGACGACTGGCGGGCCTTGGCGGCCGCAACGCCAAACTAGATGGAACAGGAGAAATCCTCTCCCGCGTGCGGGAGCGGGGCAGGGTGAGGGCCGTGCGCAAGCCCAGTCCGACCGGCTTCTACGATCCTTCGCAGTAGCGCTCGATCAGCTCGACGATCGCGCGCGACTCGCAGCGATCGGCCAGCGAGCGCAGCCGGTCGGTGAACGGCCGATAGCGTTCGTCCTGCTCGCCGAGCCGCTTGGCGTACTCGCGGATGCTGCGCATGTGGCCCACCTTGGCCAGCCGATGCAGCGCTATCAGCTCCTCGCCCGACGGAGGGACCAGCGGCAGCTCGTCCGGCGCGGCGACGGGGCCGGGGGCGTACGTCCAGCGCAGTCCGAGCAGCTCGCCGACCTTGGCCAGCAGCCGATCGATCGCGATGGGCTTGGGCAGGAAGGCAGTCGCGCCGGCCGCGAGACTGCGCGTCTCGTCGCGGCCCGATGCGTTGGCCGAGACAGCGATCACGGGCACCTGGTCCAGCCCCGCAAGCTGTCGCAGCCGCTCGATGGCCTCGAGCCCTGTCATGACCGGCATCACGAGATCGCTGATGACGAGGTCGGGGCGGTGCGTCTGCGCCGACACCAGCAGTGCCTGCCCATCCTGCGCCTCGACGAGCCTGAACCCGAGCGCTCCCATCAGGTCGACGAGCACGCCACGATTGGCAGGCACGTCGTCGGCAATCAGCACCGTGCGGCGACGCCCTTCGTAGCCGCTCACCATGCCTTGTGGCCGGTGTGCCGCGGCTTGTTCGCCGAGCACGGGCACGTCGATGTCGAACCAGAAGCGGCTGCCGCGCGCAGGCTCGCTCTCCAGCAGAAGATCGCCGCCCATCAGGCGCGCGAGCTGGCGACTGATGGTGAGCCCGAGGCCGGTACCGCTGGCGCGCCCGTGCGGCGTCCCGCCCTGCACGAAAGGATGGAAGATCGCTTCGTGCTGGTCGGCGGCGATGCCCGGTCCGCTGTCTTGCACCTCGAAATGCAGGCGAGCCATGCCCCCGTCGCGCGGCGTCGCCGCGATGCGCAAGACCACAGCGCCCGCCTCGGTGAACTTGACGGCGTTGCTCAGCAGATTGAGCAGCACCTGGCGCAGGCGCTTCTCGTCGGCTTCGATGACCGCCGGCAGGTCGGTCGGCACGTCGCAATGGAAGGCGAGCTTCTTGTCGATCGCCTCGACGCGGATGATGTCATCGATCACGCGCACGAACTCGGGCAGCAGCAGCGGCTCGGGACAGAGCTCGAGCCGGCCGGCATCGACCTTGGCGAGGTCGAGGATGTCGTCGATCAGCGCGAGCAGGTGCTCGCCACTGTTCTGGATCGTCGCGAGCCCTTGCCGCTGCCGCTCGGAGAGCGCTTCATCGCGCATGAGGATCTGCGAATACCCCAGCACGGCGTTGAGCGGCGTGCGCAGCTCGTGGCTCATGTTGGCGAGGAAGCGGCTCTTGCCTTCGTTGGCCGCCTCCGCGCGTTCCTTGGCGACGCGCAGTTCCTGCACGCGCCGCAGCTCGCCGATGTCGCGGCTGATGCCCACGATGCCGACGATGCGCCCGTCGTCGTCGCGCAGCGGCACCTTGGTCGTGAGCATCCAGCGCTGGGCGCCGGTGCTGCGGTCGAGAGCCGGTTCCTCGCGGCCGATGAGTGCGCGCCCCGAGCGCATCACTTCGCGGTCGTCGTCGAAGAAGCGCTGCGCCTGCTCGGGCGGGTAATAGTCGAAGATGGTGCGGCCCAGCATCTCGGCGGGCGTCGCGTCCACGCCCGCTGCCGTCGCCAGGTTGACCAGGATGTAGCGACACTCGGTGTCCTTCGCGTAGATGGCGTCGGGCATGTTGTCGATCAAGGTGCGCAGCAGGTGGCGCTCGACCGCGAGTTCCGCGGTGCGGTCCCTGACGCGCTGGTCGAGCTCGGCGTTCAGGCGGCGGATCTCGTCTTCGGCGAGCTTGCGGCGATGGATGTCGCGGGTGATCCCCACGAGCCCGATCACCTCGCCGTGCGCGCCGCGCACCGGCAGCTTCGTCGTCAGGTGCCAGCGTGCCTCGCCCGCCACCGAGTCGGTCGCGAGCTCCTCGCTCTCCCGCAGCGCTTCGCCGCGCAGCACCGAGTCATCGTCGGCACGGAACTTGGCCGCCATCTCGGGCGAGTAGAAATCGGCGTCGGTCTTGCCGATGAGGTGGCCCGGCGACTTCGCGCCCATCACGCGCGCGTTGGCCAGGTTGGACAGCACGAACCTTCCCGCGGCATCCTTGGCATAGATGTAGTCGGGCATCAGGTCGATGAGCGTGCGCATCAGCGCGCGCTCGTCGCCGACAGGGCTGGCGCGACCGCGCGCGCGCCGCCGCACGAAGAGCCACGTCGCCAGCGTTCCGGCGACTGCGCCGATCGCCATGCAGCCGAGCGCGATCCAGACGAGACCTGCGGAAGGCACCTCGCGACCCTTTTCGATGAAGGCCCTTGAACAGCGGCCAATATAGCGTCGCGAGGAGCCGGCTTGCGGCGTCATGGAACGCAGGTGCTTCCCGCGGGCCGAAGCCTGCGGTGTCGCGGTGTCCGCTCAAGGCGCGAGGTGGCGCCGCAGGAACTCGTCGGTCGCCGCATCCACCAGCGACGGGTGCGTGATCGGCCCCATGTGGCCGAGGCCCTCGAAGGTCATCGTCTCGACCCGCGGCAGTGTGCGCGCCAGCAGCGTGGCGACCGCGCGCGCCGACGGCGGGGTCTCGCAGCCCTGCATCAGCAGCACCGGCATCCCGAGCGCCCGGAAGGCGGCGAGCGGCGTGGTCTCGCCGAGCAGCGCCTCGCCCCAACCCTGCACGTTGACGATGGCGGCCTCGATCGCGCTGCGCTGCGACTCGGGCTTGGCGGCCCAGGCGCCGGCACCCATCCAATAGTCGATGAAGGCTTCGGCCGCAGCGCCGCGATTGCCGGCGGCCAGGGCCGCCGCGGCCCGCGCCACCGTGTCGCGGATGCCGTCGGCCGCGTTCGGCGCCGGCGCTGCGGCATCGACCAGCGCGAACAGCGTCGGCTCGTAGAGGACCAGCGCGTGCACCCGCTCGGGCTGCTTCAATGCGGCGAGCAGCGCGACGGCCGCGCCGTACGAGTGGCCGACCAGCGCGAACGGCGCGCCGGCGCGCTCGAACACCGGCTCCAGCAGCGCCACTTCGTCGTGCAGCGTCAGTGGGCGGTCGGTCGGCCAGGCCGGACCCCGGCCGGCGCCGTGGGTGTCCGGCGCCAGCACGCGGTGGCGCGGCGCCAGCCGGTCCATCAGCGGCCGCCACTGCGACGAGCTGCTCGCGTTGCAGTGGATGCAGACCACGCCCGGACCGCTGCCGGCTTCGCGGTGGAAGGGCACGGCCGGCAGGACCGGGCGCTCGTCGATCGCGGCGGTGACCATGGTGTTCATCGCCGCGTGACGACGACCTCGAGGTATTCGCTGGGCACGACCAGCGAGGCACCCCCGGCGCGGTTCATGCGCGTCAGCAGCGTCGTCAGATCGCGCTCCAGGGCCTGCGCAGCGTCGGCCGGCAGCGCGGCAAACGCCTTGTGGATGGGGCCGTACCAGGTGCGGAAGACGTCGATGAAGTGCGCCGCGCAGCGGTAGCGGAAATTGAAGATGCGCGGCGTCACCGAGATGGCGCCGGCCGTCTCGCCGAACAGGGCGTGCAGGTTGGCCTCGACGCCCCAGCGTGATGGCGGCTGCACGCCCGCCGGCGGCGGCAGGTGGCGGCCCAGGGTCTTGAAGACCTGGCCGATGAAGCCCTCGGGCGTCCAGTTCGCCAGGCCGATGCGGCCGCCGGGGCGGCACACGCGCGCCAGCTCGGCGGCGGCGCGCGACTGGTCGGGCGAGAACATCACGCCGAAGGTCGACAGCACCGCGTCGAAGCTGGCGTCGTCGAACGGCAGGGCCTCGGCGTCGGCGACCTGGAAGGTGGCCTGCAGGCGTTCGGCGCGGGCGCGCTCGGCGCCGCGTTCGAGCAGGCTGCCGACGTAGTCGGTCGACGTCACGATGCAGCCTCGGCGCGCCGCGGCCAGCGTGGCATTGCCATTGCCGGCAGCCACGTCGAGCACGCGCTCGTCCGTGCGCAGGTCGCAGGCCTCGGCGAGGTGCTCGCCGACGATCTGCAGCGTGGTGCCGATGACGGCGTAGTCGCCGCTGGCCCAGGCGGCCTGATGGCGGGTCTTCAAGGCGTTCAGGTCCGTCGGTGCATTCATGGGTCATTCCTCATGGGGTGATGCCGGGATCGGCTGCCCGCAGTCTGTCCAGCGCGCCCTGGGGCCGCCATCTCGGCGCCGTGAATCGTTGTGAAAACCGACGGCGCGTTAATCTTCGGCGCCAGGATGTCGACAACCCCAGCCTCCCCGCAGGCGTACCGCTTCGGGCGCTTTGAACTGCGGCCGGCGCAACGCCTGCTGCTGGCCGACGGCGTGCCGCAGGCCCTCGGCGGGCGCGCCTTCGACCTGCTGCTGGTGCTGGTCGCCGAGCGCGAGCGCGTGGTGCCGCACGACGAGCTGCTGGCGCGCGTCTGGCCCGGCCTCGTGGTCGAGGAGAACAACCTGCGCCAGCATGTGTCCGGCTTGCGCAAGCTGCTCGGGGCGCAGGCGCTGGCGACGGTGCCGGGTCGTGGCTACCGCTTTTCGCTGCCGCTGGACGAAGGCCCCGCAGCAGTCGTCGCACCGCCTGCCGCGGGCCATGGCCTGCCGGCCAACAAGCCAACGCTGATCGGCCGCGAGGACGACCTGGCCGCGGTGCTGGCCCTGCTTGCCGATACCCACCTGCTGACCCTGGTCGGTGCCGGCGGCGTCGGCAAGACGCGCATGGCGCTCGAGGTCGCGGACCGCGTCATCGCCGGCTTCCCCGACGGCGTCTGCTTTGTCGAGCTGGCGCCGGTGACCGACCCATCGCTGGTCGTGCGCACCGTGGCCAGCGTGCTCGACGTGCACGAGGAGGCGACGCGGCCGCTGCTCGACACCTTGCTCGATGTTCTGCGCCGCCGGCGCATGCTGCTGATCCTCGACAACTGCGAGCACCTGATCGAGCGCTGCGCGACCTTCGCCGAGCAGGTGCTGCGGCACAGCGCCGGCACACGCACGCTCGCGACCAGCCGCGAGGCGCTCGGCGTGGCCGGCGAGGTGGCCTGGCGGCTGCCGTCGTTGCGCACCGCGCCGCCCCAGGCCGCTGGCTCCATCGACCAGTTCCTGGCCTATCCGGCCAGCCGCCTGTTCGTCGAGCGCGCGCAGGCCGTGGCCCCAGGCTTTCGCCTGACCGTCGCGAACCTGGGCGCGGCGGCGCGCGTGTGCCACCAGCTCGACGGTATTCCCCTGGCCCTGGAACTTGCCGCGGCGCGGGTCGGCGCGCTGACCGTCGAGCAGCTCGCCGAGCGCCTCGACAACCGCTTCGCGCTCCTGACCCGCGGCCGGCGCACGGGGCTGCAGCGTCACCAGACGCTGCGCTCGCTCATCGACTGGAGCCATGAGCTGCTCGACGAGCCCGAGCGCCTGCTCCTGCGACGGCTGTCGCAGTTCGCCGGTGGCTGGACGCTCGACGGTGCCGAGGCCGTGTGCAGCGCGCCGCCGATCGTGCGCGGCCAGGTGCTCGACCTGCTGGCCCAGCTGGTCGAAAAGTCACTGGTCGTGCTCGACACCCAGGGCGACGAGCCGCGCTACCGGCTGCTCGAGACCATCCGGCAGTACGGGCTGGAGAAGCTGCTGATCGCCGACGAGCTCGAGGAAACCCGCCGCCGCCACCTGGCCTACTGCGGCGAGCTGGCCGAGCGAATCCGGCCGCTGCTGACGCGCGCGGAGCAGCTGCGCTGGCACGCGCGTGCCGAGACGGAGCTCGACAACTTCCGGCTCGCGCTGCAGTGGTCTCTGCGCTCCGGATACGCCGAAGAAGGCCTGCGCTTGTTCAGCTCGCTGACACGCTTCTGGTACAAGAACATGCACTGGAAGGAGATGGTCGGCTGGCAGGAACGGCTGGCACAAGCCTTCCGCCGCGAAGGCCGGGCGCCCTCGATCCACTACGCGCGCTCGTTCTATGGCGCGGGCATGCTGGCCACCAACTTCGACCCGCCGCTCGGACGTCAGCTGTGCGAGCAGTGCATCGAAGCTTCTCGGCCGCTCGGCTTCGACGAGGGTCTGGCCTGGTCGCTGATGTGGATGGGCTACATCGACACGCGCCGGCGCGACCCTGCGACCGCGCGGCTGTTCGAAGACAGCCTGACTCACGGCCGGCGCATCGAGGACCCCTGGCGCCGGGCCTTCCTGCTCGCCCAGGCGCTGATCTGCTATGCAGGCTACGAGGCGCTGATGGGACGCGACGAATCGGCCGAGGCCATGGTTGCCGAATGCGAAGCGCAGATTGCCAAGATCGGCAGCGACAAGCTCTACATCGGCCACGGCCGCGCACTGCTCGGCACGATCGCCATTCGTCGTGGCCAGTTCGAGCTTGCGCAGCAACTGCTCACGCAGAGCCTGGCGCTGTACCGCGAGGTGGAGTCGACCTTCGACATCGCCGGCAGCCTGGCGCAGCAAGGCTTCCTGGCGCTGCGGCGAAACGATCCGGCTCAGGCGCTGGCATTGTTCCGGCAGAGCCTGCCGATGTACCGCAACTATCCGACATCGCCAGGCGTGACCCGGGGCCTCGCGCAGCTGATGATCGCCTTCGCTGCCTGCGGCCAACCGCGCGTCGCGGCGCGGCTGGCCGGCGTGTTGGGGGCCGAGGCCGCGCCTGCCGAACTGTCGGGCACCGTCAAGCGCGCCTACGAGGACGCACTGGCCGATGTGCGGCGCGCGCTCGAACCCGCTGAACACGAGCACGAGCTCGAGGCCGGGCGCGCGATGGATCGCGAAGCGGCCATCGACTACGCGCTGGCCGCTGCAGGCTGAACACCTCGCGCGACGGCGCCGAGGCGCCCGTTGTCACGATCGTTGCGCGATCAGGCCGTGGCGCTCGACGCCGTCGACCCGGAGCTGACCCCGCCCGCAGGGTGGGCGTTCGCGTGGATGAAGGTGATCTTCGGAAAGTTCAGGCAGGTCGTCGTTCCGGCCTCCACGTCGATGCCGGGCGTGGCGGCTTTGTCGGCTTCCTGCTGCGTGTGCGCTGCACTGCCGCCGAAGGTGTAGGTGATCTTGGGAAAGTTGAAGGCGGTCAAGGTATCGGCATGGGGTTCGATGCCGGTGGTGCCGGCGTTGTGCGTCTCTTGCGCGGCATGCGCCGCACCGGCGCCGCAGGCAGCGACCACGATCAAGGCTTGCAAGGTGTGCTTCATTCTGAGTCCATCAGTCGTCAAGTAGGAGGGTAGACATATCGACGCCTTCTCCGTCCGCAGGGGTCGGGCCGGCGCGATACCGCTTTCGGGGCGCGCGATCTCGGCGCCCCCAGGAAGCACTATCGAAATCGACGTGCAAAAGCCGACATGCGGCCGGTGGGCGGAGGGCCTCGACCGCATTCCATTGCGGAATTCGCTGCCGGACGTGGTGCCTGCTGGTCGTTCGTCGCGGGCACTTCGGGCGTGTACCCGTACCCCGAGACGAAGCGCGCCGCGTGAGGCCGTGGGCGCTGCACCGCCTTCGAACTTGAACAGCGCAGAAACGTATGACGGTGGAGAGTCGCCTCGCTGACACTGGCGCGTGCGTGGTCCGAAGGCAATCAGGACCTGCCGAAGATCGCCGCGGGTCGATCGGCCCAGTCAATCGGCGGATGCGCCGCAGTGGACGTTCCGGGTGCCGGTCAGGCCGCCGTCGCCGGCTTGAACAGCGCCAGGGCGAGGCCAACCGCGCAGCAGGACATCGAGGCCCACTGCACCGCTCCCAGCGGCTCGCGGTGGACGATGGCGCCGGACACCATGGCCACCACCGGCACCATCACCGCCGACATCGCGGCGACGTTCGCAGGCAGCATGCCCACGATCGCGAACCAGGCGACGTTGCCGATGGCGATGGGGACCAGGGTGATGTAGGCAATGATCAGGATGCTTGTCGTCGACGGCACGAACCACATGGCGTCGCGGGCAAACCAGAATGCGCCGATGACGATGGGTACCGCGGCAATGAGCAATTGCCACGCCGTCAGCACCAGCGGCGACACCGGCACCGGGTTGCGCTTGATGATGACGGTGCCCACCGCCCAACCGACGCCGGCGAGCAGCCCCAGGAAGAAGCCGAGCGGAGCCTTGGCATACGCATCGATGCCGTTCACGATCAGGAGCGCCACGCCCAGGCCGCCAAAGGCCAGACCGGCCAGCACCCGAACGGCGGGCTGCTCGCCCAGCAGTGTCCACGTGATCAACGCCGCCCACAGCGGCATGGTGAATCCCAGGATGGCTGCCTGCCCTGATGGAATGAGGACGGCCGCATAGGTGCTGGCCACGTTCCAGACGAAGAAGTACGCCAACGACGACATCACCATCGTCGCCCAGTGCGCGCGCGGGATGCGCAGCGATTCATCGCGCATGCGCGCAAGCGCCAGCAGCACGAGACTTGCGCTGACCAGGCTCACGGCGCGGAATGTCCACACCGACACTTCGCGCACGGCGAGCGGGAACAGCGGCCAGTTGGTGCCCCAGACGAGGGTGAGAATGATGACGAACGGGATGGCTTTGCGCACCGGGGCAGGTTAGCCCAATCGGAGCGTCGCGCGGGATCGCAGGGAGATGCTCGTCAGCGCGCGGCGTGCCGGCGGCAGGCAGCGTCCGGGCGTGGCCGTTCGGCTTGTGTGCGTCATCGGTGATAACCCTCTTCAGCGTTCGGCCACCGGCTGGAAATACTGCGGCGACAGCTTGCACCGCCCAGTGCGTTCAACCGCGCACCCCGCCATGGCCCCGCAACCGATCATCGACATCCAAGCGCTGCATGTCGCCTACGGCAGCACCGAGGTGCTGAAGGGGATCGACTTGGCGATCGAGCGCGGCGCGTTCGTCGCGCTGCTGGGCGCCTCCGGCTGCGGCAAGACCACGCTGCTGCGCACGCTGTCGGGCTTCATGCCGGCCGCGTCCGGTCGCATCCGAGTCGACGGTCGCGACATCACCGCGCTGCCGCCCGAGAGGCGCGGCATCGCGATGGTGTTCCAGTCCTACGCACTGTGGTCGCACATGAACGTCGCCGCCAACATCGGCTATGGCCTCAAGTTGCGCGGCGTGCCCAGGGACAGGATCGCCGAGCGCGTCGAGGCGATGCTTTCGATGCTGGGCCTGCCGGGCTACGGGTCTCGCCGCGTCGACGCACTGTCCGGCGGGCAGCGCCAGCGCGTGGCGCTGGGGCGCGCGCTTGCCATCGAGCCGAAGATCCTGCTGCTCGACGAGCCGCTGTCGAACCTGGACGCGCGCGTGCGGCTGCAGATGCGGCACGAGATCCGCTCGCTGCAGCGCAAGCTCGGCGTCACCGCAGTGCTGGTCACCCACGACCGCGAGGAGGCGATGTCGATGGCCGACCGCGTGGTCGTGCTCGACCAGGGCCGCATCGCCCAGCAGGGTACGCCACAGGAACTGTTCCAGCGCCCGGCGTCGCCGCATGTGGCAGCGTTCATGGGCGCCGAGAACGTGATCGAGGCCGAGGGTGCGCTCAGCGCCGGCGCGCTCGACCTGCGCATCCCGGCGCAGCCGCCCGCGCGCCTGGCCGGCGCCCACGTGGCCCGGCTGCCTGACCATGGAGCCGGCGCTGTATGCGTGCATTTCCGCAGCGAGGCTGCGTCGCTGGTGCGCGCCGGCGCCCGAGGCGCCGCGGCCGGAGACAACGCCCTGCATCTCGCGGGCGTCGTCGATCAGGTCAGCTACCTCGGCGAGCGCTATCGCTGTGCCGTGCGCACCGGCTGCGGCGAATTCCTGGTCGACCATCCGGAACCGTTAGCACCGGATCAAGCGGTCACCGTGTGCGTGCCGGCGCAGGCACTGCACGTCTATGCCCGCGACGCATCTGCGCCTCCATGACCGGGCGCCAAGCCCCGAAGCCCTCGCAACCGATCCGAGGAGATTCCATGAACAAGCTCTTACGCCGCTTCCACATGACAGCCGCCATCACCCTCGCCGCGCTGGCGCCGGGCGCCGGCGCGCAGACCACGCTCAACGTCATCACGGGTGGTTCGCAGAACATGGTGGACTACGTCACCGACTACCTCGGACCGCTGTTCGAGAAGCAGAACCCCGGCGTCAAGGTGAGCGTGGTCGGCGTCGGCCCTGACGACGCCGGCTCGCAGAAGATCATCGAGAAGCTGGCGGCGCAGAAGGCTGCCGGCGCTGCGGTCTGGGATGTCGATGTCGTCGTGCCCAACCAGCAGAAGACCGGGGAGATGGTTCGCGACGGATTGCTGGCCAAGTACCGCGACAGCATCCCGACCGGCAAGTTCGCCATCAGCCAGTCGAGCAAGAAGGCGCTTGGTGTGGATGTCGACGGCTACGTGATGCCGATGTTCGAGAGCCAGACCGCCATCGCGTACAACCCCGACCTGGTCAAGCAGGTGCCCTCTTCCTACGACGAACTGCGCGCCTGGGTGTCCAAGAACCCCAAGGCCTTCGGCTACAACGGCATCAAGGGCGGCATGTCGGGTGTGGCCTTCGTCGTCGGGTGGGTCTATGCCTACGGCGGCAACGCCGAGACAGTGCAGCAGGGCCCGTACAACGCCCAGGCCGCAGCGGGCTGGAAAAAGGCCTTCGCGGAGCTGAAGGACTTCAACAGGAACGTCGTCTTCACTCCGGGCAACGCCGGCACGCTGGACATGCTCAATCGCGGCGAGATCGCGATGGGTCCGGTGTGGGTCGACATGTTCCAGAGCTGGAAGGCCGACGGCCGCCTGCCGCCGAACATGAAGCTCAAGATCCTGGCTCCGGGCATGCCGGGACAGCCCTACTACTACGCCATCCCTGCCAAGGCCAGGAACGCCGAGATGGCGAAGAAGTTCATTGCCCTGGCGACCAGCCCGCAGGTGCAGGCCGAGGGCATCGTCAAGCGCTTCAACTGGTACCCCGGCATAGATGCCAGCGTCGTCAAGCCGGCGCTCGACGAAAAGATCTGGAACCAGCTGTTCACCGACGTGACGCCGTCCGACCTGGCGAGCTACGGCAAGCCCTTCCCGCTGGCGCCTTTCTTCAAGGACCTGCGCGAGCAGTACGAGACCCAGGTGCAGAACTGATGGCGGCCCGAGCCGCCACCGGGACCCGCGACTGAACGCCATAGCCGTCATGCCGGCACTCGTGCTCCTGCTGTTGCCGGCGCTGGTGATGGTGGCGCTGCTCTTCGTCCACCCGCTGGCGCAGTCGCTGCTGCTCGCCTTTCGCATTGAGGCCAGTGGTGCCTGGGGCCTGGGCAACTTCGAGAAGGCCTTCAGCCTCTACGCCGCCGACATCGCGCTCACCGCGGGGGTCACCGTGATGGCCACCGCGCTGGTGGGAGTGCTCGCCATTGCCGTGGCCGGCTACCTGACACTGGGCGAAAGCCCGCGCACGCTGGCGGCGCTGCGCTGGATCTACCGCTGGCCGCTGTTCATTCCCTTCGTCGTTGCCGCGCAGCTGATGCGCACCTTCCTGGCCAAGAACGGCATGCTGAACAACAGCCTTGTCGCCGCGGGCGTGATCGAGCCGCTGCAAGCTTTCAGCATGCTCGACTGGCGTGGCGTGGTCGTCACCTTCGTGTGGAAACAGATGCCATTCGCAGCGCTGCTGATCGCTGGCGCGATGGCGTCGCTGGATCGCTCGACGATCGAATCGGCGCGCGGCCTGGGCGCGGGACGCCTGCGCATCCTGGTCGAGATCGTGCTGCCGCAGGTCAAGGCCACGGTGCTCGTGGCGCTGATCCTGTCGTTCGTGACCATGCTCTCGGCGTTGTCGGTGCCCATGATGATCATTGCCGGAACGCCGACGCTGATCACCGTGGACATGGCGTGGCGCGTGGCCTCGTACGCCGACTACGGCGTTGCCAACGCGCTCGGCTTCGTCTCGTTCGCCTTCAGCGGCGTGGCTGCCTGGTTCTACCTGCGCCAGGGCGCGCGCACACGCGCCAGCGCATGAACGCGTCATTGCGAGCCACCGCCCTCGTCGGTGCCAGCGTGCGCGCGGTGCTCGTCGTGCTGCTGGCGCTGGCGATCTTCGGTCCGATTCTCAACATGCTGATCTGGACCGTGGCCGAGGCCTGGTATTTCCCGGCGAAGCTGCCGGTGCGCTGGGGCTTCGCCTTCTGGACGCGCGTGTTCCGGCCCGAGGCCGCGGCGATGACCGCGCTAACGACCAGCCTCGTGATCGCGCTGCTGACCGTGGTGGTGAGCATGGCGGTGGCCATTCCTGCGGGCTATGCGCTGTCCAAGCGCGACCTGCCGTTGCGCAGCCTGTTCCTGCTGGTCTTCCTGCTGCCGCAGGCGGTGCCCAGCATCGCAGTCCACATCAACGTGGCACGCATGTTCTATGGCCTCGGCCTTGCCGGGACAATCTGGGGCGTGATGCTGGTGCATGCGATCCAAGGCCTGGTCTTCGCGGTGTGGATCGCCTCGGCCGCGTTCGCCGCCGTCGGCAGCGAACCCGTGGAGGCGGCTCGCAACCTGGGCGCTTCGCCGCTGCGAGCCTTCGTGACCGTCACCCTGCCGCAGGCCGCGCCGGGGCTGCTGGCGAGCGCGATCTTCGTGTTCCTGATCTCGATGGACGAGTTCTCGGGCACCTACTTCGTCGGCGTGCCCGACGTGCGCACGCTGCCGTTGACGATGCTCAACGCTGCGCTCGAAGGCAACTACCAGATCGCGTCGATCACGGCGCTGCTGTTGCTGGTGCCCTCGGTGGGCTTCATGCTCTTCGTCGAGCATTTCCTCAAGGCCGATGTGCTGGCACAGGTCGGAAAATGACGTGTCTGCCGATCGTCCGCAATCGAAGGCGCTGCGAGAACCGATGATGAACCCCGACGACCTGGCTTCACGTCTGGATCTGGCCACGACCCTCGTGCGTGAGGCGGGCGCACGAGCCATGAGGCACTTTCGCAGCACCGACCTGGTGACCGCCAGCAAGGGCCTCCAGGATCCGGTGACCGTGGCCGACCGCGAGGTCGAAGCGCATCTGGTCGACGCGATCGCGCAGCGCTTTCCCGGCGACGCGGTGATCGGGGAAGAGGGCGGCGCGCACGGCACGGTAGGCAGTGACACGCCTGTGTGGGTGATCGACCCGATCGACGGCACCGACAACTTCGCCCGCGGCCTGCCGCTGTGGTGCGTGTCGGTGGGCGTGGTGGTGGGTTCGCGCGCCGAACTCGGCCTGATCCTGGCACCGGCACTCGACGAGTTCTACGTTGCCCGGCGCGGCCATGGTTGCACCCGCAACGGCGCGCCCGTGCAGGTGTCGTCGTGCAGCGAGGCCGGCCGCGCTCGCATCAACCTGGGCTACAGCCGGCGACGGCCCGCGGCCGGGCACCTGCAATGCATCGAGCGCCTGCTGGCGAACGACTTCGAGTACAGCCGGCTCGGCAGCGGCGCGCTCGGCCTGGCCTATGTGGCCGACGGCCGCTTCGACGGCTATTGGGAATCGCACGTCAACTCCTGGGATGTGGCCGCGGGCCTTTGCATCGCGACCGAGGCCGGTGCCTGGGTCAGCGACTTCCTCACCGGGGACGCCCTGCACGCCGGCAACCCGATCCTGGCCTGCACGCCGGCGCTCGCGGCGCCGCTGCGCCGGCTGCTCGGGCCGCTGTCGACACCGGCGCTGTAGCGCTTGCGAATGGCCGCCGAGTACTCGATCTGGCTGTTGCCGCGCGCATCCGAGGAAAGGGCGCTGGCTGCACTCGTGGCGTCGTTGGCGCCACGCTTCTGCGGCATGGCCTTCGGGCCGCATGTCACCGTGCAGGGAGACCTGGCGCGCTCACCCGAGGCCCTGGTGCACGACACGCATGCGCTGGCGGCGCAGTCGGCCGCGCTGCAGGCGCGTGTCACAGGTCTTGAACACAGCCCCCATTTCTTCCGCTGCCTGGTGCTGCGTCTCGACGCCGGGGCCGCGTTCGATGCGCTGCAGGCGCACGCGGCGCGCTGCAATGGCAGCCGCGAGGGCCTGTCGCCCTACGCGCATCTGAGCCTGGCGTATGGTGATGCGAGCCCGCAGGCTTTGGAACGCGATGTGCTCGCTGCAATCGAGCGCGAGTGGCTCGGACAGCGCCTGGTACTTGACCGCCTGGCCGTGGTGCGCTCGTCGAAGACGGTCGCCATCGACGAATGGCGCGTGCTGGCCACGCACGAACTGCGCATCGATGCCTGAGTGCGTTGGCGAGCTGATGTCAGCCCCGCGTCGGTCGACCCAGCCCGCGGGCACGGTCTGCACCGGAACGGTGGCTTCGGCCTGTCCGACTCCCTGCTGTTGAGCGTCGCTTACTCCGGCGCTTACTCCGCTTCTTGATGGGGGAAGGCCCGCAACGGGAGTCACGTTGCGGGCCTTGGTTTCTTGCCTCCCGACCTGGGCTCGAACCAGGGACCTGCGGATTAACAGTCGAGTCGGGTGGGTGGCTCGGAAGTGGCATTTTGGTGAGGGCCATTTGTGCCGTAAACGTGCCATTTTTGGGGTGCTTTTTCGAAGTCATGGCACAGATCCGTCACAGCCCGAAGCCTTGTTCGCTAGACCCATTTCAGTAGGGCTGCGTCCCATCGTGCGGTGGCGTCGGACGCGCTGCCGGCGACCTGCGTCGGTGGCCACAGCAGAGCGTAGAGCAGCTCGATTGCGACCGCCAGTTCAATCTCTCCGAGGCGGTTCCGGGACAAGAACGCGCGCCACTGTTGTTGCTTGGCGGAGTCGTTGGAGAAAGCGGGCCGAAGGGCGAGCGGCGGCTCGGCAGGGATCTCCGTGATGCGCCGTGTGAAGGTCGCCGTGATGGCGCGAGCCAACGTCTGCCCATCCAGCGAGGTGCGGCTGGCGATCATGCAGAGGTCGTAGAAGTCCTTCACGCGGCTGTTCGCCGCGCCGAGCGTCACCATGGCTTGGTACTTCTCGGCGATGACGGTGTAGACCGGATAGACGCGAAGCGTTGGGCGGTCGAAGTCCGGGAGAAGGACGGGATAGCGAGCGGTCTCGGGGCTGGGCGTGACGGCGTCTCCGAACCCGACGTCGACCTGCAAGGAGCAGCGCGCGTTGCCGACGTGGCCGACCAAGCGTATGCGGCTGCCGCCGTAGGCGTTGTCCTCGCGGATGGGATCGACGCGCACGGAGTCGGGGTCGAACACGATGCCGTCGTCCAACTCGATCGCTGCGATCTCGCGAAAGACCGTCGCGAGATGTTCAGCGTCATCCGGGCCGAAGCCCAGCAGGTCGGCATCGCGCGTTGGCCGATGAGGTTCGTCGTACCAAAGCGAGAAGAGCAGGGCGCCCTTGAGCAGGAAGCGGTCGGCATGCCGCGACTTCGTCAGGCGGTCCAGCAGGCGCTCGAGGCCGAAGCGGTTGAGAAGGAGGCTGTAGTCCTGGCCGCCTTGTTTCGCCAGGTCCAGCAGGCGGGCGAGCACCGAGGCCGCGTTGCGCCTCGTGCTCATGCGACGAGCGCCTCCAGGTACGGCTGCATGACGCGCTCAACCCGATTGATGCGCGCGAAGCGGCTGAGGTCATCCATCTTGACGAGCCGCCGCTGCCAGGCGTCTTTCAGAGCTTCCAGCGCAACGTCGAGGCCGATCTTGTGGCGGAACTTGAAGCAGTCGGTGATGGTCTTGGCGGTGCTGTAGACGCGTATCGAGGCGCCTTCCTCCATGACTGTCTCAATGCTTTCCGAGTAGGCTTCGCCGCGAAGGCGAACGATTCGCAGGGCGGGAAAGCTGACCGCTGGTGTGCGGCTCGACTCCGGGAGTGCCAGCCAGACTTCATGAGGCGCTTGTGTGCCGATCTCGTGGAAGCGCAGCGCGGAGAGAAGGCAAACGACCCCCTTGGGCACTCGCCTGCACACTTCGGCGAGCGATTGGTGCTCGGTGACCGGTGCATCGGGTAGGCTGTAGACGCCCCGAAAAACCCGCTGCAGTTTTCCCGCTTGGTGTAGTTTGATGAGCAGCTGCGGCGACAGGCCGACGTCGTGCAGGTCGCTGCCACGAAGCAACCGGCGGTCGGCGGCGAGAGCCATCACGCGTTCCATTGATGAGCCAGTCATGGTTTGAAAACGACGCTACATTTTAGTTAGTATAGACGTTTTCAAACACTGCAGCCGACTTGGGCCCGAGATTGCGGCGCTCGTGCGGCGCCATGTGCCGTTGTCGCGCTGAGTCAAGCACGACAGCCGGTCCGAGCGCTACACCTACATCCCGACGATCGAAGTGCTGCGTGGCCTGGCGCGCGAGGGCTTTCAGCCGTTCATGGTGGCGCAGGGGCGGAGCCGCACAGAAGGGCAAGACCGAGTACACGAAGCACATGATCCGCATACGTTATGCCGGGCACATATCGTCGCGGCCGGCGGCGAACGAGATCATCCTGATCAATAGCCACGATGGCGCGAGCTCATACCAGATGCTGGCCGGCGTGTCCCGCACAAAGGAGACGTGCAGGCGAAGTGATCGACGGGGCCATCCGGCGCTCGAGCTGAAGCCGGAGGAGGAAAGGGCGTTCGCGGTGGCCGCCCTTGAGTTCCGCTACGGCGATCGTGGTGAGGGGCAGCCGCCGGCGCCGATAACCGCGGCGCAGTTGGTTGAGGCGCCCCGGCCTGACGACATCGGGCGGCCTTTGGTTGGCGTTCCAGCGCGTGCAAGAGAACGCCGTGCGCGGCGGACAGCCGTCTCGGACGGTTCAGGGAAGGGGAATGCGTACGCGCGAGGTGGCGAGCATCGCGGCGGCTGCCCACACAACAGGGCAGCGAAGGGGAGCGATTGTCGTGGTCAAGTCCTTCCGAACACCGAGATAGGCAATCGTTAGCCGGTCACAGCTGCGAGCCGCTCGTAGTCGACTGGGCAGCGGTAGCCCAGAGCGGAGTGCAGCCGGCTGGTGTTGTAGAAGCCGACGATGTAGTCGGCGATGTCCGCTTGGGCTTCGGCGTGGTTGGCGTAGTGGCGGTGCCAGAGCCGCTCCATCCTCAGGTTCAGGAGGAAGCGTTCTACGACGGCGTTGTCCCAGCAATTGCCTGCCCGGCTCATGCTGGCGACCAGGCCGTGTTCGCCCAGCAGCTTGGCGTGCTCGGCGCTGGCGTACTGGCTGCCGCGATCAGAGTGCACGATCAGCCCAGGGGCGGTCGCCGGCTCGCGATGGCCATGCTCAGTGCCGCGCACACCAGTTGCGCCGGCATGGCCGCGGCAGTCGCCCAGCCGATGACTTTGCGTGAGTACAGATCCAGCACGACGGCCAAGTACAGCCAGCCGCCGTGCGCACATAGGTGATGTCGCAGGCCCAGGCACGATCGGGCGCCTCGGGTGTGAACCGCCGATCCAATACGTTGGCAGCCACCGCCAGGCTGTGCCGGCTATTGGTCGTGTGGATGAACTTGCGCCGCCATCGTGGTCGCAGGCCGTGATGCCTCATCAGCGTTCGCGCACGGTAACGCCCGACGTCCACGCCGCGCGCTCGCAACGCCAGCTCAGCCGCCGGCTGCCGTAGCAGCGGCCGCTGGCCTCGAAGACGGCCTTGGCCTGCACACTGTGAGCGCACACCTGGCGCGTTGCAGCAGCCACCTTGCCGCGCGCGGCGTAGTAACCCGAGCGGCTGACGTTGAACAAACGACACAGCTGCGCGATGCAAGCCTTCTCCGACCACTGCGTGATCAGCTGGTGAATCACTTCAGTTCCCAGGCGAAGAAGGCTGACGCATTTCTTAGCAGTTCATTGTCCGACTTGAGCTGCCGGTTCTCTTCCTCGAGTTGGCGGATGCGCTGCTGCTCGGCAGTCAGCGGTTTGCCGATGCCGGGGTTGCCAGCCTGCTCCTGATCGAACTGCTCCAGCCAGCGCCGCACGGCGCTATCGACCAAGTCCATGTCGTGGCACACCTGGCCCACGCTCAATCCCTGCTCTCGCACCATGCGCACCACTTGCAGCTTAAACGCCGCGTCGAACGTGCGTCGCTCTCTTGGCTTCTTTCTCGTCATGTCCAGTTTCTGGTTCCTCTAGGGTCAAAGTCCCCTATCGAGGTGTCCGTAGAAATTGGACCATGACACCTCCCGACTCGCTGTGCGACCGGTCCCTGTTGAGCTTTATGGTGCCAGGGGCGCAAATCGGACAGGCGCCATAGGGAACGGGCCCTAGAAGGGCCCGTTTCTGGATTGGTGCCGGGACCGTGGCTGCGAGGCATCACGCCATGACTAACAACTGCCCGGCTTGGGCAGTATTTGACCAGCCTCGACAACTCGCGCACCGTGACCGAGCGACAGGGGTCGCTCGACAGCGAGATACAGAAGCAGGCTCGGCACCAAGGTCAGCGCGAACATGACCGGCAACAGCAGAACGCCACCCACAGCGCCAACCGGACACGTACGACTGGCGATGTTCGTGGCCGGCATGTTGGTGCATGAGTTGCACGGTGCCAGCCCTCCCACGGCCGCGCAGTACGCAAACAGCACTCCTGCAATCATCACCAGCGCGGCGATACGGTGCACAGGAGCCCACTGGCGCAGCCGAGCCAGAGCGATGACCACCGGCAGCAACAGGTAGAAGAACATCTCATAGCTCAACGACCAAGCGACGGTGATGAGGGGCTCGATCGGGAAGAGGCCAGGCAACAGCAGCAGGTTCGCCAGAAAGTAGGATGGCAATCCAGTGGCCGGCAACTTGGCCCCCAGCGACGGTATTGCAAACGCCAGCGCCATGTACGTGACGAAGACCACCAGGAAGGCTGGATAGATCCGGCGCACCCTTCGAATCATGAAAGCGCCGAATGATTGCGGACGCCGCATCAAGGTTCCGTAGATCAAGTAGCCGCTCAGCACGAAGAACAGGTCAACGCCCGAGTTTCCGATCTCGTGGAGATCAGCCATTCCGGCCGCGAGTCAGCCGACCTTGGCAAACCACGGCTCGGACAGCGTCGCGAAATGCACGAGAAACACCAAGAACACCGCTACACCGCGAAGCCCTTCCATCGGAAGCACGTTTTGCGAGTCACCGCGAGACAGCTCGAGCCGACGGACCAGCCACCTCATCCACCTTTCCTGGTCGCAGGACGGTTGGCCGGGCGGCTCCACCTGGCGACTTCCCTCTTTACTCCAGGCCGAGCGGCCTGAGTACGTGCGCAACTCATGCGGTTCGAGACTCTTCATCTGGACCCCCCGGCTCTGTTGCTTGGTTACGCGCAGCGTACTGGTCGCGCAGACATTTGGAAAGTTGGTTCCGTGGGGGGTGGATTCACACCGGCGCACCAATTCAGGTCTTTCGCATCCTGCAAACTCGGCGGGGCGACAGCCGCCGAGCCATGGCCTCGCGGTCGCCGTCCGCGATCACGCCGAAACGGGCGTGCACGATCGCTGAAATGCGCAGGGGCGTGACACGTGACGACATCCGCCCGGCCTTCGACTCGCCGCCTTGGAGTGCATAGGTGTCCACTTCGAAAGTTAAGTGGACACCATCGTCCTTGACCCTGTGCCTCAGTTTCAGGTGGAGCGCCAGCCGCAAACTCTCGCGGTCCGATCGATCGATCCAGTTCGCTGTTGACCTATCGGAGGTTGTGTTGCGGCGTCCCAGTTGGATATGACCTGGTGACGACCCGCCGCGGCTTCAGTCGGCGCAGATCCGCCACAACCTCTCGACCTGGGCTACGCAGGCCTCACCGGCCGGGCGATGGGACAACTCGGACGCGACAAGTCTTTCGTGCAGATTCTGCAGATATCGGCTTAGATCGTTGCGCACTAGGCGGTGGTATCGCGGGTCCAGCGGTCGGTCGATCGGCGCACCGAGACCAACGGCCTTGGCATTCAGCACGGCTGCGGCTTCTTCCATGTCGGTGGCCGGAGCCAGCAGACTCTCGCCGGTTGCGATGAGATTGCGGATAGACCGCAATCTCTGGCGTTCGAGATGGTCGGATTCCGGATCGAGTTCGTCCAGCAGGTTGGCGATGTGCGCATGCAGTTCGACCCTGGCCAGGGAAGAGCGCGCCTCGCGGACACGGGCGTTGAGATCAAGCGCTCCCTGCACGGCGGTGACTTGGTCCTTCGCTTCCTTGGCAATGGCGTAGACCCAGCTGGTGACGAACGCGATGACCAGCGCTACGGCAGCCAGCAACCAGGCGAAGAGCGTGCCCCAGCGATTCAGGTCTTCCTGGATCTTGTCCGGCGAGCCCGCCAAGGCACTCGCCTGGTCCGAAGGAGAAGCCGCCGCCGCCGCGGTGTTGCACTCCAGGACGAGGACGCCGCCTGCCGCTGCGCTTCCTGCCGACGCGGCTGTCCCCGAGGCTGACGGCCTCGCCACGCAATCGAGACTGACCCGGCCGGCATTTGCGGCACGCGCGGGCACCGGTTTCGTGCGGGGATCCAAAGATCGAAGCACGTCCGGCATGGCCGGCCACTGCAAGACGCTGAACACCAGCATGACCCACGCCAAGGCGGCAAACACGCGCCAGCGCAAGCGGCGCGGCGACCCGAGAGCGGCGATGTAGTGCTCCTCCTTGCGCAACATCCACAGCAGCGCGGCACATGCCGCTGACACAGCAACCCAGGCGCGGGGCCACCACAGTCCGGCGACCAAGGGGCCAACGAGCCAATCGACGACAGCGATGCAGATCAGCACCAGCAGGATCGGAATCCCGACGCCCGTCGCTCCTCCTTTGTCCGCCCAGCTGGCCATCACGGGGCCGCTCCACCGGCAGGACATCTCATGGGTCCCCAGAGCTTGTCGACGCTAGACAGCGCGGCGGCCATCTGTGAAGGCATCATCTTGGTCTTGTCGAGGATGAACGCGCGACTCCCGCTGAATTCCTGATTCGCCGCCAGCGTGTGATCGCAGTAAAACCCCGGGATGTTGGCGATGTAGCAGTGGATCGGTCTGCCCGGCTCGCGGTGCGCGCCCGCTTTTTCCCACAGCCACTGACCCAGTGCCTGACCCTGATTGTTCACCCTGGTGGCAATACCCTGGTAGTAGCCGAGCAGCTGTGGGGGAATGTGATGCGGCAGCAGGAGGTCGATGAGAACGAGGTCGAACCCGTCGCCCGGCGGCCCGCTGAAAGATGCCTCGAGGACCTGGAGTGCCTGGTCCAGCCGAGTAATGCCTTTGACGCTGTGTCCCGCATCCCGCAATTTGATGCGGTGATTCATAAGCACATGTTCTTCGTCGTCGATCATCAGGATCTTCATGGAGGACCTTCCTGAGAAGAAGTCGATTCAGTACGACCTCGGCGCCTGCTGAGCGATGGGCCAGTGGAGAGTGGCCACGACCTCGTGCAGCCCGCCGGACAGTGGCCGGCTGCGCAGGTCCACCTCTCCGCGCACTTCCCGGCACAACATCCGAACCAAGGTGAGGCCCACCTGCGCCTTCAACGATCGAGGCAGGGAAGCAATTGAAGGACGGTCGTTGATATCAAACTCGCGCGAGGTCGGTGCCTCGAGCTCCGACCCCGGGTTGGTGACGCACACCAACAGGCGCGGCGCGCCCGGATCGGCGCTGATGCTGCACGCGATCGTATTGCCGGAGACGTCCGCATAGCGAAATGCGTTGTCGATCAGGACCCGTATGGCCCTACCGAGCCGCACCGCATCGACACCCTCGAGGTCGGTTTCGTGCCGCATGTGCCAGCGAAGCCTCTCGCTGGACCTGGAGCGAAAGCTGCCGTATTCGTCCAGCAGGCGCCAGAACGTCGGCGTGGTGGCGGCCTTGTCCTCGTATTCGGCGAAGCCCAGCCATTGGAGAAACTGGGTCGACAGGGAGAGGCCGTCTTCGAGAACGAACATCATGTCGGCGACGGCCTGTCCCGCCTCCGCGGGCGTCAATGCATTCGCGAAGGTGTCAGTCTTTGCCTTTGCCCAGGTGATGTTGGCCCGCATCTCGTGCATGACCAGGCCGTCCCAAATCTTGCGGTTCTCTTCGCTGCGCAAGCGCTCGAGGTAAGGCAGGGCAACGTCGATGACGCGATTCACTGCGTGCACGCGCCGGCGGGTGAATTCATGAGCTCGATCGGAACGAATGACCAGCACGCCAAGCAGCTGCATCGCCGACATGACGGGAATGGCCACGATCGTCTTGACGGACTCCTGTAGCCATTGCGTACAGGCTGCCATCCGCTCCGGCGTGCATTGGGGTATCGACAGCCAGTCTTCCTCGCGGAGCCTATCGGCGTCCGGCAAGTCTTCGGTGTTCGGCACGAACACCGGCACCGCTGCCTCGCCGGCCTTCGTCTGCAGGGCCTTCCTGGCACACCGGACAACGACGAAGCGCTCCTGGTCGAGCGAAAACGAGAATCCGGACATCATCCCATTCGTCTCGCAGCTCACGTCGAGCACCTGGTGAACTGCGTCGAAGCGGACGTACATCGCCGAACGGTGACCGACGATTTTTGAAGTGACCCCGCCATGCGTATCGAGGCCCACCACGTGGACCGCCATCTTCACCAGTTCCTTTTCAATGTCGGGGCCGTCGCTGAGCTTGCCAAGCCCTTCGTGAAAGCTCAGCAAATGCAGCGCGCGTGCCTGCTCGAAGCGCTCTCCCTCGAGAACACGAGACTCGCCGAAGTAGCGCAACGCGGACAGGAGCGATTTTTCTACCGCGCGCACGTGTCTGTCCTCGATCGGTTCGCTGTTGCCCCGATCCAGCACGAACATGCCCCTGACGTTCTGCAAGATGTCGCCGCTGCGCCCCTGTAGCTTCTCGGTCTCGCGGTCGTTGAGGAACACCGGCACCTCCAGGCGATTTTTGATCCCTGTGTCGTCCACGTACCGTGACCAGAATTCGTCGTTTCTGTGGGACGCCTGGGGTTCGACGTTGCGCAGCTTGTAGACCAGGCTGGACGTCCCAGCGCTGATCACTCCCAGGTAGTCGCGGTAGAACTCCTCGAGCTCCTCTCGCTCTTCTGCGTCGATCTCGCGCGAGGCGGGGAGGGGCAGCCGGTTCGGATCGTCGGGCCAACGGGCGATCAGCTCGAACGACGGGCCGGCGACAAGCCCCGGAACCTCCGTAAGGTGGTAGTAGCGCGCACGCGCGAACCCGGCTTGGCTCATCAACTCGATGATTCCGTCGACCGAGCGGCCGAACATCTCGATGCCGCCGCTCGCTTCGGGAAGCGAGTGACCCAGCTGGAAATAGCGAGCATCCTTCGGCCAAGGCCCTTTCGTGTGATGCGGAATGAGCTGGGTAACGTACTGCACAGGGCCGAACTTTTCGGGGTCCCCCGGCGCCGTGCCGAACATGCTGTGACGCGTGGGCCTTCCTTGGTTCAGGTCCTGGATTTGCTGCTCGGAATACACCAGCTCGGGCCTGTTCAGGCCAAGGCGCCAGCCTGCCGACTTCTCGATCGGTACGAGATCGGCCTTGAGGTATCGAATGGCAAGGTGTTCCTCCAAGCCCGGAGGGGGAGGATGCACCAGGTTGTTGAGCTTAGAAAGCAGGGCGGGCTGCGGGCGCTCGATCAGGGCGGCCAGCTGCTGAGCGGTGAAGGGCTTGATCAACGTCCGGTGTTCCAGCTCCGGATAGTCCCGGTAGACGTCGGCCACGCGAAGCTCGTCCTGGCGGCTCCAGCTCACGAGGATCGTCATCGAGACCTTAGTGGACAGCCTTTCGTAGATGTCCCTGCTGCTGCCCTCGTGCCAGTCGAGCACCAGCACGTGCGGGGGGTCCCGCAGCAGCTTGGAAAGCACCTCGCCGTTCTCGTGGAGAACGTCGTGCAGCGGCAGATACTCCAGATCGCACTTGAGGCGGATCTGCAGGTTGTCAAACAGCCAATTCGTTCGCACCTGCTCGTAGGCGGCATGGCTGTCGTCTATCCAGAGAATGCGGCGCTGGCTGTGAGTCAAGGTGTGGGTCCTCCGGATTGACGACCCCACGCCAACGGAAGCCGCAGCTCGAAGATGGTTCCGGACCAGCGCCGGTTAGATGTGAGCAGCAGCTCGCCACCGGCGGCCTTGGCCAGCGTCGCCGAGATGTATAGCCCCATGCCGAATCCACTCTCGCCACTGGAGGTGTGCCGCGGCCGGAACAGGTGACGTTCTTCCTCCGGTGTCATGCCGACGCCTTGATCGCTGACGCGGATCACGAGCGGATGCTTGACGTCGTCCTTGTCGACGAACACGCGCACCTCGATCCGGGCCCAGCGGCGACGCATGCAGAACTTGGTAGCGTTATCCACCAGGTTGACCAGGGGCTGCTCGATGACTTCCGGAGGCAGGTAGGCCGTCAGGCCGGCCGGTGGCAGATGGACGACGACGGTCACCTCGCGTCGGCTGATGAATTGCCAGATGAAGGTGTCCATCAGCGTCCGGATCCGGTCGCGCAGATTGACTTGGGCAATCCGTTCCGGACGGATGTTGTACAGGCCGCTGTTGATCAGGTGCTTGGCCTTGAGCCCCTGTGCCCACCAATCGACGGCCACCTCCGGCGTCCACGGTCGCGGCGACTCGAAGGCCTGCATGAGAGGGCGCAGTTCATGCAGAGTCGCGGAATGGACGCGTCCTTGCGTCGCGAAGGCAGCTTCCTCGGTGAGTCGGTCCTCGGCCCGCTCGAGGGCCAGCAGGTCCAGCCACCACGCCTGCAGGTGCCGCCACTGCCTGCTGCCGAAGTCGATCTCCACCTTCGCAGCGCCGAAGATCAGCAGGACATCGTCGACGACCCGGCTCTGCGATTCGAACAGCGGCAGGGCGAGCGCGTATTGCGCGTCGGACGGCCAGACGCCGCGCAGCGCACCCATGTCGTGCCTGTCCTGGCCATGTGGCTCGCCGTCCTGCTCGACATCCGAGATCAGTGACTGGCCCAAGCGCGGCAGAGCTTCTTCCAGCTCCTGGTCGACAGGAAGGCCTGACACCCCGTGCCTGGCGATGATCGCGTAGCCGGGCCGGAAGCAACGCAACCAGAGACCGGCGACGGCATTCACCTGCCGGCAAACCTCTGCCAGCCAGTTCCCGCCACGTTCGCTGATCGAGGTGCGCCGCGCATCGGGTTGCATTCCCCAATAGGGCGCAGGACTCAGCAGATCAAGCCGCAGGCTCGGCAGCTCGCCCTTGGTCAGCCACAGATGTGCCCACTCGAAGCGAATCGGCTTTGGAATGAAGCCGAAGCCCAGACGGTGCGCGGTCTCGGGTGCCTCGACTTCTGGCAAGCCCGAGACGATGGCGACCAAGCGGCCTTTGCGGTGTCGCTTGATCAGGCTCAGCATCTCCGCTCGTACCTGCCGCGCGCCGACCGAATGGTCGAGAAGGATGTGGGTGATCTGGCTGCCGTTACGGGCCAGTAGGTCCGCGGCGTGCGTGGCGTTGTCCGCGGCCCACGCAGCGGCGCCGAATTCATGCAGCCAAGCCAGCAGGTCCCGGCTAAAGCTCTTGTCGTCGTCCATCAGCAGGACACCACAGCCCTTCCACGGGTTCTCCGGGTGAGCGCGCGATGAAGAGGCGCTTTCCTTGTGCCGCAACGCGCCGGCCTCGGCGAAACGGAGGTACGGCGTGAGCGCGAATGGTTCGCCGACCTCGTGCGGACCCCGGCCCTGTTGCCGCTCCAGGTCTGCCAGCATCTGCAGAACGGACAGCTCGATCTTGCACCGCTGCGCATCGACATCGATGACCTTGACGTGTAGCTTCGTTCCCAACGGAAGGAGTTCGACGACGCCTTTGATTCGTCCGTCAGGGACCTCGGACAGATTCAGGAACCCCTCCATGAGGGAGTCGCCAAGGCGAACGATGACGTCGCGGGCGCCTGCGATCTGAGCGACCTCCCCGTCGAGCACCCGTCCAATCGCCGGATGATCCGGATGCGAGCGCTCCCATGGATTCCTCGCTGCAGTGGCCCAGAGGACGGATGCAAACCAGTGCCCGATCGCGTTGCCCTGCTTCGCCTCGGTGGAAAGGTCGTAGATGAACAGGCGCTCGACCTGGTCGCCCACAAGCCAGCGGTCCTGCTCAGGCGGCCAATGGGGGCGCATGACCCGCGCGAGGCGAATGCCCTGCACCGGTTCGACCAGTTCGATGTCGACGAAATTGACGTGGATGCTGCGCACGCGGCCCGAGGCAAAGCGCTGCTCGAAGTTTAGTTTTTCGATCATGCTTTGCCGTCTCCCAGCGGGTGCGCCGGCCCACGGAGTCAGTCTTCGCTTGGCAGCGATGCGTTGGACGCAGCCTCCCACCGCGGGGTGCGAGACACGGTATCACTGCACGCCGCCGTTTGGCAAGCCATTCCAGCCGCCGCGACCCACAAGCGAGAGGATGCGTTATGCCGCAGGCCGGGCACTACTACCGCGTAGCGGGGACCCGCATAAGCGGCGTAGCCTGCGGCAGGACGCGATGGATTTCGCTGCGAGCCTCATCGCCCTGTCCGCGACCTTTTGACTGGCGCATTGCGATCAGGCGCAAGGTTGGCAAAGGGATGAGATAGCCTGAAGCTGCCTGTCGCGACTGACCGCTCCTGGGCCCGACCCCGGCCGCTGAGGTGACGGCGGTTGATGACAGCTCGTTCAGCGGAAGCAGTCTCCCGGTTGGATCGCCGCGTTGCGGATCGCCAATCCTGTACGCCGGCATGGCACGCGCCACTTTCAAGTCCACTAACCCGCGTAGCGCGCGATGCAGCCGCCGCACATCCACTCCCCGTCGTCGTAGATGCCGCCCGTCATGTCCACCCTCTGGTGGCACCAGCCGCAGTCTTGAAGCCAGGCGTCCTCTCCTTGGAAACGCCGGAATAATCCTGCTTCGCGAGTCGCATCGCGGTAGCCCGGTTGGCGCGACGGCAACAGCGTGGGGTCCGGCGGACTCGCGAAGCGACCGCAGTGGCTGCACCACCGCCCGCCGTGGTGCTCGATTGTGTTGGCCTTGCTGCAATGGCCGCACAAGACCCCGACCTCCTCCTCCGCGACGGACTCGACCGCAGGCACGAGATCCCCGATCGCCTCGATGCGCCTGCACTTCACGCCGTTCTTGTTGAGATGCACCACCAGCGGGTCGAAGCCCTTGTCGCGCGACAGCACGAAACACTCCGTGCTCGGTGCCGTCTCGAACACACGGGCGGCCGAGGTGGAACGCGATGTAGAAGTCCAGCGAATTGGGGCCGCTGCCCTCGACCTTGTGGAGTCGACCCGCTGGAAGCGGTGCGCCGTCGCCGGCCGACGCGCGGCCTTCGGCGGCTCCTGCTTCGCAGACAAACACGATCGCACGGCAGCTTTCACGGGTCGACAGCCTGCATTCAAACGATTGGAGAACGTTTCAATCCTCTTTCATGACGCGGCGAGATGCGTAGAAGAAAGTGGCAGTGGCGCCCGCCCGCAGCGGTGTGCGCCGGTCCTTCGGAATCTCGACCTTTGACCTTGACTTGAGGAGTGAACAGCATGAAAGAACTGACGGACGTGGCGAAAGCCGATTCAAAAGACCCGAGTCGTGCCCACGTCAAGAGATCGCGACTCTTGCTGCTTCTGCCTTTGCTGCTGGTGGCTCATGGCTGTGGCGGTGGTGGCGGAGGCGGAGGCGAGACGGACCAACCGACGAGCACGCCTACAGAGACGACTTCACCTCCAGCGACAGGTACGGCTCTGCCGAGTGATCTGGTCGGCCAGTGGAAGACGACCCTGGGTTACATCCCGGCCTATTACACCGGTCTTGTTCCACTCAGCACCACCGACTTCATCGGCACGATTGCCATCACGGTGCACTTCCAGTCCAACGGCGCCTACCGATTCGACCTGAGTTCGGCCTCGCGGTATTTCGGCGCCAACTGCTTCCGCACGACGCAGTGGAGCGAGACAGGCGGGGCAAGCGTCGAAGGGGCCAACCTGACCTTCACGTCGACGCACGCCTCCAACATCATCACGGACTCCTGCGGCAAGTTCCAATACATCGACCCCGCTCCGACCGGTACCGCAACCTACGCCCTGACACACGGGCAGGACCAGACCGGTTGGCCCATCCTGCGTCTGCGCATCGCGGGCGGCGATGACCTGGTGCTTGAAAAGTGTCGGGATTGCCGATAGACCGCAAACACGCCAGCGTGCTCAAGGACATCCACTCGACACACCGCGCCGATCATTGCTTTGGGCCGGCCAGGCGGGTGCAGGGTGCGTGAACAGCGCATGAGTCGGCGCCAGCATCGCAGGACCCTACGCCAGCATCGACAGGATTTGCTGCAGGGTGTCGGGGCTGCACCGGGCAACGAAGCGCGCGAGCTCGGCCGTCTGGTCTACGGTGATGCGGGCGACGTCGTCCGGCGTGACTCGCCGGAGGAGGAACGTGCTGAACGCGCCCGAGGCGATCGCGGCGAGCGCCAGGGAGCCCACCGGACGCAGCAGGCGCTCGAGCAGCATCCTGCGCACCGGTGCGGCTGCGCGGCGGTAGGCGTCGGCGATCAGCTCGGGAAGAGGGGGGCGTGACGGACGGGCCTGCCAGCCTTCGTCTTCGCCGCCGGATCCACGTCATCGTCGAACGCACTTTCCATGCAGGGATGTCGTTGATCTTCGCCCGGAGCGCTTGTCGCGACGACGCGGCCGCAGAGTTGGTGATCGGTCGGGTCTATGCCGACCCCGGCGCCGCCCTATGCCGAGCCCCAAACGACGAAGGGGCCGCGCCTCGCGACGCGACCCCTCTGGCTATCTTGGCTCCCCGACCTGGGCTCGAACCAGGGACCTACGGATTAACAGTCCGGCGCTCTACCGACTGAGCTATCGAGGAACAGCCTCAGATTATAGCCAAGTTCCGGCGTCGCTCAGAGCGACGCCTCCACGGACAGCCTCAGCGTGCGTGGGGGCAGCGGGAACAAATACACATGGCCGAACTGGAGGGGTGCTTCCTTCCATGCACGGCGGTCGAAAGCGTTGTCCAGGCCGGCGCGCCAGATGAAGGTGCCGGAGGGGGTGGACTGCTGCCAGCGCGCGGACAGGTCGAGGCGGCCGAATCCGGGGATCCGGGCGCTGTTGTCGGCCAGCACGATTCGGTCACTCTCGGCCAGCGCGTCGGCCTGCAGCGACAGCCCTTGCACGGTGGCCAAGTCGTGCCGCACTTGCAGCTTCAGTGCCGAGGCGGGGACGTTGGTCGGGCGTTTGCCGTTGACTTCTGGATCCTGGCTGCCTTCGCGCCGCGCATGCACGAGCTGCATGCCCCCTTGGATGGTCCAGCGGTCCAGCTGCCACGCGGCGGTGGCTTCGACGCCGCGGTGGTGCGCCTCCCCGTCGATGAAGAACGCCGTGCCCGTGTCCGTCGGCTTGGGCTGCGTGATGTCGAACCAGGCGATGCCCCAGCTGGCGTCGCCCTGGCGACCCTTGGCGCCCAGCTCGATCTGTCGGCTCTTCTGTGCGGCGAGGGGCTGGCCGGCGGCGCTTCCGTAGCTCGGCAAGTTGGGCGTGACCGCGGTCTCCACGCCCTGGCCCCAACTGGCATAGACCAGTGGCCCGCCCGCCAGCTCATGGCTGAACGCGACCGACGGTGTCGTGAAGCTCTGCGAAAAACCTCGTGCGAGCCGCGTGTGGCGCAACCCCAGCCACGCGGTGGTGGCACGGCCGAAACGCACCGCGTCGCGCACGAAGAGCTCGGTGCTGCGCTCGTCCCGGTCCCCTGCGGGCGGCGCCAGTGTCGGGTCTTCCGGCGTGACCAGGGTGCCCGCGACATTGCCGATGCCGACCCAGTTGAAGGCCTGACCCTGGAAGCGTGCCTGCAGATCGCTGCGCAGCACGCCGGCGCTCAGTGCATGTGCGGCCCCGCCGGTGTTCAGGTTGCCGTGCACGGCAACCTCCAGCGCGTTCGTGCGGCGCCGCTCGTTCTCGCTGCGAAAGTCGTACAGGTCGAAGGTGCCGTCCGAGCAATAGCGGTCGAAGGCGTTTTCGGCAGAGCATCCGAACGGGAAGGCGATGCGGTCATCGGTTTTCAGCCGCTGCGTCGCCGCATGCGCGGTCCAGCGCCACCGCGCGTCCAGGCGTTGTGAGAAGCGCAGCGACGCGTTCGTGCCGTCGAAGACCACGGGCAGTGACCACGGCTGGTTGTTGAGATTGATGCGTGGATCGGGCGGTGCGGGCACCATCGCGCCGATCAGGCTGAAGCCAGGCACGCTGGGCTGGCGACGGTGGCTGGTTTCAACCTCCGCCTCGAGCAGGGTGCCCGGCGCCAGGCGCCATTCGCCGGCCAGTGCAAGCAGCGTGCGCTCGCCGCGCGCGTCGCGCACGTGCGGATCGAGCCGCTCTGCCGCGGCGTTGAGCCGCAGGCCGAAGTCGCCGAACCGCTGGCTCAGGTCCACCGCAGCGAGCAGCGACCCTTTCTGCTGCCACCCGAGACGCGCTTCGCGCAAGGGCTCCGTTGTGGGCCGCTTGACGACGAAGTTGACCAGGCCGCCCGGCGCGCTGACGCCGGCCTGCAGGCCGCTGGTGCCCTTCAGCAGCTCGACCCGATCCTTGTTGTCGAGCGGGATGCGCGTCTCGGCATTGATCGGCAACCCGTCGCGCCGGTAGTTGGAGCGGTTGTCGATCACGAAACCGCGCACCGTCAGCGAATCCCAGTACCCCTCGGCGTTGTAGGCGTCGCTGACCGCGGGGTCGATGCGCACGATGTCCGCGAGCCGCTGCACGCCGCGCTCGCGCATCTGCTCGCTGGTGGTGATGCTGGCGGAGAACGGCGACTTCGACAGCGGCACGTCGCCCCAGCCGCCGACGTCGATGACGGGATCGCCCCGGCCGGTGATCGTGACCGGGCTGAGCGTGGTTGTGGTTTGCGCCTGCGCGGTGCACGCGACTGCGAGAGCGAGGAAGGGTATGCGGGATGCCATCGTGATGTCCACAGAGCGATGGCAGGTCGGCGAACGTGATCCCGCAGCAGGCGGGTGTCATGCGTGCTTCCCTGCGCGAGGATTACCTCAGTCAGGTTCAAAGGGACTGTCTCAGTCGAACGTGAGGCCACGTTCAACACCCCCAGCCAAGTGCCGCGTCAAGTCACGCGGCGGGACGGATGATCAATCGAAGACCGGTGTCTCGACGCCGAGCACCTTGTGCAGCTTCGGGCTCGTCGTCGTGTACTGCAGGTGGATGCGCTTGTCCGGAAAGACGTACGGCGCGGCCGCGAACGCCGCCAGCGCGGCTTCGTGGAAGCCCGAGAGGATGAGCTTTTTCTTGCCCGGATAGGTGTTGACGTCGCCCACCGCGAAGATGCCAGCCACGCTGGTCTCGAACTTCTCGGTGTCGACCACGATCTGCTTGCGCTCCAGGTTCAATCCCCACTCGGCGATCGGGCCGAGCTTGGGGCTCAGGCCGAAGAACACCAGCAGCACATCCAGCGGCACCAGCCGCGTGACGCCGTCGCTGCCGGTGACCTTGACCTGGCTCAGCTTGCCGTCGCTTTCCTCGAAGCCGCTGACCTGGCCGACGATGAACTGCATTTCGTAGGCCTCGCACAGCTCCTTCATCTTCGCGACGCTGGCCGGTGCGGCCTTGAAGCCGTCCCGGCGGTGCACCAGGATCACGCTCTCCGCCTTGTGCGGCCCGTCTTGCGCGAAGTTGAGCGTCCAGTCGAGCGCCGAGTCGCCACCGCCCACGATGACCAGGTTCTTGCCGGCGAACTGAGCCGGGTTCCTCACGCGGTAGAAGACCTGCTTGTCGTCGAACTTCTCGAGCCCGTCCACTTTCAGCAGGCGCGGCTGGAAGGATCCGACGCCGCCCGCCACGAACAGCGTCTTCGTCAGCAGGCGCGTGCCCTTGGAGGTCTGGACGTAGAAGCGGCCGTCGGCCTGCTTCTCGACCACGGTCACTTCCTGCCCGAGGTGGAAGGTGGCGCCGAAGGGCTCGATCTGCCTGAGCAGGTTGTCGGTGAGCTCCTTGCCGGTGCACACCGGCACGGCCGGAATGTCGTAGATCGGCTTGTCGGGGTACAGCTCGATGCACTGGCCGCCCGGGTAGGCGAGCGAGTCGATGATGTGCGCCTTGATCTCGAGCAAGCCCAGCTCGAACACCTGGAACAGGCCGACAGGACCGGCCCCCACGATGACCGCGTCGGTCTCGATCGGGCCGTCGTGCGAGCCGGCAGTCTTCGAGATTTCCTGATTGGCTTTCGGTTCCATGGTGGAAGGCAGGAGTTCTACTTGATCAGCTCCGGCAGCTTGCCGGTCTTGTCCTTCCACTCGTCGGCGTCGGGCAGGGCGGGCTTGCGCTTGGTGATGCTGGGCCAGTTCTTGGCCAGGTCGGCGTTGAGCTTGATCATGTGCTGCTGATCGCCCGGCACATCCTCCTCCGGCATGATGGCGTTGACCGGGCACTCGGGGATGCAGACGGCGCAGTCGATGCACTCGTCGGGATCGATGGTCAGGAAATTGGGACCTTCGCGAAAGCAGTCGACGGGGCACACATCCACGCAGTCGGTGTACTTGCAGCGGATGCACGATTCGGTGACGACGTGGGTCATGGCGGGTGCTCTTGAGGTGGGTGGTTCGCGCACTGGCGCAAACCATTGATTTTAGGGCTTCACGGTGTCCACGCCGCTCGCAGAGGTGTCAGCCGCGGTCATCTGGCGGGTACGCAGCGGCACCGCGCCGGCACCCACCGTCGCGACGGTCGGCCTGCCTGCATGCAGCAGGCTGGCGCGCGGCAAGGTGGCCACGGTGTGGTCGCTTCGAAGTGCGTCGGGCCAGCCGGCGCGCGAGACGACGCACACCGGCGTGTCGCTGGGCCAGCCGGCCTCGATGAGCCGCCGCGACAGCGCTGCGAGCTGCTTGCCCGCCATGTAGAACACCTCGGTGTCGGCGCTGCGGCTGCCTTGCATGGCTCCGCTGCGAGTCATCGCGGTCGTGAGGCTCACGCTGCGGCCGTTGCCGCGGCGCGTGAGCGGGCGCTGCGCTTCGGCGGCCGCGGCGATGGCCGCCGTGACACCGGGCACGACCTCGCAGCCGATGCCGGCGTCGTCCAGCGCCTGCAGCTCCTCTTCCAACCGGCCGAAGACGCTGGGATCACCTCCCTTGAGGCGCACGACCACGTCGGAGCGGCTCGCGTGCTTGACCAGCAGCGCGTTGATCGTGTCTTGCGCGGTGCTGTCCTCGAAGCCCCGCTTGCCGACATGAATCCAGCGCGCACGCGGCGCGAGCTCGCGCAGCGCCGGGTCGGTGAGCGCGTCGTACAGCACCACATCGGCCTGGGCCAGGCGACGTGCCCCGCGCAGCGTGATCAGGTCGGCCGACCCGGGGCCCGCGCCGATGAAGACCACCCGTCCCATGTCAGCCTGCCGACTTGACCAGCAGCGCGCCGCTGGTCCGGTTGCTGGCCGGGTCGACGATGATCAGCGAGCCGCCGATGCGGTTGGACTCGTAGGCCTCCACCGGAAGCGGCTGCTGGGTCTCGACGGTCACGGTACCGATCTCGTTCACGTGCAGCTGGTGCGCCTCGCGTGCTTCGAGCGTGTGGATGTCGAGCGTGCTCTCGATGCCCGTGATGCGCGCCTGCACCCAGCGATTGCCGTGGCGCACCCAGTACTTGCGTCCGATGGCCGCGGGCTCGGTGTCCAGCCAGGCCAGGGTGGCCGAGAAGCGGTTGGCTTCGTGGATGGCCTTGGGCGTCGCGATCCAGTCGCCGCGCGACACATCGAGCTGACGGTCGAGCACCACGCCGGCCGACTGGCCCGCCTCGACGACGTCGACCACCTCGCCGGCCAGCCGCACTTCGGCGACGACGGCGGTCTGCCCGCTGGGAAACAGCTGCACCGAGTCGCCCGCCTTCACGCGGCCGTGGGCGATGCGCCCCCACAGCGTGCGCGGCTGGTTGCCGGTGCCTTCGCCTTCGCGCGCGACGTACTGCACGGGAAGCAGCAGGTCGCCGTCCTTGCGCTCCTGCGTCGGGGGCAGGCGCTCCAGCAGCTGCAGCAGCGACGGGCCGTCGTACCAGTCGGCCTGCAAGGGCTGCGTCACGTTGTCGCCGCGCAGCGCCGACACCGGAATGATCTCGGCAACCGTGATGCCGGCACGCTCGGCGAAATCGAGCAGCGCGTCGCGCACGGCGGCGAAGGCTTCGCCCGGGTTGTCGACAGCGTCGAGCTTGTTCACCGCGAACACGATGCTCGGCACGCGCAGCAGGTGGGCCAGCAGCGCATGGCGGCGCGTCTGCGGCAGCAGCTTGACGGGCTTGACGGTCGTGTCGAGCTTGGTGATGTCGACCAGCACGACTGCCGCATCGCTGCCCGCCGCGGCGGTGACCATGTTGCGCGTGTACTGCTCGTGCCCTGGCGCGTCGGCGATGATGAACTTGCGCTGCTTGGTCGCGAAGTAGCGGTACGCGACGTCGATGGTGATGCCCTGCTCGCGCTCGGCCTCGAGGCCGTCGGTCAGCAGCGACAGGTCGATCGGCGCGCCGGCGGCCTTCTTCTCGAGCGTGTCGAGCTGGTCGGCGAGGATGGCGCGGCTGTCGTACAGCAGGCGGCCGATCAGCGTGCTCTTGCCGTCGTCGACGCTGCCGGCAGTGAGGAAGCGCAGCGCGCGGTGGTCTTTCGCGACCGGCGGAGTGGCCAGGGGTGCCATCAGAAATACCCTTCCTTCTTGCGCCGCTCCATCGATGCATCGGAGGTGCGGTCGTCCATGCGCGTGGCGCCGCGCTCGCTGATCGTGACCTTGAGCGTCTCGGCGACGATGTCGGTCGCGCTCGCCGCCGGGCTCTCCACCGGGCAGGTGCAGGTCATGTCGCCGACGGTGCGAAAGCGCACCTGCGCGGTCTCGATCGACTCGCCCGGCTCGGCCGGCGTGACTTCGGTGAGCGGCACCAGCAGGCCCTTTCGGCGAATCACCTCGCGGGGGTGCGCGAAGTACAGGCTCGGCAGCGGGATGTTCTCGCGCGCGATGTACAGCCACACGTCGAGCTCGGTCCAGTTGCTGATGGGAAAGGCGCGCATGTGCTCGCCGGGTTTGATGCGGGTGTTGAACAGCGTCCACAGCTCGGGCCGCTGCTCTTTCGGCTGCCATTGGCCGAAGCTGTCGCGGTGCGAGAAGATGCGCTCCTTCGCCCGCGCCTTCTCCTCGTCGCGCCGCGCGCCGCCCATCAGCACGTCGAAGCGGTGCTCCTCTATGGCCTCGAGCAGCGCCACGGTCTGGTGGCCATTGCGCGACTCGAGCGGATGAGACAGGCGCACGGTGCCGCGCTTGATCGAATCCTCGAGATGGCCCACGACCAGTCGCTCGCCCATCTCGGCCACGCGCCTGTCCCGGAACTCGATCACCTCGGGAAAGTTGTGCCCGGTGTCCACGTGAAGCAGCGGAAAGGGCAGCCGGCCCTTGTATGAGCCATCGGCCTGCTTGCTCTTGAAGGCTTTTTCGGCCAGGCGCAGCACCACGCAGGAATCCTTGCCGCCCGAAAAGAGCAGGGCGGGTCGCTCGAAGGCGGCAACCGTCTCGCGCAGGATGAAGATTGCTTCCTCTTCGAGCCAGTCGAGGTGCGTGTGGTCCAGCTCGGGCAGCAGCTGCTGGATGGTCAGCGGGGCATTCATCTCGGGGCTCCGATCATCGACACGGCGGGCTGCTCTTCATGCACATGCAGACCGCATTCCTTGGCCTTCTCGTCTTCCCACCACCAGCGACCGGCGCGGAAGTCCTCGCCGACGGCGATGGCGCGCGTGCAGGGCGCGCAGCCGATGCTCGGCATGAACTCGTCGTGCAGCGGGTTGTACGGGACCGCGTTCGTGGCGATGTAGTGCCAGACGTCGTTCCAGGTCCAGTCGGCCAGCGGGTTGACCTTGGCCCGGCCCTTGTCGTCGGTCTCGCTGAAACCGACGATGCCGCGGTTGTTCGACTGCTCGCGACGCAGGCCGGTGACCCACGCATCGCGATTGGCCAGCATGCGCGACAGCGGCTCCAGCTTGCGGATGCCGCAGCACGCCTTGCGCAGGTCGATGCTTTCGTACATGGCACGCTCGCCGTTCGTCTTGACGAAGTGCACCACCGATTCGGCGACGGGCTTGTAGACCTCGACCTTCAAGCCGTAGCGGTCCTCGATGCGCGAGATCAGCGCGACGGTCTGCTCGTGGAGCATGCCCGTCTCGAGCGTGCCCAGCGCGATCGGCAGGTGGTGGCGCGCAATCAGGTCGGTGACGACCATGTCCTCCGCGCCGAGGCTGGTGGACTGCACGATGCGTCCCGGATGGGCTTGCGCGGCGTCCCTGAGCACCTGCACCGCATGCGCCAGTCGCGCCTCGTAGCCATCGGTGCGCCGCGCGTAGAGAGAGATCGCGCTCATATGGCCGAGCCTCCATGCACGAACTCCTCGTTCGTGTAGGCCTCTTCCGGCGGGCGGGCGAACAGCGGCCGGCGCTCCACGACGTCGCCCTGGTAGTGACCGGCGAAGAAGCGCAGCGCGCGCTCGGCGGCATCGAGCGACTGGTCGGCGCGCAGCTCGACCGCGTCGAAGCCAGTGCGCTTCATCAGCGGCAGCATGTCGACCAGGACTTCGCCGGTGGCCCGCACTTCGCCGGCGAAGCGATAGCGCACGCGCAGCAGACGCGCCTGCGTGTAGGCGCGCCCGTCGACCCACTTGGGGAACTGCAGCGCGACCAGCGCCAGCCGCGGCAGGTCCTCGGCGAGGTCCTCGATGTCGGCATCGTTGGGGAACAGCACACCGACCGGCACCTGCGCCGGCCATTGGTGCTTGACGCCGTTCCACTGCTGCACGGTGAGCAGGCTGTACGGCGCGGGGGTCAGCGTGACCATCGGGCCGTCTTCGCCGGTGATGCGATGCCAGCGGTCGCGAGGGGTGTCGATGAACTTCATGCGGCGGCCTGTGCGGTGGTGCGGCGCTGCGCATTGGCTGCGCTCTTGAACGGGTCGAGGCCGATGCGCTTGACGGTATCGATGAAGCGCTCGCTGGCGGCGCGCTGGTGGCGGTAGGTGTCGATCACGGCTTCGATCACGTCGGCCACCTCTTCGGCGGCGAAGGAAGGGCCGATGACCTTGCCCGGCTGCGAGCCGCCGCTGATCGCCGATCCGTCCAGGCCGCCCAGCGTGACCTGGTACCACTCGCTGCCGTCCTTGTCGACGCCGAGGATGCCGATGTGGCCGCTGTGGTGGTGGCCGCAGGAGTTGATGCAGCCACTGATGTGCAGGTCGATGTCGCCGATGTCGTACAGCTCGTCGAGGTCGTCGAAACGCTCGGTGATGGCCGCGGCGATCGGGATCGAGCGTGCGTTGGCGAGCGCGCAGAAATCGCCGCCGGGGCAGGCGATCATGTCCGTCAGCAGCCCGATGTTGGGCGTGGCGAAGCTCGCCGCGCGCGCGGCTTCCCACACCGCCAGCAGATCCGCCTCGCGCACCCAGGGCAGCACGAGATTCTGATCGTGCGACACGCGCAGCTCGCCGGCGCTGAAGCGGTCGGCGATGTCCGCAGCCAGCTCCATCTGCGCATCGGTGACATCGCCCGGCGCCTGGCCGGGACGCTTCAGCGACAGCGTGACGGCGCGGTAGCCGGCGATCTGGTGCGAATGCACGTTGCGCTCCATCCAGCGCTTGAAGCCGAGCGGCGCATCGGCCGGCACGTGCAAGCGGCTCGACGGCTGCGGCACGACGCCTGCGGGCAGGCGGAAGCTTGCAGCGACGCGGTCGAACTCGGCCTGGGTGATGAGGTGGGCAGCGCCGTCGAGGTCGCGCTCCAGGATGTTCCTGAACTCGGCGTGCACGTCGTCGACGAATTTCTGACCCTCGGCCTTGACGAGGATCTTGATGCGCGCCTTGTACATGTTGTCGCGGCGGCCGTAGCGGTTGTAGACCCGCACGATGGCCTCGATGAAGACGAGGATCTGCTGCCATGGCAGGAACTCGTGCATCACGCTGCCGATGACCGGCGTGCGGCCCATGCCGCCGCCGGCCAGCACCTTGAAGCCGATCTCGCCGGCTTCGTTCTTCAGCAGCTGCAGGCCGATGTCGTGCCACGCGATGGCCGCTCGGTCCTCGTGGGCGCCGCTCACCGCGATCTTGAACTTGCGCGGCAGGAAGGCGAACTCCGGATGCAGCGTGCTCCACTGGCGCAGGATTTCGCAGTAGGGGCGCGGATCGACGATTTCGTCGGCGGCCACGCCTGCGAAACAATCGCTCGTGATGTTGCGGATGCAGTTGCCGCTGGTCTGGATGCCGTGCATGTGCACGGAGGCGAGCAGCTCCATCACGTCGGCTGACTTGGGCAGCGGGATCCAGTTGAACTGGCAGTTCTGGCGCGTCGTGAAGTGCGCATAGCCGCGGTCGAATTCGCGCGCAATGCGAGCCAGCATGCGCAGCTGCGTGGAGCTCAGCTCACCGTACGGCACCGCGATGCGCGCCATCGGCGCGTGGCGCTGGATGTACCAGCCGTTCTGCAGACGCAGCGCGCGGAAGTCGTCGTCGCTCAGGGTGCCGGCGAGGTTGCGCTCGAGCTGGTCGCGGAATTGCGCCGCACGCTGGCGGACGAACTGCTTGTCGAAGTCGGTGTAGGTGTACATATCAGGTGATGACCTTCAGTCCAGCCGTGACCAGTGATGCGCAGAGCAGCGCGCGGATCAGGCGGTCCGGCAGCTGCCGGGTCAGCTGGGCGCCGAGCCAGATGCCGGGGATCGAGCCAACGAGCAGGGCGGACAGCAGCGACCAGTCGACGTGGCCCAGCGTGGCGTGGCCGATGCCGGCGACCAGCGTCAACGGCACCGCATGGGCGATGTCGGTGCCGACCAGTCGGCGCGCTTCGAGACGGGGATTCAGCAGCAGGATGAGGGTGGCGCCGATGGCTCCGGCCCCGATGGAGCTCAGCGACACCAGCACGCCCAGCACCAGGCCGGCCAGGACGGTCAGCGCCGGGCGGCGTGACTCCGTGACCCAGCCCTCGAGCCGCAGCCCGAGGGCCTGCCAGACCTGCTTGTAGGCCACCGTGACCGCCGTGAGCAGCAGGGCGATGCCCAGCGAGAAGGTGAGTGCACTGGCCCACCCTTTGGTGATTCCGGTGCTGTGCATGAGCGCGATCGTGGCAATCGACGCCGGGATGCTGCCGGCGAGCAGCATCCCGACGATGCGGTTGTCGACGTGGCCGTGCCGGTGGTGAGCCACCGCGCCCGAGGTCTTGGTGATGGCGGCGAACCACAGGTCGGTGCCGATCGCCACGGCGGGGTTCAGCCGGAACACCGTCAGCAGCAGCGGGGTCATCAGCGATCCGCCGCCCACGCCGGTCAGGCCGACGATGGCCCCGACGCCGAAGCCGCTGAGGATCGCAATCAAGTCCATGGGTGGGTCAGTCCGTTGCGTGCAGGGCGCGCTCTCGGCGCTGGTCCCGGAGCGGCGACTTTAGGAAGCTTCGATATAGATGAGAAGAACAGAATTTTCGGATGCTTATATGCCACGTCGTATAACGAAGGCTGTCGAAAGGACGTCCTTCTAGAATCGCGCCGATGTTGTCGATCCGCCTTTCGAGGGCCGCACGTGTCGCCGGCCTCCTGGCCGCCGCCGTGCTGGCCGCGTGTCAGACCCCGCCCCGCGTCGCACCGCCACCGGCCGCGCCAGCTGCTGCAGAGGTCGCGCCGAAGCCGTCGCCTCGGCCACCTCGCATCGGCTTGGCATTGGGCGGCGGTGCGGCGCGTGGCTTTGCCCACATCGGCGTGATCCAGGTGCTGGAAGAGAACGGGATCCATCCGGACCTCGTGGTGGGCACGTCCGCCGGCAGCTTGGTCGCGACGCTCTATGCCTCGGGTAAGGATGGTGCGGCGCTCACCCTGCTGGCCGACGGCATGGACGAGACGGCCTTCACCGACTGGTCGTTTCCCGGCCGCGGCCTGCTGCGCGGGGAGGCGCTGGCGCGCTACGTGCGCGACCACACTGGCGGGCGGCTGATCGAGCAGATGGTCCGGCCGCTGGGCATCGTTGCAACCGACCTGGACAGCGGCCAGGCGATCCTGTTCCAGCGTGGCGATGCCGGCACCGCAGTGCGGGCCTCGAGCGCGGTGCCGGCGGTGTTCATGCCGGTGCGCATCGGCACGCGCGAATATGTCGACGGCGGGCTCGTGTCGCCGGTGCCGGTGCGCTTCGCGCGGCAGATGGGCGCCGAGCTGATCATCGCGGTCGACATTTCCGCGGCGCCGGAAGGCGCGCCCACCGGCGACCCGATGCGCATGCTCCTGCAGACCTTCGCGATCATGGGACGCAGCATCAACAACTTCGAGCTGCGCGAGGCCGACGTCGTCATGCGGCCCAAGCTGAACGGTGTCGGCAGCGCCGACTTCACTGCGCGCAAGCGGTCGATCCAGGCGGGACGCGATGCGGCCATCGCGCAGCTTGCTGAACTGAAGCTGCGCATCGCTTCCAGGACCCGATAAACAAAAAGGCCCGGTCGGGAGACCGGGCCTGAAGGTACCTTGAATGGAGGGTTCGGAGGTACCGAGGAGACAACCTTTCAGGGACACCACAAGGGTCGCTTGCGGTACAGCTCAGATGAGCGGCTCCTGCGGAAGTTCAACCCCTCCACAAAAATTTACGTGCTTGCTCAGGCAGCGCGCTTGGCCTTGGCGGTCGCGCCTTGCGAGGCCTTGACGGCGGACGAGGTCACGGCCTGGAAGTTGGCTTCGGCAACTTCAGCGGCTTGCTTGGCGGCCTTGTTCACGCTCTCGTAGGCGTTGTTCGCGGCGGCGACAGCCGACTTCACCAGTGCGACGGCGTTCTCGGTGCCGGCGGGGGCGTTCTTGACGGCGGTGTCGACCACCGACAGGAACTTCTGCTGGGCTTCAGCGGCGGTCTGCTCGGCAACCTTGCTGACCTCGGCGCTGGTCGCAGCGGCGATGTCGTACAGGTGACGGCCATAGGAGGCGGCCTTCTCGGCAGCAGGCTGCAGCAGGCCGGCCTGCAGGGCCAGCAGCTCTTGCGCGTCCTTCACCGACAGAGCGGCGCGGGTGGTCTCGGCGGCTTCGCCGATCGCCGCCTTGGCGACTTGCAGGTTCAGCTCGACAAGCTTCTCGACGCCTTCGAAGGCTTTGTTGGTCAGACCGAACAGGGTCTCGACATTGGCGCGTTGGGCGGCGGCGAATTGTTCAGCGGTCAGCATGGGGATCTCCGGTAAGTTTCGGGGGGAGCAGCGATTGCTGCGCTGCACCATGACCCGAAGTATAAGGGGACAGCATGACAAATCAAGCACTATTTGTTGCGGTGCAGCAAATCTAGACGCGCGGTTCTAGACGGGTGGCGCGCAGCCGACAATGGGCCGGTGCAAGCCTTCCATTCCGACCATTTCGTCCTGCCGCTACCCCCCGGGCACAGGTTTCCCATGGGCAAGTACCGGTTGCTGCGCGAATCGGTGGTGGCCCAGCTGCCACAGATCCGCCTGCTGGAAGCGCCGGCGGCGAGCGACGGCGAGCTGGCACTCGCCCACACCCCGACCTACGTTTCAGCGGTAGCCGAGGGGTTGCTGAGCGCAGCGCAGCAACGGGAGATCGGATTCCCGTGGAGCGAGCGCATGGTCGAGCGCTCGCGCCGCTCCGTGGGTGCCACGATCGCCGCGGCGCGTACAGCCTTGCACGAAGGCGTGTCCGCCAACCTTGCCGGCGGGACGCACCATGCCTACGCCGACAAGGGCAGTGGCTATTGCGTCTTCAACGACGTGGCGGTCGCCGCGCGCCTGATGCAGGCCGAGTGGCACCGACTGCACCGCCAACTGCTGCGGGTCGCCGTCGTGGACCTCGACGTCCACCAGGGCAACGGCACGGCGGCGATCTTCCGCGACGACCCCACGGTGTTCACGCTGTCGCTGCACGGCGCGAAGAACTTTCCGTTCCGCAAGGAGATCAGCAACCTCGACATCGAGCTGCCCGACGGATGCACCGACACCGCCTATCTCTGCGCGCTCGACACGGCGCTCGAGGCGCTCTGGCGGCATCACGGTGAGTGCCCGCCAGGCCTCCTGTTCTTCCTGGCCGGCGCCGATCCGCACGAAGGCGACCGCCTCGGGCGCCTCAAGCTGACGACCGCCGGATTGGCCGAGCGCGACCGCCGCGTGCTTGCCGCGGCGCGCGAGCGAGGCATTCCCGTCGCCTTGTCGATGGCTGGCGGCTACGGACGCGTCATCGAGGACACCGTCGCGGTGCAGCTGGCCACGATGCGCGAAGCGTTGCAAAGCTGGCAGCAATGGAACAATACGGTGCATGACCGAGCGACCGCAGCCGCAGCCCCGTGAGGCCTTTCGCCACTACAGAAGGCTTTCCACGCGCTGGATGGACAACGATGTCTATGGGCACCTGAACAACGTCGTCTACTACAGCCTGTTCGACACCGCCGTCAACGGCTACCTCATCCAGAGCGGCGCGCTCGACATTCAGCGCAGCGAGATCATCGGCCTGGTGGTAGAGACGCACTGCAACTACTTCACGCCCATCGAGTTCCCGACTGCGGTCGATGCGGGCCTGCGTGTCGAGAGCGTCGGCAGCAGCAGCGTGCGCTACCGCATCGGACTGTTCGCCGAAGGCCAGCCGCACACCGCCGCCGCCGGCCACTTCGTCCATGTCTACGTGGACCGCGCCACGCGCCGGCCCGCCGCGCTGCCGGCCGCGCTTCGCCAGGCCCTGCAAGGATTGCTGTGAAGCCGACTCCCGAACAGACCGCGGCGGTCGATGCCGCCATCACCTCGCGCAAGTCGATCCGCGCCTTCCTGCCCACGCCGGTGCCGCGCGAGACGATCGTGGACATCCTGCGCATCGCGTCGCGTGCGCCTTCGGGCACCAACACGCAGCCGTGGAACGTGTACGTGCTGACCGGCGCCGCCAAGGACGAGCTGTCGCGCAAGATCCTCGCCGCCTACGACGATCCGGAGGAGGCGTCCACGCACAAGGAGGAGTACGCCTACTACCCGATCGAATGGCGATCGCCGTTCATCGACCGCCGGCGCAAGATCGGCTGGGACCTGTATGGCCTGTTGAAGATCGGCAAGAGCGACAAGACGCGCATGCACGACCAGCACGGGCGCAACTACACCTTCTTCGATGCGCCCGTGGGCCTCATGTTCGCGATCGACCGCATCATGCAGCAGGGAAGCTGGCTGGACTTCGGCATGTTCCTGCAGAACATCATGGTCGCGGCGCGGGCGCGCGGCCTCGACACTTGCCCGCAAGCCGCCTTCACGCAGTTCCACCGCATCATCATGGAGCACATCGGGGCGCCGACCAACCAGATGCTGGTGTGCGGCATGTCACTCGGCCACGCCGATCCGAACGCGGTGGAGAACACGCTTGCGACCGAGCGGGAGCCGGTGTCGGGCTTCACCCGCTTCCTCGAGTGACCTGCCGGCACGACCACTCCATGCAGCTTTGCCGTCGAGCGGTCGCTTGCCTGCTGAAAGGAATCCTTCTCCTGCCAGCGACCAGCCACGCTGGCGACATCGACGGGCACGCCCTCAACGCATGGTGGGGCGTTCCGTTCGCCGGCTTGCTGCTGTCGATCGCAGCTCTTCCGCTGCTGGCCCCGACGTTCTGGCATCACCACTACGGCAAGGTCACCGCCGCGTGGGCTCTGGCCTTTCTGGTTCCGTTCGCGATGATCTTCGGTGCCGGTGCTGCGACCACCGGCCTGGTGCACGCGGCGGTCGGCGAGTACATCCCGTTCATCATCCTGCTGGCAGCGCTGTTCGTGATCGCCGGCGGCATCTTCGTGCGAGGCAACCTGCACGGCAGCCCGTGGCTGAACGTGCGCATCCTCGGCATCGGCGCCGTGCTGGCGAGCGTGATGGGAACGACCGGCGCGTCGATGCTGCTGATCCGGCCGCTGATCCGCGCCAACGACAACCGGCGCCATGTGGCGCATGTCGTCGTGTTCTTCATCTTCATCGTGTCGAACGCCGGGGGTGCGCTGACTCCGCTCGGTGACCCGCCGCTGTTCCTCGGCTTTCTGCAGGGCGTCGACTTCTTCTGGACCGCACGGCACATCTTCCCGGAGACGCTGTTCCTGGTCGGCGCACTGCTCGCTGTCTTCTATGCGATCGACTGGTACTGGTACCGCAGGGAAGGCGTCGTGCAGCCCGACCCGACACCCGATACGCCGGCCTTCGGCTTCGAGGGGCGGGCGAACTTCCTGCTCTTGGCAGGTGTCGTCGCGCTGGTCCTGCTGAGCGGGTTCCTGAAGGCCGGTGTCGCGTTCTCGGTCGCCGGCGCACAGGTGAGCTGGGCCGGTTTGATGCGCGATCTCGGCCTGGTCGCGCTCACCGTGATCTCGCTGCGCATCACCCCCGACGAGGTGCACGCGCAGAACCGGTTCTCCTGGGGCCCGATGGCGGAAGTGGCAAAGCTCTTCGCCGGCATCTTCCTCACCATCATTCCGGTCATCGCCATGCTGCGTGCCGGTGTCCAGGGCCCGTTCGGACCGATCGTCGCAGCCGTCACCGGTCCTGACGGTCAGCCATTGCCGGCGATGTACTTCTGGGCGTCCGGCGCCTTGTCGTCATTCCTCGACAACGCGCCGACCTACCTGGTGTTCTTCAACACGGCCGGAGGCGATGCGAACGTGCTGATGACCTCGCTGGCGACGACGCTCGCCGCGATCTCGGCCGGCTCGGTGTTCATGGGCGCCAATACCTACATCGGCAATGCGCCCAACCTCATGGTGCGCGCGATCGCAGAAGATCGCGGCATCCGCATGCCGAGCTTCTTCGGCTACATGGCGTGGTCCGGCACCGTGCTGATCCCGCTGTTCATCGTCATCACGTTCATTTGGTTTCGCTGAAGGAGTCGCCCATGAAGCCCCAGGTCCTGGTTGCACGCAACGTGTTCCCCGAAGTCGTCGAGCGCCTTCGCGAGCATTTCGAGGTCGAAGACAACCCGGGCGACCGCATCTACACCAAGGCCGAGCTGATCGAGCGGCTGAAGGGGAAGGTCGGCGCCTTCACCACGGGCAGCGTCATGATCGATGCCGAAGTGCTCGATGCCAACCCGCAGCTGCGCGTGCTGGCCAACATGGCGGTGGGTTACAACAACTTCGACATGGCGGCCTGCACGGCACGCGGCGTGCTGTGCACCAACACCCCCGACGTGCTCACCGAGACGACGGCCGATTTCGGCTTCGCGCTGATGATGGCCACCGCACGGCGCATCGCCGAATCGGAGCACTACCTGCGGCGCGGCGAGTGGAGCAAGTGGTTCTACGACATGTTCGTGGGCAGCGACATCCACCATGCGACGCTCGGCATCCTCGGCATGGGCCGCATCGGCCAGGCCATCGCGCGGCGCGGCGCGCACGGCTTCGAGATGCGGGTGCTGTACCACAACCGCTCGCGTCTGGACCCCTCGATCGAGGCGTCCTGCAAGGCCACCTACGTGGGCAAGGAACAGCTGCTGCGCGAAGCGGATCACCTGGTGATCGTGATGCCGTACTCCAAGGAGTCGCACCATGCGGTGGGCGCGCCCGAGCTGGCGCTGATGAAGCCCACCGCCACGCTCACCAACATCGCTCGCGGCGGCATCGTCGACGACGCGGCGCTCGCCAAGGCGCTGGCCGAGCGGCGCATCGCCGCCGCGGGCCTCGACGTCTTCGAGGGCGAGCCGACGGTGCATCCCGACCTCCTGAAGGTGCCCAACGTCGTCCTCACGCCGCACATCGCCAGCGCCACGGTGGCGACGCGGCGTGCGATGGCCGACCTCGCGGCCGACAATCTGATCGCCGCGCTCGGTTTCGGTCCGAACGCCGGCAAGCCCCCCACGCCCATCAATCCCGAGGTGATGAAGTCATGATCCCTCGGGCCGCCCGTGTCCTGCTCGTGCTGCTGGCACTGGCGGCAAACGCTGCCTGGGCGGCCGACAAGGTGGTGGTGGGCTCCAAGCGCTTCACGGAGTCGTACATCCTTGGCGAGATCGTGCGCCAGACCTTCCAGGACGCCGGCATCGCGGCCGAGCACAAGCAGGGACTGGGCAACACCGGCATCCTGGAACAGGCGCTGGCCAGCGGCTCGGTGGACGTGTACCCCGAATACACCGGCACCATCGTGCGCGAGTTGCTCAAGCGCGAAGGCAATCCCTCGCTGGCCGAGCTGAACGCCTGGCTGGCGCCGCGCGGCCTGAAGGCCGCCGTGCCGCTCGGCTTCAACAACACCTATGCGCTGGCGATGCGCGAGGAGCAGGCGCAGCGGCTCGGCATCGCGCGCATCTCCGACCTCGCGAAGCCGCAGGCCGCCTCGCTGCGGCTCGGGCTGTCGCATGAATTCCTCGCGCGGGCCGACGGCTGGCCGGCGTTGAAGGCTGCGTACCAGCTGCCCCTGGCCGCGCCCGGCGGACTGGATCACGGCCTGGCCTACGACGCGGTCGCCGCCGAGCGCGTCGACCTGATCGACATCTACTCCACCGATGCGAAGGTGGGCCGCTTCAAGCTGCGCGTGCTGGACGACGATCGCGGCTTCTTCCCCAAGTACGACGCGGTGCTGCTCATGCGCGCGAGCCTCGATCCCGCGCCGCTGGCCAGGCTGCAGGGGCGCATCGACGAGAAGACGATGATCGATCTCAACGCCCAGGTCGAGCTCGACGGCGCGAGCTTCGCCGAAGCGGCGAAGCGATTCCTCGCCGGTGGCGCGGCCGCCGCGCGGTCCGGTGGACAAGGCTTCCTCGAGCGCCTGTTTGCGCCCGATTTCGGGCGCCTGGCCGCACAGCATCTGGCGCTGGTGTTCGGCTCGCTGCTGGCTGCGATCGTCGTCGGCGTGCCGCTCGGCATCGCCGCCTGGCGCTGGCCCCCCAGCAGCGGCGTGCTGCTCGGCGCCGTCGGCGCACTGCAAACCGTGCCGTCGATCGCGCTGCTGGCTTTCCTGATCGCGCTGGTGGGCGGCATCGGCCTCGTCCCGGCGGTGATCGCGCTGTTTCTCTATGCGCTGCTGCCTATCGTCCGCAACACGCACACCGGGCTGTCCGGTGTTTCCAGCGGACTGCGCGACGCGGCTCTGTCGCTGGGGCTGACTCCGCGCCAGTCGCTGCGCCATGTGCAGCTGCCGCTCGCGATGCCGACGGTGCTGGCCGGCGTGAAGACCGCAGCCGTCATCAACGTCGGCACGGCAACGATCGCCGCGTTCATCGGGGCCGGCGGCTTCGGCGAGCGCATCGTCGCGGGCCTTGCCGTCAACGACACCTCGGCGATGCTCGCGGGCGCGTTGCCCGCGGCCGTGCTGGCGCTGCTGATGGAGGGGCTCTTCGGTGCGGTCGAACGCTGGGGACGGCGAGCGTTGCGCATTGCCCGCGCCGGCTGATCGCCGGCGTCCGGCTGCGACAATCCCCGGATGGATTTCGCGCTCTGGCTCACGCTCGCATTCGCCGCCGTCAATTTCCTCCTGATTCTCTGGATTGCGCTGCGCCGCGACGACGAGGCCAGCCCGGCTTTCGAGCGACTCGAGCGCGAGCTGCGTGAAGAAGTCGGACGCAGCGCACAGGGCACGCGCGTGGAGCTGGCCAACGCACTCGGCGTGTTCCAGCAGACCCTGCAGAGCGCGCTCGCCGGGCAGACATCGCAGGCGCAGGCGTCGCGAGAGGCGCAGGACCAGGCGCTCAGGCGCTTCTCCGATTCGCTGGGCGAGCAGCTGCGCGCCCTGTCCGATGCGAACGAGCGGCGCCTGGCCGAGGTGAGGACCACGGTAGAACAGCGCCTGGCCACGCTGCAGCAGGGCAACGAGCAGAAGCTGGAGCAGATGCGCGCCACGGTCGACGAGAAGCTGCACCAGACGCTGGAAGCGCGGCTGGGAGAGAGCTTCAAGCAGGTCGCCGACCGGCTCGAGCAGGTGCATCGCGGGCTGGGCGAGATGCAGCTGCTGGCCAAGGACGTCGGCTCGCTGAACCGCGTGCTGACCAACGTGAAGACGCGCGGCATCTTCGGCGAAGTGCAGCTCTCGGGCCTGCTGGAGCAGGTGTTCACCCCGGAGCAGTACGCGACCAACGTCGAGACCGTGCCTGCCAGCGGCGCCCGGGTCGAGTTCGCGATCAAGCTGCCCGGCCGTCGCGAGGACAACAAGCCGCTGTGGCTGCCCATCGACTGCAAGTTCCCGCGTGAAGACTACGAGCGTCTGCTCGAGGCGCAGGACCGCGCCGATCCGGCAGGAGTGGAGCAGGCCGGCCGTGCGATCGAGGTGAGGCTGCGCACGGAGGCGAAGGCGATTCGCGACAAGTACCTGGCGCCGCCGCACACCACCGACTTCGGCATCATGTTCCTGCCCACCGAAGGCTTGTACGCAGAGGCGCTGCGCCGGCCGGGCCTGGTCGAAGGCTTGCAGCGCGAGCTGAAGGTCATGCTCACCGGCCCGACCACGCTGCTCGCGACGCTGAGCAGCCTGCAGATGGGTTTTCGCACGCTCGCGCTCGAGAAGCGTTCGGCTGAGGTGTGGGAGGTGCTCGGCGCAGTCAAGACCGAGTTCCACAAATTCGGCGACGTGCTGGCGAAGACGAAGAAGAAGCTCGACGAGGCGAGCAACACCATCGACGCCGCGCAGCGGCGCACGCGCGCGATGACGCGCAGCCTCAAGTCCGTCGAAGCGGTTCCCGACGCGCGGGTGCAGGCTCTGATCCCGGGCCTGCTCGACGAGCCGGCCGACGACGAAGAGGCCGCTTGAAGCCGGCAGCAGGGGTCCACGAAGGCGCACGAGCTCCGCGCGCGATGCCGGCCACGGAGGCTGCCGCTTGAGCTTTCCGCGACCGCTGATCGCGCTGATCCTCGGCCAGATCAGCCTGCACTCCTGCATGGCCGGCGTGCGCATGGCGGCGCCGCTGCAGGCACTGAAGCAGGGCCACAGCGAATGGGCGGTCGGCGTGCTCATGGCCTTGTTCGCGCTGGCGCCCATCGCACTGGCGCTGCCAGCGGGCCGCATGGCCGATCGCCACGGCTACCACCGGCCGCTGTACTTCGCCGTCGCCCTGTCGCTGGCCGGCGGCATCGTGCCGGCGCTCACCAGCCACTATCTCGCCATGTGTCTTGCCGCGATGCTGACCGGCGCGGGATCGAACGTCGGCTTGATCACCATCCAGCGAACCGCCGGCCGGATGGCCGCCGACAGCACCGAGCGCATGCGCGTGTTCAGCTGGCTGGGACTGGCGCCGGCGCTGGCCAACGTGGTCGGGCCGGTCACGGCCGGTGCGCTCATCGACCTCGCCGGCTTTCGCGCGGGCTTTGCGGCGCTGATGCTGATGCCGCTCGCCGCGCTGGTGCCGGCGCGGCAGGTGCCGGTCGACACGCCTGCGGCACCGCCGGCGGCCGCGGCGCGGTCGCGCACGTCCTGGGAGCTGCTGAGCATTCCTTCGATGCGCCGGCTGCTGCTGGTCAATTTCCTGGTGTCCGCGAGCTGGGACATGCACACCTTCGTGCTGCCGATCTTCGGCCATGAGCGCGGCCTCAGCGCGTCGGCCATCGGCGCGATCCTGGGGCTGTTCTCGCTGGCGGTGGCGGGCGTGCGCCTGATCATTCCGATCGTGGCGCATCGGCTGAGCGAGTCGCAGGTGCTGAGCGGGGCGATGCTGGGCGTTGCGGCGGTCTACGCGGTCTACCCGCTGCTGCATTCGGCCTGGCTCATGGCGCTGGCCGCCGCATCACTCGGGCTGGCGCTGGGCGCCGTGCAGCCGATGGTGATGTCCAGGCTGCACCACATCACGCCGCATGACCGTCACGGCGAGGCGATCGGTCTGCGCTCGATGGCGCTGAACCTGTCGAGCACCGTCATGCCCTTGCTGTTCGGCGCCACTGGCGCGGCCATCGGCGCGGCCGCGCTGTTCTGGGTGATGGGGGGCCTGGTCGGCGCGGGCAGCGCCGTCGCCAGGCGCATGGGCGGGTAAGGAACCACGAAGCCGCCGACTGTCGAGCCGGCCTAGAACCGGATTCCCGACGGCGAGGGTTGCACGGCCGGAGGCTGCTGCTCGACCGGCGCTGCGGGCGGCGGCACGGGCGTGCCTTGACGGCGCGTCACGGCGGGCGACTCGGTCAGTGGCGTCGCGGGCGGCGCCTGGTAGCTGGCAGGCAGCCGCGAGTCGCGCGGGTAGCCGGCGGAATCGAGGTACGAGTTCAGCGTCTCGCCCGCGAAGCCGCGCAGGACCTGGGCGCCTATGGTCACGGTGGGCGCATCGCGTCCTCCGGAGATGCGCATGAGTTCTTCTTCGTCCTGCCGCGTCACGATGAGCTTCTCGGCGAACGGCACGCCGCGCTGGCGCAGTGTCTGACGTGCCAGGTCGCAGGGCTCGCAGACCTTCAGCGCGTACAGCGTGACCGGATAGCGCTGCATCGCCTGTCGCAGCTCGAGGGGAAGCGCCGGCTCGCTGACGACGCTGGCGCTGCTGCCCGTCAGCCGGGTCACCTTGCTCCCGCTGTTGGGCGGCGGCGGCGTGTCGGTGTAGGTCACCTTGCCGTCGGGTCCGACCACCTTGTACAGGGCATGGCTGGGCAACGCGACGAGCAGCGCCGCCAGCGCCATGGCCCAATCCCAACGAGCGGTCTTGTTCATCTCGGTATTCCTTCCGCCCCCAATCTAACGGCCAGCCGGCGCCGACTCAAGCCATGCCTTGGTGTCGCAGCAACGCATCGATGCGCGGCTCGCGCCCGCGGAAGGCCTTGAAGCTTTCCATCGCGGTGCGGCTGCCCCCCGCTTCGAGCACTGCTTCACGATAACGGCGACCGGTGTCCACGTTCAGCACCGTACCCGCCGTTTCGGCTGTTTCCTCGAAGGCGCTCCAGGCGTCGGCGCTCAGCACCTCGGCCCACTTGTAGCTGTAGTAGCCGGCCGAGTAGCCGCCGGCGAAGATGTGCGAGAAGGTGTGCTGGAAGCGGTTGAAGGGCGGGGGCGGCATCACGGCCACCTCGCGGCGCACCTCGTCGAGCACGGCCTGGATGCGCTCCTCGCTGCCGGGCTCGCTGTGCAGCCGCATGTCGAACAACGCGAACTCCACCTGGCGCAGCGTCTGCAGTCCGCTCTGGAAGTTCTTGGCAGCCAGCATGCGGTCGAACAGGCTGCGCGGCAGCGGGGCGCCGGAGTCCACATGCGCCGTGAGCCGTTTGAGCACGTCCCACTCCCAGCAGAAGTTCTCCATGAACTGGCTCGGCAGCTCCACCGCGTCCCACTCGACGCCCGAGATGCCCGCGACGCCGATGTCGTCCACCTGCGTCAGCATGTGATGCAGGCCGTGGCCGAATTCATGGAACAGCGTGGTCACCTCGTCGTGCGTCAGCAGCGCCGGCTTGCCTTGGAGGGGCGGGGTGAAGTTGCACACCAGGTGCGCAACCGGCGTCTGCAGCGAGCCTTCGGGTCGTGCCCAGCGCCCCCGCACGTCGTCCATCCAGGCGCCGGGTCGCTTGCCCGGTCGCGCGTAGGGGTCGAGGTAGAACTGGCCGACGAGCTGCGTGCCCCGCTCGATGCGGAAGAAGCGCACGCTGGGATGCCACACCGGCGCGCTGTCCGGCCGGATGCTCACCTCGAAGAGGGTCTCGACGATGCGGAACAGTCCTTCCAGCACCTTGGCCTCGGTGAAGTACTGCTTCACCTCCTGGTCGCTGAAGGCGTAGCGGGCCTCCTTGAGCTTTTCGCTCGCGTAGGCGATGTCCCACGACTGCAGGTCGGCCAGCCCCAGCGAGTCGCGCGCGAAGTCGCGCAGCTCCTGCAGGTCGCGCTCGGCGTATGGCCGGGCACGGCGCGCCAGGTCGTGCAAGAAGTCCATCACCTGCCGCGGCGTGTCCGCCATCTTCGGCACCAGCGAGACCTCGGCGTAGTTGGCGTAGCCCAGCAGGCGCGCCTCCTCCTGCCGCAGCTTCAGCAGCTGGCGCATCGTGTCGCTGTTGTCGAGATCGGCGGGGCCGAGCTCGCTGGCGCGCGTGACGTGCGCCGTGTAGAGCTTCTCGCGCAAGGCGCGGTTGGCACCGTACTGCAGCACCGGGAAGTAGCTCGGGAAGTGCAGCGTCAGCTTGTGGCCGTCCTTGCCCTCGGCCTGGGCCGCGGCGCGCGACGCCTGCTTGACGTCTTCGGGCACGCCTTCGAGCTCTTCGAGGCTGGCGTAGCAAGCGTAGCCGTCGGTGGCGTCGAGCACGTGCTCCGAATACTTCTGCGCCAGCGCGGCCTGCTCTTCCTGCAGCTGCTGGAAGCGCTGCTTCGCTTCGCCTTGCAATTCGGCGCCCGACAGGACGAAGTCGCGCATCGCATTGGACAGCGCCTTGCGCCGCGCCGCGCTCAGCCGCTCGGCCGAAGGCGCACCGGCGACGGCCTTGTACTTCGCGTACAGCCGTTCGTCGGACGCATGGCGGGTGAACAGCTCCGTGACCTTCGGCAGCGCGGCGTTGTAGGCCGAGCGCAGCTCCGGCGTGTCGGCCACCGCGTTGAGGTGACCGACTGCGCCCCATGCGGACTTGAGCCGCTCGTCGGCGACATCGAGCACGGCCGACAACGCGTCGTAGTCCGGCGGCACGCCGGGGCCGACGGCCTTCTCCAGCGCTTCGTCGGCGTTCTTCAGGAGAACCTCGACCGCAGGCTCGACGTGCTCGGGTCGGATCTGGTCGAAAGCCGGCAGGCCTTCGGACACCAGCAGGGGATTCATCATCGGCGACCTCCTTGATCGACGGTCAGACCGCGGCGCCTGCCGCGCGTTCCGCGGACTCGACCGTGTTGACGAGCAACATCGCACGCGTCATCGGACCGACGCCGCCCGGCACCGGCGTGATCCAGCCGGCCACCTTCGAGACGCCGTCGAAGTCGACGTCGCCGCACAGCTTGTCCGCCTCGTTGCGGTTCATGCCGACATCGATCACGACGGCGCCCGGCTTGACCATGTCGGCCGTCAGCACATTGCGCTTGCCCACGGCCGCCACGACGATGTCGGCCTCGCGCGTGTGCGCCGCCAGATCGGGCGTGGCGCTGTGGCAGATGGTGACCGTGGCGTGGGCCTGCAGGAGCAGCATCGCCATCGGCTTGCCGACGATGTTGCTGCGTCCGATCACCACCGCGCGTTTGCCGCGCGGGCTGCAGCCGACGGCTTCCAGCATCTTCATGCAGCCGTAGGGCGTGCAGGGCCTGAAGCCCGGCTGGCCGATCATCAGCGCTCCGGCGCTCTGGACGCTGAAGCCGTCGACGTCCTTCTTCGGCGAGATGGCTTCGATGACCTTGTTCGCGTCGATGTGCGCCGGCAAGGGCAGTTGGACGAGGATGCCGTGGATGGCCGGATCGGTGTTGAGCGCATGGACGCGGGCCAGCAACTCGGCCTCGCTCAGCGAGGCATCGTACTTCTCGAGCACCGAGCGCATGCCGGTGCTCTCGCAGTCGTTGACCTTGTGCTTCACGTAGACCTGCGACGCCGGGTTGTCGCCGACCAGCACCACTGCGAGGCCGGGTTGCAGTCCGCGCGCTTTCAGCGCGGCGACGCGCTCCGCCACCTCCGCCCGGATCTTCTTCGCCAGTGCGTTGCCGTCGATCAGTTGAGCAGCCATCGGAGCGTCCTTGAAAAGCAAAAGGCCGCTCGTCGGCGGCCTTTGTCGTGGGAGATGCGGTTACGCCTTCGCCTGCGCGCCGAGCGCGATCTTGAGCAAGTCGGCGACGGTGTTGGCGTTGAGCTTTTCCATGATGTTGGCGCGGTGCGCCTCCACCGTCTTGATGCTGATGCCCAGGTCGTCGGCGATCTGCTTGTTGAGCCGGCCCGCGACGATGCGCTCCAGCACCTGGGCCTCGCGGGTGGTGAGGCGCGACAGCAGCGCGTCGCGGCTGGCCGCCTCCTGGTGCTGGCTGAAGGCGGCGCGGGCCTGGTCGAGCATGCGCTCCACCAGGCCCAGCAGCTCTTCTTCCTTGAAGGGCTTCTCGATGAAGTCCATCGCGCCCTTCTTCATGGTGGTGACGGCCATCGGCACGTCGCCGTGGCCGGTGATGAAGACGATGGGCAGTGGCGAGCGGCGCTCCATCAGCCGGTCCTGCAGTTCCAGCCCGCTCATGCCGTCCATGCGGATGTCGGCGATCAGGCAGGCGACTTCGCGCGGGTCGAAGCGGGACAGGAAGGATTCCGAGGAATCGAAGCACTTGACCCGGTAGTCCTTGCCTTCGAGCAGCCACTGAAGGGAATCGCGAACCGCCTCGTCGTCATCGACGACATAGACCGTGCCTTTCTTCGGAATCAAGCTCATGAAGTGACAGCAGAGTTGGTGGTTGAAGAAGCCTCGGTCCGCGTGGTTTCCACCGGCAGCGTGAAGGTGAAGCTGCAGCCCACGACGGAGGCGCCATTGTAGAGGTTCTGGGCACGAATCCTGCCTCTGTGGGATTCGATGATCGAGCGGCAGAGGCTCAGGCCGATGCCCAATCCTTCGGCCTTGGTGGAGAAGAACGCTTCGTAGAGCCGCGAGATGACATCGTCCTTGATTCCGGGGCCCATGTCCGTGACGGAAAACTCGATTACGCCGCCTTCTTCGGGCGTGTGCCGCGGCACGACGCGCAATTCGATGTTTCGCCGCGAAGGCGGCATGTGGCCGGCGTCGATCGCTTCGGCGGCGTTCTTGATCAGGTTGAGTACCACCTGCTCGATCAGGATGGGGTCGACCATCAGCGTGGGCAGTCGCTGCGCGACATAGGTGTGTATCGACACATTGCGCCGGCGCAGCTCGATGCTCGCCAGCTCGACCGCATCCTCGACGATGGTCTTGGCCTGCGATGGCTGGCGCTGCGGCTCGCTCTTCTTCACGAAGTTGCGGATGCGGTGGATGATCTGGCCCGCGCGCTGCGCCTGGCGAGAGGTCTTGTCCAGTGCGGCGATCAGGTCGGCCTTCTCGATGGCGTCGTTCTTGACCCGCGTGACGATGCCGTTGCAGTAGTTGGCGATGGCGGTGAGCGGCTGGTTCAACTCGTGCGCCACCGACGACGCCATCTCGCCCATCGTCACCAGGCGGCTCGTCACCTGCGCCTTCTCCGCCTGGCTCGCGGCCAGCGCTTCCGCGGCCCGGCGCGCGGTGATGTCGGTGGCGATCAGCATCTGCGCGAGGCGGCCGTCGGTCCACTGCAGGTAGCGCGAGCGCACGTCGAACCACTTCTTCAGCGGCTCGATGTAGACCTCGCGCGGGTCGGAGCCGGCTTCGGTGAGCTCCTGCGCCGGCAGGCCGCCGAAGCTGTCGACCGCGTCGTCGTGCTCGCGCAGGCTCGGCAGCCCCGGGTCGTCACCGGCCAGCAATGCGTGGCCCTGCGCTTCGGCGCCGAACCAGAGGCGGTAGGAGCGGTTGGCGAACAGCAGCTCGCCCTGCTGCACTGACAGCACCGACACCGCGGCATCCAGCCCCTCGAGCACGGTGGTGAAGCGCTCGTGCGAGGCCGAGAGCTGGTCGCGGATGCGCTTGGCCTCGGTGATGTTGGTCATCGAGGTCATCCAGCCGGTCTGCTGGCCCTTGGGGTCGATCAAGGGCGAGACGTACATGCGCGCGTCGAACAGCGTGCCGTCCTTGCGCATCACCTTGACCTCGATGCCGCCTGCGGGGCTGCGTCCCTGCAGCTCCTGCTGGAACAGGCGGTTGTTCTCCTCGTAGCGATCGGGTGGCCAGTGCGGGAAGGGGGGCTGGCGGCCGATCAGCTCGGCTTCGGAGAAGCCCGTCATCGCGCAGAAGGCCGGATTGACGTAGGTGATGCGGCCTTCCATGTCCATTGCGCGCATGCCGGTCAGCATGGAGTTCTCCATCGCGCGACGGAAATTGGCCTCCGACACGAGCGCGCTCTGCATCTGCAGGCGCCGGCCCATGTGGCGCCAGGTGCCCAGCAGCATCCATACCGTCAGCACCGAGAGCGCGGCGACCATCCAGAACAGCGTGTTGCTGATGAGGCCGATGGACGTGCGATAGCCCTGGCCGCGCAGGATCAACCCGTCGCCGGCCGGAGCGACCGGGACGTCGTGGACGATGGAGGCGGGGCGCACCTTCTGGCCAGGCATCGGGGTCACGGTGCTCGCCAGGACCTGCTCCTGCGCGTCGAGCAGCGTCACGGAGTGGCGGTTGGACACTTCGCGCGGCACGAAGTAGCGCAGCAGCGCCTCGACCGAATACTCGGCCACCAGCGTGCCGCTGAACGCGCTGCGATCGATCAGCGGGATGTGGACCTGGACGACCGGCGCGCCGTAGGTGTCGGTGAAAGGCCGGGTGTACACGGGCTGGCGCAGCGTGCGCGCCGCGAGAAAGGCGACCTCGGGCTCGCTGGCCTTGCCTTCCTTCGGCAGCGAGGCGCTGAATTCGTCGCCGCTGATGCCGGTCTCGGGATGGAAGCTGACCGCCGAATGCGCGGCGCGCCGGGTTCGATTGGCGGCGATCCAGAACAGGTGGTTGATCTCGGGCCGCTCGCGCGTGAAGCTCGCCGCCTGCCCGAGGAATTCGTCCTGGTCGATCGCCCGCGTGACCAGCTCGCGCGCGATGCGAACGAGCTGCTCCTGGTTCTCGATCAGCCGCAGGCGGATCTGCTGCTGGGCGATCTCGGTGTCTCTCTTGACGGACTCCTGCTCGCGCTCGAACTCCTCGTTGCGCAGGTACCAGAAGGCCGCAATGATCGCCGCGAGAAACAGCAGTACCGAGACCAGCGGACCCAGCGTCGCGAAGCGGTCCTGCTGCGCGGGGGACTGGCGCCGCCACCAGCGGCCGAACAGCCGACGCGGCAGTGTGGGCGAAGGTCGTCCCGGTGCGGCGTTGAGGCGGGGTGGTGGCATGGTGCGGATTATCGAATGCCCCGTCGTGAGCCGCCCCACACTCGCCGGGAGAAAAAGTGCTGTTCTGCGTGAATGCCACGATATGAAATCGCGTCGCACCATTTGAAAATGCGCGCGACTTGTGAGATAGTCCGCGCCACTCGCAAATAAACCCGTCCAGGAGACAAGCCATGGCCGCCATGCCTGAACCGTTCGTCGGTGCCGCTGCGAACGACACCGATTCCCAGGAAACCCGTGAGTGGCTGGACGCCCTGTCGGCCGTCATCGGCGCCGAAGGCGGCGACCGTGCTCACTTCCTGCTCGAGCAACTGATCGACCACGCGCGCCAGGCCGGCATCGACATGCCGTTCTCGGCGACCACTGCCTACGTCAACACCATCCCGACGGAGCAGGAGGAACGCTGTCCGGGAAACCTGGAGGTCGAAGAGCGGCTGCGCGCCTACATGCGCTGGAACGCGATGGCCATGGTGGTGAAGGCGAACCGGCTGCATCCGGAAGACGGCGGCGACCTGGGCGGGCACATCTCGTCCTTCGCTTCGCTCGCCACGATGTTCGGCGCCGGCTTCAACCACTTCTGGCACGCCGAGAGCGAAGGCCACGGCGGCGACCTCCTGTACATCCAGGGCCACTCCTCGCCCGGCATCTACGCACGCGCCTTCATGGAAGGCCGCCTCAGCGAGGACCAGCTGCTGCACTTCCGCCAGGAGGTCGACGGCAAGGGCATCTCGAGCTATCCGCACCCGAAGCTGATGCCCGAGTTCTGGCAGTTCCCGACCGTGTCGATGGGCCTCGGCCCGCTGATGGCGATCTACCAGGCGCGCTTTCTCAAGTACCTGCATGCCCGCGGCATCGCGAACACCGAAAACCGCAAGGTGTGGGTGTTCTGCGGCGACGGCGAGATGGACGAGCCCGAGTCGCTGGGCGCGATCGGCCTGGCGGCCCGCGAGAAGCTCGACAACCTGATCTTCGTCGTCAACTGCAACCTGCAGCGCCTCGACGGTCCGGTGCGCGGCAACGGCAAGATCATCCAGGAGCTGGAAGGCGAGTTCCGCGGTTCCGGCTGGAATGTCATCAAGCTGCTGTGGGGCAGCTACTGGGATCCGCTGCTGGCGCGCGACAAGGAAGAGATCCTGCGCAAGGTGATGATGGACACCGTCGATGGTGACTACCAGGCGATGAAGGCCAACGACGGCGCCTTCGTGCGAAAGCACTTCTTCGGACGGCATCCCAAGCTGCTCGAGACGGTCGCCAAGATGAGCGACGACGACATCTGGCGCCTGAACCGCGGCGGCCACGATCCGCAGAAGGTGTACGCGGCCTACCACCGTGCGGTCAACCACAAGGGCCAGCCGACGGTGCTGCTGATCAAGACCGTCAAGGGCTTCGGCATGGGCAAGAGCGGCGAAGGCAAGATGACCGCGCACCAGACCAAGAAGCTCACCGACGACGACATCAAGAGCTTCCGCGACCGCTTCAACATCCCGGTCTCCGATGAACAGATCGCCGCCGGCATCCCGTTCTACAAGCCGAGCGACGACACGCCGGAGATGAAGTACCTCCACGAGCGCCGCAAGGCGCTGGGCGGCTACCTGCCGCAGCGCCGCACGAAGGCCGACGAGCAGCTCAAGGTGCCCGAGCTCGACACCTTCAAGGCTGTGCTCGAGCCGACCGTCGAAGGTCGCGAGATCTCCACCACGCAGGCCTACGTGCGCTTCCTCACGCAGCTGCTGCGCGACAAGGAGATCGGCCCGCGCGCCGTGCCCATCCTGGTCGACGAGGCGCGCACCTTCGGCATGGAGGGCCTGTTCCGGCAGATCGGCATCTACAACCCCGAGGGTCAGAAGTACACGCCGGTCGACAAGGACCAGGTCATGTACTACAAGGAAGACAAGGCCGGCCAGATCCTGCAGGAAGGCATCAACGAAGCGGGCGGCATGAGCTCGTGGATCGCCGCGGCGACGTCGTACTCGACGAACAACCGCATCATGATCCCGTTCTACGTGTACTACTCGATGTTCGGCTTCCAGCGCATCGGCGACCTCGCGTGGGCGGCGGGTGACATGCAGGCGCGCGGCTTCCTGCTCGGCGGCACCTCGGGTCGCACGACGCTGAACGGCGAGGGCCTGCAGCACGAAGACGGCCACAGCCACATCCTGGCCGGCACCATTCCCAACTGCATCAGCTACGACCCGACCTTCGCGCACGAGGTCGGCGTGATCCTGCACCACGGGCTCAAGCGGATGGTCGAGAAGCAGGAGAACGTCTACTTCTATCTCACGCTGCTCAACGAGAACTACCCCATGCCCGGACTCAAGCCCGGCACCGAGGAGCAGATCATCAAAGGCATGTATCTGCTCGAGGAAGGCGCGAAGAAGACGCCGCGCGTCAATCTGCTGGGCTCCGGCACGATCCTGCGCGAGAGCATCGCCGCGAAGGCGCTGCTCGAGAAGGACTGGGGCGTGGCCGCCAACATCTGGAGCTGCCCGAGCTTCAACGAGCTGGCGCGCGACGGCCAGGAAGTCGAGCGCTGGAACCTGCTGCATCCGACGAACGCGCCACGCGTGCCCTTCGTCGCGCAGCAGCTCGAACCGTACGCGGGGCCGGTCATCGCCTCCACCGACTACATGAAGAACTACGCCGAGCAGATCCGCGCCTTCATTCCCAAGGGCCGCGTCTACAAGGTGCTCGGCACCGACGGCTTCGGCCGTTCCGATTTCCGCAGCAAGCTGCGCGAGCATTTCGAGGTGAATCGCCACTACATTGTGGTCGCCGCGCTGAAGGCGCTGGCCGAGGAGGGCACGCTGCCGGTTGCCAAGGTCGCCGAGGCGATCCAGAAGTACGGCATCAACGCCGACAAGCTCAACCCGCTGTACGCCTGAAGAAGAACCGCGGAGACAACGAACATGGCACTGGTGGAAGTCAAGGTCCCCGACATCGGGGACTTCAAGGACGTGGAGGTCATCGAGCTGCTGGTCAAGCCCGGCGACACGGTGAAGCGGGAGCAGTCGCTCGTCACGGTGGAAAGCGACAAGGCGTCGATGGAGATACCGTCGTCGCACGCCGGCGTGGTCAAGGACCTGCTGGTCAAGCTCGGCGACAAGGTCGGTGAAGGCTCCCGGCTGCTGATGCTCGAAGCCGAAGGCGCGCCGGAGGCCGCACCCGCCGCGGCCACGCCCGCCGCACCACCCCCGCCGGCAGCCGCTCCACCGCAAGCGCCTGCGCCGGCGGCGCCGGTCGCGCAAGGCGGCGGCGCCATCGAGGTGGTGGTGCCCGACATCGGCGACTTTTCCGAAGTGGCCGTCATCGAGCTCTTCGTCAAGCCCGGCGACACCGTGAAGGCCGAGCAGAGCCTGATCACCGTGGAGAGCGACAAGGCGTCGATGGAGATCCCGTCCTCGCATGCCGGCGTGGTCAAGGAGCTCAGGGTCAAGATCGGCGACAAGGTCAGCAAGGGCACGCCGCTGGCGTTGCTCGAAGGCGCTGCGGGCGCTGCTGCGCCTGTCGCTGCCCCCGCGCAAGCCGCCCCGGTGCAAGCGGCTGCTGCGGCTGCCGCGCCTGCCGAGGCCGCATCGCCGTCATCCGCCGAGCGCCATGTGCCGACGGCCGCGCTGCCTGCCCACGAGCCGACCAGGGCGCCGGTCAACCTGCCGCACGCCTCTCCGACCATCCGCAAGCTCGCACGCGAGCTCGGCGTACCGCTCGACGAGGTGAAGGGCAGCGGTCCCAAGGGCCGCATCACCCACGAGGACGTGCATGCCTTCGTCAAGGGCGTCATGGCGGGCAGCGTGCAGACCAAGGGCCAGGCGGCCAAGGCACCGGCAGGCGCTGCGCCGGCCGGAGGGGCCTTCCCCGGTCTGCTGCCGTGGCCGCAGGTCGACTTCACGAAGTTCGGACCGATCGAGCGCAAGGACCTGTCGCGCATCAAGAAGATCAGCGGCGCCAACCTGCACCGCAACTGGGTCGTCATTCCGCACGTCACCAACCACGACGATGCCGACATCACCGAGCTGGAGGCCTTCCGCGTCCAGCTCAACAAGGAGAACGAGAAGAGCGGCGTCAAGGTGACGATGCTCGCCTTCCTCATCAAGGCCAGCGTCGCCGCGCTGAAGAAGTTCCCCGAGTTCAATGCATCGCTCGACGGCGAGCAGATCGTGCTGAAGCAGTACTTCCACATCGGCTTCGCTGCCGACACGCCCAACGGCCTGGTCGTTCCGGTGATCAAGGACGCCGACAAGAAGGGCGTGCTGCAGATCTCGCAGGAGATGAGCGAGCTGGCGAAGAAGGCGCGCGACGGCAAGCTCGGCCCGGCCGACATGAGCGGCGGCTGCTTCTCGATCTCTTCGCTAGGCGGCATCGGCGGCCGCTATTTCACCCCGATCATCAATGCACCCGAGGTTGCCATCCTCGGCGTCTGCAAGTCAAACACCGAGCCCCGTTGGGATGGAAAGGCCTTCCAGCCGCGGTTGATGCTGCCCTTGTCGCTAAGCTGGGATCACCGCGTGATCGACGGGGCCGCGGCGGCCCGCTTCAACGCGTACCTGGGCCAGATCCTGGCTGACTTCCGTCGCGTTCTCTTGTAAGAACAAAAAGGAGCGCGCCATGACGACGGTTGTGGTGGTCCGCAAGGGCGGGCAGGTGGCCATTGCGGGTGACAGCCTGGTGACCTTCGGCGACACGCGGCTCGCCCACGGCTATGAACAGAACGACAAGCTGTTCAAGGTCGGCGATTCATGGTTCGGCATGTCCGGCACGACGGCGCACTTTCCGGTGCTGCGCCGCGCGCTGAACGGCCTGACGCCCGACGAGCTGCGCCTCGGCTCGCGCGACGAGGTGTTCGACACCTTCCTGCGCCTGCATCCGAAGCTGAAGGACACCTTCTTCCTCAACACGAAGGAAGAGGATTCCGACCCCTACGAGAGCTCGCAGTTCACCGCGCTGATCGCCAACCCGGCGGGCATCTTCGGCGTCTATTCGTACCGCGAGGTGTTCGAGTTCGACCGCTTCTGGGGCATAGGCACCGGCCGCGCGTTCGCCCTGGGCGCGATGTACGCCTCCTACGACAAGGCCAAGTCGGCCAAGGAGCTCGCCGAGATCGGCGTGCGCGCCGGCTGCGAATTCGACAAGAACTCCAGCGGGCCGGTGCGGGTTCACATGATCAAACTGAAAGACTGAGACATGGACATCAAGGTTCCCGACATCGGCGACTTCAAGGACGTCGTGGTCATCGAGGTGCTGGTCAAGCCTGGCGACACCATCAAGCCCGAGCAGTCGCTGATCACCGTCGAGAGCGACAAGGCGTCGATGGAGATCCCGGCGTCGCAAGGCGGCGTCGTGAAGGAGCTGAAGGTCAAGATCGGCGACAAGGTGAGCGAAGGGTCGGTGATCCTGTCGGTGGAAGGCGAGGGCGCCGCGGCTGCCGCGCCGGCCCCTGCCGCGCCGGCACCCCAAGCGGCGCCGCCGAAGGCCGACGCCGCGCCCGCACCGCAAGCGGCCTCGTACGCGGGCGGCGCCGACATCGAATGCGACATGCTGGTCCTCGGCGCCGGCCCCGGCGGCTACTCCGCCGCCTTCCGCTCCGCCGACCTCGGCATGAAGACCGTGCTGGTCGAGCGATTCCCCACGCTCGGCGGCGTGTGCCTCAACGTCGGCTGCATTCCGTCCAAGGCGCTGCTGCACGTGGCCGCGGTGATGGACGAGGCCAGGCACTTCGACGCGTACGGCATCACCTACGGCGCGCCGAAGATCGATCTCGACAAGCTGCGCGCACACAAGCAGAAGGTCGTCGGCAAGCTGACCGGCGGCCTGGCCGCGATGGCCAAGATGCGCAAGGTGACGGTGGTCACCGGCAACGGCGAGTTCGCCGATCCGCATCACCTGAAGGTCACGATGCCCGACGGCAAGACGCAGACCATCCGGTTCAAGAACGCGATCATCGCCGCCGGCTCCGAAGCGGTGAAGCTGCCCTTCCTGCCGAAGGACGATCCGCGGATCGTCACCTCCACCGGCGCGCTGGAGCTGCGCCAGAACCCGAAGCGCATGCTGGTGATCGGCGGCGGCATCATCGGCCTCGAGATGGGCACCGTGTACTCCACGCTTGGCGCCCGCCTCGACGTGGTCGAGATGCTCGACACCCTGATGACCGGCGCCGACCGCGACCTCGTCAAGGTGTGGCAGAAGATGAATGCGCCGCGCTTCGACAACGTCATGCTGAAGACCAAGACCGTGGGTGCCGAAGCGACTTCCGAAGGCATTCGCGTGAGCTTCGAAGGCGAGGCAGCGCCGAAGGAGCCGCAGGTCTACGACCTCGTGCTGCAGGCGGTGGGACGCGTGCCCAACGGCAAGCGCATCGGCGCGGACAAGGCCGGCGTGATCGTCGGCGACCGCGGCTTCATCCCGGTCGACATCCAGATGCGGACCAACGTGCCGCACATCTTCGCCATCGGCGACATCGTCGGCCAGCCGATGCTGGCCCACAAGGCGGTGCACGAGGCCCACGTGGCCGCCGAAGTGGCCGCCGGGCACAAGGCGGCCTTCGAGGCGCGCGTGATCCCGAACGTCGCCTACACCGACCCCGAGGTGGCGTGGGTCGGCCTCACGGAGGACGAGGCCAAGGCCAAGGGCGTGAAGGTCAAGAAGGGGCTGTTCCCCTGGACGGCGTCGGGCCGCGCCATCGCCAACGGGCGCGACGAAGGCTTCACCAAGCTGCTGTTCGACGAGGAGTCGCACAAGATCGTCGGCGGCGGCATCGTCGGCACGCATGCCGGCGACCTGATCAGCGAGATCGTGCTGGCAGTCGAGATGGGAGCCGACGGTGTCGACATCGGCAAGTCGATCCACCCGCATCCGACGCTGGGCGAGAGCATCGGCATGGCGGCGGAGGTCTACGAAGGCGTGTGCACCGACGTGCCGCCGCCTCGGCGCTGAGGCGTCACTTGTCGGCGATGCGCCTGGCGCGCTCGTCGAGCAACTTGCGCTCGGTGGTGACCACTTCCGAGGTCATCACCGGGCAGCGCCCCGGCGCATCCTCGCCGGCCGCCCAGTTCGCCGCTTCCGCTGCCGCCGGATCGACGCGCGCCACGCCCAGCAGCGTGGTCAGCTGGTTCATCGCCGCATGCGTGCGCGCGTACGCGATGCCGAGGTCGAACTCGGCGTTGGCATAGGCGCGCTTGGCGGTGTAGAGCTCGTTCTCCGCGTTCAGCAGGTCGAGCAGGCTGCGCTGTCCGATGTCGAACTGCTGCCGATAGGCGTCGCGCGCCTTCTCGATGGCGAGGGTGTTGCGGTCCAGGAGCTGCAGCTGCTCGGCCAGCTTGCGCGTGTCGTTGAATGCAATGGCCGCGGTCTGGCGCGTGTCGCGGCAGGTGCGGTCGCGCAGGTCGGCGGCTTGGCTGACGACGTTGCGCTGCTGGCGCACGCGGGCCTGGTCGGCGCCGCCGTTGTAGAGGTTCCAGTTCAGCACGATCTCGGCGGTGCTGTCGCGGCGCTGGTCACGCACACCCTCGAAGTTGTTGCCGCTGCCGGCGCGCAGCCGCGCCTCGATGGTCGGCTGGAACACCGATTGACGCACTTCGGCGGCCGAGCGGGCCGAGCGCAGGCCTTCGATGCTCGCGCTGATGGCCGCGTTCTGCCGGATCGCGGACAGCATCGCTTCGTCGCTGCTCGACGGCGTCGAGCGCGTGAGCGGCGCCAGCGGCGGGATGACCTTGGGCGGCGGCTCGCCGACGACGCGCTGATAGCGGGCCGTGACGTCGTGCAGGTTGGCGATCTCGGTGCTCAGGTTCGATTCGGCCAGTGCCAGGCGGGCATTGGCCTGCTCGAGGTCCACGCCGCGGCCGACGCCGGCCTTGAAGCGCGACTGGATCTGCAGCGAGGCGTACTTGTGCTGCACATAGTTGTCTTCGGCCAGCTGCACCAGGCGGCGAAAGCGCTGCACGTCGTACGTGGCGCGCGCCGCCTCGAGCGCGGTCTGCTCGGTGACGTCGAGCAGCTCGAAATACCGGGCCAGCTTGTCGTGCCCGAAGCGGTCGACCTCGCGCTTCGTGCCCAGGCCGTCCCACAGCAGCTGTGTGAGGCTCAGTGCGACGCCGTTGCGCGACACCGACAGGCTCTCGGGCGTGCGAGTCGGGATGCGGTCGCTGTCGCGGCCGGTGTTGGCATTGAGATCGACGCGCGGGTAGTAGGCACCGCGCGCCGCGTCGACCGCGTCGACGGCCGCTCGATAGGCGTGGAAGCGCGCCGTGACGTCGGGATTCGTCTGCACGGCCGCCTCGACCGCGGAGCGCACCGGATCGGGCGTCTGGGCGATGGCCTGCGAGGCGGACAGCAGAAGGGCGAGGGCGCTGAGGGTGGCGGGGGTCGTGAGTCGCATGTGCTTCGTGTTGTCGGGCAGGGCGTGTAGCGAGCCCGGCGCGGCGCCCAGCGACTGCCTTGGCACCGGGGCGCAGTGTATGCGCGCAGGCGGCGTCGCTGAGTGCTCGAATGTGTGCCCCTGCTCTCTATTTCGACCCCTGCGTGTGCCAGTTCACGACCTTGAAACACGTGTATCGCAGATACTGCGCGGCGATGCGTGTGTCGCGTGACGCAGGTCACAGGCGTTACCGGGCGAAAGCTGTTCAAGTTGGCGGCCGGAACGACGACAACGAAGCGTCGACTCGTCCATCGTGCAAGACGCCATTTCCTTTCCCGCCATCGCTCTGCCGCCTCGCCGTGATCACGATGGCGAGGCCATGCATCGCCTGTGGGCCGCATGCCAGCTGTGGGTGCAGCGGCTGCTCATGCTGGCCATCGTCGTCGCGGCCTTTCATCCGCGCGCGTGGGACGCCGAACGCATGCTTGCAGCGGCGCAGCGGCACGGGCCGAAGGCGCTCGCCGGCGCCCGTGCGCTGCAAGGCGTGCTGCAAGCCGCCAACGATGCCGACGACGACGCCAAGCTGCTCGCGCTGAACCAGTTCTTCAACCGCCGCATCCAGTCGCGCGACGACAGCGAGCTGTGGGGCCAGGTCGACTACTGGGCGAGTCCGCTCGAGATGCTGGAAAAGGGAGCCGGCGATTGTGAGGACTTCGCGATCGCCAAGTACTTCAGCCTGCTCGCGCTCGGCATGCCGGTGCAGAAGCTGCGGCTGGTGTACGTGCGAGCGCAGATGGGCGGCTCCGGCGGGCCGGTGCAGGCCCACATGGTGCTCGCCTACTACGCGGCGCCGAACGCCGAGCCGCTGATCCTCGACAACCTGGTCACCGACGTGCGACCGGCTTCGCGCCGCACCGACCTGTCACCGGTGTTCAGCTTCAACAGCGAGGGCCTCTGGCAGGGCGTGGGCAGCCAAAGCGCCGGTGATCCGGCGGCGCGGCTGTCGCGCTGGCGCGAGATCCTCGTGAAGGCGCGTGCGGAGGGCTTCCAGTGAGTCCGCACCAGGGGCAGGCGCGATGTCGCTGATCCGGCAGATCTGGCTGCTGCTGGTGGGCGCGCTGCTGCTCGCGTTCCTCGGCAGCATGGGCGTGGCCATCTCGTCGGCCCGCGACACGCTGCAGACGCAGCTGCGCCTCAAGAACAACGACAACGCCGCATCGCTGGCCCTCGCGCTGTCGCAGCAGCGCGGCGACCCGCAGCTGATGGAGCTGCTGATGGCGGCGCAGTTCGACACGGGCTTCTACCGGCTGATCCGCTTCACGACGACCGATGGCCGCGTCCTCTTCTTGCGCGAGGCGGCGCAATCGCGCACCCAGGCCCCGGCGTGGTTCGTGGCGCTGCTGCCGATCGACTCGGAGCCGGGCACGGCCCAAGTCTCCGACGGCTGGCGCGCGATGGGCTCCGTGCAGGTGGTCAGCCACACGGCGTTCGCGCACGACGAGCTATGGGCAGGCAGCCAGCGTTCTGCGCTCGCGCTGGCGCTGATCGGCCTGGTGGCGGCGCTGGTGGCACGCGCCGTCGTGACCCGCATCCGCAAGCCGCTCGATGCCGCGGTGGAGCAGGCGCAGTCGCTGGTCAACGGCCAGTTCGTGAGCGTGGCCGAGCCGCGCGTGCCGGAACTCCAGCGGCTCACGCGGGCGATGAACACCATGGTCGGCCGCCTCAAGCTGATCTTCGAGGCGCAGGCCGAGCAGGTCGAGGCGCTGCGCCGCGAAGCGCACTCCGATCCGGTGACGGGGCTGTCCAATCGCAAGCACTTCATGGGCCAGCTGTCGGCCGCGCTGCAGGGCGAGGACGGCGCAGCCGAAGGAGGGCTGGTGCTGCTGCGCGTGCTGGATCTCGCCGGCATCAACCGCACGCTGGGCCACGCGACCACCGACCGCATGATCTGCGCGGTGGCGCAGGCGCTGCAGGCGTACACCCAGCGCGTGCCGGGCTGCCGCCTGGGCCGCCTCAACGGGTCCGACTTCGCGCTGTGCCTGCCGGCGGGCGGCGTGGCGCTGGAGACGGCGCAGGCGGTGACGCAGGCGCTGCGGGTCGTGCTCCCGGCGTTCGGGCACGGCGTGGCCATCGCGGTCGGCGCGGTGGAGATCCGACGCGACATGCACGTGGGGCAGGTGCTCGGCGCAGCGGACGCCGCGCTCGCGCTCGCGGAAAGCCGCGGGCCCTTCGCGGTCGAGCTGGGCGCCGACGGCCCCGGGGTGTCCGACACCGCCCGGCTCGGCGAAGGCGCGTGGCGCAGGGGCATCGGCGACGCGCTGGCGCAGGAGCGGCTGCGTCTGGTCAGCTTTCCGGTCATCAACGCCGAGCGCCAGCTCGTGCACCTGGAATGCCCGCTGCGCCTGCAGCTCGAAGCGGGCGGTTCTTTCGAGACAGCGGCGCGCTGGCTGCCGCTGGCGCTGCGCGCCAAGCAGACGGCCGCCATCGACGAGCGCGCGGTGATGCTTGCGCTGTCGGAGATCGCCCGCGATGGACAACCGCGCTGCATCAACCTGTCCAGCGCATCGCTCGCCGACAGCAACTTCGCGGCTCGCTTGCGCACGCTGCTGCTCGATGCCCCTGCGGCGGCGCGCAAGCTCTGGCTCGAGGTGCCCGAGGCCGCGGCCGTGGACCACTTCGCGCAGGTACACGAGCTGGGGCACCAGCTGCGCCCGGCCGGCGCGAAGGTCGGCCTGGAGCATGCCGGAGAGCGCATCGCCCGCATCGAGCGCCTGTTCGAGGCCGGGCTCGACTACGTGAAGCTCGATGCCGCGGTGGTGCAGGGACTGGCCGGCGACGGCGGGCGGGCGAACTACCTCAAGGGAGTCGTCGCCATGCTGCACGGGCTGTCGATGCAGGTGATGGCTGAAGGCGTGGCCGACCCGGAAGACGCGCAGGCACTGTGGCGAATCGGCGTCGACGGGATCACCGGTCCCTGGGCCAGCGCGTTGCGCGGTGACCTCGTGGCCTGACCTGGTTCGACACTAGTGTCGCGAGTTGGAAATACGTGGCGTTTGGGCCCGCCTTCGGTTCGACCAGATGGCGCCCTCGGTCGCCTGCGCGAAGGGGCCAATACGTCCAGTATTGGCCCCTTCGCGCAGCCGCCCGATCATCACCATCTGGTCGAATCGAAACGCCACGTATTTCCAACTCACGACACTAGGCAGCGAACTTTCGCCCCGCTGCCTCCACCCACGACAGGTTCAGCAGCGAGCCGGCACAGCTCAGCAGCGACTTCACGTCGACGGGCTTCGGCAGGAAGGCATTCGCGCCGGCGGCCATCGTCTTCGATTCGACGTCCGGCGTGGCGCTGGCCGACACCGCGACGATGGGCGTGGCATGCAGCGCCGGGAACGTGCGCAGGCGCTGGATGACCTCGAGGCCGCCGATGTCGGGCATCACGATGTCGACCAGCACCAGGTCCGGCTGCATGGCCTGGGCCTGCGCCAGGCCGTCGTAGCCGCCGGCGGCCTGCGCGACATCGAACCCCAGCCGGTCCAGCGCCTCCACCAGCACGGCGCGGTTCTCCGCCACGTCGTCGACCACCAGCACCTTCTTCTGCGGGCCCCGATAGCCGACGACGACACGCTCGGCCAGCGGCTGGTCCGGCGCGGGACAGCGGATGACCGGCACGTCGATCTCGAACCAGAACAGGTTGCCGGCGTGCAGTCGGCTCTTCACGTGGATGTCGCCGCCCATCAGGCGGACGAATTGCCGGCTGATCACCAATCCCAGGCCGGTGCCGCCACTGCGGCGGTGCGGCTCGCCGAGCTGCTCGAAGGGCTGGAACAGGCGCGACACCTGCTCCTCGCTCATGCCGATGCCGGTGTCCTCGACCTCGAAGCGCAGCCGCGACGGCGCACTGAAGCGCACCCGCAGCACCACCTGTCCGCGGTCGGTGAACTTCACCGCGTTGTCCAGCAGGTTGAGCAGCACCTGGCGCAGCCGCCGCTCGTCGGCACGAATGGCTTCGGGCAGGTCCGCGGCGAGGTCGCAGGTGAACTTCAGCTCGGGCTTCTGCTCCGCCTTGACTCGGATGATGCTCGCGATGACCTGCAGGAACTTGTCGAGCGCGAAATCGCTCGGGAACATCTCGATCTTGCCGGCTTCGATCTTCGCGACATCGAGGATGTCGTTGATGAGCGTCAACAGGTGCTCGCCGCTCTGGCGGATCGCCGTGATGCCGAGCTGCTGCCGCTCGCTGAGCGAGCGGTCCCACTGCAGGATCTGGGCGAAGCCCAGGATGCCGTTGAGCGGCGTGCGCAGGTCGTGGCTCATGTTGGCGAGAAAGGCGCTCTTCGCCTCGTTGGCGATTTCGGCGCGCTGCTGGGCCGCCTGCGCTTCGGCATGCGCCTGGCGCAGCGCCTCCTCCGCCTGGCTGCGGCCCATTGCGTAGCGGATGGCGCGGATCAGCAGCGAAGCATCGACCTGCCCCTTGACCAGGTAGTCCTGCGCCCCGAGCTGCAGTGCCTGCACCGCGATCTCCTCGTCGGTGAGGCCGGACAGCACGACCAGCGTCGGCAGCTTGACGCCGAGCGCCTGCAGCCGATGCAGGGTGTCGAGTCCGGTGCTCTCGGGCAGGCCGAGGTCGAGCAGCACGACGTCGGCGCTGTGCTCGCGCAACTGCTCCACGCCGGCGTTCAGATCATCGGCCCAGAGCAGCTCGAAGCGCAGGCCGCGGGCTTCGCCGAGCATCAGCTCGATGAGGCGTGCGTCGGCCGGGTTGTCTTCGATGAGCAGGACGCGGATCGGCGGCGTTTCCATCGTCATTCAGCTTCCCGGATGCGGAGGCAGCGTGACGATCGTCAGCCAGAATTGTTCGATGGCCTGAACGATGCGGGTGAACTGCTCGAAGTCGACCGGCTTGGTGACGTAGCAATTGCAGTTCAGGTTGTAGGCGCGGACGACGTCTTCCTCGGCCTGCGAGGTGGTCAGGATGACGACGGGAATGGCCTTCAGCAGCGGGTCGGCCTTCATCGACGCTAGCACTTCGCGGCCGTCCTTCTTGGGCAGGTTGAGATCGAGAAGGACGAGATCAGGCCGCGGCGCGGCCTCGTACGGCGCCTTCTGGCGCAGGAAGTCGAGCGCCGCGACGCCATCGGCGACGACATGGATCTCGTTCCAGACCTTGCCCCCTTTCAATGCCTCGCGCGTGAGCCGCACGTCGCCGGGGTTGTCCTCGACCATCAAGATCTCAATCGGCCTGAACGTTCTTTGCCCTGTCATCAGGGACTCCTCGTCGCCTTGGAGCAGGCTCGTTCACTATAGACCTGCGCCTCCCCAGGCGGGTCGGGTCCTACCCTGGGAGACCTCGATCATGGAAGCCCTTTCCCGGATGGCCGCCGCTCATGGCCGGGTCGGGTCGCCTACGAGTGCGTGTCCTTCTCGCGGTAGCGCTCGATGAGCTCGAGGATGGCGCGCGACTCGAATCGGCTGGCGAGCCTCTGCAGGCGGTCGGCGAAGGGCGTGTACCGCGCGTCCCTGGCCCGCAGCTGCTGGGCGTGCTCGCGAATGGTTCGCATGTTGCCGATGCGGGCGAGCCGGTACAGCTCCTCGAGCTCGTCGGCCGGCGGCGGCACCATGGCTACATCGTCTTCCGCCGCACCCGTGGCGGCCGGCACGGCCGCGGCCGCATGTCGCCAGCTGAGCTTGAGCAGGCGCCCGATGTGCCGCAGGAGTTCCGCGAAATCGATCGGCTTCACCACAAAGCCATCGGCGCCCGCGTCGATGCTGCGCTCGCGCTCGCGGTCGGCGGCGCCGGCCGACAGCATGACGACGGGCAGCCGTGCGTGCTCGGCGCTGCGACGCAATCGCCTGACGGCCTGCAGCCCGTCGAGCACCGGCATCAGGATGTCCATCAGCACGAGGTCCGGCGCCTCGGCCCGCACCGACTTCAGCGCGGCTTCGCCGTTGTCCGCATCCACGACCTCGAAGCCCAGCGACCGCAGCAGGTCCGCCACCACCGCGCGGTTGCCGGCGACGTCGTCGACCACGAGCACCTTCTTGCGCGGTCCCTCGTAGCCCGTGATCCGGGGCGCGGGTGCGGCCGGTTGCGGCGCCGCCTCGGCCGACGGCAGGTCCACATCGAACCAGAAGCGGCTGCCACGGCCCGGCTCGGACTCGACCTGGATCTCGCTGCCCATGCGTCGCACCAGCTGCCGCGTGATCGCCAGGCCGAGGCCGGCGCCGCCGAATCGGCGCTGCGCCTCGCCGGCCTGCTCGAAGGGCTGGAAGATGTTCTCGAACTGATCGGCGGCAATGCCCACGCCGGTGTCTTCGACGGAGAAGCGAAGCCGCGCATGCGGCCCGCCGTGCTCGACGGGCGCCACCTGCAACGCGACGCCGCCGCGGTCGGTGAACTTCACCGCGTTGTCGAGCAGGTTCAACAACACCTGGCGCAGACGCTTGTCGTCGACACGCACTGCCGGTGGCAGGCCGGGATCGGCATCCAGCGTGAACAGAAGCCCCTTCTGCTCCGCCTTGATCGAGATGGTGTCGGCAATGCCGCGCAGGAATGCCGGCAGGTCGATCAGGTCGCTGAACAGCTCGAGCTTGCCGGCCTCGATGCGCGAAAGGTCGAGGATGTCGTTGATCAGCATGAGCAGGTGCTCGCCGCTTTGCTGGATGGTCGACAGACCGACCGCACCGCGCTCGCTCAGGCTCTTGTCGTGCTGCAGGATCTGCGCATAGCCGAGGATGGCATTGAGGGGCGTGCGCAGCTCGTGGCTCATGCTGGCGAGAAAGGCGCTCTTGGCCTTGTTGGCGACTTCGGCGCGCTCCTTGGCGACCACCAGCTCGGCGGTGCGCTCGCGGATGCGGTCCTCGAGGTGCTCGCGGTGGCGCTTGAGCTCGTCCTCGACCGCGATGCGTCGCCGGATGTCGTCGCTCAGCTGGCGGTTCTTGGACTCCAGCTCGTCGAACAGCGCCTGCAATGACTGGCGCGTGCGCTCGAGGCCCGCCCCCAGGCTGCCCAGCTCGTCGTCGCGCCGCCAGTGGAAGGGCGCATCGAGCTCGCGCCGCGCGAGGCGGTCGGAGTCGACCATCAATCGCTTGATCGGCGCCACCAGTCGCACATTGAGAAGGCCCACGATGAGCAGCACGCTCAGCACGAGCTGCCCGGCGACGGTGAGCATCAGGATGTTGCGCGACTTCGCCATCTCGGCGTCGAACGGCCCGCTGTCGATCTCGACCGTCACGTCGCCGATCAAGGCGCCTTCGCGCAGCACCGTGCGCTTCAGCGTGTATTGCTGTCCGCGCCGGCGTTCGGGGTGCTCGCCCCACAGGAAGATGCCGTAGCGCTCGTCGCGCACGGCCACCTTGACGATGCGCTCATCGCCCAACACCGAGTCGACCAGCGGACGCGCGGCTTCGGGTGTGACGTTCCACAGCGCGTTCTCGACGCCGAGCGAGAGGATGTCGGCGATGCGCGCGTGGTCGGCGGCCAGTCGTGCGTCGGTGGCCTTCTTCTCGTAGTGGAGCATCAGCAGGCTGCCCACCGTGGCCGGAATCAGCAGGCCGATCACCACGGCGAGCACGATGGACAGGCGCAGCTTCAGACGCACGGGGACCGACTCCGGGTGGGGCGGTCCGGCTCCCTGGGCGGTCCGCGCTTCGAGGGTTTGCAGCAATGATGGCATGTGCCGTCTGCGCACCGGCCTCTCGTCAACCCTCGGGGCTGGTGGCCACGCGCTATGCGCGAGGCATCGTGAATGTGAAGGTGGAGCCCTCACCCGGCTGCGACTCCACCGAGATCGTGCCGCCATGGCGCTCGACGATCTTCTTGCAGATGGCCAGACCGATTCCCGTGCCGGGGTACTCGTCTCGGCCGTGCAGGCGCTGGAAGAGCACGAAGATGCGCTCGTGGTACTCGGGTGCGATGCCGATCCCGTTGTCGCGCACCGTGAAGCGCCAGTGTGCGCCCTCCGCCGCGGCCTCGATGCGGACCTGCACCGGCTGCGCGCCATGGAACTTCAGCGCATTGCCGATCAGGTTCTGGAACAGCTGCAGCAGCTGCGTCGAATCGCCCATGACCGTCGGCAGCGGCCCGTGCGTCACCTGCGCTCCGCGCTCGGCGACCGCGATCCGCAGGTTGGCCAGCGCGGTGTCGACGACCTTGGCGGAGTCGGTCGCTTCGAAGGGACGTGCCTTGGTTCCCACGCGCGAGTAGGCCAGCAGGTCGTTGATCAAGGCTTGCATGCGCTTGGCGCCGTCGACCGCGTAGCCGATGAACTCGTCGGCGTCGGCATCGAGCTGACCCTTGTAGCGCTGCGCCACCAGCTGCAGGTAGCTCGCGACCATGCGCAGCGGCTCCTGCATGTCGTGCGAGGCCACGTAGGCAAGCTGCTCGAGCTCGGTGTTGGAGCGCACCAGCGCGGCCTGCGTCTCCTCGCGAATCGCGATCTCACGCTGCAGCTGGGCGTTCTGCTGCGCCAGCTGCCTGCGCAGCCCGTACAGCGTGAGATGGGTGTCGATGCGTGCCAGCACCTCGGCACCGTTGAGCGGCTTGGTGACGTAGTCGACCGCGCCGACCGAGAAGCCGGTCAGCTTGTCGGCGGTGTCGGCGAGCGCGGTCATGAAGATGACCGGGATGTCGCGCGTGAGCTCGCTGGCCTTGAGCCGCCGGCAGGTCTCGAAGCCGTCGACGCCAGGCATCATCACGTCGAGCAGGATGAGATCGGGGCGCACGAACTCGGCGCGCTCGATGCCTTCCTCGCCCCCCTGGGCCACCACCGCGACGTAGCCCTGGCGCTCGAGGTGGCTGGTCAGCACCCCCAGGTTGGCCGGCATGTCGTCGACGATCAGGATGGTCTCCGCGCTCATGGATGCTCCATGCCATCGGTGCGCGCCAGTCTATGTCAAGGGTTCGCACGTAACCAGTATCTGCAAACGCGACGCCAGCGTGGCGTCGGCCGCCGACGCGATCTCGTCCGACACGCGGATGCGACATCGGCCGGGTGCCGTCGCCCGCCCGGGCTCCTAAGGTTGTCGAGGTCTGAGGAAGACGCCGACGGTGTTGGCTTGCCTGGCCGTCGGGCCACCCGCGTCGCCGTTCGCGGCGCGCTTGTTCAAGGAGAGAGAAGATGATGAAGCAAACGATGACGATGACCGCCGTGAGCGTGATGCTGGCCTCGTTGGCGCTGGCCGGGTGCGGCCGCCGCGACGACGCGCACGTCGCGCAGAACGACACCGCCGTCGTGCAGGGTCGGCCGAGCGCGGCCGAGCAGGCCGAGCAGAGTGCCCGCAACGCCGGCGACGCGACTGCCCAGGCGGCGCGCGACGCGGCTGAGGCCACGCGCCAGGCCGCTGCCGAAGCCAAGGACGCCACCAAGGGTGCCGCCGACCAGGCGAGCAACAAGGTCGCCGACGCGCTGATCACCACCTCGGTCAACGCCGAGCTGGCCAAGGACCCGAAGCTCAGCTCGCTGCGCATCAACGTCGACACCGAGGGCGGACGTGTCGCGCTGCGTGGCTCGGCGCCCGACATGGCATCCAAGGAACGTGCCGCGCAGCTCGCGAGCGCCGTCAAGGGCGTGGTGAGCGTCGACAACCAGCTGACGGTCGAAAAACAAGGCTGACGGCGCACCTCCCCCCACGATGAAAGAGCCGGCCCCAGGGCCGGCTCTTGCGTTGTAACCTTGCGGCCCCGCCAGACGGAGCCCCCCGTGTTCAGTGCGTTCGAGAAACTGGTGCATCCCTATCCGGATGCCGCTCCCGCGCCGCCGCCGCGCGGCTTCTTTCCGTTCCTGTGGGCCTGCACCGAGGGCCTGCGCGGCTACCTGCTCGCGATGACGCTGTGCACCGCCCTGATCGGTGCATTCGAGGCGTTGCTCTTCGGCATGCTCGGGCACATCGTCGACTGGCTCGGGCGCGTGCAGCCCGCGCGACTGTGGACCGACGAGGGCGGGACGCTCATGCTGCTGGTGGCGGTGCTCGTCGGCAGCACCCTGCTGGTGGCGCTGCAGTCGACGCTGAAACAGCAGGCCCTCGCCGGCAACTTCCCGATGCGGCTGCGCTGGAATTTCCACAGGCTGCTGCTGTCGCAGAGCCTGGGCTTCTACCAGGACGAATTCGCCGGGCGCATCGCCACCAAGGTCATGCAGACCGCGCTGGCCGTGCGCGAGACCTGGATGATCGTCGCCGAGCTGCTGGTCTTCGTGATCATCTACTTCGTCACGCTGCTGGCGGTGCTGGGCAACTTCGACGCCTGGATGCTCCTTCCCTTCGTCGGCTGGCTCGCGCTGTACGTCGCGGCGCTCTGGTTCTTCGTGCCCCGGCTCGGACGCGTCGCCCAGCAGCAAGCCGATGCGCGCTCGCTGATGACCGGCCGCATCACCGACGCCTACACCAACATCGCCACCGTCAAGCTGTTCTCTCACGCCGGGCGCGAGGCCGGTTACGCGCGCGGCGCGATGCAGGAGTTCCTGACGACGGTGCACGCACAGATGCGCATGGTGACGGGCTTCGAGATCGTCAACCACGCGCTGTCGATGGGGCTGATCCTGTCGACGGCCGGCCTGGCGCTGTGGCTGTGGACGCGGGGCCAGGCGGGCGTCGGCGCGGTCGCGGCGGCCACCGCGATGGCGCTGCGCCTGAACGGCATCTCGCATTGGGTGATGTGGGAAATGGCCTCGCTGTTCGAGCACATCGGCACCGTGCAGGACGGCATCAACACGCTGTCGCGCAGCCTGCACGTCACCGACATCCCGGGCGCGAAGCCGCTCACCGTGCGCCGCGGAGAGATACGCTTCGAACGAGTGAGCTTCTCGTACGGCGGCGAGCGCAGCGTCATCGACGACCTGTCGCTGGCGATCCGACCCGGGGAGAAGATCGGACTGGTGGGTCCGTCGGGCGCGGGCAAGTCGACAGTGGTCAACCTGCTGCTGCGCTTCTACGACGTGCAAGGCGGCCGCGTGCTGATCGACGGCCAGGACGTCTCGCAAGTCACGCAGGACAGTCTGCGCGCCCAGGTCGGCATGGTCACGCAGGACACCTCGCTGCTGCATCGCTCGGTGCGTGAGAACCTGCTCTACGGCCGCCCCGATGCCACCGAGGCCCAGATGGCTGCCGCGGCGCGGCGTGCCGAGGCGCACGAGTTCATCGAAGGGCTGGCCGATCCGAAAGGGCGCCGCGGCTACGACGCGCATGTCGGCGAGAGGGGCGTCAAGCTCTCGGGCGGGCAGCGCCAGCGCATCGCGATCGCGCGGGTGATGCTCAAGGACGCGCCCATCCTGGTGCTCGACGAAGCGACGAGCGCGCTCGATTCGGAGGTCGAGGCGGCCATCCAGGAGAGCCTGTATCGGCTGATGGAGGGCAAGACGGTGGTGGCGATCGCACACCGGCTGTCGACGATTGCCGCGATGGACCGCCTGATCGTGATGGACAAGGGCCGCATCGTCGAGGAAGGCGACCATCGCACATTGCTGGCCCGCCGAGGACTCTACGCGCGGCTGTGGGCGCATCAGAGCGGTGGCTTTCTCGGCGAGCAGGCCGATGACGACGATGAGCTCGATGCGGGCGGGACCCGGGTGCCGCAGCTGCTGCACTGAACCTACACTGAACGGCGTATGAGCCGTACCCCGCCCGCCCGCGAGGCATCTCCGGCGCCTGCCATGGATGCCCCGCAGACGCAGCTCGCGCTTGCGATGGGGCTGGTCGGCATCGCGTTGTGGCGGCGCGATCTCGAGACGCACCGGATGCAATTCAACGCGCACGCCAACGAGGTGCTCGGCCGCCGCGCCGCCGACGGCGAGATGACCGAGCAGCAGATGTGGACGGCGATCCATCCCGACGATCGCCAGGCGGTGGCTCAGGCGGATCAGAAGGCGCTCGCGGGCAGCGAGATGGTCGACGTGGAAGTGCGCTGCCTGGCAGCGGACGGCAGCTACCGTCCGCTGATGACGCGGCGCGTCGCCGAGCGCGACATGCAGGGCCGGGCGGTCGCGCTGATCGGAGTGGCCCTCGACCTCACCGAGCAGCGGCGCACGCAGGAGCGGCTCGCGCTCGCCGAGCAGCGCACCGTGCTCGCCGCCAAGGCGGTCGGCCTCGCGAACTGGGAGCGCGACATGGCCACCGGCGAGGTGTGGTGGGACGCGCAGATGTACCGGCTGCGGGGACTGTGGCCGGATGACCCCCGCCCGCCGCAGCGCCTGCATCTCGAGTGCACGCACCCGGATGACGTCGAGATGGTGCATCGGCGCATCGCGCAGGTCATCGAGCACGACAACGATTTCTTCTTCGAGTTCCGCATCCTGCGTCCCGACGGCGCCGTGCGCTGGCTGGCGACGCGCGGCTCGGTGACGCGCGACGGCGCCGGCCGTGCACTGCGCCTGTTCGGCTTCAACTGGGACATCACCGAGCACAAGCGGGGCGAGGACGTGCGGCGCGAGAAGGCCGCCGCCGAGGAGGCCAGCCGCGCCAAGAGCCAGTTCCTGTCGCGCATGAGCCATGAGCTGCGCACGCCGTTGAACGCGGTGCTGGGCTTCGCGCAGCTGCTGCTCGAGGATGCGACGCAGCCGCTCGCCGGGCGCCAGCGCGAGCGCACCCAGCACATCCAGGATGCGGGTCGACATCTGCTCGCCCTGATCGACGACGTGCTCGATCTGACCAGCGTGGAGGTGGGCGCCGTGCCGCTGGCAGCACGGCCGGTGGCACTCGCCCCGCTGGTGGACGAGACGCTGCAATGGCTCGCCCCGGCGGCGCAGCGCGCGAACGTGACCCTGTCGGCGGGTGCCGTCGAGGCCACGGTGCAGGGCGACGCGAGGCGGCTGCGCCAGGTGCTCGCCAACCTGCTGTCGAATGCGGTGAAGTACAACCGCCCGGGCGGCCGCGTGGAGGTGTCGGTGTTGGGGTCGGGCGACGCGTCGCGGGTCGGCCTGCGCGTGCGCGACAGCGGCCGCGGTCTCACGCCGGTCCAGCTCCAGGGGCTGTTCGAGCCTTTCAACCGGCTGGGCGCCGAGCGCGAAGGCATCGAGGGCACCGGCATCGGGCTCACCATCGTGCGCGCGCTCGTCGAAGCCATGGGAGGACGCATCGAGGTCGAGAGCACGCCGGGCAGCGGCACCGAGTTTCGCGTGTGGCTGCCGGCTGCCCGCGACGCCGCCACGCGCGAAACGCCGGTCGCGGCTGCCGTCAGCGCTGGTCCGGTGCCGCTGCGCCCCATCGACCTGCTGTACATCGAGGACAACACCATCAATGTGCTGCTGGTGCAGGAGCTGGTGGCGCTGCGGCCTCACGTGCGGCTGCATGTGGCAGCCTACGGCCGATCCGGCATCGAGCGCGCGCGCGAGCTGCGTCCGCAGGGCGTGCTGATCGATCTGCAGCTGCCCGACATCGACGGCTTCGAGGTGTTGCGGGCGCTGCGCAGCGATCCGTCGCTGAACGGCGTGGTGTGCATCGCCTTGTCGGCCAATGCCATGCCGGAAGACGTCGCACGGGCGCGCAGCAGCGGCTTCGACGACTACTGGACGAAACCGATCGACTTCTCGCAGTTCCTCGGCGGCCTGGATGCGCTGGCGCGGGGAGAGCCCTTGCCGGTGCGTTGAATCACAGGTGCCGCCGCACGATCGGCCGGGTCGGCGAGCGCCGCATCACCTCGCGAAAGCCGGCCGCTTCGAAAGCCGACAGCCGCCCGACGAAGAGCTCGCCCGAATTCAGCTTGCGCGGCGCATCGAGCGGATAGGCCTCGACGCACTTCGCTCCCTGCCGAGCCGCGAACGCGACGGCGCCGTCGATCAGCGCGCGCATCAAACCCTGCCGGCGAAAGCGCTTGGCGACCACGAAGCAGGTGATGGACCACACGGGCAGCTCGTCGACCGGGGCGAGGTTGCGCGAATTCGCCAGGCGAAGATGGTCGCTGCGCGGAGCGATCGCGCACCAGCCGGCAGGCTCGTCGTCGACGTAGGCGACCACGCCGGGCGGATGCGCTGCCGTGCGCACGCGGCGCATGAACCAGCGCTTGTTGCCTTCGCCCCAGCCGCTGCGGAAGTCCGCTCGCGGGCGAGACCAGAAGGCGCACCAGCAATGACTGGCATCCCCGCAATCGGACATCACCGCGGCGATGTCATCCAGCCGCTGCGGCGATGCCGGCTCGATGCGCAGCGCGGCCATGGGATCAGGCGGCCGGCGTGCCGGCCGGCAGCGCGGCGAGCCGTTCGCGCAGCGGCTGCGCCTCGAGGTAGCCATGTGCGACCAGATGCAGCCCGCCAGCGGCCTGGGCGACGAGCGCCGGAAAGCCGCGGATGCCCCAATGCTGCGATTGGGCGAAGTCGGCGCGCGTCGCCTCGCGCAGGCCTTCGGAGTCGAACGCGTCCTCGAAATTGCCGCGCGGCAGGCCCAGCCGCTCGGCAAGGTCGACGAGGACGTCGCGCTGCGTCACATCGCGGCCCTCGGCATAGAAGGCCTGCTGCACGGCCTTGAAGTAACGCCACACGTGCTGTGGCCACAGCGAGCGGACGGTCACCGTCGCGCGGCTGGCACGCTCGGTGTCGTAGATGAAGCCCGGGCGATGCAGCGCGGTGTCCGGGGCGCCTGCGAACGGCTGGCCGCTCGCCTCGTGCACATGCTTCCAGTGGCCGAAGATCTCCTCGGCACGACCGGGCGCGAGCGGTTCGGTGGTGTAGGGGCGCAGCCCGCCCATCACCAGCGCGAGCTGCAGGGGAGCCGCGGTGCCCGGGTCGGCGAGCAGGGCATCGACGGTCTTGCCGAAGCCGTAGCACCACGAGCACATCGGGTCGGCCACGTAGATCAGGTTCATGCGGACATCGTATTCGCGCCGTTTGGGGCCGGCTACACCGGCTATCAGTCAGTTGCAACGTGAAACGTGTGCGTCCTTGCACTGCGACACCATCGCGACGTGAGGGATTTCGAGGATTCCACCTTGTGGCGGATAAGCGCGTTCGAGCGCATCCACCGCGAAACCGGCAGCAGCGGCTTCATGCGGCTGACCGGACCCACGCTGCTGCCGACGACGCTGCTGGCCGACCTGCGCCGGCTCGACGCCGACCCGGCGAGCAGTGACGTGCTCGAGGTCATCGCGGCCTGCGTGCGACACCGGGAGGCGGCGCTGCTGTGCCTGCAGCACGACGAGCTGGTGTGGCCGGTCACGCTGTTCCCCAACGAAGGCCTGTACCACTCGCCGCGCGATCTGGCGCAGGGCTCGCTCACCGGTTTGGGGTCGCTGCGGCTGCTGACCGCCGAGCCCCCCGGCGTTCGACCGCCGGGACACTGGATGCACGACCGGGTAGCGCAGGCCGAGCACTACCGGCCGCTGTCGCCGCTGCTGTGGTCGCTGGCGCTCAACGGGCCGCGTCGCACGCTGCTGGCGGACATCGCCGGGACCGCCGCCTACCGGCTGGTCGTCGGAGCGAATGGACAGCGGCCCACTGCGCCCGGCGCGCTGGGGTCGGCGCTGGAGCGCTTGCAGCGCGACTCCGTGACCTTGCGCGAGATCGCGCAGTGGCCCGGCATGAGCACCGAGCGGGCCAGCCGGCTTCTCAATGGCCTGTACCTGGGCGGCAGCCTGCTCATTTCACGGGCACATCGCCCGGGCCGCGACGCGGACGAGGCGCGCGGCTGGTTCGGACGGCGCAAGCGGCGCTAGCCGCCGCGATCCCGCGACCGCGACGTCAGCGCGCGGCGTGCAGCGGCTCGTCGACCTCGTCGGGCAGCACGATGTCGACATTCCCGGCCAGCCGGGCCTGCCGTTCGCGCCGGGCCTCTGCCAGGTGCGAACGTGCCTCGGCGAGGCTCTCGGCGATGCGGCGGGACTCGCTCTCTTCCTGGTCGAGCTCGCGGGACGGGGCGCACACGAAGCCGCTCGCCTTCCACCAGACATAGACCACCGTGCCGGGCGACAGCTGCTGGTCGGGCTGGGAAAACTTCATCTCCACCGGTCCGAGCGGCGACTCCAGGCAGATCATTCCCTTGTCGTTGACGACCGTCTCGTGGCGCTCGTTGCGCACGGCTTCGAACAAGCCGGGAACGATGGGCGTCTCGGGCCAGGACAGGATGCGGTTCATGGGGTCCTCTCTGAGCTCGTGCTTCAGCACTTGTGCGCTCACGATATCGGAGCCCATGAGCCGATCGGCCCATGCCTTACCGAGCGTTACCGCGCTTGCAACGCCCGCACGTGCGGCGCATTGACACGGCGGCTACAGCAGCCGTAGGCGTTCCAGGGCCCCGTGCGCCGCCGACAGCCGCTGCTGCAGGTACTCGCACAGGCGTCGGTGCTGGCTGAACACCACGTTGAATCGCAGATGCGGATCAGCCGCGCCCGAAGCGGCGAAGGCGGCGCCGCGCGCCAGCAGGAGGCCGTTGCGATAGGCGTCCTTGACCAGCACGTCGACGTCGACGCCGCGCGGCACCGCCCCCCACAGGAAGAGACCGCCTTCGCCGGGATGGTCGAGCAGGATGCCGGCCTGGCGCAGGCTGCGCGAGGCTTCGCCGCGCGCGGTGGCGAGCTTCTGCTGCAGGCGGTCGAGGTGCTTGCGGAAGCGGCCGCTGGCCAGCAGCTCGAGCAGCACGAATTCGTTCAGCGCGCCGGTGGTCAGCACCGAGTGGATCTTGGCCCGCAGCAGCGGCTTGAGCAGCGCGGCGTCGGCGGCCACGTAGCCCATTCGCAGCGCGGGGCTGAGCGCCTTGCAGAAGCTCGAGAAGTAGATGACCTGGCGAAGCTCGGCCAACTGCGCCAGCCGCGTCGGCGAGCCGGGATGGAAATGGCCGTGAACGTCGTCTTCGGCGATCAGCAGCCCATGGCGCTCGGCCAGCAGCAGGACCCGGTGCAGGTTGGCCGCGCTGCTGCTCCATCCGGTGGGGTTGTGCAGCACGCTCTGGACGAACAGCAGCCGCGGCCGATGCTCGGCGCACGCGGCTTCGAGCTGGTCGAGATCGAGCCCGTCGGGGCGCCGCCGGATGGCGACCAGGCGGGCGCCGGCCTCGCGGAGCCGGTCGAACAGCAGGAAATAGCCCGGGTCCTCCACCAGCACGGTGTCGCCCGGCTGCACGAAGCAGCGGCAGATCATGTCGATCGCATGCGTGCTGCCGCAGGTGGTGAGCACGCGGCTGGCGTCGACCGCGATGCCCTGGCCGCGCATCAGCATCGCGATGCGCTCGCGCAGCTCTGGCAGGCCCTGCGGCGGGCAGCGCGAGGCCATGCCGCCCGCGCTGTGGGCCAGCGCCCGCTGCACCACCGTGGCCGGGATCGCGTCTTCGAGCCACGACAACGGCAGCGCGCCGCTGCTGGCCGGCAGCATGCCGGCGGGCAGGTCGTTGTTCTGCTGCACCAGCCACACCGCGTCCTGCTCCTCGCCCGCGGCCAGTGCGTCGGTCGGCATGGCGGTGCCCGTTTCGCGCACGAAGAAGCCGGCGGTGCCGCGCGAGTCGATCACGGCGGCGGCGACCAACCGGTCGTAGGCGGTGACAACGGTGTTGGGGCTGACGCCGAGCTGCGCCGCGAGGGCACGGATCGACGGCAGCCGGGCGCCTGGCGAAAGCTGGCCGGCCTCGACCAGCGCTCGCAGGCGGGTCTCGATCTGGTCGGCCAGCGGCAGGGCCGAAGTGCGGTCGATGGCGAACATCAGACGAGGAGCGTCACGGCGAGGATCAGCAGCGAGACGGCCATGATGACATTGAAGCCGCGCCGCCGCCGCGCATCGGTGAGCCAGCGGCTGATCGCGACACCGAAGAGCGCCCACATCGAGACGCAGGGCAGGTTGATCGCGATGCTGACGGCCGTGACCAGCAGCGCGCCGCTCACCACGTCCAGTCCGGCCGGCATGAACACCGCGGCCAGCGTGATGGCCTTGATCCATCCCTTGGGGTTGACCATCTGGAACGCCAGCGCCTGCACGAACGAAAGCGGCCGCTGCAGCTCGGCGCCACCCACCGCGCTGCCCGCCAGCTTCCACGCGATCCACACGAGCCAGAGCGCGCCGGCGACCCGCAGCGCATCGTGCAGCACTGGAATGCGCAGGAACAGCGCGCCCAACCCCAGGCAGGTGAGGAAGATCTGCGGCCCGTGCCCGGCCGCGATGCCCAGGATGTGGGGCAGCGTGCGCCGGTAGCCGAAGTTCGCGCCCGAGGCGGTCAACATCACGTTGTTGGGTCCCGGTGTGCTCGACATCAGGAACGAGTAGGTGAGCAGCGGCAGCAGTTCGGTCATTCGAGCTCCGGGCAGGCGATGGCGATGACGACAGGCTAGGCGGCAGCGGCGCGGCACGGAAGCCACAGCGGGGCCGGAGGTGGTGCGCACTGTGTCAATGCGGCCACCGGCACAGTCCGCGCGGCGACTGGTCGTGCTACGTTGGCGGCGGAGGTGACAGCAGATGCTGAAGATCTGGGGGCGGCTCAGCTCGCTCAACGTGCAGAAGGTGGTGTGGTGCGCCAACGAGCTCGGCGTGCCGTACGAGCGAATCGATGCCGGCCGGCAGTTCGGCATCGTCGGCACGCCGGCCTACGAGCGACTCAATCCGAACCGGCTGGTGCCGGTGATCGAGGACGACGGCCTGGTGCTGTGGGAATCGAACGCGATCGTGCGCTACCTGTGCGCCAGGCACGCGCAGGGATCGCTGTACCCAGAGCCGCTGGCCGCGCGCGCGGACGCCGATCGCTGGATGGACTGGCAGGCCACCGAGCTGTCGCCCGCGATGAGCAAGGCCTTCGTCCAGCTGATCCGCACTGCCGAACCTGAGCGCGACATGGCGCTGGCCGAGGCGTCGGTGCAGGCCGCGCGTCCGCTGATGCGCATCCTCGACCGGCACCTGGCCGATCGTGAGTTCGTCTGCGGCGAGCGCATCACGATGGCGGACATCCCGCTGGGGTGTGCGGTGCATCGCTGGTTCGGGCTGCCGATCGAGCACGGGACGCTGAGCGCCGCGCGTCGCTGGCATGCGTCGCTGATGAAGCGGCAGGGGACGAACGGGGTTCTGACCCTGCCGCTGGAGTGAGGTCGATGCGGCGGAAAGCCGCTGACCCTCACACCACCCGGAAGTTCTTGAACTGCCAAGGATCCTCGCGATCGAGGTCCTCCTCGAACAGCCACTCGCGCCCGGCGAGCGGGGTCCAGTCCGTATAGACGCCGACCACGTCGCCGAGGTACGGCTTGATCATCCGCAGCATCTCGTCGTGCGGCAGGTCGTCCGGCTCGACCACGCTGCACGAGGGATTCTTCAGCGCCCAGACGACGCCGGCCATCACCGGCGCAGTGACCTGCAGGCTGGTGGCGCTGTTGTGCGGGCACAGCTGGCGCGCCTTGGCGATGGTGAGCTGCGAGCCGTACCAGTACGCGCCGCGGGCGTGCCCCATCAGCAGCACGCCGAGCTCGTCCATGCCTTCGACGATGTCGTCTTTCAGCACGCGGTGCTCGGTCTGCGCATGCCAGTTGAGGCCGGTGAGCTCGTGCATCGACAGCACGGCGTCGTCGCACGGGTGGTACGAGTAGTGCACGGTGGGCCGGTAGCGCGGATTCGCCGGGTCGCCGACGGTCAGGTGGTCGGCGATCGAGATCGACTCGCCATGCGTGATCAGAAAGCCCTGGATCGGACCGGCCAGCGGTGCCCAGCTGCGCACCCGCGTCGCAGCGCCGGGACGGCGCAGGTAGATGCTGGCCAGCGAGCCCTTCTCGTGGCGTGCGCCGTCCGGCGGGAAGTGACGTTCGTGCGTGCCCCAGCCCAGCTCGGCCGGCTGCAGCCCTTCGCTGATGAAGCCGTCGCACGACCAGGTGTTGACGAATTCGCCGGGCTCCTTGCGCCGCTGGGCGTACTGCGTGTCGCGCTCGGCAATGTGGATCGCGCGCACACCCAGCCGCTGCGCCAGCCGCGCCCAACCGTCGCGATCCGTCGGCGGCTCGGCGGGTGCGCCCGTGTGCTGCGCGATGTCGAGCAGCGCCTGCTTCACGAAGTAGGACACCATGCCCGGATTGGCACCATGCGTGAGGATCGCCGTCGGGGCCTGCCGATCGCGCTCGCGCAGCGCGAGCGCCTGTTCCCGCAGGGCATAGTTGGTGCGGGCCGCGGGTGGCATCGCGCCGTCGGTGTAAGTGCCGGGCCAGGGCTCGATGCAGGTGTCGAGGTACAGCGCGCCGCGTTCGCGGCACAGCTGCATCAGCGCGGTGCTGCTCACGTCGACCGAGAGGTTCAGCAGGAAGTCGCCCGGACCGAGCCGCGGTTCCAGCAGCTGACGATGGTTGTCCGGCGTGAGCGGCGCGATGAAGTGCGGCACGCCCAGTTCATCGGCCACCTCCAGGCCCTTGGCGGTCGGCTTCACGACCAGGATCTGCTCGGGCCGCATGTCGATGTGGCGCAGCAGCAGCGGCAAGGTGCCTTGGCCGATGCTGCCGAAGCCAAGCATCACCAGCCGTCCGTCGAATCGAAGCTCCTTGCGCCACTCGCCCATCGGTCGCTTGTTTCCTTTGACTCAGGAGGGACCTTGCCCCGGAAACGGCAAGCGGCATGCCCGAACTCGCCCGAGAGCGGCATCCATCCGTCGCGCTGCTGCGTAAGTGCCAGCAGACGAGGGTCACGACATGACGAGCATCGAGCCTGCGCTATCTCTTGCACTGCGCCTGCAATGCGGCGAACCCGGCAGCGCCCAGCGCCTGCAGCGTGCGCATGTTCTCTTCATAGATCGCCTCCGGTCGCGGGAAGGCAGCCACTGCGCGGCTGATGCTCTCTTCGCGCAGCAGGTGCAGCGTCGGATACGGCGATCGATTCGTGGCGTTCGTCACATCGTCTTCAGTCGTGCCGGCAAATCGGTAGTGCGGGTGAAAGCTGGCGACCTGCAGCACGCCGTCCAGGCGCAGGGCCCGCACGGCGGCGTCGGCGGCATCGAGGAAGTCGTTGAAGTCGTCGAAATCGGCCAGCACCCGGGGATGGATCAGCAGCGTGGTGTCCACCTTGTCGGCCGGCGCGTCGGCGAGCGCGGTGAGCTCGTCGCACAGCGTCGCCAAGAGGGCGTCGGGATCGGCTGCGTCGCTCACGACGTACCGCACCTGCCCCTTGACATGCACAGCCTTGGCGAAGGGGCAGAGGTTCAGCCCGATGACGACGCGCTCGACCCAGGCGCGGGTGTGGGCGATGACTCGGTCGGCGTCGGCGTGCATGCCCCGCATTGTGGCCGCTGTGGCGTGCAGCCTCCTGCATTCGCGGGGTTCACGTCCTGTCGTGTCAGAACAATTCGTACAGCAAGTATGGGTGTCGTCTTGCAGCACTCGACGGCGGCCGTCCATGGCGGGGGCTGCCGGGCACGCCTAGGCTTGTATCAAGCGATGCCCTGAGCGACATCCGAAGGAGTAGAAGGATGAACAAGTCATCGATGCCCTTGAACGACGGCCCCGTGTACGAGCTGCGATTCCAGTCGCTGTTCGACGAAGGCCGCGCCTATGCCTTCCCCTGTGACGCCCATGGCCGCGTCGACATGGACTCGCTGAGCGAGCGCGCGCGGCAGAACTACCTCTACGCCCGCGCGGTGATCGGCCGCGAGGTCGCGATGCCGGCCGTCAGGCCGCGCGCCCTGCATTGAGATGACCATGTGGCGCCGCCTCGTTCAAGGGGGAGCGGCGTCTTCACCCTCGGTTCACGGGGTGCACGCCGGTGGCAGCGGGTGCCACAGTGAAGCCACCATGCAGGCGCACAAGCCGTCCTTGCCGACCTGGTGGCCAAAGCGCTTCAACCTTCGCGCACGCGGCACTGCCGCCGCCCTGGCCGCCCTGCTGAGTTGCGTGGGCCTGGAAGCCCAGCAGCGCAAGTGGATCTTTCAGGCAGGGCAGCCCAGCGACGAAGCGAGCGAGCAGCAAGGCCTCGATCTGCAGGACCGCTGGATCGAATACACCTCTCAGGAGACCGGCGCGCCGGCCCGGCTGCATGCCTGGTGGCTGGGCCAGCCACGCCACGACGCGCCCGTGATGCTGTACCTGCACGGCGCGCGCTTCGACCTGCGTGGCAGCCTGCACCGCATCCAGGGACTGCATGCCCTCGGCTTCGCAGTGCTGGGCATCGACTACCGAGGCTTCGGCAGAAGCACGCCCGCGCTGCCGTCGGAGCGCATGGCCTGCGAGGACGCGCGAGCCGCCTGGGCGTGGCTCGCGGCCAGCCATGCGGACGCTCGACGCTACATCTACGGCCATTCGCTGGGCGGCGCCATCGCCGTGCACCTGGCGAGCCAGGTCGAGGATTCGGCGGGCCTCATCGTCGAAGGCACCTTCACCTCCATCCCGGAGGTATTCGAAACGATGAAGTGGGGCTGGCTGCCGATCGCCTCGCTGATCACCGAGCGCTTCGACTCGGCGCAGCGCGTTCCGCACGTGCGCTCGCCGCTGCTCGTCGTTCACGGCAGCGAGGACGAGACCATCCACCCCGACCTGGGCCGGGCGCTGTTCGAGCGCGCGACGGTGCCCAAGCGCTTCCTGCTGGTCGAAGGCGGCTCCCACCACGATACGCACGTGGTCGGCCACGCGCAGTACCGGGAAGCGATGCGCGAGCTTTTCGGGCTCGCGGTCTGATCAGCGATTGCGGCGGTTGCGCCAGCCGATGAAGCCGACCATGCCGAGTCCGGCCAGCAGCAGCGCGTAGGTCTGTGGCTCCGGTGCCGGCATCGCGTTGAGGCCGATGACGAAGTCGTCCCAGTCATCGTGGTTGCGGCCGTCGTTGTAGCCCAGCAGGTACTGGAAGCTGCCCTTCGTGGTCTGCACATCCGTGCCCAGCACGACGAACGTGGCGTGGCCGATGGCCGGGCGGCCATTGCCCGCGGAGCCTCCATCGGAGCCGACGAAACGGAAGGACGCCGGCGTGCCCGCATTGAAGGCGCCGCTGGTGATCGAGTCTCCGACGGCGTTGGCCTCGGTGAGGCCGCCCGCGTTGCCGGGGAGCTCGATGCGGTTGGAGTAGGCCGATTCCTGGCCGAGGTAGGTGAGACTGAAGCGGCCGTGCGCGTCGAAGGCGAAGGTGCCGAGCTGCCCGGCGGTGTACGAACCTGCGGCCAGCACCCCGCCATCCGGATTGAACAACTGAGTGAACGTCACCTCCCCCGTGGGGGCGAAGACGAGCTGGGCCGACGAGGCCCCCGCTGCCAGCGCCAGTGCCGAGGCCACCAACGCGCATTTCTTCTTCATGTTCGAGCTCCTGTTAAGACGAACTGTTCGCATGGCCCACCTTGGGCCCGCAGGTCTCGAGGCAATCGGCTTACCGCGCTGCAGCATCGCCCCCGCGTTTGCGGGGTGGGTGCCCCATGCGGTTACAAGCGGTACCCCACCGTGCCCGGGCGAGAGGCCCCCTGGATGCAACCGAACCGGCAGCAGGCGCTCATGCAGGCGTAACAGCGCGCTCACACCTTTAACGCGCTCACCCGGCACTTCTTGCGGGCACTGGTAATTCTTGCGGCGCCTTGGGGCCGCCTGGCGCAGCGGGCCATTCGCGTCGCCTTTTCGGCGTGCGGTTGCCGCCGGTCACCGGCAACCCCCTCGCGGCCGGTACACTCGCGCAGTTTTCGGCACTCGCACCCCAATGGCTGTTGATACCGGCGCGAACGTACTTCCCGTCTTCGATCTGAAGAGTGCCTCCCTGTCCCTCGTGGCCCTGGTCCTCAGGACCACGGATCTCACCGAGCTCGCCGGCGAGCTGGAGCGCCGCTTCGCCGATGCGCCGGGCCTGTTCGACAACGAGCCGGTGGTGATCGATCTCACGCCGGTGGCCGCCGCCGAGCCCGACAGCATCGATTTCGCTGCCCTGATCACGCTGCTGCGCGAACGCCGCATGCTGCCGATCGCCGTGAAGGGCGGCAGCGTCGGGATGCGGGAGGCAGCGCTGGCTGCCGGCCTCAGCGAGGCCCCGGAGACGGCTCCACCCGCTGCTCCGCGCGTCGCGCCCCCCGAGACCGCCGAAGCGGTGCCGCCGGCGCCTCCCGCGTCACCGGCGCTGATCGTCGACAAGCCGCTGCGCTCGGGCCAGCAGGTGTATGCGCGGGGAGGCGACCTCGTCGTGCTGGCCGTCGTGAGCTTCGGCGCCGAGGTCATCGCCGACGGCAGCATCCACGTCTACGCGCCGCTGCGCGGGCGCGCCATCGCAGGCGCCCGCGGCGACAGCGGCGCCCGCATCTTCAGCACCTGCATGGAGCCTCAGCTCGTCTCCATCGCGGGAACCTACCGCACCACCGAGACCGCCTTGCCCGCCGACGTGCAAGGCAAGCCCGCGCAGGTGCGGCTTGCCGGCGAGAAGCTGGTGATCGAAGCATTGAAACTGTGAAAGGACAACCCCGATGGCAGCCAGAATCGTCGTCGTGACCTCCGGCAAGGGAGGCGTTGGCAAGACCACCACCAGCGCGAGTTTCTCGGCGGGGCTCGCGCTCGCCGGGCACAAGGTGGCGGTCATCGACTTCGACGTCGGCCTGCGCAACCTCGACCTGATCATGGGCTGCGAGCGCCGTGTCGTGTATGACCTGATCAATGTCATCCACGAAGAGGCCAACCTGAATCAGGCGCTCATCAAGGACAAGCAGTGCGAGAAGCTGTTCGTGCTGGCTGCTTCGCAGACGCGCGACAAGGATGCGCTGACGCAGGACGGCGTCGAGCGCGTGCTGAAGGAGCTCGGGGAGATGGGCTTCGACTACGTCGTCTGCGACTCGCCGGCCGGCATCGAGACCGGCGCATTGATGGCGATGCACTTCGCCGACGAGGCGCTGATCGTCACCAATCCGGAGGTGTCCTCGGTGCGCGACTCGGACCGCATCCTCGGCATCCTCGCATCGAAGACCAAGCGCGCGATCGAGGGCAAGGAGCCGGTCAAGGAGCACCTGCTGATCACGCGCTACAACCCGAACCGCGTCGAGGGCGGGCAGATGCTGTCCCTCGAGGACATCCAGGAAATCCTGCGCACGCCGCTGATCGGCGTGGTGCCCGAATCCGAGACGGTGCTCGACGCGTCGAACCAGGGCGTGCCGGCCATCCACCTCAAGGGCACCGATGTGTCCGAGGCCTACAAGGACGTCGTCGCGCGTTTCCTCGGCGAGGAGCGGCCGATGCGCTTCGTCGATGCCACGAAGCAGGGCTTCTTCAAGCGCCTGTTCGGCGGGAGGTGAGTCGCATGTCGCTGCTGTCCTTCCTGCTGGGAGAGAAGAAGAAGACCGCGACGGTCGCCAAGGAGCGGCTGCAGATCATCCTGGCGCACGAGCGCAACGACCGCAAGCGCCGGCCCGACTACCTGGCCGCGCTGCAGAAGGAACTGGTGGCGGTCATCTCCAAGTACGTGTCGGTGAATCCCGACGACATCAAGGTGCACCTGGAACGCCAGGACAACCTCGAGGTGCTGGAGGTCAAGATCGAGCTGCCCGAGGCGGCGCGCTGACCGCGGACGCCGGCGCGTCTCGCGAAGGCATACAGTGACCGCACGGTGGCATCGATGACCGTCCCGACCAAGACACCGCTGGGCAACGAGGAACTGCGCAGCCGCACGCATCGGCTGGGGCAGCGCCACCGCACCATCCTGTTCCTGGTCGATGGCCGCCGGTCGCTCGCCGAAGTGCTGAGCCTCGCGCAACAGGCGGGCGCGGCCACCAGCCACTTCGAGGACCTGGTGCGCATGGGACTCGTCGAGGTGCCCGCCGAGCCCGAGCCGCTGCCTGTGCCGGTGGAGGAGCCCGAGGCGCTGCAGCTGACGAGCGTCGAGCTGGTGGTGGCGCCGACGCCCGTCGCCGAACAGGACGCCGTGGCCGAGGGGGCCGAGCCCGCGTCGCCGGCGCCGCGTCCGGCGCCGGTGGTGCTCGAGGACATGGTGTTGCCCGCCGCCTCGACGCCGGTCGCGGAGCCGGGGCGCCCGCCGACCGTGCTTCCCGTGCTCGGCGAGGAGGCCGCCGTTGCCGAGTCGGCGCAGGCCACGTCGCAAGGCGGGGACACCGATGCGCTGCAGCCGGTGCGCGACCTGCTCATCGACACGCTGCGCATCGACGCGCCGCTGTTCAGTGCCCGCATGTTCGTGCGCGTTCGCAACGCACGGAGCACCACCGAGCTGATCGACCTGGTGTGGGAGATCCAGAATCATCTCGCGCGCGCCCGCCATGCGCAGCGCGAGCTGGTGAGCCTGCAGCGCGCGCGCGAGCTGCTCGGGCTGGGCAACACGCTGGTCGCGGACGACGAGTCGCGGCCGCCTTACTGGAATGAATGAGGCCGGCCGGCTTCAGCGAGTGATCGCTGCTCCGCGCTCCTCGAGCAGCGAGCGCAACACCGATCGGTGGCAGCGGGACTCATCCTCGCAGTAGCAGCCGATCGCGAAGTGAGTCTGGTGCGACAGCGCGGCCAGCAGGTCGAGGATCTGGCTGGCCTCGGCCTGCTTCATCTCTGCGCGAAAGCGCTTCACGAAAGACGTCCACTCGCGCTGATCGCCGTCGGCGGCAGCCTGCAGGGCCTGCTTGACCAGCTCGGCACTCGGCGACAACGCCGGCAGCCAGAGATCGTAGAAATCGCGCTTGGCGAATTCGGCCTTGGGCACGCCCCGCGGTGGGCGCCGAACCGTGCCCAGGCGCAGCCCTTCGTGGGCTGCACGCGGCTCGCCGAGTCGAACGATGCGGATGGACATGGGGCGCGATGTTGGCACATCGCGCCCGCAGGCGCACCTGCGCTCAGCGCACGCGCCGCATCGACGAGAGATGCGAGCTCAGGCCGCCGAGGTCGGCGTACGAGCCCGGGCCGACGACCATGCAGCTGCCCGCGTAGCCGGCATCGCTGCACAGCTCCCATTCACCGCCGTGCACCACCATGGAATTGGCGCGGTCGTTGAAGCCGCTGGCCACCAGGTTGGGCACGTCGCCGGCGTACTGCCGGGTCTCGCCGCCGAAGCCGTTCATCGTGAACAGCTGGATCGCACCGCTGTTGTCCCAGCGCCGGCCCACCGGCTCGGGCGAGGCCGGCCGAAGCGACGAGATGACGCGGGTCAGGCCCGCGTCGCGCAGGTGCTCGTAGCGGCCGGGCGCGAACACGCGGCAGTGCCCGGCGAAGTAGGCGTCGCTGCATGCCAGCCAGGTGCCGCCCTCGACGATCATCGACGCCGCCGCGTCGTTGAAGCGCGCGGTCTGCAGGTTCACCAGCGTGTCGGAGACGGCGAGGCTGGGGCCGCGCAGTCCTTCGTCGGCGAAGAGGATCACGCGCGACGCACCCTCGGCGCTTCGCGGGGCGGCACGCCAGCCGCCGCGCATCTCGGCCGGCGCCTCGCTGGTCGGGCGCACCACACGCCCGGACGAGATGCGTCCCGCCATGCCGGGGCCCAGGTCCTGGTAGTGTCCCGGCCCGTACAGACGGCAGTTGCCGCTGTAGTTGATGTCGGTGCACAGCTCCCAGGTGCCGCGCGTCACGACGACGCTGGCGGCGCGGTCGTTGAAGCCGAACTCGCGGAAGTCGGGGTGGTCGCGCTGCATGTCGTGGCTTCGGCCGCCAAAGCCCGCATCAGAGAAGAACTTGATCGCGCCGGTGCCCCAGTCGCGATAGTTTCCGGTGCGGTTGCCGTAGGCACCGACCTCGCGCGCCGACGAGATCCGGTCGTTGAACTTGGCATCGAGCCGGGGGTAGTCGCCCGGCACGAACTCGGCGCAGTGCCCCTTGAACTCGGCGTCGGTGCAGACCACCCAGCGGCCCGAGCGCACCACGAGGCTGGAGGTCTGATCGTTGAAGCCGTAGTTGCTGATGTTCGGCGCATGGCCGCGAAGGGTGAGCTGGTTGCCGCCGAAGTTCGGGTGCTGGAACAGCGTGAGCTCCGCGGCCTGCGCCGCGCCTGCAAGGCCGGCGAGCAACGCCGCCGCCATCGACATCTTGCGGATGTTCATGTCGCTTCCCTTTCGTCTGTCACTGAACGATGGTGCGGCCGCACGTCTTCTTCTAACGCCGCCTGCGCCGATCGGATGACCGATGGCGCCACATGCGGGTGTCGTCCTCGAGGCGGACTTGCTGACGGCGAAGGCCTACAGAAACACCAGCCCCGGCGTGATCAGGCTGGCCGCGCGAGCTCGAACACCGACACGGCCTGCACCAGCTGCTGCGCCTGCTGCTTGAGGCTTTGCGCTGCAGCGGCGCTCTGTTGCACCAGCGACGCGTTTTGCTGTGTGGTCTCGTCCATCTTCTCGACGGCCGCGCCGACCTGTGCCACGCCGGCGCTCTGTTCGGCGCTCGCGCTGCTGATCGCGCCCATGATGTCGGTGACCCGCTTGATCGCGGCAACGACCTCGTGCATGGTCGTTCCGGCCTGATCGACGAGCGTGCTGCCCTGCTCGACGCGCTCGACGCTCGCACCGATCAGCTGCTTGATCTCGCGCGCCGCGGACGCGCTGCGCTGGGCCAGCGAACGCACCTCGCCGGCGACGACCGCGAAGCCGCGCCCCTGCTCGCCGGCGCGTGCGGCCTCCACCGCGGCGTTGAGCGCGAGGATGTTGGTCTGAAAGGCGATGCCGTCGATCACGCCGATGATGTCGGCGATCTTCTTGGAGCTGTCGTTGATGCCCTTCATCGTCTCCACCACCTGGGCCACCACGGCGCCGCCCTTGACGGCCACCGTCGATGCGCCGCGCGCGAGGTCGTTGGCCTGCTCGGCGCTGCTGGCGTTCTGCCGCACGGTCGCGCCCAGCTGCTCCATCGACGAAGCGGTCTGCTGCAGGGCAGAAGCCTGCAGGTCGGTGCGCTCGCTCAGATCGTTGTTGCCTTGCGCGATCTGCGTGCCGGCGATCGCCACCTGCTCGGCGTTGCCTCGCACGGCCGACACGGTGCGGGCCAGGCTGGCCTGCATGTCGCGCAGCGCCGCGAGCAGGTTGCGCATCGGTCCGTTGTCGATCGGGATGTCGTTCGACAGGCACCCCTGCGCGATGCTGTGCGCCACCTCGGTGGCACGCGCCACGGGCGAGGTGAGCACGCGCACGATCCAGGCGGCCAGCCAGCCCGTCAGGCCCAGCGCGACGATGCACACGCCGATCACCCAGGCGCGCACTGCACCGGCCGCTGCGTCGAGCTCGCGGTGCTTTTCGGCGGCCGAGCGCGTCTGCAGGTCGATCTGGGCACCGATCGCCTTCACGAGCGCGGCGCCTGTCGGCGTGGTGTGGGCCGCGCGGTAGGCCTTGGCCTCCTCGTCCTTGCCGTCCAGTCGCAGCCGATACCAGCCCGGGCGCACTTGCGCATAGCGCTGCACCGCCTCGCGCAGCGCCACCAGCCCGCGTGCTTCCTCGGCCGACAGATCGGTGCGGCCATAGGTGTCCAGCGCGTCCTGCAGCGCCTTGAAGTGCCTGGTCTCCTCGTCCGCCGCCTTGCGCACGCCTGCTTCGTCGGCGTGCGCCGCCATCGCGAGGGAATAGCGCAGCTGCCACAGCGCGCTGTCGGCCTTGCCGAGCTCGCCGGAGCCGAGCGTGTTCTGGTACAGCGTCTTGAAGTCCGATTGCGTCTTCCAGGTGAACCAGCCGGACACGCCGCCGGCCAGGACGATCAACGCAATGATCACGGCGAAAGCCGCCAGCAGCTGCCGGTTGAGAGCATTCTTCATTCGGGACCCCTGGTGTTTGTTGGTATTCAGCAGGCGGTATCGGCTGCCGAACGGCAAAACTTCAGGGACGCGTCGCTGCAGCGTGAACTGCTGCAGGATTTGGGACAGGACAGCGCAGCGCGATGCTCACTGCGCCGGCTTGGGCACCGGCTCGTGCTCGCCCTCGTTGGGTACCTCGGGCACCACCGGCAGGAACTCGGGTTCGACCGGGAGTGTGTCGAGCTCCGATTCGTCGGGATGCGGCGCGCCCGGAAGTGTCGTGGCCATTGAAGCGCTCCTTCGTGGCGCATCGTGCGCCAATCCGAGGGACGATGCGATGAAGCCCGCGGCAACCTCATGGCGGCCAGGGCTACGCGGCGCGATGAGACACTGCCGCGCATGCCGCGACCGACCTGCATGCCCCGCTGCGAGCACCTGGCGCTGGCCGCGTTGCTCATCGGCACAGTGGGCCAGCCGCTGTTCGCGCAGACCGCCGTGCCGAGCGAGGCGGCACTCGACACTCCCGGGCGGCCGCGCTGGGAGATCGGCGTTGCCGGGGGCGGCGGACGCGTGGCCGACTATCCCGGCGCCGACCAGAGCCACACTCGCGGCATTGCGGCACCCGTGGTGATCTATCGCGGTCCGGTGCTGCGCATCGACCAGGGCGGCATCCGGGGCCGCGTGTTCGACTCGGCCGACTGGGAGCTCGACATGTCGCTCACCGCGGCCTTCAACGCGCGCGACAACGATGCCCGCCAAGGCATGCCGGGCCTGGACTATCTCTTCGGCGCCGGACCGCAGCTTGTCTACAAGGGCTTGCGCCGCCACGTCGGCGGCCCCACGGTTCACCTGAAGGCGCGCGCCGTGATGTCGACCGATTTCCACCGCATCGACTCGCGCGGCGGCACGCTGGACGCCGAGCTGCGCTGGCGTCTGCGCCCGCACGCCGGCTCACCGGCCACGATCAGCCTGTCGGTGCAGCCCACCTGGGCCAGCCGCGCGTTGCAGCGCTACTTCTACCAGGTGGATCCGGGCCAGGCGTCCGCCGCCCGCCCGGCGTACGAGGCGCGGGCCGGCTACCTCGGCACCGAGCTCGGCGCCACGTGGACCTGGCGCCACAGCGAGCGCCTGTCGTGGTTCGTCGCAGCCCGGGCGATGTCACTGCATGGCGCATCCAACGAGGGCAGCCCGCTGCTGCGCGACAAGAGCAATGTCAACCTCGGCGCCGGCGTCGTGTGGACGCCGTGGCACAGCCGCGAGCGGGTTCCCGACTGATTCCCTTCGACTTTCCCGAGCCGACCCATGACGCCCATCCGCCTGGCCTTCCTCCTCCTGTCCCTCGTCTGCACCGCGGCAGCGGCCCAGGCCGTCAAGCCGGTGACCCTGGTGCGCGGCCTGGACCATCCCTGGTCCTTCGCCTTCCTGCCCGGGGGCGACCGCGAGCCGCGCGTGCTCGTCACCGAGAAGGCGGGTCGGCTGCGCATCGCGCGCACCGACGGCGAGATCGGCCCCGCCATCACCGGGCTCCCGCCGGTCGACGCACGCGGGCAGGGCGGCCTGCTCGACGTCGTGCCGGACCCGCAGTACGAGCGCAACCGGTGGATCTACTGGAGCTACTCGGAACCGGCCGAAGGCGGCACCAACAGCACCGCCGTCGCGCGCGGCAAGCTGGAGACCGAAGGCCTGCAAGGACGCCTCACCGACGTGCAGGTGATCTTTCGCCAGGCGCCCAAGGTGGCCAGCAGCGCGCATTTCGGGTCGCGTCTTGTGTTCGCCCGCGACGGCCGACTCTTCGTGACCTTGGGGGATCGCTTCTCGCGCCGCGACGATGCACAGACGCTGGGCAACCTGCACGGCAAGATCGTGCGCATCGAGGCCGACGGCCGCGTGCCGGCCGACAACCCCTTCGTGGCGCGGCAGGGCGCCCGCCCGGAGATCTGGAGCCTGGGTCATCGCAACGTTCAAGGCGCGGCGCTGCATCCGCAGACCGGCGAGCTGTGGACGCACGAGCATGGTCCGCAAGGCGGCGACGAGGTGAACGTCGCGGACGCCGGCCGCAACTACGGCTGGCCGGTGATCACCTACGGCGCCGAATACGGCAGCGGCGCGAAGATCGGCGAAGGCATGGCCAAGGCCGGCATGGAGCAGCCGCTGGTGCACTGGGTGCCTTCCATCGCGCCCAGCGGCATGGCCTTTCTCACCAGCGAGCGCTATCCCGGGTGGAAGGGCGGCCTGTTCGTCGGCGCCTTGCGCGGCCAGCTGCTGGTGCGGCTCGAGGTGGACGGCCGCAAGGTGGTCTCCCAGGAGCGCCTGCTGCAGGACTTCGGCGAGCGCATTCGCGACGTGCGGCAGGGGCCCGACGGCTGGCTTTACCTGCTGACCGACAGCAGCGACGGCAAGCTGGTGCGTCTGGAACGCTGAGCTTCGCGTCACTGTGCGCGCATCGCGCAGAGCAAGGGTTATCCCGGGTCATTTGTTGCACCGCACCAGCGACGCTCTCGCTGCATTTTCGGCGCACTGAGAAAGCGCTATCCAGACGCGGCGGGCGAGGGGCAGGCCGCGTTGCCGGCAGCCGCCGGACAAGGTCGGGAGGGGAACCAACAGATGGCCGCAACGACGGACGACGCGCCCGCGCAGGGCGTGCAGTACGAGCTGTGCTTCCACACGCGGGCGGATCTCGCGTGTGCGTTCGCGTTTCCGTGCGACGCATCGGGCTGTGTCGATCTCGACGCGCTGAGCGATCAGGCGCGCCGCGACTATCTCTTCGCGCGCATGGTGGTCGGGCCGCTGTTCCTCAAGCCGGCGGTGCGCCAGAGCGTGCTGCACTGAGCCGCCGCCGCAGCGGCAGCGTGCACCCTCAACGCGCCAGGTTGCGCTCCACCCAGCGAGCGTAGGCCTGCACGAAGTTCTGCAGGAACTGCCGGGTGTCATCGCTGGCGATCGCGCCGTTCGCATCGAACAGCTTGTGCGCGTTGCCGATGTAGGCCTCGGGCTGCTGCAGCATCGGCACGTCGAGAAAGACCATCGACTGCCGCAAGTGGTGGTTGGCGCCGAAGCCGGAGATGGCGCCGGGCGACACGCTGATCACCCCGCCCGGCTTGCCGCTCCAGGCGCTCTGGCCGTACGGCCGCGACGCCACATCGATCGCGTTCTTGAGCGCGCCGGGCACCGAGCGGTTGTATTCCGGTGTCACGAAGAGCACGGCCTCGGCCGCGGCGATGCGTGCCTTGAAGGCCGCGGCCGCAGGCGGCATCGCCGCCTCCCAGTCCTGATTGAACAGGGGGACGTCCGCGAAATCGACGATCTCCATGGCCAGCTCCGGGGGAGCGAGTCCGATCACGGCCTTGGCCGTCTTCAAGCTGAACGACTCCTTGCGCAGGCTTCCGACGAGAACGGCGACTTTGCGAACGGTGGTCATGGCGCACTCCGTGGCGTGATGAGGGAACGAGACACTAGCCGGGTTTTTCGTCGGCGTCTTCGTCGGCCGCATCCCGCACTGGCGCCGAAACGGCCTTGCCGATGGACTCGAGCGCGCTGTCGTCGTGGGCCTCGGGCGGGGTGCGTCCCGCGTTGCGCTGCTTCTCGGCGCTGTCGGCGTCGGGCTGCGCGGGCGCCTCGGGCAGGGCCGGGGCGGGTGTGCCGGCGGAGGGGCGGGTCTTGCGGGTGGCAGGCATGGGAGCGGCCTCGGGTGAGTGGACCTGCCCAAAGCGGGGAATCCGCGATCCCATGCACGCCGCGCGCATGGCGTTCAGAATGCCCGTCCAGCATCTTTCCTTCGAGGAGACTTCGATGTTCGGCGTGGCGGATTACGGCGCATTCGTCGTGGCGGTGATCGTGTTCCTGATGATCCCGGGCCCCGGCAACCTGGCGCTCATCACCTCCACCGGCAAGGGCGGCCTGCAAGGCGGCTTCGCGGCCACTGCCGGCGTCATCGCCGGCGACCAGGTGCTCATGTGGATGGCCGTGGCGGGACTCGCCGCCGTGCTGCAGGCGTCGCCCATGCTTTTCGGCGCGGTCCAATGGCTGGGCGCGGCCTATCTCGCGTGGATCGGGTTTCGCATGCTGGTCGCCAAGCCCGGCGATGCGCCGGTGATCACCATCCATCCCCGCCACTACTTCCGGCAGGCGCTGGCGATCACGCTGCTGAACCCCAAGGCGATCGTGTTCTACATGGCCTTCTTTCCGCTGTTCGTCGATCCGACGCAGCACCGAGGACTGCCCACCTTCGCGTTCATGGCGGCCACCATCGCGGCGCTGACCTTTCTCTACGCCGCCATCGTCGTGCTGCTGACGCGCCGCCTCGCCGACCGACTGCGCAGCGACCCGCGCTGGACCCGCATGCTGAACCGGGTGGCCGGCGTGATGCTGCTCGGCTTCGGCGCCAAGCTGGCGCTGTCGCGCTGAGGCCGTCAGCGACTTTCCGTACGCCCCGGGATGGCCTCGGTCCAGTCGGCCACGTCCTGCGGCGTCATGGTGCTGGCCGAGGTGTTGCGGGCATCCTGATAGCCCTGCTGCTCGATGTCGTCGAGGTACTGCTCGCGCGACAGCAGCGTTCCGGCGCACAGGCGTGCCTGCGAAGGCGGCTGGCGGGACTCCTGCTGCAGCCGCTCGATCAGCAGATCGCTCAGCCACGTCGGGACGATCTCGCGCTCGCCCGGGTAGATGAAGCCGAAGAGCACCAGATGGCTGAGCAGCACACGCCAGTGCGGCCCGAAGCGGCGCAGCATGCGCGGCCAGTCGAGGCGGTGGCCGCGCATGCGCAGCAGGTGCGCCACGTCCGCGCCGTCATAGCGCTCGCGCTCCATGATGAAAGCCTTGGTCCACAAGGTCTCCTCGGCCGGCGCGATGCGCACGTTCACGCCGAGCACCTCGCACTGCGCCGCATGCTCGAACCATTCGTCGTCGACGGGCGAGATGCCGTTGCCTGAGTTGAAGATGAGGTCGATGAAGGCGTCGCCGCGGTACACCTTGGCCAGCCAATGCGGGTAGGCCAGCTCGGTGCGGTAGCCCGCCTGCCGCAGCACGTCGTCGATCTTGGCGTGCTCGGCCTGCCGGATGAAGAAATCGAGGTCCTTGGTGTTGCGCTGGATGCCCGTGAAGCAGGCGAAGGCGAAGGCGCCGCCGATGAGGAAGGGCAGGCCCGCGTCGTTCAAGGTCTGCATCACCTCGCGGTAGAACGCGCTGGTCTCGGCGTCGCTTTCGTCCCAGGCCGACGGCCCATGGAGCACTTCGGGCATGACTGCAAATCCGGCGTGGTTTCGTCAGCGTGAGCAGGCAATGGGCATGCCGGCGGGCGGGACTGCCGATTGCAGGGGCACGCCCATCACCGGATTCACTGTGAGAGGCGCGAGCATGGTCACGCAAGCCAACAACATCCGCTTTGCCGCGGTCGGCGATCTGCACTGCACGAAGGAATCGGCCGGAACGCTGCGCGGCCTGTTCGCGCAGGCGTCGGAAGCGGCCGACGCGTTGCTGCTGTGCGGCGATCTGACCGACTACGGCCTGCCCGAAGAGGCCAGGGTGCTCGCCGACGAGCTGAGCGTCGTGTCGGTGCCCATCGTCGCCGTGCTGGGGAACCACGACCACGAATCCGGTGTGCCCGACGAGGTGCGCAGGATCCTGATGAGCCATGCCGATCTGCACGTCCTCGACGGCGAAGCGGTCGAGGTCCTCGGTGTGGGCATCGCGGGCGCCAAGGGCTTCTGCGGCGGCTTCGGCCGCGGCTCGCTGGGTGCGTGGGGCGAATCAGCGATCAAGGCCTTCGTCAACGAGGCGATCCAGGAGGCCCTGAAGCTCGAATCCGCGCTTGCCAAGCTGCGCACGCAGCAGCGCATCGCGCTGCTGCACTACTCGCCCATCGTGGGCACGGTGGAAGGCGAGCCGGTGGAGATCTTTCCCTTCCTCGGCTCCAGCCGCCTGGAGGACCCGCTGGTTCGCTACCCGGTCGCCGCGGTCTTCCACGGGCATGCGCACCGCGGCGCGCTGGAAGGCAAGACGGTGAACGGGGTGCCGGTCTACAACGTCGCCAAGCCCTTGCTGCAACGCAGCCACCCGGACCGGCCTGCGTTCAGGGTGTTGGAGCTGCCGAGAGCGTCGCCGACCTGAGGGTGCGCGCAGCGCGGCGCAACGCCGACGGCAGACGCCGGCATCACTTTGCCCAGCCGTCCTTCAGCCCGGTGATCCGGTTCAGGACCGGCCGCGAAGCCGTGTGCTGCTTGCGGTCGGGCGCGAAATACCCATGGCGTTCGAACTGCAGCCTCGCATGGGCGCCGATCGAGGCCAGCCCCGGCTCCAGGTAGCCGGTCACCGTCTTCTTGCTGTCCGGATTGAGCACGCTCAAGAAATCGCGCCCGCCGGCGTCGGGCTGCGGCTCGGTGAACAGGCGGTCGTACAGCCTGATCTCGGCCTCGACCGCCTCGTGCGCACCGACCCAGGTGATCGTGCCCTTGACCTTCACCGCATCGGCGCCCGGGGTGCCGCTCTTGGTGTCGGGCACCAGCCGGGCGAGCACCGCGGTCACCCGACCTTGCGCATCCTTCTCGCAGCCGGTGCACTCGACCACGTAGCCGTACTTCAGTCGAACCTTGTTCCCGGGGAAGAGCCGGAAGAAGCCCTTCGGCGGCGTCTCCTCGAAGTCCTCGCGCTCGATCCACACCTCGGGGCCGAGGCTGAACTCGCGCTTGCCGAGCTCGGGGCGTACCGGATGTGCCGGCGCGCTGCAGGGCTCGAGCTTGCCATCGCCGATCACGTCGCCCCAGTTGACGAGCCTCAACTTCAGCGGATCCAGCACGGCCATGGCGCGCGGCGCCTTGCCTTCGAGGTCGTCGCGCAGCGCGATGTCCAGCGATGAGTAATCGATCCAGCCGCCGGCCTTGCTGACCCCGCTGCGCTCGGCCATCAGCTTCAGGCTCTCTGGCGTGTAGCCGCGGCGGCGCAGGCCGACCAGCGTGGGCATGCGCGGGTCGTCCCAGCCTTCGACATGGCCCTCGTCGACGAGCTGCCTGAGCTTGCGCTTGCTGGTGACGATGTAGGTGAGGTTGAGCCGCGCGAACTCGTACTGATGCGGCAGGCCGAAGATGTTGGGATGCTCGCCGTCGAGCGCATGCTGCAGCAGCGGCGTGAATTGCGCCGTCTCTTGCTTCAGCAGCGAGAAGAACTGCGGCAGCTCGTGCACCACCCGGTCGCTGTCGTGCTCCCAGCGCTCGAACAACGCGCGCATGCGCGCTTCGGCGTCGCTCGCGAAGAGCTTGTCCGCACAGTTGTGGCAATGCAGCGCGAACTCCTTCGCGGCCTCCATGCCTTCACCCTCGATCTTCTCGACGAGCTGGCGCGCCCGCTCGAACTGCGGCGTGCGCAGGATGGGGACGATGCGCTCGAGCGTCCAGTCGTAGAACGGACGCTGGTCCTCGAACTCCAGCGTGCAGATGCTGTGCGTGATGTTCTCGAGCGCGTCCTCGATCGGATGCGCAAAGCTGTACATCGGGTAGATGCACCAGGTGTCGCCGGTGTTGTGGTGCGTGGCGCGCTTGATGCGATACAGCGCCGGATCGCGCAGGTTGATGTTGGGGCTCGCCATGTCGATCCTGGCGCGCAGCACCATCGAGCCGTCGGCGTGCTTGCCGTCGCGCATCTCGCGAAAGCGCGCGAGATTCTCCTGCGGCGCGCGCGCACGGAACGGGCTGTCGGTGCCCGGCGTGCCGAAATCGCCGCGGTTGGCGCGCATCTGCTCGGGACTCTGCTCATCGACGTAGGCATGGCCCGTCTCGATCAGGTACTCGGCGGCGCGGTACATGAAGTCGAAGTAGTTGCTGGCGTAAAAGAGGTGATGGACGCCCTGGGCCTGCCAGTCGTAGCCGAGCCACTTCACCGCGTCGACGATCGCGTCGACGTATTCCTGCTCCTCCTTCTCCGGATTGGTGTCGTCGAAGCGCAGATGGCACACGCCGCCGTACTCCTGCGCCAAGCCGAAGTTGAGCCAGATGCTCTTGGCGTGGCCGACGTGCAGGTAGCCGTTGGGCTCGGGCGGGAAGCGCGTGCGGATGCGCGCCGGGTCGCTTCCGCCCTGTTCCTGCAAGGTCGCTTCGGCGGGCCGGCCCGCCCATCGAAGGCCCTCGTACGTGCCCACAGACAGGTCGCGCTCGATCACCTGGCGCAGGAAATTGCTCGTCTTCGCGTCAGGCGAAGTTGCGTCGTGCTTGGGGGCGGTCATGGGGCGGCAGGCGGGCGAAAAGTGTGCGAATGATTCTATCGGCGCGCCTGTTGGTGATGACCCGCTCACCGCAGGCCTGGGATGGACGCGGGCACATCGGTTCGGGAAACGGGTTCTTACGTTCGCTCCCCGGCCGGCGCGTCAACCGAAGGCCCTGGCCGGCGCGTTCTTGTCCTCGGAGAACGCGCCGCGGGCGCAGAACAGGAGCAACCCATGAAGAAGATCACGATCGCCCTGGCCGCCGTCGGCTGCGCCTTGGTCACGGGCGCCGCGCAGGCCGGCAATGTGCATTGGTCGATCGGCATCAGCCTGCCGCCGGTCGGCACCGTGATCTCGAATGTGCCCGCTCCGGTCTACGCGCCCGCTGCGGTGTACGTGCCGGCACCGGTGTATGTCGAGCCGGCGCCGGTCTACTACGTTGCGCCTCCGCGTGTCGTGTACCGCCCCGCGCCGGTCTATGTAGCGCCGCCGGTGGTATATCGCCCGGTGCCCGCCGTCGTGTATGCGACCGGCTACCACCGCTACCCGCACGATCGCCGGGACGAGTACGGCACACCGTACCGCGAAGGCCGCTGGGTCCCTGCCGATCCGCGCCGCCAGCACCACGATCGCTGACCGCTGAACAAGGGCCGCGCTCGATGCCGCGGTCCTCGCCTCACGGGCGCTTGCGCAGCCGCTCCATTTCCTTGCGCAGCATGCGCTCGCGCAGGCCATCGCCTTGGAGGCTGATGAAGGTGACGATGCCGTGCACCCCCAGGCCGAGGCCCCAGCCCCACAGCGGCCACACGCTCCAGCGGTAGCCTCCCGTGATGCTGTTGATCGCGAACAGGCCCAGGTTCACCAGCACGAACACCAGTGCATGAATGTAGAAGCCCGTCCGGATGCCGACGCGCCGGCGCGCACGGGCTTCCAGGTCGGCATCGTTGCGGTCGTTGTCCATCCGAGTTCTCCTTGGTGCATGAGTCGAGAGGGTCGATGCGGCGCGCTCACATTGCCTTGAACAAGTGCGCATACATGCGGCTCACCGTCAGCCGGTCGGGGTGTCCGCGCAGCGTCAGCGTGAGCTTGCCCGCTTCGTCGCGCAGCACGCTGGCGATGGCGTCGCAGCGCACGATGGTGCCGCGATGGATCTGCCAGAAGCGCTGCGGGTCCAGCTGCGGCTGCAATTCGCGCAGGGCGGTGCGAATGAGGTGCTCGCCTTCGGCGGTGATCACACGCACGTACTTGTCGGCCGCTTCGAAATAGAGCACCTCGTCGACAGGCACGAAATGGATCGCCGTGCCGGCGCCAGCCTGGATCACGCGCAGCTGCGCCGGCGGCGGCACCGGCGCGCCGACGATCAGTCCGCGCAGCTGCTGCATCACCACGTCGAGCGAAGCGGGAGCGCCTTGCGGCGTCTCGCGCTGGCGCAGTGCGGCTTGCAGGCGCGCACAGGTCTGCGCCAGCCGCTCCGACTGCACCGGCTTGAGCACGTAGTCGACGGCGGCGCGCTCGAAAGCCTGCAGCGCGTACTGGTCGTAGGCGGTGACGAACACGATCAGGGGAAACGGCTGCTGGGCTTCGTCGGGCCAGTCCTCGGCGAGGGCCTGGGCCGCTTCGAGGCCGCTCATGCCGGGCATGCGGATGTCGAGGAAGAGCAGGTCCGGCCGCAACGACAGTGCCTGCTGCACGGCCGCTTCGCCGTGGTCGACCGAGGCGACGATGGTCAGCTCGGGCCACAGCCGCGAGAGCTCGGACTTCAGGTGGGCGGCCAGCAAGGCCTCGTCTTCGGCGATCAGCGCGGTGGGTGCCATGGATCCGGTCCTTCAGCGCAGCGGCAAGGTGACGGTGGCGAGCGTGCCGCCTTCGGCATCGCTGGCGGCGGCCAGGTCCAGCGAGGCAGCGCCGCCGTGCAGCGTGGCGAGCCGCTCGCGCACCTGGCGCAGTCCGAAGTGGGTGCCGTCGCCGCTCGCGTCCGACAGGCCGGCCCCGGTGTCGCGCACCCGAAGCACCAGCGCATCGCCTTCGCGCGCCGCGCTGACGATCAGCCGGCCCCCGCCGACATGCGGCTCCAGGCCGTGCTTGATGGCGTTCTCGACCAGAGGCTGCAGCAGCAGGGGCGGCACCGTCACGTCGGCAAGCTCGCGCGGCAGCTCCAGGCGCGGCTGGAGGCGTTCGCCCATGCGCACCTTCATCAGCTCCAGGTAGTCGGCGATGCGCGCGAACTCGGTGGCCAGCGAATGCGACCCGCTGCGCGACGCTTCCAGCGTGGCGCGCAGGAAGGCGATCAGCCGGTCCAGCATCGCCTGGGCTCGCGGCGGGTCGATGCCGATCAGCACCCGAAGGTTGGCCAGCGTGTTGAACAGCATGTGCGGCTCGAGCTGCGACTCGAGCAGCTTGAGCTGGTTTTCGGCCGCCTGGCGCTGGGCGGTCTGCGCCTGCGCTTCACTGCTGGCCAGCCGTTCGCGCGAGTAGAAGAAGTAGGTCATCGCGACGCTCGGCACCATCGCGAACAACAGCAGCGCCAGCGCCTGCTGCACGCTGTCGACGGCGAGCCCCGGCATGCGCAGCCCCGTGAACCAGTTGCCGAGCGCGGTGCCGGCGGTGTAGCCGAGGATCGTGCCCGCGATGACGATGCCGACCATCCAGGGCCAGCCCGGCCATTGCCCGTACTGCTCGCAGTCGCGTCGGTGACGATGCACCCAGCGCGCGGCCAGGACGCGGCCACTGTCGATCAGCACCCAGCAGCTCATCGTGATGCTCAGCGAATAGACCAGCGTCGGCCAGAACTCATGGCGGTACACGATCGTCAGCACCAGCGCGATGAACAGTCCCAGCGCCCCGATTCCCACGCCGCGGCGCACCAGGGGGCGCCAGCGAGAGCGCGGAATCAACGAGGTGACGGCGTTCATCGCGGCGATTCTGTCTCAGGGGCGCGTCAGATCAGGCCCAGCGTCTGGTGCCAGAGCCAGTGGCCGAGGAAGCGGCCGGGCAGCAGCGCGAACAGCCCGGCGACCACGCAGCCGCCGAGGTAGGCGCCCCACATGGCGCGCCGGTGCCTGCGGATGTTGCGGTGGGCCACCGCGTACAGCGCGCCCGCGAGCGCCGCGATGGTGCCGATCGTGATCAGGTGGATGGGCGTGTATCCGGCGATGTTGGGCAGGCGGAAGTCCCGGATGAACAGGCTGGACAGCGCGGCACCGAACATCAGTGTCACCCACACGTAGCCGCTGGCGCGGTGCCAGCGCGTTCCCTTGCGCGCCAGCAGCGCGACCGGCCCGGACACGAAGGCCGCGAGGGCGAAGACCAGGTGGACGATGACGGCAGGTGACATGGTGCGCTCCTCTTGGTGGGGGGGCCGCGATGCGGCGATGGCGCCACTGTGCGTTCGAGGGTGCGCGGGGGCGAGTGCGATGCGACGAAGCGGGCCGTCGCGGCGCCAAACGTCGTGCAGGCAGCGCGAAAGGAGAAGCCCCGACGGCTATATTCGTCGCCGCCGCGGCGCGATGCGGCCACAGGAGCACTCCGATGACGGTGTCGATGTCCTTCCCTCGGTCCGCCGGCGCGCCGCTGGCGCTGTTGCTGGCCGGCCTGGTCGCTTGCACCACGCCTGCGCCGGCACCGCCGCAGCCCAGTGCGCGGGGGGTGTTCCCGCCGGTCCCGGCCAAGCCGCCGGCGAGCGCGCCCGCCGCACCACGCGCGCCGGCCGTCGAAGCGCCGGTGCCCGTTGCCCCCAAGGCAGCAGCGAGTGCCGCCTCGGGGCCGTACCCAGCGGCCGTCGCGGCGCGCTTTCCCGACCCGCCGGTGAGCTATCGCACACCGGCCTTCCAACCGGGCCGCACCGCATTCACCACGAACGAGGAGGTTCAGGCGGTGCTGCGGGGCCTGGCGCAGGAAGGGCGGGCGGGCGGGACGACGGCCAGGCTGCTGCTCCTGGGCAGCTCCCAGACCGGCGTCCCGCTGCAGGCGCTGCTGTTCACGCGTCAAGCGGACGCGGAAGCCGCGGCGCTGCTGCGCTCCGGCCGGCCCACCGTCTTGCTGGTCGGGCAGCAGCATGGCGACGAGCCGGCGGGCAGCGAGGCGCTGCTCGCGATCGCGCAGGAACTGGCCGGCGGGCGCCTGGAGCCGCTGCTCGACAGGCTGAACGTGATCGTGCTGCCGCGCGCCAATCCCGACGGCGCGCGCGACATGCGCCGGGTGACGGCCGGCGGCATCGACGCCAACCGCGACCATCTGCTTCTGAAGACGCCGGAGGCGCAAGCCCAGGCGCAGCTCGTGCGCGAGTACCGCCCCGCGGTGGTCGTCGATGCGCACGAATACACCGTGGCCGGGCGCTACCTCGAGAAGTTCGGCGCCCTGCAGCGTGTCGATGCGATGGTGCAGTACGCGACCATCGCCAACCTGCCGCCGCTGGTCACCCGCGCCGCCGAGGAATGGTTCCGCCAGCCGCTGGTGGCGCGGCTGAAGGCCGAGGGTCTCTCCACCGAGTGGTACTACACGACCTCGGCCGACGACCTGGCCGACAAGAAGGTCTCGATGGGCGGCGTGCAGCCGGACAACGGCCGCAACGTCAACGGCCTGCGCAACGCGGTGAGCTTCCTCATCGAGACCCGCGGCGTCGGGATCGGGCGCCTGCACTTCCTGCGGCGCGTGCACACCCACGTCACGGCGATCGCGAGCATCCTGCAAAGCGCGGCGGACCGCTCGGACGACATCCTGAAGCTGCGCCAGTTCGTGGACAACGAGGTCAGCGCCAGCGCGTGCCAGGGCGAGCTGGTGGTCGAAGCGGCACCGACGCCCAGCGAGTACGTGCTTCCCATGCTCGATCCGCAGACCGGCGCCGACAGGCCCGTGCCGGTGGCCTGGGACTCATCGCTCGCCCTGCGGGCGACGAAGGTGCGGCCGCGGCCTTGCGGCTATTGGCTGGCCAACAGCCAGAGCGACGCCGTGCGCCGTCTGCGCGCGCTTGGCGTGAACGTGCAGCAGCTCGCGCAGGACGGCGACTTGCGTGCCGAGGCCTATCGCGAGACGGCCCGCGAGGAAGGCGTGCGAAGCGACGTGCGCGGCTCCATCGCGGACATGGGCGGCATCGTCAAGGTGAAGGTAGAGACCGTGCCGGCGCTGATCGACGTCAAGGCTGGCGGCTATTACGTGCCGCTCGACCAGCCGCTCGCCAACCTGATCGGCGCCGCACTCGAGCCCGACACGCAGAGCAGCTACCTGAGCCATCGCATTGTCGACAGCGTCGACGACGTGGCGCGGGTGATGTCCCCGCCGGCGGTGAAGCTCACGCCGGTGCCGTGAAGCGTCGGTTCACGGCAAGCGCGCATGCCGAAAAAAGCATCGGGCGCCGAAGGAGCCCGATGTCAAGGGAAAGCGTCGCTGTCAGTGCTGGCTGCGACGGCGGCGGGCGACGAAGCCCAGCACGCCGAGTCCACCCAGCATCAGCGCCATCACCGACGGCTCGGGGATGGCCCCGACCGCGATGTTGGTGAACGAGAACATGTGGTCGTTGTAGTCGCGATCGCCACCGCCGACCAGATCCTCGAAGCTGACGAACGTGCGGTCGCCCACCACGTTCACGAACGCGTGCGGCTGGCCGTCCGAGTTCAGCGCGCCCGACCCGCTGTGGAAGAACTGCGCTGTGTTCAGCACGTGCAGAACGACGTCCAGCGGCGTGCCCGCCGCGAAGAAACCGAGGTCGAACTCGGTGCCCACCGGCGTCGAGTGGTTCGGGAACACCTCCGGTGAACCGTTGACGCTGATGAGGCTGTTGTAGCCCGCATCCGAGCCCTCGAAGCGGATCACGATGTTGCCGCCCGCGGCGATCAGGTCGTCACCCAGATCTGCCCGCGCCTGCGGGGCGGCGAGGGCGGCGGCCAGCCCCAATGCGCAGGTGACTTTCTTGCCAATGTTCTTCATGAAAACGGACTCCCAGTGAAGTGGATCGATCGATTGATTCGACGCCGACGCAGCCAACTGCCGCCGCGAAGAGGCCGCTGGTAAATAGGCAACACTCGTGCCCGGCGCCTGGACAGATCGGCCTTGAAACAATTTGAGTGCATCGAGGGTTCGCACCGAGAGGTACGACGACCGTTTTTCAGGCCCGAGTTTGTAAGAACCGACCCGCTGCCCACCGACGATCCGGTAACGATTACCGGCGGCGCTTACGCGGGCCGGTAAAGGGCGCCGGAGCTCAGCGCCGCCGAGTGCTGCCGCCGCCGAGGATGCTGCCCAGGACGCCGCGAATGATCTCGCGGCCGACCGTCGACCCGATGGAGCGCGCCGCCGACTTGGCCACGGTTTCGAGCACCGAATCCTTTCGACCGGAGCCGCGCAGCAGGCCGCCGGCAACGTCGCCAAGCCAGCCGCCGCCCGGCGCCGGTGCGGGCTGCCCGGATGTGGAGCGGGGCGGGACGTCGCGGCCGGCGTCTTCCATGGTCCTTCCCGCGGGGGCGGTGGTGGGCGCCGCCGTGGCCCGGCCCTTGAGCTTCTCGTACGCGGATTCGCGGTCGACCGCCTTCTCGTAGACGCCGGCCACCAGCGACCCGGCCATGAGCGCCTGTCGCTGGGCGGGCGTGATGGGGCCGATCTGACTGCCGGGCGGAATGACGAATACCCGCTCGGTGATGCTGGGGCGCCCCTTTTCGTCCAGGAAGCTGACCAGCGCTTCTCCGACCGCCAACTCGGTGATGGCGCTCTCCACGTTCAGCTTGGGATTGGCGCGCATCGTGCTCGCCGCGGACTTCACTGCTTTCTGGTCGCGCGGCGTGAAGGCGCGCAGCGCGTGCTGAACGCGGTTGCCCAGCTGCGCGAGCACGGTGTCGGGGATGTCGAGCGGGTTCTGCGTCACGAAATAGACGCCGACGCCCTTGCTGCGCACCAGGCGCACGACCAGCTCGATGCGCTCGACCAGGGCGCTCGGTGCGTCCTTGAACAGCAAATGCGCTTCGTCGAAGAAGAACACCAGCTTGGGCTGCTCGAGGTCGCCCACCTCGGGAAGCTGCTCGAACAGCTCGGACAGCATCCACAGCAGGAAGGTCGCGTACAGCCGCGGGCTGTTGAGCAGCTTGTCGGCGGCGAGGATGTTGATGGCGCCCTTGCCATCCACGCTTTGCATGAAATCGGCGATGTTGAGCATCGGCTCGCCGAAGAACCTGTCTCCGCCTTGCTCCTGGATCTGCAGCAGGCCGCGCTGGATCGCGCCGATGCTGGCTGCGCTGACATTGCCGTATTCGGTGGTGAATTGGCTTGCGTTGTCGCCCACGTGCTGGAGCATTGCGCGCAGGTCCTTCAGGTCGAGCAGCAGCAGGCCGGCGTCGTCCGCGATCTTGAACACCAGCTGCAGCACACCTTGCTGCGTCTCGTTGAGCGCCAGCATGCGCGCAAGCAGCAGCGGGCCCATGTCGCTCACCGTGGCGCGCACCGGGTGGCCCTGCTCGCCGAAGACGTCCCACAGCGTGGCGGGGCAGGCGGCCGATTCGGGCATCGGAAGGCCCCGCTCCTTGATGACCGCGGCCAGCTTGTCGCCGATCCTGCCGGCTTGCGTGATGCCGGTGAGGTCGCCCTTCACGTCGGCCAGGAACACGGGCACGCCGATGCGGCTGAACTCCTCGGCCATCTTCTGCAGCGTGATCGTCTTGCCGGTGCCGGTGGCGCCCGTGACGAGTCCGTGCCGGTTGGCCAGCCCGGGCAGCAGGAATGCCTGGGTCTTGTCGTGCTGGGCGATCAGGATGGGCTCGGCCATGGGGTGCTCCGAATGCGCGCAAGTAAAATTGCAGTCTATCGAACAACATCTCGAGCCGGCGATGAACGGCTCGCGGCAAGGAGCCATATGGCCGGTCATTCCAAATGGGCCAACATCCAGCACCGCAAGGGCCGCCAGGACGAGAAGCGCGGCAAGATCTGGACGCGCATCATCCGTGAAATCATGGTCGCCGCGCGCCAGGGCGGCGGCGACGCGAACATGAATCCGCGCCTGCGCCTGGCCATCGACAAGGCCAAGGCCGCCAACATGCCGGCCGACACGATCAAGAAGAACGTCGACAAGGCGACCGGCAATCTCGAAGGGGTGAGCTACGAGGAGATCCGCTACGAGGGATACGGCATCGGCGGCGCGGCCATCATCGTCGACTGCATGACCGACAACCGCGTGCGCACCGTGGCGGAGGTGCGCCATGCCTTCAGCAAGCACGGCGGCAACCTGGGCACCGAAGGCTCGGTCGCATTCCAGTTCCGCCATGTCGGGCAGCTGTTGTTTGCGCCGGGCACCAGCGAGGACAAGGTGATGGAAGCCGCGCTCGAGGCCGGCGCCGAGGACGTCATCACCGACGGGGACGGCGCCATCGAGGTGCTCACCGCGCCGGGCGAGTTCGAGGCGGTGAAGAACGCGCTCGAGAAAGCCGGCCTGAAGGCCGACGTCGCAGAGGTCACCATGCGCGCCGAGAACACCATCGAGCTCGGCGGCGAGGATGCGCAGCGCATGCAGAAGCTGCTCGACGTGATCGAGGATCTCGACGACGTCCAGGGCGTCTATCACAACGCCGAGATCGACGCATGAAGCTGCTGGTGATCGGCTCGGGGGGGCGCGAGCACGCGCTCGCGTGGAAGCTGGCGCAGTCGCCCAAGGTTCAGAGCGTCTTCGTCGCGCCGGGCAATGGCGGCACCGCGGTCGATCCGCGGCTGAACAACGTGCCGATCAGCGACCCCCGCGCGCTGGCCGACTTCGTGCGCAAGGAAAAGATCGTGCTGACCGTGGTCGGCCCGGAAGCCCCGCTGGCAGGCGGCGTCGTCGACGTCTTCCGCGAGCAGGGCCTGCGCATCTTCGGCCCCACCAAGGCCGCGGCGCAGCTGGAGAGCTCGAAGGCCTTCGCCAAGGCCTTCATGAAGCGCCACAAGATCCCGACCGCCGACTACGAGACCTTCACCGACGCCGCCAAGGCGCATGCCTACGTCGACGAGCACGACGCGCCCATCGTCATCAAGGCCGACGGTCTGGCTGCGGGCAAGGGCGTCGTGGTCGCCATGTCGCTGCCGCAGGCCCACGAGGCCATCGACTGGATGCTGACCGACAACAAGCTCGGCGTGCAGCACAACGAAGGCGGCGCCCGTGTGGTCATCGAGCAGTTCCTCGAAGGCGAGGAGGCCAGCTTCATCGTGCTGTGCGACGGCAAGCACGTCGTCTCGCTGGCCACCAGCCAGGACCACAAGCGCCTGCGCGACGACGACGAGGGGCCGAACACCGGCGGCATGGGCGCGTATTCGCCCGCGCCGGTGGTCACGCCCAATGTGCATGCCAAGGTGATGCACGAGATCATCATGCCGACCATCCAGGGCATGGCCAAGGACGGCGCGCCCTTCACCGGCTTCCTCTATGCCGGCCTGATGATCGACTCGAACGGCAATCCGCGCACGGTCGAGTTCAACTGCCGCCTGGGCGATCCCGAGACGCAGCCGATCATGATGCGGCTCAAGAGCGACCTGTTCGACGTGCTGATGCACGCCACCGACGGCACGCTCGACCAGGTCGAGCTCAAGTGGGACCGCCGCGTCGCGCTGGGCGTGGTGATGGCGGCTCACGGCTATCCGCTCGACCCGCGCAAGGGCGACGTCATCACCGGCGTGCCGGCCGAGGCCGCCGACGCGGTGGTGTTCCACGCAGGCACCAGTCTGGCGGGCCAGGATCTCGTCACCGCCGGCGGCCGCGTGCTGTGCGTGACGGCGCTGGGCGATTCCGTGCGGCAGGCGCAGCAGCGCGCCTACGAGATGCTGCAGGGCATTCGCTTCGATGGTGCGCAGTACCGGCGCGACATCGGCCACCGCGCGATCAAGCGCTGAGCCCGTGGACACCGCCGCGGTTCGCGACTGGCTGCTCTCGCTGCAAGAGCGCATCGTCGCCGCGATGGAGGCCGAGGACGGCTCGCCCTTCATCGCCGACCGCTGGGTGCGCGAGCCGGGCGGCCCGCTGGAAGGCGAGGGCCTTTCGCGCCTGGTCGAAGGCGGCGCGCTGCTCGAGCGCGCCGGCTGCAGCTTCTCGCATGTGAAGGGCCGCACGCTGCCGCCTTCGGCCACCCAGCATCGGCCCGAACTGGCCGGCGCGCCCTTCGAGGCAATGGGCGTCTCGCTGGTCTTCCACCCGCGCAATCCGTATGTGCCGACGGTTCACATGAACGTGCGCATGCTGGCGGCGCATCCGTCTGCCCGCGACCCGGTGACCTGGTTCGGTGGCGGCATGGACCTCACGCCCTACTACGGCTTCGAGGCCGACGCCGAGCATTTTCACCGCGTCAACCGGGATGCGCTCGCCCCCTTCGGCGCCGGCCTGTACCCGCGCTTCAAGCAGTGGTGCGACGACTACTTCTTCCTCAAGCACCGCAACGAGCCGCGCGGCATCGGCGGCGTCTTCTTCGACGACTTCTCCGAGCTGGGCTTCGACAGCAGCTTCGCGATGACGCGCGCGGTGGGCGACGCCTTCCTCGCCGCCTACCTGCCGATCGTGCAGCGGCGCAAGGCCCTGGCCTACGGCGAGCGCGAGCGCGACTTCCAGGCTTACCGGCGCGGCCGCTATGTCGAGTTCAACCTGGTCTTCGACCGCGGCACGCTGTTCGGCCTGCAGTCGGGCGGGCGCACCGAGTCGATCCTGATGTCGATGCCCCCGATCGTGAAATGGCGCTACAACTGGCAGCCCGAGCCGGGCTCGCCGGAGGCGCGGCTCTACACGGAGTTCCTCCGGCCTCGCGACTGGACCCCCGTTTGAAAAGGATCGGCCTGTACGGCGGGAGCTTCGATCCCGTGCATCGCGCGCACCTGGCGCTCGCCCGCACGGCGCTGGAGCACCTCATGCTCGACGAGCTGCGCTGGATCCCCGTCGGCGATGCGTGGCAGAAGCCGCGCGAGCTGACGCCGGCTGCGGACCGGGCCGCGATGGTGGCGCTGGCCATCGAGGACGAGCCGCGGTTCGTGCTGGAGCGCTGCGAGCTCGAACGCCAGGGCCCGAGCTACATGATCGACACCGTGCGCGAGCTGAAGGCGGCACACCCTTCGCCCGCGTTGTGGTTTCTCGTCGTAGGCCAGGACCAATACGGGCAGCTGCACACCTGGCGCGACTGGCGCGAGCTGGCCGCCGAGGTGTCCTTCGCCGTCGCTGCGCGCGAGGGCGTGGAGCCGACACCCGGCGACGCGCTGGCCGATCATCCGCACCATGCGGTGACGCTGCCGCTGCCGCGCATCGACGTGTCGTCGTCGGACGTGCGCCGGCGCGTGGCCGCGCGCGAGGGCATCACCGACATGGTGCCTCCCCCAGTCGCGAGCTATATTGACCGACACCACCTGTACCGAGGGCATCCCGGGAGCTGAATGGACATCCGCAAACTGCAACGCGCCATCGTCGATGGTCTGGAAGACGTGAAGGGCCAGAACATCGTGGTCTTCAACACCGAGCACCTGTCGCCGCTCTTCGAGCGCGTGGTCATCGCCTCGGGCACCAGCAACCGGCAGACCAAGGCCCTGGCGTCGAGCGTGCGCGACGCCGTGAAGTCCAGGGGCTTTCCCGTGATGCGCACCGAGGGCGAGGACAACGGCGAGTGGATCATCGTGGACTGCGGCGCCGCCGTCGTGCATGTGATGCAGCCGGCCATCCGCACCTACTACCACCTCGAGGAGATCTGGGGCGACAAGCCGGTCAAGCTCAAGCTCGACGACAAGCCGGTCAGCCTGGTCAAGGCATCCAACGACGCCGGGCCCGCCAGGAAGGCCTCCGCGAAGAAGGCGGCGCCGGCGAAGAAGGCCGCGGCCAAGAAGGTGCCGGCCAAGAAGACAGCGGCGAAAAAGGCGGTGACGCGCACGGTGGGTGTGAAGAGCGCAGCGGCGAAGAAGGCCGCGCCGGCCAGGAAAGCCCCGGCGAAGAAGACCGCGACGCGCTCGTGAAGCTGGTGCTGGTCGCCGTTGGACAACGCCAACCAGCCTGGGCCGACACCGCCTACGACGATTTCGCCAAGCGCTTCCCGCCCGAGCTCAGGCTCGAGCTGAAGGCGGTGAAAACCGAAGCGCGCGGCTCCAGGACCGCCGAGCAGCTCATGGCCGCCGAAGCGGCTCGCCTCGCGTCCGCCGTGCCGAAAGGGGCGCGTCGCGTCGTGCTCGACGAGCACGGCACGCGCGTCACGACGCTGCAGCTGGCCGAACGCTTGCAGGCGTGGATGAACGACGGCCGCGACGTCGCGCTCCTGGTGGGCGGACCCGACGGCCTCGACGCGGCGCTGAAGGCCTCGGCCGACGAGACGCTGCGCCTGTCGGATCTCACGCTGCCGCATGCGTTCGTGCGCGTGCTGCTCGCCGAGGCGCTGTACCGCGCATGGACCGTGATGGTCCATCACCCGTACCACCGCGAGTGAGATGAGCGCTGCCCACGATTTCGTCTATCTCGCCTCGCAGAGCCCGCGCCGGCGCCAGCTGCTGGAGCAGCTGGGCGTACGGCACGAGCTGCTGCTGCCGGGTCCCGACGAGGACGCCGAAGCGCTGGAGGCCGAGATCCGGGGCGAGGCGCCCGTCGCCTACGTCGAGCGGGTGACTCGCGCCAAGCTGTTGGCGGCGCGCCGCAGGCTCGCCGCGCGCGGCCTGCCGCCCGCGCCCATCCTGTGCTCCGACACCACCGTTGCGCTGGGGCGCCGCCTGCTCGGCAAGCCGGCCGATGCTGCCGATGCACACGCCACGCTGGCCTTGCTGTCGGGCCGCACGCACCGCGTCATCACCGCGGTGGCGGTCGCCTGGGGCCGGCAGGACGCGCTCGCGATCAACATCTCGCGCGTGCAGTTCGACGCCGTGAGCGAGCGCGACATCGCGCACTATGTCGCCACCGGCGAGCCCTTCGGCAAGGCCGGTGCCTACGCCATACAGAGTGCCGCGGCCGCGTGGATCCGGCATATCGAGGGCAGCTACTCCGGTATCATGGGTTTGCCCTTGTACGAGACGGCACAACTGCTGAGACAAGCGCGCGTCAGGTTCTGAGCGCGACGACAAACGTCCATGCAAGACATCCTCATCAACTGGGCCCCTCAGGAAACACGCGTGGCGGTGGTCGAGAATGGCGCCGTGCAGGAGCTCCACGTCGAGCGAACGCTCGAGCGCGGCCTGGTCGGCAACATCTACGCTGGCCGCGTCGCGAGGGTGCTGCCCGGCATGCAATCGGCCTTCATCGACATCGGACTCGAACGCGCGGCCTTCCTGCACGTGGCCGACGTTCATGCCAACGGAGGCACGCCGCGCAACGACCATGCGCCGGGCACCGCGCCGCCGACGCCGATCGAGCGCCTCGTCTTCGAAGGGCAGACGCTGACGGTGCAGGTGATCAAGGATCCCATCGGCACCAAGGGCGCCCGGCTGTCCACGCAGATCAGCATCGCCGGCCGGCTGCTCGTGTTCCTGCCGCAGGACGACCACATCGGCATCTCGCAGAAGATCGGATCGCCCGAGCTGCGCGAGCAGCTTCGCACGCGCATGCAGGCGCTGGTGGGCAAGTCCGAAGACGGCGGAGGCGGCGGCTTCATCCTGCGCACCAATGCCGAGGAAGCGACCGATGCGGAGCTGGCCGACGACATCGCCTACCTGCGCAAGACCTGGGCCGCGATCCGCGAGCGCAGCTTCAAGTCGCCCGCCGGAACGCTGCTGCACCAGGACCTGAGCCTCACCGAGCGCGTGCTGCGAGACCTCGCGCACGACGACACGCAATCCATCCGCATCGACTCGAAGATGCAGTTCGATGCGCTCAAGGCCTTCGGCGAGCAGTTCACGCCCACGTCGGTGAGCAAGCTGGAGCTGTACAAGGGCGAGCGGCCGATCTTCGACCTGTACAACATCGACGAGGAGATCACCAAGGCCCTCGCGCGGCGCGTCGATCTCAAGTCGGGCGGTTACCTGATCATCGACCAGACCGAGGCGCTGACGACCATCGACGTCAACACCGGCGGCTACGTCGGCGCGCGAAACTTCGACGACACCATCTTCAAGACCAACCTGGAGGCGGCTGGAGCGATCGCGCGCCAGCTGCGGCTGCGCAACCTCGGCGGCATCATCATCGTCGACTTCATCGACATGACGCGCGAAGAGCACCAGAACGCCGTGCTCGCCGAATTCCGCAAGCAGCTCGCGCGCGACCGGACCAAGATCACCGTGAGCGGCTTCACCCAGCTCGGTCTGGTCGAGATGACGCGCAAGCGCACACGTGAATCGCTGGCCCACATGCTGTGCGAGCCGTGTCCCACCTGCGAAGGCAAGGGGCAGGTGAAGACGCCGCGCAGCGTCTGCTACGACATCCTGCGCGAGATCCTGCGCGAGGCGAGGCAGTTCAACCCCAAGGAATTCCGCGTCATCGCCGCGCCGTCGGTGGTGGAGATGCTGCTCGACGAGGAGAGCCAGCATCTGGCCGGCCTGTCCGACTTCATCGGCAAGCCGATCTCGCTGCAGGCCGAGGCGATGGGGTCTCCGGAGCAATACGACATCGTGCTGATGTGAGGCGCGTGCCGTGAAGGTCCTGGACCCGCGCGCCGAGTTCCGGCGCATCCTCGTGATCTGCACCCGGCAGATCGGTGACGTGCTGCTGACCACCCCGCTGATCCGCGCCGCCAAGCGGCGCTGGCCCGCTGCGCAGATCGACGTGCTGGGTTTCGCCGGCACGCTCGGCATGCTGAAGGGCAACCCCGATGTGCACGAGCTCATCGAGGTGCCCGGCGGCAGCGGATGGATGCAGTCCAAGGCGCTCATCCAGCGCCTGTGGCGACGCTACGACCTCTCGCTGGTTGCCCAGCACAGCGACCGGGCGCACCTGTACGGCTGGATCGCGGCGCGTGTGCGCAGCGGCCAGGTGCCCGACGAGGGCCGTGCATGGTGGAAGCGGGCGCTGCTCGACCATGCCGTCGTGCTGCGAGGCAACCAGACTCACGTCGTCATCGACAAGCTGAAGCTGCTTTCACCGTGGACGCATCCGGCCGAGGCCGAGGTCGTCGCGCCGGCCGGGGCCGAGGTGCCGCCGGGCGTGGCCGAGCAGCTGCGCGCGCCCTACGTCGTGCTGCAGGTGCCCTCGCTGGTCCGCTACAAGCAGTGGCCGCTGCCGCACTACGCCGAGCTGGCCAGGGGCCTGGCCGGCGACGGCTTCCAGGTCCTGCTGACCGGCGGGCCGTCCGAAGCCGATCGCAAGGCGGTCGCCGAGGTCGCGCGTCTGGCTGCGCAGGCGCAGATACTGCCGCTCGCCGGCCTGCTCGATTTCGCGCAGCTCACCACCTTGCTGCGCGGCGCGTCGCTCTACGTGGGGCCGGACACCTCGGTGACCCACCTCGCCGCCGCCTGCGACGTGCCCGTGGTGGCGCTGTACGGGCCCATCGACCCTCGCGTCTGGGGGCCGTGGCCCGGCCGCGGGCCGCTGGAGCTGCCGTATCGGCAGCGGGCCTTGTCGCAGCGCAGCGGCAAGGTGATCCTGCTGCAGGGCACGCCGTCGTGCGTGCCCTGCAATGGCGCGGGGTGCGACCGACACAACGACAGCCGCAGCGAGTGCCTGGAGACGATGGACCCGCAGCGGGTGCTCGCCGAAGCACGAGCGGCCCTGGGACAGGGCGCGCACCCGCCAGCCCGCTGACTGTCAGCGGCCTTCGCCGTGTCGCATCGTCCTCGATGCGGCCTGCATCGCCCGGATGCGGGCAGCCACCGCCGGCATGCCCAGCGAGGCGAACTTGCGCAGCCGCCAGCCGAGCGCCACGTCGCGATGGCGGCGCGTGGCGCGCCAGCGACCGGTGAGATCGGGTGCCGCCAGCAGCGCCTGCAGGAAGAGTTCGCGCCCGTATTCGCGCCGGATGGCGTTCTCGACCAGTGCTTCCTCGCCCACGCTTCGCGCGTCCGCCAGCCACTGCTCATGCAGCGCGACGTGCGTGGCATTGGAGCGCCGCATGCGGGCAACGAAGTGCTCGGCCGTGAAGGCGCGCATGCGGTCGGACACGCCGCCCTGGCGATAGCGAACGAGCGGCACCGGCAGTGTGGCGGCCCCGCCGCCGCACAACGCGCGCAGCAAGTTGACCTGGTCCTCGTGCGCGACCTTGGGACCCAATGGCCCGAAGCGCTGGAAGGTGCGGCGCGTGAACGCGTGGGCCGCGCCGACGATGTAGGGCCGATGCTGCGCCCAGTCCTGGAGCGAGCGCCACTGCGCCAGATCGTCCACCTCGACGATGCCGACATCGCGGCCTTCGTGGTCCATGTCGATCAGGTGACTCGCGATGAGGTCGAGCCGCTGCTGCGAAGCATCCCAGGCCGCGGCGACACGCGCCACCCGATCGGGCAGCGACAGGTCGTCGCCCGCCATCATCACGATGAGCTCGCCGCGGGCCGCGCGCACCACTTCGTTGAAGTGGGCCCCGATGCCGAGGTTGGCGGGATTTCGGCGCACGACGACCTCGTGCGGTCCCGCGTACCCGGTCGCCAGCGAGCGCATCTGCTCGTGCGTGCTGTCCGGCGATGCGTCGTCCGACAGCAGGATCTCGATGGGCTCGCCGGTCTGCGCGAGTGCGCTCTTCACGGCGTCGTCGATGAAGGCCGCCTGCCGATAGGCCAGCACCGCCAGCGTGATTCGCGGCGTCATGCCGACCCGCTCCGGCGGGGGCCCACGATCTCGGCCAGCGCGGCGATGACAGCGTCGATCTCCGCCGGCGTGTGCACGGGGCTGATGGGCAGGCTCAGCACGCGCCCGGCCAGCGCCTCGCTCACCGGCAGCGCCGGCCATGGCCGCTCGGCGAAGGCCTGCTGGCGGTGGCAGGCGGCGGGATAGTGGATCAGCGTTGCAATGCCGCGTGCCGCAAGCTCCCGCTGCACGCGTTCGCGCTCGTCGACACGCACGACGAAGAGGTGCCACACCGGCTCGCAATGCTCCGCGGTGGCGGGAAGCTCCACCGCGACGTCTTCCAGCCCGCGCAGATAGCGCGCGGCGAGCTGCGCGCGAACCGCGTTCTCGGCATCCAGCGCAGGCAGCTTCACGCGCAGCATCGCCGACTGCAGCTCGTCCAGGCGCGAGTTGACGCCGATGAATTCGTGCACGTACTTCTTGCGCGAGCCGTAGTTGCGCAGCGCACGCAGGCGCGAGGCGAGCTCGTCGTCGTCGGTGGTGATGGCGCCGCCGTCGCCCAGTGCGCCGAGATTCTTTCCCGGGTAGAAACTGAACCCCGCGGCCACGCCGAGCGCGCCGGCGCGCGCCCCGCGATAGCGGGCGCCGTGCGCCTGCGCGGCATCCTCGACGACGTAGAGGCCGTGCTGCCGCGCGAACGTGGCGATCGGCTCCATCTCCGCGGTCTGGCCGTACAGGTGCACCGGCATCACGGCGCGCGTGCGAGGGGTGAGTGCGGCGGCGAGGCGGGCAGGGTCGAGGTTGCCGGTGTCGGGTCGTGGATCGACGGGCACCGGTTGCGCGCCCACCTGGCACACCGCCAGCCAGGTGGCGATGAAGGTGTTGGCCGGGACGATGACCTCGTCGCCGGCGCCTATGCCCAGGGCCCGCAGGATGAGCACCAGCGCGTCGAGGCCATTGGCCACGCCGATGCAGTGGCGCGTGCCGCAGTAGCGGGCGAAATCGGCTTCGAATGCGGCGGTCTCCTCGCCGAGGATGTACCAGCCCGAGCGCAGCACGCGCTGCTGTGCGGCCTGGAGAGCGGCTTCGTGCGGCGCATTCACGCGCCGCAGGTTGAGGAATTCGATCATGGTCGGCGAAGTCCGAGCTTGGTGGGGAGCTTGCGCAGCGAGTTCTTCCATCGGGCCACGCGACGCTCCATCCTGCGCGGCGGGTCCAGCACCTGCTGCAGCGAGAGGCGCTGCTCGAAGCGTGCGATCGCCGCCTCGGCGCGCGCCAGCTCGCTTGCCGTCCAGCTCGCCCGGTGTTCATCGAGCTTGCGCCGCAGGCTTGCCATGGCCGACACCGCGCCGTCGATCTCCTTGCGCACGACCTCGTGCGCGAAGCCGTATTCCTGCAGCAGCTGCGCGAGCCGCAGCTGCGTGTACGGCCAGTCGAAGCGGCCGGCGTCGAAGCGCCGCGTCACCGCATCGGGATTGTCCTGACGGTACAGGAAGCGACCACCGCTGAAGGCCACCTGTCTGCATTCGAGGAAGAAGCGGCGCACGGAATACTCGTCGCTGTTGAGGCTGAAATCCTCGAAGCCCAGCCGGCGTACCAGGCCGGCGTTCCACAGCGCGTTGCCGGGAATGGACCAGCTCAGCGATTGCAGGCACGCCTCGCGCCCCGAGACGATCGCATCGGCATCGCCCGCCAGGCCCACCAGCGAGCGGTTCTTCGCGGGGGCGTCCTCGTGGTGCAGCACGACCTCCGGAATCACCGCATCGGCGCCGGTCTCCTGCGCACGGGCATGCATGCGGGCCAGCCAGTCGGACGAGAACGAATCGTCCTGCGAGGAATAGACGAAGTAACCGCCCGTCATCAGGCCCAGCGCGTGGTTGAGCGCCCGCGGTGCCGATCCCAGGTTGACCGGCGTGGTGACGACGCGAATGCGTGGATCGCGTGCCGCATACCGCGCCAGTATCTGCGCGCTGCCATCGGTGGAGGCATCGTCGATGCAAAGCACCTCGAAGTCGGCATGGGTCTGCGCCAGCACCGAATCGAGGGTCTGCGCCAGATGCTTCTCTCCGTTGTGGACCGGAATGAAGACGCTGATGCGGGCAGCGGCGCCGGGTTGGGCGGCCGGGCTGTCGGGCGCCGCCACTTTCTGCATCACGGTGATGAGGTGCGGCCCGCGCCACTCCTGATGGCGAAGCCTGAAGGCGCCCTTGAACCCGTAGATCGACCCCCAGCGGACCTGGTCGTCGAAGTAGAACGGGAAGGTCTCTTCGGTGATGATGTTGACGTGCGTCGGGTCGCGAAAGGCCACGCCGTGCGGATACGCCGGGGTGTGCGAGAGGAACAGCCCGCCCGGCTTGAGCACGCGGTGGATCTCGTTCATCACCTCGATGAAGGCGTGCCGCCGCTGGGGCGCGTAGATGATCCGCGGCACGTGCTCGATGAAGTCGTAGGCGGTGAGGTAGTCGAAGCTCTCGTCACCGAACGGGATCGGCTCGATGACGAGGTCGGCGCTCTTGATGTTGCCCGCCAGGTTGTCGCGCACGTCGACGCCGAAAAGCTCGTCGGCGTGGAAGGGGTTGCGCGGAATGTCGCCGCAGCCGAGGTCCAGCGTCCTGCTCATGCGTGGGGACGCGCGAGCGCCAGCTGGTACTCGCCGTAGTCACGGTAGTAGTCGGCCTCGTCGTAGACGTTGGAGGCCAGCACCATGCAGACCGAGCCCGAGGAGAAGTTGTCCAGCTCGCGCCAGATCATGGGGCACACGTACAGCCCGTGATACGAGCGGTTGAGATGAAAGCGCTGCTTGCCGCCGCGGCCATCGTCGAGGACGACGTCGAAGCTGCCCGACATGGCGACGATGAGCTGGTGCAGCGCCTTGTGGGCGTGGCCCCCGCGCTCGGAGCCGCCGGGCACGTCGTACAAGTAGTACACGCGGGCGATGTCGAACGGCACGTGCCGCCGGCCTTCGATGAAGGTCAGGTTGCCGCGTGGATCAGCGATCTTCGGCAGGTCGACGATTCGGCATTCGGCCAGGCTCATGGCTGCGCCTCTCCGATGATGCGCGCCGGGTTGCCGACGACGGTGGCGCCGTCCGGCACGTCGCGGGTCACCACCGCTCCGGCTCCGACGGTGGCGCCCGCACCGATGCGCAGCCCGGGCAGGAGCACGGCGCCGGCGCCTATCGATGCGTCGCGGGCCACGACGGTGCGCTCCAGCCTGAACCCGCGGTTGCCGCTGCGCGGATGACGGTCGTTGGTGAAGCTGACGTTGGGTCCGACCATGACGCCGTCCTCCAGCGTGATCCCGTTCCAGACCTGCACGCCGCTCTTGATGGTGACGCGGTCGCCGATGGATACCTCGCTCTCGATGAAGCAATGCGAGCAGATGTTGCACTCGCGCCCGATCCGGGCGCCGGGCAGCACGACGACGTACTGCCATATGCGCGTGCCGGCGCCGATCTCGGTGGTTTGTACGTCGGACAGCGGATGCACGGAGTAGGGGATGTCGGTCATGGGCAGCTCACAGGTACAGCGCGTCGGTCCACTGGCCATTCTTGCGCAGCATGTGCATCGCATAGCCGTGCGCCGCGCGCTCCTGCGCGACCCACTCGCGCGCCTGCCGCTTGCGCTCCGACTTGAAGCGCTTGCGCGCCAGCCAGCCCATGCCGACCTTGCTGTAGAAGTGCGCGCGATCGCCGAGGTCGTCCTGGCCGCTTTCGAGCTTCATGGCCTTCTGCGTGATCGAGCCGAAGTGGTGCAGCACCACATCGCCGACGGTGCCCACCGGCACATCGTGGCGCAGGCAGCGGATCAGGTACTCCACGTCCTCGCGCCCGCCGAGCTGGCGGTCGGTATCGGGAAAGCCGATCGCTTCGAACACTCGGCGGCGCACCGCGAAGCAGACGCCGTGGAACCAGCCGCGGCGCAAGCTCCCGCGCATCGCCTCGCGGAACTTCTGCGCATGCTGGACGAAGTCGTAGTCGAGCGGCCCCTCGATCAGCGCCGGGCTCACGACGTCCAGGCCGTGCCGGTCGGCGGCGGCGAACAGATCGTCCATCGCATTCGGGCACACGACGACGTCGTTGTTCAGCAGCACCACCCAGTCGCTCTCGTCGTGCAGTGCGCCCTGGGCCCATGCGCCGCCGCATCCCAGGTTGACGCGGTTGCGGATGGCGGGGATCTCGGGCCGCGAAGCGAGCCAGCGCGGTGTTTCGTCGGAGCTGCCGTTGTCGATGACGAGCAGCGCCGAGGCCGGCGTGCCCGATGCCAGCAGGCTGTCGACGCACTGCTGCGTGTACCGCAGCTGGTTGAGCACGGGGATGACGACGCGGTAGTTCATGCCTTCGCGTCTCAACGGGCCGCCTTGGGCACGCGCCCGAGCAGGTAGAACTCGTCGTTGGGCCGCAGCGAGACCAGGTTGGCCATGCGGTTGGACAAGCCGAACAGCGCCGTGATCGCGCCGATGTCCCAGATGTCCTCGTCGGTGAACCCGTGGGCGTGCAGCGCCGCGTAATCGGACTCGCCGACGTTCTGCGCATCGCTGCAGACCTTGAGCGCGAAGGCGAGCATCGCCTTCTGGCGTGGCGTGATGTCGGCCTTCATCGGGTTGGTCGCGAGCTGGTCGGCGATCAGCGGGCTCTTCTCGTAGATGCGAAGGATGGCCCCGTGCGCGACAACGCAGTACAGGCAGCGGTTGGCTCCGCTGGTGGCCACGATGATCATTTCCTTCTCGCCCTTGGACAGGCCCGATTCGCGCAGCAGCAGCGCATCGTGGTAGGCGAAGAAGGCGCGGAACTCGTCCGGCCGGTGAGCCAGTGCCAAAAAGATGTTCGGCACGAATCCGGCCTTCTCCTGCACGGCGAGGATGCGCTCGCGCAGGTCGTCGGGCAGCGCTTCGAGCGTCGGTACGGGGAATCGGCTGATCGGGTGCGGCATGGCATCGGCCTTTCGGTGTGTCAGGTGTTGAACTGCAGCGAGTGCAGGCGCGCGAAGAGGCCGCCGCGCGCGAGCAGCTCGCCGTGCGTGCCTTGCTCGAGCACGCGGCCGTGCTCGAGCACGATGACGCGGTCGGCCGCCTCGATGGTCGACAAGCGGTGCGCGATGACGATCGACGTGCGGCCCGCCATCAGTCGCTCCAGCGCCGTCTGCACCAGGCGCTCGCTCTCGCTGTCGAGCGCCGATGTGGCCTCGTCGAGGATGAGGATGGGCGCGTCCTTGTACACCGCGCGGGCGATCGCCAGCCGCTGGCGTTGTCCGCCGGACAGCTGGCTGCCGTTGTGCCCCACGGGCGTGTCGAGCCCCTGGGGCAGCTTCTCGACGAAGTCGCGCAGGTTGGCGCTGGCCAGGGCGGCGAGCACGCGCTCCCGGTCCATTTCGGCACCCAGGCAGACATTGGCCGCGACCGTGTCGTTGAACAGCACCACGTCCTGGCTGACCAGCGCGAACTGCTGGCGCAGCGCGCGGATGTCCCATTCGGCCAGCGCGACGCCGTCGAGCAGCACGCTGCCGGAGACGGGATCCAGGAAGCGCGGCAGCAGGTTCACCAGCGTCGACTTGCCCGAGCCCGAGGGCCCGACCAGCGCGACCGTTTCGCCGGCGCGGATGTCGAGGCTCACGTGGTCCAGCGCCGCCGGCTGGTCGTCGCGATAGCGCAGGGACACGTCGCGCAGTTCGATGCGTCCCTCGGCGCGGCCCGGATCGTGCCCGCCGCCCGCTTCGGGCGGCGCGTGGTCCAGCATGCTCATGCCGCGGTCCAGCGCGGCCAGGCCGCGGGTGATCGGCCCCGACACCTCGGACAGGTGCTTGATGGGCGTCACCAGCATCAGCATGGCGGTGACGAAGCCGACGAAGTCGCCCACCGTCGAGCCGCCGCTGCGGCTCTGCCACAGCGCGACGACGATCACCGCCGACAGCGCGCAGGCCGCAAGCACCTGCGTCAAAGGCGTCGTGGTGGAAGCGGCGACGGTCGATTTCAGCGACAGCCGCCGCAGCACTTCGCTGACCTTGCCGAAACGTCCGATCTGCGACGGCGCAGCGGCGTGCAGTCGCACGATTCGCCAGGCCAGCACGTTCTCCTCGACGACGTACGCGAGCTGGTCGGTGGCGTTCTGCGTCTGGATCGTCAGCCGGTGCAGGCGTCGGCTCACCACCCGCATCACGAAGGCGACCAGCGGGAAGAGCACGGCGACGAACAGGGTGAGCTGCCAGTTGAGGTACAGCAGGTAGACCAGCAGCGCGAGCAGGGTCAGGGAGTCACGCACCAGCGACAGCATGGCATTGACGAGCAGCGTGGTGCCGGTCTGCACTTCGTAGGTCACGGTATTGATCAGGCTGCTCGCCGAGTTGCGCGTGAACAGCAGCGGCTCGGCCTCGAGCAGCCGGGCGAACAGCGCCCCGCGCAGCTTCTGGATGCCCCGGTTGGCCGACCACGAGAGGCCGTACTGCGCAAGGAAGCCGGCGAGTCCGCGGATGGCGAACAGGCCGATCACCGACACGGGCACCAGCCACAGCGAGAGCTTGCCGGCACTGAAGCCGCGGTCCAGCAACAGGCGCAGCAGCGCCGGCACCATCGGCTCGGTGGCCGAGGCAATGATGGTGCCGGCGGCGGCGAGCACGAAGCCCCAGTGGCTGCTGCGAAAGAACGGAGCGATGCGGGCCAACCGCACCTTCAACGGCACGACCTCGGATGTCATGGGCCGGCATTATCGGTGCCTGCCTACAATCGCCTGCCCGTCGCCCCGACCCGCCCGCCTTGAACCTCTCGGTCATCCTCATCACCCGCAACGAAGCGCACAACATCGCCGCATGCCTGCAGTCGGTGGGGTTCGCCGACGAATGGATCGTCGTCGACTCCAGCAGCGACGACGGCACGCGTGAGATCGCCGAGCGCTGCGGTGCACGGGTGACGACCACGAGCGACTGGCCCGGCTTCGGGGTGCAGAAGAACCGCGCGCTCGCGCAGGCGCAGGGGCGCTGGGTGCTCAGCATCGACGCCGACGAGCGTGTGAGCGAACAGCTCGCCGCGAACATCCTGCGGGTCGTCGCGGACGTCACATCCGGACAAGAACCACACGCTTCCTCGCAGGGCGCCCCCCGCGGCGCGGTAGGCTACGAGCTGTCGCGGCTGTCCAGCTTCTGCGGCCAGTGGATGCGCCACGGCGACTGGTACCCCGATCGCGTGCTGCGGCTGTTCCGCCGCGGCACCGGCCGCTTCTCCGACGATCTGGTGCATGAGCGCCTGCTCATCGACGGTCCGATCGGCCGGCTCGAAGGCGAATTGCTGCACGACAGCATGCCGACCCTCGAGAACGCCATCGACAAGATGAACCGCTACAGCAGCGGGCGCGCACTCGACAAGGTGCGCGCAGGCCGGCAGGGCGGCCTGGCGTCGGCGTTGTCGCACGGGCTGTGGGCCTTCATCCGCTGCTATCTGCTGCGTCGGGGTTTTCTCGATGGACGTCTGGGGTTGGTGTTGGCGGTGTATGTGGCCGAAGGCACGTACTACCGTTATCTGAAGATGGGCCTGCTGGCGCGCTCCGGCGCGGTGAACCAACCGGCCAAAACGGGGTCATGACAATCCATGCTCAATCGACGACAGTTCTCCGCCACTGCCGGCGTGCTCCTTGCCACCCCCGCCTGGGCGCAGTTCCGGGTTGAGATCTCCGGGGTCGGCGCCACCCAGGTGCCCATCGCGATCGCCAAGTTCCGCGACGAAGAGCGCAGCAACCAGTCGATCTCCGCCATCGTGCGCGCCGACCTCGAGCGCAGCGGGCTGTTCCGCATCATCGACGCGCCGGCCGTGCTCGACGAGACCACGCAGCCGTCGATGAGCGAATGGCGCGGCCGCGCCACCGATGCGCTCGCCGGCGGCTCGGTGATGCGGCTCGCCGACGGCCGCTTCGACGTGCGCTTCAAGCTGTGGGACGTGGTCAAGGGCGTCGAACTCGGCGGCCAGAGCAACGCGGTCGATCAGGCCGACCTGAGGCTCGCGGCGCACCGCATCGCCGACTACATCCACGAGAAGCTGACGGGCGAGAAGGGCGTGTTCTCCACCCGCATCGCCTACGTGACCAAGGGCGGCAGCCGCTTTACGCTGCGCGTGGCCGATGCCGACGGCGAAGGCGGGCAGGTTGCGCTCAACAGCCCCGAGCCGATCATCTCGCCGGCGTGGTCGCCCGATGGCAAGGAGCTGGCGTACGTGTCCTTCGAGAGTCAGAAGGCCGTCGTCTACACGCAGGAAGTGGCATCGGGCAAGCGCCGCGCGATTGCCAACTTCCGCGGCTCCAACAGCGCCCCGGCGTGGTCACCCGACGGCCAGACGCTCGCGCTCACGCTGTCGCGCGAGGGCGGCTCGCAGCTCTACGTGATGAACCGCGCCGGCGAAGGCCTCAGGCGCATCACCAACACGTCGGCGATCGACACCGAGCCTGCGTTCTCGCCCGACGGCCGCCTGCTGTACTTCGTGAGCGACCGCGGCGGCAGCCCGCAGGTCTATCGCATGCCGGCCGCCGGCGGCGCTGCCGAGCGCGTCACCTTCTCGGGCAGCTACAACATCAGCCCGGCCATCAGCCCCGACGGCCGCACGCTCGCCTACATCTCGCGCCAAGGCAATGCCTTCCGGCTGTACACGATGGACGCCGGAGGCAGCGGCTCGCCATTGGCGCTGACCGACACCAGCGACGACGAGAGCCCCAGCTTCGCGCCCAACGGCCGGCTCATCATCTACGCGACCCGCGCCGGGGGGCGTGACGTCTTGATGACCACCACCCTGGATGGCAAGATCAAAGCGCGCCTGGTGTCCACCACCGCCGACGTGCGCGAGCCGGTATGGGGCCCTTACGGGCGCTGAGGTCGTTGGGTTGAAAGCCTTCATCACAGGACGCGGTCCAGCGCGTCATCACAAAGAGGAAACAGCAATGAAAGCAATGCGTGTTGCACAACAGGCCTTCGTGGCATCGGCCGTCGCGGCCCTCCTGGCCGGGTGCGGCTCGAATGTCAAGCTCGACGACAAGCAGACGCCGGTGGAGACGCGCACGCCGACGGCCGTCAACCCCGGCGCCGGCGCCGGCGGCACGCCGCAGTCGCAGGTCACCAGCGTCGACCTCACGAAGAACGCCAATGCGGCGCAGAGCAATCTGCCGCGTGTCGTCTACTTCGACTTCGACAGCTTCGTCGTCAAGGACGAGTTCCGTCCCACGATCGACGCGCATGCCAAGGTCCTCAGCACCGACCGCAAGAAGAAGCTCGCCATCGAGGGCCACACCGACGAGCGCGGCGGCCGCGAGTACAACCTCGCGCTCGGCCAGAAGCGCGCCGAGGCAGTCGCCAAGTCGCTCACGCTGCTCGGCGCACAAGACACGCAGCTCGAGGCGGTGAGCTTCGGCAAGGAGCGCCCGGCGGCCAGCGGCAGCGATGAATCGGCCTGGGCCAAGAACCGCCGCGCCGAGCTGACCTACCGCTGAGCACCCCACCATGAACGTGCTGCCTCGCTGGCTCTCCGCCGCGTCGATCGCGTGCGCGCTGTTCTCTCCCGCCGCCCACGCGGGCCTCTTCGACGATGATGAAGCCCGCAAGGCCATCCTCGACCTGCGCCAGAAGCTCGAGCAGATCAACGAGCAGCAGCGCGTCCGCCAGGCCGAGCTCAACGCGCAGATGGCCGAGCAGATCAGCCAGCTCAAGCGCAGTCTGCTCGACCTCAACGCGCAGATCGAAACGCTGCGTGCCGACAACGCCAAGCTGCGTGGCCAGGAAGAGCAGACCACGCGCGAGGTGGCCGAGCTGCAGCGCCGAGTCAAGGACATGCAGCAGGGCGTGGACGATCGCATCCGACGCTTCGAGCCGCAGAAGGTGTCCGTCGACGGCCGAGAGTTCATGGCCGACCCCGACGAGAAGAAGCTGTACGAAGACGCGATGGCGATCTTCCGCCGCGGCGAGTTTCCCGCGGCGGCGGGCGCCCTGTCGTCGTTCCAGAAGCGCTACCCGAGCAGCGGCTTCAACGAGTCGGTCCTGTTCTGGCTGGGCAATGCGCAGTACGGCACGCGCAACTACAAGGACGCGATCAGCTCGTTCCGGGCCGTGGCCAGCCAGTACCCCGACGGTGCACGCGCACCCGAGGCTCTGCTCTCGATCGCGAATTGCCAGGTGGAGCTGAAGGACCCCAAGTCGGCGCGCCGCACGATCGACGAGCTGCTCAAGCAATATCCCAAGTCCGAAGCCGCGCAAGCGGGGCGCGAGCGCCTCGCGTCGTTGCGCTAGCCCACTGCCATGCTCGTCGCCGACGCGGCCGATCTCGAGCGCCGGTTCGGTGGCCTGCGCCGCCTGTACGGCGACGCGGCCTACGAACGGCTGCGGGCGGCGCGTGTGGCGGTGGTCGGCTTGGGCGGCGTCGGTTCGTGGAGCGCGGAAGCGCTCGCGCGCAGCGGCGTCGCCGAGCTCGCGCTGTTCGACCTGGACCACGTCGCCGAATCCAACATCAACCGGCAGATCCAGGCGCTGGGCAGCACGCTCGGCATGGCCAAGGCGCAGGCCCTGCGCGAACGCATCGCCGACATCCATCCCGGGTGCGCGGTGCGCGCGGTGGAGGAGTTCGTCGACGATCGCAACTGGCCCGCGCTGCTCTCCCATCCGGTGGACGTCGTGATCGACGCGTGCGACCAGGTGCGTGCCAAGGCGGCGCTGGCGGCGTGGTCGCTGACCACCGGCACGCCGCTCATCAGCGTCGGCGCGGCGGGCGGCAAGCAGCGGGCGCAAGCGGTGGAGGTCGACGACCTTGCTGCTGTCACCCACGACCCGCTGCTGGCGTCGCTGCGCCAGCGTCTGCGCCAGCGGCACGGGGCGGCGCGCAGCGGCCCCATCGGCATCCGCTGCGTGTTCTCACGCGAGTCGGTGGTGGCGCCGCCGGGCGCCTGCGATGTGGAGGCCAGTCTCAATTGCCATGGCTATGGCTCGAGCGTGGCGGTGACGGCCACCTTCGGCATGGTGGCGGCCAGCGCCGCCATCGAGTCGTGGCTCGCTGCGCCGTGCAGACCGAGAAGGGCGCCTTCAGAAACCACGCTATAATCGTAGGCTTGCTGGGTCGTTAGCTCAGTCGGTAGAGCAGCGGACTTTTAATCCGTTGGTCGCAGGTTCGAATCCTGCACGACCCACCAGACGATCTAACGAATCCCAGACGGCGCAGGACAGCGATAAAATCCTCGCCGCAGAATTCGGGCTCTTAGCTCAGTTGGTAGAGCAGCGGACTCTTAATCCGTTGGTCGTAGGTTCGAATCCTACAGGGCCCACCAACCACCACGAGGGTCAGCACGCGAGTAGCGGCTGACCCTTCGTCATTTGGGGCGAACGTCGGGACCATGCGCAGGACCATCGGCATGGCCCTAGCTGCTGTGGTCGAGCCTGCAGATCGGCAACCTCGAGCACAAGGTGTTCGCCGTCATCTTCCTGGACGCGCAGCATCGTCTGATCGCGTTCAAGGAGATGTTTCGCGGCACGGTGACGCAGACGTCGGTGTACCCGCGCGAGGTGGTGAAGGAGTCGCTGGCGGTGAACGCAGCGGCGGTGGTCTTGGCCCTCAACCATCCATCGGGTGTGGCCGATCCGAGTCGTGCCGACGAGTTCCTGACGCACACGTTGGCGTCGGCCCTCAGCTTCGCAGAGCGCGGACTCCTGTGAGCGGCAAGGACGGAGATTGCCAACCGGGCAGCACGGGCACCAGGGCGCCACTGGTCAAGTAGTAGGCCTGTCGCCTCGACGGAGTTGAGTGCCGCGGAGAGCCACTTGATCGCCTTGCTGCGACCGTGCGGATCAGCAGGCATATCGGCCCGGGAGCGATCGCGGCAGATCGAACCAAGGGAGCACGCCGCTTTCGAAGCGGGTCATGGCACTGACCCGCCCGCCGCTCAGCGTGACGACGAACAGACCGGTTCCATGGTTCACGCCAGTGGCGGTCCGAAGGTAGGTCGCGAATGCCAGCTGCCCGTTGGCACGCGTCGGCACGAGATCGAACCTGCGGCCCGCGCCGAAGATGCTGCCAAAGAGGCGCGCGACGACCTCGCGGCCCTCGTACTCGAGCGGCATGGGCGGCATCGAGACAAGGACATCATCGGTCAGAAGCGCCACCAGGGCGTCGAGATCGGCGGACTCGTAGGCGCTGACGAACTTCGCGACGATCGCGCGTTCTTCCGCTGAGTGCGGGGCCGGGGGCCGCTCGTGGGCGGCTGGCGGCGCCCAGCGGCGCTGCAGGCTGGCACGCGCCCGCTTGAGCGCGCTGTTGGCCGACTCGATGGTCGACTCCAGCATGGCGGCCACTTCGTCGGCATGGAAGCCGAGAACATCACGCAGGATCAGGACGGCCAGCTGCCGTGGCGGCAGCACTTGCAGCGCAGTCACGAAAGCCAGGGAGATCGATTCGGTCCGCTCGTAGCGGGCTTCGGGGCCGGGCGCCACGTCCATCGCACCGTCGAGCAGGCTGTCAGGATAGGGTTCGAGCCAGAGGACTTCGCCGAGCCGGGTCGGCTCGGGCGGTTCGACCCCGGGGACGTTCCACTCCTGCGCGGGGCGGCGGCTGGCCGAGCGGCGCATGTTCAGACAGCGGTGGGTGGCGACCTGGTAGAGCCACGTGCGCAGCGAGGCGCGGCCTTCGAACCCGGCGAGACCTTGCCAGGCTGCCAGCAGCGTGTCCTGCAGAGCGTCCTCGGCGTCCTGGAAGGAGCCCAGCATCCGGTAGCAGTGCAGCTGCAGTTCGCGCCGATACGGCGCGATCGCCGCACGGAATGCGTCGCCGTCCCCCGCCTGCGCCTTTCTGATCAGGTCGGCATTCGCCACGCTCGTCCTCGCCTCCACTGGTCATCCACATCGTATAGACACCGGCCAGGGCGCGAACTGGGCGGTCCGTTTGAGGCGCCCAGTCTGCCGGCGTTGCGGTGTCTACAGCTTCGACGGATCTGACGTCGCAAAACAGGAGAACCGACATGATGCTGAAGGACAAGGCCGCGGTGATCTACGGCGCCGCTGGCGGGATCGGCGGGGCGGTCGCACGCGCCTTTGCGCGCGAAGGGGCCGACGTCTTCTTGACGGGACGGGAGCGAGCGTCCGTGCAGGCTGTCGCCAACGACATCAGGTCGGCCGGCGGATCCGCGCGGGCCGCGGAGGTCGACGCGCTCGACGAGGAGGCCATCGACGCGCACTTGCAGTCCGTGATCGACGCGGTGGGGCGAGTCGATATCTCGTTCAACGCGGTGGGGATCTCGAATGCGAAGGCCCTGGGTGTACCGCTGCTCGAGCTCGACCTGGAGCAGTTCTCGCGACCGATCGCGGGCTACACCACCTCGTACTTCCTGACGGCGCGCCTGGCCGCCAGGTGCATGATCCCGAACAAGTCGGGGGTGATCATGACCGTCACCGCCCTCCCCGGGCGGACCGGCACGGCCCTGAACGGAGGTTACGGGTCTGCGCAAGCCGCCAAGGACGCGCTCACGCGCGACCTGTCCACCGAACTCGCACCTCAGGGCATCCGCGTTGTCAGCCTGCGACCCCACGGCATGCCGGGAACGAGGACGATCCAGGAAGTCTTCGAACTCAAGGCCTCCCGCACCGGGTCAACCTGGGAACAGTTCCAGACCTTCCTCGCCAACTGGAGCCATACCCGACGGGTGATGAGGCTCGAGGAGGTGGCCCACATGGCGGCGTTCATCGCGTCCGACAAGGCGAGCGGGATGACGGGAACGACCGTGAACCTGACGATGGGCGGTGCGGCGGACTAGCATGAAGACTCAACACATTCTGGCCGCCATGGTGCTGGGCCTGTCCGTCGCATCGCCAGCACACGCGGCCGAACCGGTGCTCGAATCGATGCCGGCCCCGCTGGAGACCCGCCTGGCGCTGAGCGCACTGCCACCGGCACTGCGCAACGAAGCCTCGGTCCATCTGCTCGATCCGAAGAGCGGCTATCGACTCGCGCGCCAGGGCACAAGCGGACTCGCCTGCCTGGTCGAACGCACGCAGTGGGAATGGGGCGAACTGCGGGACGACGTCTACGTGCCGCTGTGCTACGACGCCGTCGGGACCCAGGCGCACCTGAAGGTCATCATGGACACTGCCGCGTTGCGCGCGCAAGGGCTGAGCGGCGGCGCGCTGAAAGCGGAAGTCGAGAGACGCTACAAGAGCGGGACCTACAAGCCGCCGGAACGCGCCGGGCTGTCGTACATGGTCGCGCCGCTGATGCGCACGAACAGTCCGCCGGACATGAAGGTTCACACCATGTCCATGCCGCACCTGATGTTCTATGCCCCCGGCCTCACGAACGAAGACATCGGCGCCAAGCCGAAGCTGGCCGACCTCGCGAGCCTTCGCTGGCCGTTCATCGACCGGCAGGGCAACGCCGAGCAGAGCTACATGATCCAGCTCGTCGGCGAGACCGAGACGGCGAAGATCCTCGTCGACGAAAAGTCGCTGCTGGACGAGCTGTGCGCTTATCGCGAGCTGCTCTGCCTGCACGGCAGGAAGCACTGACTCATCCGCCCTCCAAGCGCTTGGAGCAAGTGGCATGACCGCGCAAGATTTCAGCACTCGCCTTGTGGTCGACCGGACGCCGGAACAGGCCGCTTCCGGATGGCCTGCCGTCACGGGCTGCTTTGCGGCAGTGAACTCGTCGCCCCGTTGTGGTTACTGCGACACGTGGATCGCGTTGCGTACCACCGGGTAGATGTGGTTCTGCCACCGCCTGCCGCTGAACACGCCGTAGTGGCCGACGTTGGGCTGGACATGGTGCGTGCGCATGTAGGGCCGCAGGCTGCTCACCAGGTCCTGTGCGGCGAGCGTCTGGCCCACGGCACAGATGTCGTCACGTTCGCCCTCGATCGTCACCAGCGCCGTGCGGCGGATCGCCGCCGGGTTCACGGCGCGGCCGCGAAACCGCAAAACGCCCCGGGGCAGCGCATGGTTCTGGAACACCTGCTCCACCGTCTCAAGGTAGAACTCGGCCGGCAGGTCGGCCACGGCCATGTACTCCTCGTAAAAAGTGCGCGTGATCTCGGCGCGGTCGAATTCGCCGTCGACGAGATGCCGGTAGTACTCGTTGAACGTGTTGACGTGGCGGTCCCGGTTCATGCTGATGAAGGCCGACAACTGCACGAATCCGGGGTAGACACGCCGCCCGGCGCCGCCGTAGCGCCACGGCACAGTGCTGATCAGGTTGTTTTCGAACCACCCAATCGGCTTGGATGTGGCGAGCTTGTTCACCGCGGTGGGGCTGATGCGGCAATCGATCGGGCCAGCCATCAGGGTCAGGCTTGCTGGGGTGGCCGCGTGCTGGTCCTCGGACATCAGCGCCACCGCGGCCAGTGCAGCCACACAGGGCTGGCAGACGGCGATCACGTTGGCGTTGGGGCCCACTGCGGCCAGAAATTGAATCAGGTGCTCGATGTACTCGTCGATGCCGAAGCGGCCCGCCTCCAGCGGCGTGTCGCGCACGTTGTGCCAGTCGGTCACGTAGACGTCGTGGTCCTGCAGCACGGTGCGCACCGTGTCACGCAGCAGCGTGGCGAAGTGGCCCGACATCGGCGCGACGACCAGCACCTTGGGCTGCTGCGGCGCGCCTACTTTCCGAAAGCGCAACAGCGTGGCGAACGGGGTGCTGAGCACCGCTTCTTCGATGACGGGAATGGGTCCGCCTTTGCCGGTCACGCTGTCGATCCGCCACGCCGGGCGCTGGTGCGTCACCTCGGCCAGCGCGAGCACCTTGCAAGCCGCGGCGGCATGGCGCGCGGCCGCCGCCATGGGCGGCGCCGAGCTCAGGTCTTGCAGCAGCGGCGCCGACAGCCTGGCGAAGTGGCGAAGGGGCCACATCAGATCGGCATGCGCCTGGTAAGCGTGATACGTAGTGAACTCTCCGCCCGTGAAATCGGTGCAAGGGGGCACGCAACAAGCGCGCCACGGCGCGTGGCACAACGCTTGCATTGACGGACGTCATTTCCCGCGTCACACCTTGCTGGAGAGCACCATGCCGGTCGGGTCGCCCCGCAAAACCAAGAGCACCGGGCGTCCGAAACCAACCCGGCCCACGGCCAGGTCCGCGCCGTCCGAGGCTGCGCGGGCCACGCTGACGCTGAGCAGCAAGAACTATTCTTCGTGGTCGCTGCGCGGCTGGCTGATGGCGCGTTTTGCAGGGCTGGACTTTGCTGAGGTGATGGTATCGCCCGATGACGCCGACGCCCGCAAGGAACTGCTGCTGCTGGCGCCGTCGATCCGCGTACCGTGCCTCACACACGACGGCGCCAAGGTCTGGAACACACTGGCGATTGCGCAGTACCTCAACGAGATCAAGCCCGATGCCGGCCTGATGCCCGCCGACCGGATCGCACGCGCGCACTGCCGCTCGGTCAGCGGCGAAATGAATTCCGGCTTCGCCAACCTGCGGGCTTCGTTGCCGATGAACCTGAAACGCCGGTTTCCGGGGCACAAGGTCTGGGCCGGCGCGCAACCCGACATCGACCGCATCGCCGAGATCTGGCTCGATTGCCTGGCCACTTACGGCGGGCCGTTCCTGTTCGGCAAGCAGCGTGGCATGGCCGACGCAATGTATGCGCCGGTGGCCACGCGGTTTCTCACCTACGACGTGAAACTCGACCCGCGATGCCTGCAGTACTGCGCCACCATCATGGCCATGCCCGAGATGAAGGAATGGGTCGCCGCGGCGCTGCTGGAGCCCGACGACATCGACGAACTCGACATGGACTTCTAGCTACTTCCAGGGCGTGGGGGCAGGCACCCCGCACGGCGCGGGCACGTCGATCGACTTGAAGTCGGCAGGTCCCACCACTTCCAGGTACTCCATGTCAGGCGAGTAGTCGAAGAGATAGTGCACGACCCCTGGTCTCTGGTGCACACAGTCGCCGGCGGCGACCAGCGTCTCCTGGTCGCCGTACATGAACCTGGCCCAGCCTTTGGTCATGAACACGATGTGGAACTCTGCCTCATGGCGGTGCCAACCGGTGCCCTTCTCTGGTGCCATATTGGCCTTGACGAGATGTGCGATCACGCGGCCATTGGTCGCCGCAGCCACGCCCAGGTCCTTGTACAGAAAAAAGTCGCGCAAGCCGTCGCTGCGCCAGTTCGAGTCGGCGGGTCTCACGTGCGAGAACTTGGTGGGCGTGGTGTCCGACATGGCGCGAGCCCCTGTGGTTGGCCGATGTTGCAACGCCGCATGCATAACGCGTTCCAATCGCCACCGCCACGGGCGGCGTCGATGCGGCCGAAGCCATAGCCGGGGAACGACCGCGCGTGTGCTGCGGCCGGCAGTGACACAGGGCGGAACTGCCGGTCGAACCGGTGGTCCGGCGAGTGGGGCTGATCGACGAAGCTGAACGTCGGCGCTGTCTGAACCGCCTGTCAGCAGCCGGGGCGGAGGACTGCTCATGGCCGACCGCCGGAGGCCACGCCGCGCCCATACGACTGGCCACGACAGTGCGGCAAGGCGACAGGGAGCAAAGGCATACGTCCAATGATGCGCTTGAACACTTTGCTGTAACCGGAGCGACATCTGCACCGTCGATGAACGAATTCGCCGGAACGTCGCGAGTGCCCTTGACCCCCCTTCGCAACGGGCCTACTGGTGCGTTGCAATCAGGCCTGTTCCGTGTCGGGCTCCGCAGTCAGGAGCTCTTCCTGCCGGGCACTCATTTGCGCGCCGAGTGCGTTTAGATCGACTTCACTCGCTCGAACCAAGGGGAGCAACCTCTGTTCTTCTTCCTGAACGTGGTGGTGCACGTACTCGCTCAGCACATTGACGTAGGCATCGAAGGAGCGGTCGCTCGCGCCCGCCGCCTGGATGCTCGAGATCAGCTCCTTTGCGCTTTGATGTTCAACGAGCGCTTCCTCGAGCAATGCCTCTTCGTCAGGGAGCGCGCCGCGGGCGGCTGGATAGAAGATCTCCTCTTCGATGACGGCGTGAACGGTCAGGAGCGTGCAGATCTGCCCCGCCAGGCGCTCCTTCTCTTGGTCGTCAGCATAGGAATCGACAAGCTCCTTGTAACGCTTGAATAGATCCTCGACTTGCTGATGGTCGGACATGAGCAATGCGATGGCATCAGGCAGCGTGTCATCGTTGGCGCTGGTTCGTTGGGACATACCGTTCCTTTCAGTGGATATGGGCTTGGCTCGCAGCCTTCGACGTTCAGGTCTTGATGCACTCCCTTGTCATTCATGGCCGCCCTCCAAAGCAGGAAGTCTTTCGCGGCTTGGGCAAGCGGCATGCCGCTTCATTCGTGATGACAACTGTCTTCATCGTCGTGGGTCAAAGGCCTTCTCCTCGAACGAGTCGGCGCGGTAGCAGCGCCGGAACTCCTCGGCGAAAGGCAGCAGCACGAGCAGCACGGCGGCGAACGCGATCGCGGCCAGCGTACCGGCAGGCAGCGCAGGCTCTTTCCAATGCCAACGCCAGTCCGCCTGCGCGCTGCCCAAACCGACGGCGGCCAGCGCCTGGTCGCGATGGATCACGATGAGAAGCACCAATGCCACCCAGGGCAATGCGAGCTGCACGCCGTGAACCCATTGCTCAGGCACCGGAATGCGGCGGCGCGATGCGGCGTAGATCAGGTCCCACCACATCGTCAGTTCGTGGGCGATGGCCGTTGCCACCAGCAGCGCCAGTACGGCGGCGTTGATCTGCAGCAGCAGCGCGGCCGCGATGGCGATGCCCAGCTCGGCCAGCATCGCCCAGTGCAGCGCCGACTCCTTGGTGCCGGCGGTGTGCTCGATGTGCTCGACCCGGTGACAAAGCCAGTCGCCGAAGCCGGCCAACATCCACAGCGGCAGCACGCCATGCAACAGCATCTTCTGCAATAGCAGTGCCGTGGCATCCATGGCTGGTATTGCGGCAGGCAACGTGCCCGCCGGAGCAATGACCAGGAAGCCCCGTCAAGCCGGCTTCACGGTCATCAAGTAGAAGATGGCGACGAACGCCAGGAAAGCGGGGATCCCGAGGGCAACCCATGTCCTGAACACACGCGTGTAGGACGCGGGCAGCGGCTCTTCCAGACGGGCGGCGGCCTCCGCAAGGTCGCGCATTCGCTGCTGAAGCCGGACCACCGGCAGCCAGCAGGCGAGCGCCACTGCATACAGAACGATGGACCACATGAGCCAGCGCGTGCCCAGCGGCATGCCGGCGACATGGGCCAGGTAGAAGCCGCTGACGGGCTGAAAGACCGCGGTGGTCGCGGTGAATATCCAGTCGGCCAGCACGACGGTGCGTGCGACCGAGGCAACGGCGCGGACGTCCTTCGACCGCGTCGTCATGAGCAGGAAGAAGGCCGTCCCGATGCCGGTGCCGAACAGCACGGTCGACGAGACGATGTGGAGCCACTTGACGATCGCGTAGTGCTCCATCACCTCTCCTTGCGGTCCAGGATCGCCAACATGAGGAGCGCAGCCAGCATGGGAAGGTTTTTCAGGACCGGGCCGTAAGGATGCAACCAGAACTCCGGCAACCGGACGGTGATGACCAGGGTGTAGAAAGCAATCAGTCCGGCCTGGGTGATCCACAGCCACCGTCGACGACGCATCGGCCAGAGGGTCAGGATGCCGAGTACCAGGTCCAGCAGAGCGGCCCCGTACAGCATCGGCAGGCGCAGCAATGGCGGGACGCCGGAACGCGCCAGCAACTCCAGGCTCTGCTCCACGGGAAAGACACCCATGGACACGATGCCGGTGACGATCCAGACCAGGGCGACCGACAGCCGCAAGAGCGGGAGAAGCCACCCCAGTTGCGCGTGGCCCAGAGCAGCGGCGGAATGATCTGCTTCGATGAAGGTCGACGCTGCTCGAGGCGCTTTGCCGAGCAGCGCGGTGATGGCGTCGGCCGGCGCCGCATTGCCGCGTTCCAGCATCCGCCAGCTGGACGTGTCCAGCAGGCCGACGCCCAGCAGATCGCCGATCCGCGCCGCCGCCGCCATCCAGGCTCTCGGGATGCCGATGGTCGGAGCCGGTGAAAGTCCGAGCGAGTCGCGCAATGCCTGCAGATAGCCGGCGAGCGTCAACGCCTGGGGCCCGACGAGGGGAACGCGTGCACCCCGGCAGCTCGAGGGAGAAGTCTCGAGCAGGACGACGATCGCCATCACGACGTCATCGACGTGCACCGGTTGCAGCGGCTGGGATCCACCGGCCGGCAGTGGCAATGCCGGAAGGCTGGCCCATGTCAGGAAAGCGCGGGCACTGGGCCCGCCGGGCCCGAACACCAGCGAGGGCTGCACCACCACCGCATCGGGCACCAGGTCGAGCAGCGCGTCGTCGCCCGCCTTCTTGGTCAGGTGATAGGCCGTCTCGGCACTGTCGTCCGCGCCCAGCGCCGACACCTGCACGACACGACGCAAGCCGACCTCCGCGCAACCTCGAAAGAGCGATCCTGGACCCGCGATGTGAATGTCATCGAATCGCTGGGCCGCGCTTTCCCGGAAGATCCCCACGGTGTTGACCACCGCGTCCACCCTACGGAGGTGGACCAGCCAATCACTGGCCTGGGCGGTTGCGAGATCAATGGCGATCCACTGCATCCCTGCGTCCGACGGTCGGACCCGGCGCGACGCACCGACGACCTCGTGTCCACGCGCCTGCAAGGTCTCGCAAAGCGTGTGGCCGATGAATCCAGTAGCGCCGGTGACGAGGACCTTCATGGGGTAGGGCGGGAACGATCATTGCTGCCACCGAGGCATGACTGAGCAATCCACATTCCGCTTGAAGCCATCCCTGCGTCGATACGCCGTCGATGCGCTGTGGTCGGGCACGCTTGCCAGCCTGGCTTCCGGCGCGGTGCTGGCTTGGCGCGGCCGGGCCGAGAACGCGAGCGCCGCAGCGCCGCTGAATGCACCGGCGCACTGGTTCTTCGGGGACGAGTCGCTGCGGCAAGACGAGGTGTCCTGGAAGCACACGGCCACCGGGCTGGTGACCCATCACATGTCATCCGTGTTCTGGGCGGCTTTGCATCAACTCCTGCTTGCACGACATCGTCGGGTTACACCTGCGCGCGTCGCCGGGGATGCGGTCGCCGTCACGGCCATCGCTGCCGTCGTGGACCTGAAGCTGGTGCCAAGACGGCTCACACCCGGGTTCGAGCGGCGCTTGAGCCGGCCGAGCTTGGCAGGCGTCTACGTCGGCTTCGCAGCGGGACTCGCCTTGGGTGCATGCGCGAGGATGCGTCGCTGACAGCAGAATCCGGCAATTGGCCTGCGGGCGGATTCCATTGCGTGGCCTCCACGGCCATGCGGTGGCTGTGGCCGCGAACAACGAGATGGCCATGATGGGGCGGAGGCTGTTCACGATGCGTTCTTTCTGTGTGCGAGCTGAGCTCATGGGACTGATTCGCGGAAGTAGACGTCGGTGGCGCTGCATGCCGCAGCGATAATTGGTCCCGATCTCATCGCACGGCGTATCGCGTGCCCCGCCCGCTCTCCACCTCCAATCCGGTCCGCCTCCGCTTCGACGACTTCGAGCTCGATGAGGCGAATGCCTGCCTGCTGCGCGGCGGCAAGGCCGTCGCACTCGCACCGACTCCCTTCAGCCTGCTGTGCGCGCTGGCGCGCCAGCCGGGCGCGTTGTTGACCAAAGATGCGCTGCTGGACACGGTCTGGGGCCACCAGTTCGTCAGCGAATCGGTGCTGAAGACCGCGATCAGCGACCTGCGCACCACCCTCGGCGACAGCCCCCGCGAGCCGCGTTTCATCGAAACCGTGCCGCGGCGAGGCTACCGCTTCATCGCCGTTCCAGCCGCTGAGCCTGCACCACCGCAAGCGCCCACCATTGATGTGTTCACCGGCCCGAGCGAATCGCTGTCCTTCATCGGCCGTACCGATGCGGTCGCCAGACTTCGCCGCACCTGGAGCCAGGCCTGCAGCGGCCGGCGGGCTGTCGTGTGGGTGGCCGGCGAGCCGGGCATTGGGAAGAGCACGCTGATCGAGCACTTCGCGGCGGGCCTGGGAGGCGTTGCCGTCGCGCGCGGCCAGTGCGTGGAGCACTACGGCACCGGCGAGCCTTATCTGCCTGTGCTGGAGGCGCTGGCCGAGCTGTGCCGCAAGGAGGCAGACCTGCCCGCGCTGCTTCGCACGGTCGCCCCGACCTGGCTGTTGCAGCTGCCGTGGCTCAGCACCTCCGAGGAACGCGACGCTTTGCGCCGCGAACTGGCCGGCGTCGGTCCTGACCGCATGCTGCGCGAGATGGGCGAGCTCCTCGACCGCTACACCGAGCAGCGGCCGCTGCTGCTGGTCACGGAAGACCTGCACTGGAGCGACCGCGCGACGATCCAGCTCATCGACCACGTCGCACGGCGGCGCGGCCGCGCAGGCCTGATGTGGCTGGCGACCTTCCGCGTGGCCGAGGTGGTGGCGACGGACCATCCCCTCAATCCCTTGCGGCGCGAGCTGCGTTTGCACCGGCTGTGTGAAGAGATCGTGCTCGACCCGTTCTCCGAAACCGAGGTCGCCGAGTACATCGCACAGCACTCGCCCTCGCTCGGGCGCGATGAGGCCTTCGTCCGTGCTCTGCACGGGCGCACCGACGGCGTGCCGCTGTTCGTCTCGTCGGTCGTCACCGACGTGATGGAGCGCACCGACGACGGCGCGGACGGAGAGAGCCGGCTTGCGGCGGTGGCGGTTCCCGAGAATCTGGCCGCCATCATCGACCACTACATCGACCGGCTCGACAGCGAGCAGCGCTCGCTGCTCGCGGCAGCGTCGGTCTGCGGCGTCGAGTTCCGGGTCGATACGCTGGCGCTGGCGCTGGAGCGTGACATCGCCTCGGTGGCGCTGGGCTGCGACGCGCTGGTGCGCGAACACGTATGGCTCGCCCCGCCGCGTGCTGCAGAGGAGGGCGGTGCGCTCTACCCGCCGTATTCCTTCAAGCATGCGCTGTTCCGTCAAGTGCTCTACGACCGTACACCGTCCGCCGCGCGCATGCAGCTGCATTGCGAGGTGGGCTCAGCCCTGGAGCGGGAGCGCGCGGCCGGGGTGGCGGTGGCCGCGTCGGAGCTGGCGATGCACTTCGACCGCGGCCGGCAGCCGATGGCCGCTCTGCGCTATTACGCCGAAGCGGCCGAAGGCGCGCTGCTGCACTTCAGCCCCGCAGCCTGCATCAGCCGTGCCGAGCGCGGGCGGGCACTGGTGCCGCAGGCGCCGGAGGGGGCCGAGCGCGACGCGCTGGAGCTCACGCTCGCGACGCTGCACGGCATGTCGGCCTTCCACTCGCTCGGCGTCGGTTCGCAGGCGATGAACGCCTTCGAGCGCGGCTACGCGCTGCTGGCCGGCGTGCCGGAGCATCCGATGCGCGGCCGACTGCTGCATGGGTTCGGCTATCTGTCGAACCTGCGCGGCGAGTACGTGGAGGCGCTGGTGGTCGCGAAGCGCGCCGAAGCGCTCGCATCCGTGTCGGACGATCCGGTGTTGTTGCTTGTCGCGTGCTTCCTGCACGGCGAGGCCCATCATATGCAGGGCCGCACGCAGGCGGCCCGCTCGTGGTTGGAGCGCGGCCTCGCGATCTCCGAAACGCTGGACCTGACGGCGGACCAGGTGTTCGCGGCCGACCCCCAGGTCGCCTTGCTGGGCATGCTGGCCATCGACCTCGTGCGTTGCGGCCTCGTGCAGCAGGGCCGGGCGCTGGTACAGCGGGCGCGTGCGCGCGCTGTCGAATTGCGGCAGCCGATGACGCGCCTCGTCGCGGTCTGGCAGGAGGCGCTGCTCGAGGTGCGCATGGGCAGCCACGACGGCGTCGCGTCCCTGGTCGACGAAATGCAGGCCCTGGTCGACGAGTCCTCGCTCGCGCACGGCCAGACGGCCTGCCAGTGGTTCGGCGGTTGGGAACAGGCGCACAAGGGCCGGCCCCGCGAGGGCCACAGGCTCATTCGCGAGGCCTACGAACGCAACACCCGGCTCGGGATGCGCGCCGGCGCCAGCGAGGTCCTGGGCTATGCGGCTGAAGCGCTGCTGCTGGCCGGCGATGTCGAGGGCGCGCAGGCACAGCTGCAGGAAGCGCTGCAGATCGCCGACGAGCTCGACGAGGGCGTGTACCTGCCGCAATTGCTGCTGCTCCAGGCCACGATCGCACGCGCTCAGGGGAAGCCCCAGGCGGGCGCGGCCTCGGTGCGCCGTGCCGTGGAAGAGGCGCGCACGCAGGAAGCGCCGTGGCTGGAGCTGCTCGCGCTGGTGGAGCTGTGTACGCACCATGATGCCGAAGCCGGAGAGCGTCGGAACCTCGCCGCGCTCGTGGATCAGTTGCCGGAAGCGGGCGACACCGAGCCGGTGGAGCGCGCTCGCTCGCTGCTCCAGATGGCGGACCCGGCCTGAAGCGGGCGGGGCCGCAGTGGATCAGCAGGCCGCTTCGCGCGTGCGCTGATCCGGAGATCCAGCTCGCCCATCGGTCCGCGGTTGCCCGCGACCGCCGTCACGACCGAAGCACGACCTTTCGCTGACGACTCCGCCAGGGGGCCGGCCTACGCTGTGGCCGAGTCTTACTTATCCCCTCGCGAGCCATGGTCCTCAACTCTGAATCCAAGTACCCGAACCGCCGGGCCTACGTACTCAAGCTACGCGCCGACGCCACGCCGCAGGCTTTCGCGGGCCGCCTCGAGAACCTGGTCACCGGACGCCAGCACGAGTTTGCGTCGGTTGAAGAGCTGCTGGCGTCGATCGCGTCCGACCTCGCATCGGCCGACGCCGATGGCCGGTGATGCCGCGCCAGGAAATGACTGAGCGCTCGAAATGGCGACCGAACGACGACCCAACGCTGACGACTCGGCACGCGCCGGCCCCTACGCTGACAACACCTCGAATCCACACGAGATCCATTCGATGCCGCGACTTTCAAGCTCCTCTTCGCTGACCCCCCACATCGGGCACGCGACCTACCCACACGCCGAGCGCCTGTCCGGCCTCGTCGCGGCGGCTGCGCTGGCCGCATCGATCGCACTGGTCTTCACCGGCTGTTCCACGCCGGTGCTGAAGCCCTCGGTGGAGGTGCCGGCGAAGTTCACCGCGAGCACGGCCTCCGAGATGGAACCCGAGGCCGCCTGGTGGGACAGCTTCGGCGATCCGGTCCTGACGAGACTGGTGCACCTCGCGGCGCAGGAGAACCGCGACATCAAGATTGCCGCCGAGCGCCTGCGCGCGGCGCGATCCGGCGTGAAGCTGAGCCGTTCCTTCCTGGCGCCCAGCGTCAGCGCGGTCGGGTCGGCCAGCGACCGCAGCAGCGGCTACGGCGACGCGGTGAAGCAGCTGACGCCGGACACCCGCAACGGCAGCGCCAGCCTCGACGTGGCGTGGGAGGTCGACCTGAGCGGCCGCCTGCGCGCGGGTGCGTCCGCAGCGTCCGCCGACGCGCTGGCCGCGGAGCACGGCGTGCGCGGCGTGCGCCTGATGGTGATGACCGACGTCGCCACCCACTACTTCGCGCTCGTCGGCGCGCTGCGCCAGCTCGACATGCTGCGCGCCATCTCGGCCGCCCATGACGAGACCGTGCGCCTCGTGCAGGCGCGCCATCGGGCAGGCCTGGCGACGTCCTTCGACGTGGAACGCGCGCAGACCGACGCCCAATCGGCACACGCCCAGATCCCGCCGCTGGAGACGATGGCGGCGGTCTCGCGGCATCGCATCGCCGTGCTGACCGGCGGCCAGGCCTTCCAGGCAGCGAGCATCGAGCCCTGGCGCGGCGACGTGGCCGTGCCGGACATCACGCCCGGACAGCCGGCCGCGCTGCTGCAGCGCCGGCCCGATGTGCTGGCGCTGATGGCGCAGCTGGACGCGGCCAATGCGCGCCGCAAGCAGGCCGCGGCCGAATGGTTTCCACGGCTGTTCCTCGACGCGTCGTTCGGCCGCCAGAACGTGGAGCTGAACAGCATCGGCTTGGGCTCCGCCCGCTTCACCAACGTGGCGGGCCTGCTCGCGATGCCGATCTTCAACGCCGGCCGCACGAGCGCGATCAACGACATCGCCGAGAGCGGCCAGCGCGAAGCGCTGCTGCGCGCCGAGGACGGCATCGTGCGCGCGCTGGAGGATGTGGAGAACTCGCTCGTCTCGCTCACGTCGGAACGGCAGCGCTCGCAATCGCTGCAGGCCGCGGCCACCTCCGCGGAAGCGGCGATGGGCCGCGCCCAATCCCTGTACGACCGCGGGCAGATCGACCTGCTGCCGCTGCTCGATGCGCAACGCGCGCGACTGGCGGCGCGCCTGTCTGCCAACGACAGCAGCACGCGGCTGCTGCTCGACAGCGTCCAGCTCTACAAGGCGCTGGGCGGCGGCTGGCAGGTGTTCGAGCCGGCCGCGCGAGCTCAAGCGCGATCCACTGCCGCCGGCGCCAGCGCGCCGCATTCCTGAAATCCCGCACAGACCACCAACGAGGAACTGCCTTGAAGAACTTCCATGCCACGGCCGTCACGCTGGCCGTCGTCGCGCTGCTCAGCGCCTGCAGCCCGGACAAGCCGCCCGTCGAGACACGCCGGCCGGTGCGCACGTCCGAAATCGTCTATGACGCCACCCGCGAGGCCAACCGCTACGCAGGCACCGTGCAGTCCCGCTTCGAGGTCGACCAGGCCTTCCGCGTGGGCGGCAAGGTGTCGCGGCGCCTGGTCGACGTCGGCCAGGTCGTGCGCGAGGGCGATGTTCTCGCCGTGCTGGACGACAGCGACTACCGGCTGGCCGAGGAGGCCGCGCGCCAGCAGTGGACGGCCGCCGTCGCGGTGGCCCGTCAGGCCGAATCCGATCGCAAGCGACTCGGCTCGCTGAAGGCCGACGGTTCGGTGAGCGTGGCCGACGACGAGAAGGCCCACAGCGGCGCACAGTCGGCGCAGGCGTCCGAGGGTGCGCTGTCCCGCCAGCTCGAGCTCGCGGGCAACCGCGTGAAGTACGCCGTGCTGCGCGCCTCGCGCAGCGGCGTGGTCACTGCCGTGCGCTTGGAGGTGGGACAGGTGGTCGCCGAAGGCCAGCCGGTGGTCGCCATCGCCGACCCCGGCACGCCGGAGATCGTGGTCGACGTGCCGGAAGACCAGTTGGCCGCCTTCAAGACGGCCCGCTTCAAGGCCTCGCTCGCGAGCTCGCCGGACGAGCATTTCGAGCTGGCGCTGCGTGAGATGTCGCCGCAGGCCGCGGCGCAGACGCGCACCTACCGCGCCAGGCTGAAGCCGGTGAGCGCCCGGCCGCTGCCGCTGGGCGCAACCGCCACGCTCGTGACCGATCGGGTGATCTCGGATGCGCAAGTGGCCGCGATTCCCGCCACCGCGCTGACGCAGTCCGGCGGCCGTCCGGCGGTCTGGCTGGTCAAGCGCGTCGGCAATGAGCCAGTGGGCAGCGTGGACCCGATGCCGGTGGCGGTGCACGGCTATCGCAACGACCTCGCGCTGGTCTCGGGCCTGCCGGCCGGGGGGCAGGTCGTCACCGCGGGGGTGCAGAAGATGGCCCCCGGACTGAAGGTGGCGCTGCCCGATGCGGCCCTCGACACGACGCAGCAGGCCGCCCGATGAACAACTTCAATCTCACCGAATGGGCGCTCGAGCACCGCGCCGTGGTGCTCTTCCTGATCATCGTGATCTCGATCGCGGGCGTCTTCAGCTTCACCAGGCTCGGCCAGCTGGAGGACCCCAAGTTCTCCGTGCCGTCGATGACGGCCACCGTGATCTGGCCCGGGGCCGGCGCGCAGCAGATCCAGGACCAGGTCCTGAACCGCATCGAAAAGAAGTTCGAGCAGCTCGACCACTTCGAGAAGGTCGTCACCTTTGCGCGCCAGGGCTACGGCGGCATGACGATCACCGTGAAGGGCGGCACGTCGCACAAGGACCAGCAGGAAGCCTGGTACCAGGCGCGCAAGAAGTTCTCGGACCTCAAGCTCGAACTGCCCGAGGGCGTCGTCGGCCCGATCTTCAACGACGAGTTCGGCGACGTCTATTCGCTGCTCTATGCCGTCAAGGGTGACGGCATCGGGCATGCGCAGCTGTCCGACATCACCGAGGACGTCAAGCGCCGGCTGCTCAAGGTGCCCTACGTGAAGAAGGTCGATCTCCTGGGCAAGCAGGACCAGAAGGTGTACGTGGAATTCTCCAACCAGCGCTTGGCCGCGCTCGGCATCACGCCGCTGGCGATCGCCGAGAGCCTGAGGAGCCAGAACGCGATGATGCCCGGCGGTTCCATCGACACGAAGGACGACCGCGTATTCGTGCGCGTGAGCGGCCAGTTCACCAATCTGGACGACATCCGCAACGTGCCGATCGCCGCCAACGGCCGGACCATCAAGCTCGGCGACATCGCGACGGTCAAGCGCGGCTTCCAGGACCCGCCGACCTACACCATCCGCCACAACGGCCAGGACGTGCTGATGGTCGGCATCGTGATGACCGACGACGGCAACGTCGTCGAGCTCGGCAAGGCCGTGGAAGACGCGGTCGCGAAGGTGCAATCCGAACTGCCGCACGGCGTGGAGCTGGAGCGCGTCGCCGACCAGCCCACCACCGTGAAGGATTCCGTGTGGGAATTCGAGCGCTCGCTGATGGAAGCGCTCGTGATCGTGATGGCGGTGAGCCTGCTGAGCCTGGGCTTCCGCACCGGACTCATCGTCGCCATCTCGGTGCCGCTGGTGCTCGGCGTGGTCGCCATGGTGATGCTCGCGATGGGCTGGAACCTGGAGCGCATCTCGCTCGGCTCGCTCATCATCGCGCTCGGTCTGCTGGTGGACGACGCGATCATCGCGATCGAGATGATGGTGGTGAAGATGGAAGGAGGCTGGGACCGCGTCAAGGCGGCCGCCTTCTCGTATGCCTCGACGGCGATGCCGCGCCTGTCCGGTGCGCTCATCACCGTCGCCGGCTTCATGCCCATCGGCTTCGCGCACTCCACCACCGCCGAATACGCGGGCGGCATCTTCTGGATCGTGGGCATTGCCGTGGTGTTCTCGTGGCTCTGCTCGGGCATGATCGTGCCCTACCTCGCGGTGAAGATGCTGCCGAAGGACTTCGGCCAGCACCACCACGGCACCGACCCGTACGGCACGCCGTTCTACCGCAAGCTGCGCGGCTGGATCGACTTCGCGCTGGAGAAGCGCTGGCTCATCATCGCCGTGACCGCAGGAGCCCTGGTGCTCGCGCTGGCCGGCATGAAGCTGGTCCCGCAGCAGTTCTTCCCGAACAGCGAGCGCCCCGAGCTGATCCTCGACCTGCGCATGAAGGAAGGCTCGTCGTTCCAGGCAGCGACCGAACAGGTCAAGCGCATGGAAGCGGTGCTGAAGAAGGACGAGGAAGTGCGCTTCTTCACCGCCTACACAGGCGCCGGCGCGCCGCGCTTCTACCTCGCGCTGTCTCCCGAGCTGCCCAACCCCGGCTACGCCCAGTTCATCGTCATGACGAAGGACATGGAGGCGCGCGAACGTGTGCGCTTGCGGCTGATGGCCACGGCCGACACGGACTTCCCGCAGGCCTGGGTGCGCGTCACCCGCCTCGAGATGGGTCCCGCCGTCGGCTACCCCGTGCAGTTCCGCGTGGTCGGTCCCGACACGCAGAAGGTGCGCGAGATTGCACGCGAGGTCGAACGTGTCATGGCCTCGAGCCCGAAGGTGCGGGACGTGCAGCTCGACTGGAACGATCCGGTGCGCACGCTCAAGGTCGAGCTCGACCAGGACAAGGCGCGAGCGCTGGGCCTCACGCCCGCCGACGTGAACCTCGTGACCCAGAGCGTGATGAACGGCGCGACCCTGTCGCAGCTGCGCGAGCACGAGAACCTGGTGGACATCGTCGCGCGTGCCGTGCCGAAGGAGCGCCTGGATGTGGACACGATCAAGGACGTGAACATCTACACGCGCGCCGGCACCGTGGTTCCGCTCGCTGAAGTGGCCAAGGTGAAGTACGAGCTCGAAGAGCCGGTGCTGTGGCGGCGCAACCGCGACATGGCCATCACCGTGCGCGCCGACGTCAAGGACGGCGAGCAGGGCGTGTCCGTCACCAAGGAAATCGACCCGCTGCTCAAGGAGATCCGCGCCAGGCTGCCTGCCGGCTATCGCGTCGACGTGGGCGGTGCCGTGGAAGAAAGCGACACGGCGAACAAGGCCCTCGCCGCCGTGGCTCCGGTGATGGTGCTCACCATCCTGCTGATCCTGATGCTCCAGCTGCAGGACTTCTCGAAGATGGCGATGGTGTTCCTCACCGCCCCGCTCGGCCTGATCGGCGTGGTCGCAGCCCTGCTGGCGTTCCGCGCCCCGCTCGGCTTCGTCGCGATCCTGGGCATCATCGCGCTCGGCGGCATGATCATGCGCAACTCGGTGATCCTGATCGACCAGGTGCGCATCGAGATGGAGGAAGGCCGCGACCCCTGGAATGCGATCGTCGATGCCGCCCTGCACCGGACGCGCCCGGTGGTGCTGACCGCCGCCGCCACCGTGCTCGCAATGCTCCCGCTCACGCGCAGCGTGTTCTGGGGCCCCATGGCTCTAGCGATCATGGGCGGCCTGACGATCGCCACGGTGCTGACCATCTTCTTCGTGCCCGCCCTGTACGCCGCGTGGTTCAAGGTCCGCCGCGATCAGCCGGCCGGCGGCACCGATCCGGCTGCAGGCCACGTGGTGCTGGCCTCCTGAAGGACCCGGCATGAAAGCGCGATGAGCCGGCTGCGATCATGACCCGTCGCACTACCTTCACCGACGAAGAGATCCTGGCCCGTGCCCGCTCGGTATTCCTCGAGCGAGGCTACGCGGCGCGCACCAAGCAGATCGCTTCGGCGGTCGGCCTGACCTGGGCTGCGATCGCGAATCGCTTCGGCGACAAGCGCTCGTTGTTCGTGCGGGCGATGGCCGGGCCGGAGCGCGGCGAGGAGTTGGTTGCGGAGCGAGCGGGCAGCATGGACCTGCCCGGCCTGCTGGAGCAAGTGAGATGCGACCTGTGGGCGCGCTGGCCGCGGCGCCTGCAGTACCGCCTTGCCCCTGTGGCGTCCGGCCCCGACGACATGGCGGAAGACCTGGTGAGCAGGCTGGCTGCCGACTTCGAGGCGCGCGCGCACCAAGGGTCGCTGAGGAGGGACATGAGCCCCGAGATGCTGACGCGCGCGGCCGTCGCGATGCTGACGGGCGACGTGGCGCAGCGGTTCGTGGCGAGGGAGCGGACCTTGGCTGCGGATCCGACGTTCATCGGCGCCGTCGTCAGCCTCTTGTCCGCACATTGAATCGATCGACTGGCAGGATGACATGGACAGATTGCAATCGATGAAGGCGTTCGAGCAAGTGGTGGCGGAGAACGGCTTCGCCGCCGGCGCCCGCAAGATGGGGATGTCTCCTTCGGTCGTGACGCGACTGGTCGTGGACCTGGAGAGCCATCTGGGTGTCCGGCTGCTGCAGCGCACGACACGCCGTCTCGTGCTGACGCCGGCCGGAGAGACCTATCTGAGCCGTGTGCGCGGCATCCTGAGCGACATCGAGAGCGCCGAGGACGACGTCAACAGCCATTCCCGCGAGATGTCCGGCATCGTGCGGGTGGCCGCGCTGCCCGGCATGGCAACCCACCTGGTGGCACCGGCCATCGCCGAGTTCCGCCGGCTGCACCCCAAGGTGACGATCGAGCTGCATTCCGACATGCTCGCGTACCGGGACGTCGAGGGGCACGACCTCACCCTCTTGACCGACCAGGTCCCGTTGCCCGCCGGCGCGGTGGTGCGGCCCGTGGTGACCAGTGAAAGCATCTTCTGCGCGTCGCCCGACTACCTGCGCCGCCATGGCGAACCGCAGGCGCCGCAGGAACTGCTGCAACACGCGTACATCCGCGTCGTGTTCCCCGGCCTGCCCTCCAGCGCGATCCGCTTCGTGCACGAGAACGAGCCGGCCCGGATGGAGGAGGTGGGGGTGGTGCCGGTGCTGTGCTGCAACGACCACGAAGCCGTGCTGCGAGGCACGGTGGAGGGTGCCGGCATCAGCAGTCAGGTGCTTCAGGTGGCGGCGCCGCTGCTGCGCGCCGGACGCCTGCAACGCGTGCTGACCCCGTGGCTGGCCGAGCGCTTCACGCTGGTGGCCTGTTTCGCCAGTCGTCGCCACGTGCCCACGCGCACGCGCGCATTCCTCGACCACCTGGTTCGTCACGCCACATTCACCGAGCACGGCGCCTTGCCGGGCGGGCATCCGTGAACCCCATGCTGGACAACCTTCAACACTACTGGAGCGGCGCCTTCCTCGCCGCCAACGGCTTCATCGCCCTGAACCTGATCGGCGCGCTGCTGCTGGGCGCATTCGTGGGCTACGAGCGTTCGTACAACGGCCGCGCGGCCGGCATGGGCACCTACGGTCTGGTCTGCATGGCCTCGACGGCGCTCACGGTGTTCGTGGGCCATGCGCCTTTGTGGTACGGCGGCGCCACGAGCGACGCGCTCGTGGATCCCACGCGGGTGGTGCAAGGCGTGGTCACCGGCATCGGCTTCCTGGGCGCCGGCGTGATCATGAGGGATGGGCTGAGCATCAGTGGCCTTACGACCGCTGCATCGATCTGGGCCGTCTCGGCCATCGGCGTGCTGCTGGGCGTGGGCTTCTATGCGGCCGCGCTGCTGATGGCGCTGCTGTGCGTGCTGTCGATGTCGATGCTCCAGCGGCTGGAGGCATGGCTTCCCGGACGCTCGACGCTGGAGGTGTGCCTGACCTTCAGCTCGACCGGCTCGCCGAGTTTCGAGGAGCTGATTGCCAAGGCCGAGTCGCACGGCTATCGGGTGCTGCGCGACGGCCTGCGCATCAGCTTCACCGACAGCCGGCCGATGTGGCGATTTTGCGTGGTGGCGCTGGATCGCTTCCGCGCCGCGTCGCCTGCCTCGCTCGCGCAGCAGCTGGCCACGTCGGAAGGCGTGGCCAGCTTCAGCATCGTGCCGGTGCGCAACTGACGTCCAGCTGCACGCGATCCGCTGACTGAACGGCCACCGAACGGCGACCGTACCGCGACCACCCTCGCCGTCCTGCGACCTACGCTTGTCTCATCCGAAGCATGAACGACGAGACGAGCATGAAACACCACGAGAAGACACCTCCCGCTTTCGAGTTGCGCTTTGACCCGCTGTTGGGCGCCCGCCCCGCGCTCAGCTTCCCATGCGATGCCGCCGGCAGGGTCGACCTCGACAACCTCGGGGAGCGAGCACGCTGCAACTACTTCTATGCCCGCACGGTGATCGGACGGGAATTCGCAAGGCCGGCCGTGCGGCCCGGGACGCTCCAATGAACGCGTCGCGCGTGGCGTCGACACTGATGGCGCTGCTTTCATTCGGCGCCCTCGACTGCGCCGCGCAGTCGAGCGCGTCCCATGGCGGCGCCTGGACGGTGACGTTGGAAAACGACGCCCCCACCGGTTCGGACAACAACTACACGAACGGCATGGGCGTGACGTGGGTGTCGAGAGCCACGGACACCTACGACGAGCGGAGCTTTGTCCGCCGCTGGGGAGAAGCCGCGTCGTTTCTGCCGTTCGTCGGCAACGACGGTTACCGCACCTATGTGGCCTGGTCGCTGGCCCAGGAGATGCATACGCCGGACGACATCAAGGCCGCGAACCCGCCCGGCGACGACCAGCCCTATGCCGGCGTCGTGTATCTCGACAATGTCGTCTATGCGCGAGGCGAGCGTTCGATGCATGCCTGGCAGCTCAGAGTGGGCATGGTGGGCCCGTCGTCGCGAGCCGACCGCGTGCAAACCTGGTGGCACAAGGCGATCGACGCCGACAAGCCGATGGGCTGGGACACGCAGCTTCCGAACGAGCCGATCCTCAACGTCGGCTACACGGGCGCGTACCTGCTGGCACAAGGCAAGCTGGGCAAGTCGGCTTCGTGGAGAGTCTTTCCAGTGGTCAACGCGGGTCTCGGCAACTACTTCACCGGCGCTGGGCTGGGCATGTACGGCGAGGTCGGCTGGAACCTGGTGGATGCGCCGGGCGGAACAGCACTGCGCCAAGGCTTCAATGCGGCCTCGACGGTTGGAGTCGGGCCGGTGGACCGATGGTCCGTGTCCCTTTCCGGCGGTGTTGCGGGATACGGGGTTGCGCATTACCTCCCGCTCGACGGGACGGTGTTCAGGCACAGCCGATCGGTCGACTCCGAACCCTTCATCGGCATGGCCACATTGGGCGTGACCGCGCGACATCGGGACTTCGTCTTCTTTGTCGGCAGAACCTTCTTCACCAAGACATTCGAGACCCAGCGGCAGCGCGCTGAGTTCGGGACCTTCAGCCTGTCCTGGTATCTCTGAGAGGGTGTCGACAGGATTCGCGGCACCGTTCGCCCTGAGCCCATCGAAGGGCTCGCCGCGCCGATGAAGGGCGCGACTCCTGCAGCCCGTGCTCGGCCGACTTCGTCGACCAGGGCTTCGATACCTCAGCCCGAACGGTTCTTGTACTGCAACGCGACTTGCCTTCGATCCTGGGCCTGTCGGCAAGCGCCTGCTTCTCACCCTTGCCAGCGAAAGAATGGACTGTTGCCGCCGCGCGTCTGGTGGGGCGAGGCGCCTGCCCATAACCTGCCGACATCATTTCCACCAAAGGCATCCCATGATCGTCCTGCACATCGACTCCAGCGCCTCCGGGCCTGCATCCGCCTCGCGCCAACTCAGCGCGGTGGCAATCGAAACCCTGCGCGCGGGCCACGAAAACGTCCAGGTGAAGTATCGCGACCTGGCGGTCAATCCGCCGGCTCACCTCAGCGGCGAGCTGCTGAGCGCGCTGAGGCCTTCGCCGGCAAACCCGAGCGAGCCGGGAAGGAACATCGCCGCCGAGCTGACGCTCACCGAAACCCTCATCGATGAACTGCTGCGGGCCGACGTTCTCGTGCTCGGCGTGCCGATGTACAACTTCTCGATTCCGTCGCCGCTGAAGGCCTGGATCGACCGCGTGGCGCAGCCGGGGCGCACGTTCCGCTACACCGACAAGGGGCCGGTGGGCCTCGCCGCCGGCAAGAAGGCGCTCATCATCTCGTCGCGCGGAGGCGCCATCGCCGGCACGCCGATGGAGGCCGCTGTGGATCATCAGGAGGCTTACCTCAAGACCGTGTTGCGGTTCATCGGCATCACGGACGTGAAGCTGGTGCGAGCCGAAGGCCTGAATCTCGGAGCCGACACGCGAAAGCAGGCGATCGACCGAGCCCTGGACGAGCTGAAGCTGCTCGAGCAAGCATGCGCGTGAAAAAGGAGCCCCTGATGGAAAGTCCTGTCCTGAGCATCGCGCCCTTGGGCTTTCCCTGGGCGACCATCGATCCCTTCCTCCTTTGCGTGTACCACGACGATCGCTACCCGAAGGCCAACGGCCACCATGGACCGGCGGCATCGCTCGCCGGTCATCGATTGGGCCAGGACTTCGTCAATGCGGATGGCTGGCGCATGTACCACGGCACCACGGTGCCGGGATTCCCGCCGCACCCGCATCGCGGGTTCGAAACGGTGACGATCGTGCGCCGAGGATGGATCGATCACTCGGACTCGCTGGGCGCCGCGGCGCGTTACGGTCAAGGTGACGTGCAATGGCTGACTGGGGGAAGCGGTGTCATGCACGCCGAGATGTTCCCTCTGCTGGACACGACGGCGCCGAATCCGCTGGAGATGTTCCAGATCTGGCTCAACCTGCCCGCGAAATCCAAGTTCGCGGCGCCGCACTTCAAGATGCTCTGGTCGCAGGACATCCCGCGACTCGTGACCACGGCGCCTTCCGGCGCTCGCGCCGAAGTCGTGTGCGTGGCCGGCAGGCCGTCGGATGAGTCCACCGCGCTCGCACCGCCCGGGCCGCCGCCGGATTCGTGGGCCGCGTCCGCCGACAACGATGTCGCGATCTGGACGGTGCAGCTCGACCCCGGTGCCCGCTGGACCTTGCCGGCCGCGCGAGATCGCCAGACGCGCCGCAGCCTGTACTTCTTCGCCGGGGACCGCGTCGGTGTCGGGCCGCTGGCGGTCGATGGCCATGCGGCCATCGGGCTGGCGGCGCATGCGCCGGTCGAGCTGGTCAACCAGGGCCCCGCGAAGGCGGAGTTCCTGATGCTGCAAGGGCGCCCCATTGCGGAGCCGGTCGTGCAGCACGGGCCGTTCGTGATGAACAACGAGCAGGAGGTCAGGCAGGCCTTTGCCGACTACCAGCGGACGCAGTTCGGCGGCTGGCCGTGGCCGGATGGCGAGCCTGTTCACGGCCGCGAACCCGCTCGCTTCGCCCGCCACGCCGATGGCCGGATCGAGCGGCCCGCCGGATGAGCAGTATCGTGGCCGCCTTCAGCAAAGCGCGGGCACCGCTCGGCCGAGCAGGGCCCGAGCTCTTGCGACTGGCGCGGTATCGAGGCCTTCGGTGAATCCGTCGAGCAGCGAACCCAGCGACCGGGCATCCTCGTCGCTTGCATCGGCGCGCTCGCAGAGCGCCGTCGTCGCGATGAGGTGCGGCCACAGCGCTTCCTGAGCGCGCGCTTCGGCGATGGCCTGCCGCACCGACTCGCGCGCCCGCGCCGGCTCGCCGAGCGCATCCGCGATCCGGGCATCGAGCAGCATCAACTGGGTCAGGCAACTGCGCTCGCCCGTCGAGCTGGCGAGCTGCATCGCTTCGTCGAGCTGCTGCCGGGCGGCAAGCCAATCACCGGCGCGGATGAGGGCTTCGGTCGCATAGCCGAGCGTTTCGCCGGCGTAGGCGCGCATGTCGAGCCTGAGGGCTTCTTCATGACCCTCGCGGATGAGGCGATAACCTGCACGTGGGTCCCCAAGCTGCGCTTCGGCCCAGCCGCGGAACCACAGATGCACGGCATGGCCGTCCGGCAACGCGAACTCGTCGACCAGCGCCAGCAATCGCTGCGCAAGGTCGGCGACCCGCTCGGCATTGCCCACGCGCTGCTCGAACATCGCCTCGAGCCACAGCGCGGCCATCTGCGGCGCCGGCTCGCGCAACGCAAGCGCGCGGACAGACGCAGCTCGCATGCGGGCACGACCCTGGTCGACGAAACCGAGCTGCAGCAACTCGAGGGCGAGCAGGCAGAGAGTGACGACGGCCGGGTCTGCGGCAAACACCGCCGGCGCCGTAGCGGCGTCCAGCGCTTCGCAGGCATCGACGCCCCTCTCCAGCCACTCGCGCGCGATACGCGGCCGTCCGTGCACGTGCTCGACCAATCCGTGCACGAGGCAGGCACAGATCAGCACCGCGCGGTCCCCGGTCGCCCCGGACAGGGATTCGCTGCGTCGCGCTATGGTGCTCGCCGCGGCCGCTTCTCCTCTCAGGAAGAGCATCAGCCCCAGCACGGAGAGGACCAGGCTGCGCAACGGGTGCTGCGGCACGTCGTCGAGCAGCACCAGCGCGCGCTCGAAGGCCCGCTTCCCGTCGTTCGAGGTGAAGCCGACGATCTGGTTGGCTGCCGCGCCTCGCAACGCGGTGAGTGTGATCTCCAGAGCCGTCTGCGCGTCGCTGTGCAGGGTCTGCGGAAGCAGTGACAGCGCGCGTTCGGTCAGGCTCATCGTCTGAGCAGGGCTGAAGTGCAGCAGGGCTGACTCGGCGGCTTCTGCGTAGTAGCGCAGCGCCGCCATCGGCTCACGGCCGAGCTCGAAATGCGAGGCCAGCTCTGCAGCGCTGACATTCCGTCCCTCCGCACGCTCGCGCTCCAGCGACGCTGCCACGTTGCGATGCAGTTCTACGCGAGCGGGCCGGCCGAGGCGGTTGTAGAGCACCTCCCGATAGAGTGCGTGGCGGAAGGCATACGCGGCGTCGAGCGCCGCCAGGTCTTGTATCGGCGTCACGTCCGTCAGCCACCGTTGCCGGCGCGCCAGGTCTGCGCACGATTGGGCCACCGACGCCACGTCGCGGCCCAACACCTGGGCAACGACGGGAAGCCTGAGTTCGACGCCGGAGACACTTGCGGCCTCGAGCAGCGCGCGCTGGTCGGGTTCGAGCTGTTCCACGTAGCGTTCGACGATGCCGCTCAGCGTCTCCGGAATCGACATCGAGGCCAGGCGCAACCGCACAGTCGATTCGTTCACGCTGGCGTGCTCTCCCTGCGCGAGATCGTTCACCACATCGGCGACGAAAACCGGCAAGCCGTCGGTGCGATGGTGCAGCGCGCGCACGAAGGTCTCGTCCTGCGCGAGCTCGGGAACGTGCGCGGCGAGGTACTCGCCGACCTCCCGTTCGGAGAACGCGTCGAGCACGATCTCGTCGCACAGGCGATGAAGACGAAGCTCCCGCCGCGCGGCCGCGAGCGGGTGATCCGCGCCGATGATTTCAGAAAGGCGAAAGCTCGCAAGCCACAGCAGTCGAGCGCCGGTGCGACGGCGCGCAACGTAGTCGATGAGCTGCACAGTCGCTTGATCGCTCCAGTGCAGGTCCTCGGTGACGAGCAGCAGCGGTCGATCCGCCGTGTAGCGATCGAGCAGCTCCCCCATTTCCCGCAACATGCGCATCTGGCCGGTGCCGGTCAGCTCGCGGCGGAGCGCCTCGCGCTCTGCCGCACTGCTCAGCCACGGCAGTTGCAGCAGCCATGTGGGAGCGACGGCGCGGATCAGCTCCACCAGCCCCGCATCGCGCCGGCACAACGCCGTGAGCGCTTCCAGGACCGGCAGACAAGGCTCGCCTTCGCCGTACTGGTCGACGCATTGGCCGTGGGCGCATTGGACGTCGCCCGCTTCGGCCATGAAGCGCTCGATCAGCGTAGTCTTCCCCACGCCCGCTTCGCCGGCGATCCAGACGATCTGGCGCTTGCCTGCGCCTGCGAGCTGCCATGCCCTGCCCAGGCGCCCGAGTGCATCCGCGCGGCCGATCGATGACCGGGCAGGCCATCGCGCAGCCGCGGAGCTCGGGTCGCCCGGGGTTGCGGCCGCCGGCGCCACGGCTGCGCTCACCGCACCAATGAATCGATACCCGCGCCGCGACACCGTCTCGATGTAGCGCGGTTGCTTTGGGTCGTCCCGCAGCGCCGCGCGCAGATCGCTGATGGATGTCTTCAGGGCCGACTCGGTGAGGAACTGGTGGCCCCATACCTCGTCGAGCAATGCGTGCTTGGTGAGCAAGGTCCTCGGTTGCCGCACGAGCGCGCACAGCAGCGCGAACGGCGTCGGCGCGATAGGCACGGCCCTACCGTCGCGCAGCAAGCGCGCGTTCGCCTCGTCGAGCTCGAATGCATCGAAGCGGACCTGCAGGGAAGGCCTGGTGGAAGCGGAATCCGCTGTCGCATGCGTTGCCATGCTCTTGAGCGTAGTCGCCGCGCGTGCAAGACGCCATTGCACGCAGGTTCGGACGTCTACGCCTTTGGTATAGGGCCGCGCGGCGCGGATCCGGCGTTGATCCGAACGCCGACCGAATCCCGACGATTCGCTGACTACTTGCGCGCAGCGGCTTCGTATCCTGAGCACATCCAATCGACTTCAGAGGAAATTCTGCAAATGACTCGGCATGCAATCCAGTCTGAACCGGCCACGAGCGCCGCCTCTTGGGACCTGCGTCACCCCGGCTGCATCATGAGGGGCGCCAATGGCGAGGAGATCCACGAATTCATGGGCATGTGGCCTCTCAAGCCCGATGCCGATCTCGTCGGACTCGCAAATGCGCTGAGCCGCGAGGCACCCTTCTGGGGAGGACCCGGAAGGACGTTCTCGGAGGCGACGACGCAACTTGGGCTGATCCGGACGGCGCGCTGGTTCGTCGGCACCAGCACCGAGTTCGGCCCCACCCTCTACTTCATTTCGCAGTTCGACAGCAGCCTGGAGAAGTACTTCGACGACTTCGTGCTCAACGGGAAGACGAACCTCGAGAAGATCTGGGGCACATGCATCGGCTGTCCGACGGGCTCGGACGCGACGGCGCGCGACATCGTGCAGTACGTCGCGCGCGGGCAGATCAAGACGCTGGTCTGCTACGACGCCGTCCCGAGCCTGAACCTGGGCCAGATCCAGAAGATGGCCGACTGGTACCAGAAGACGCAGAAGTTCCAGCGCGCGGTCTTCGCCGGCGACGGCAAGCTCGAGGACAAGGTCGACGCGTTCTTCGCCGAGCTGGCCAAGCCCTATCCATTCGTGCCGAGCGGCGCCGACATCGACGCCGACGTCGCGAGCGAGCTGCAGTTCACCGACGTGCCCGAGCGCTTGGGCGTGAAGAAGGTCGGGTAGCGGGATCATGAGCACGCTAGCCGCGATGCGAAGTCTGGCCGCCGCCGATCTGAAGGACCACCTTCACGATATCCAGGACAACGTGGTGGCCCCCATCCTCATGCGCCACGGACGCCACATCTTCGTGAAGTTCGGCGCTGGCCCGAATGCGCGCCGGTGGCTGCGCAACATGTTCGACTGCGTCAACGCCCGGCGCGAAGCGCATGGCACGCATTTCACCGTCAACATCGGCTTCACCTGGCAAGGGCTGAAGGCGCTGGGCCTCTCGCAGCGATCGCTCGACAGCTTCCCGCAGGCGTTCCGGGCCGGCATGCGGGAGCGCGCCCATCTCGTGGGCGACGTCGGGCCGAACGCCCCGGAACATTGGGAGGGCGGCCTCGGCGGACCCGACATCCATGCGATGGCATGGGTCCGCACCGATTCCGCCGAAGGGCTCGAAGCGGCCACGCGGATCATCCGCGCCGAGATGGAGGCAACTGGCGACGTCGAGATCCGGTTCGTCCAGGACACGATGGCCCTCGCGCATGAAAACGGCATCGGCTCGGAGGGCGAGCACTTCGGCTTCGCCGATCCGATCTCGCAGCCGCCGATCGAAGGCGCAGATGCGCCTTCGTATCCCGGCGATGGCGCGCTGGATGCCGACGGCACCTGGCGTGCGCTCAAGCCGGGCGAGTTCCTGCTCGGCTACGAGGACGAGGCCGGCGCCGAAGGCGTGCCGGCACCCGAGCCGCACGAGCTGCGGCTGAACGGCACCTACATGGTCTTCCGCAAGCTCTACCAGGACGTGGCGGCGTTCCGGCGATATCTGGCGAGCGCTGCGAAGGCGCTCTACGGGTCCGAGGACCAGGTCCTCCAGGACCGGGTGGGTGCCAAGATGATGGGGCGCTGGAAAAGCGGCTGCCCGGTCGATCTCTCCCCCGACAGGGACGATCCGGCAATCGCCGCCGATCCCCAGCGGCGCAATGACTTCACCTATGCGGGCGACGAGCAGGGCCTGCGCTGCCCGCTCGGTGCGCACCTGCGCCGCACCAATCCGCGCGCCACGCCGTTGAAGCGCGCGACCGCGGTCAGGCGGCACAGGCTGATCCGGCGCGGCGTCGAGTACGGCCCGCATCTCGAGGCGGGCGCGCTGCAGGACGACGGCGTCGATCGCGGTCTCGTCAACCTCTTCATCCAGGCCGACATCGAGCGCCAGTTCGAATTCGTCCAGAAGGAATGGATGATGGGCGGCGAGTTTCTCGGGCTCGATGCCGCCGAGCAGGACCCGATCACCGGCACGGGCGGCGCAGGCTCGCAGATGCTCATTCCCGGTGCGAAGAAGCCATTCCTCTTCGATCTGCCGAACTTCGTGCGCGTCAAAGGCGGCGAATACCTGTTCGTTCCCGGGCTGACTGCGCTCGAGGGACTGATCCAGCAAAGGTTCTGATCCCCATGTCCGACCATTTCAGCGGCCCCGCGGTGATGGGCGACCCGTCCGTCGACATCACCGACTTCTTCGCGTTCCCGAGCCCCGAGCGGCCGGGGCATCTCGTGTTGATCATGAACGTGTTTCCGCTCGCGACGCGGCAGGCGTTCTTCAGCGACGTCGTGACCTACCGGTTCCGCCTGCGGCCGCTCGCTCGCTCGGGCCGGAGCGTCGTGCATGGCACGGAGGAGGTGTCGATCGACATCACGTTCGACGACGGCCCTCTGCAGCGAGGCAGCGTGCTCGTCCCGGATGGCGGCGGCGCGAGCTTCGTCGTGGGCACGCCGCTGGAAAAGGATGGCCTGCGTGTTTTCGCGGGCCTCGCGAGCGACCCCTTTTTCATGGATGTCGAGGCTGCGCTGCGCACCGACATGTCGGGAAGGCTTTCCTTCGAGACGGCCACGAACACCGTTCACTGCCGCGACGTGCTGGCGATCGTCGTCGAGCTGCCGATCGCCTCGATCGTCCGGCGCTTCGGTGGTGTGACCCTGGTCGGCATCGTCGGCGAGAACGTGGTCACGCGGCGCGGCAAGCCCATGCGCATCGAGCGTGTCGGCCGGCCCGAGATCAAGAACTTCGTCCTCGCCAACCCCATGCGCGATCCGCGCACTCGGGGCGTGGAACTGCGGGACCTCTACAACCGCGAAGACGCCTTCGCGCTCTCGCCGGTCTATCGACCGCTGTACGAGTCGCGAGTCGATGCGAACCTGGCGTTCTTCGACAGTCTCGACGGCGAGGAGGCGTGGCCGATCGGACCGGACGGGCGCCACCCGCTGGGCGATCTGCTGATCGCCGACTGCTTGATCCTGGATCTCGCGCGCGCATTCGCGCCGGGCGGATTCCTCGAGATCGAACGATCGCTTCTGGACGACCGGCCGCACGAGAGCGCCGGCGGCCGCTGGCTCGACGACGACATCCTCGACGAGCTGCTCACCTGGATGGTGAACGGCGGGCGGGGCGAGCGATTCGGCGACGGCGTGCACAGGCCCACCAAGCCGGCCAGCCTGTCCTTTCCGTATGTGCGTGAACCCAACGACCGGGCGGACCTGCCGCTGCCGGCATTCTTGAGGAGCTGAACATGGACTTTCTGAAAGGCAAGGGCGCGGTCGTGACCGGCGCCGCATCCGGTATCGGCAAGGCCATCGCGACGGCGTTCATCGATGCGGGCGCCAGCGTGCTGCTCTGCGATCTGAACGCGAAAGCACTGGCTGACGCTGCGCGCGAGCTCGGCGAGCGCGCGATCGGCCGCGTCACCGACGTGTCCGAGGAGAACCAGGTCGAGGCCGCGATGCGCGCGGCAAACGAGGCCTTCGGCTCGCTCGACATCGTGGTGAACTGCGCGGGCTTCGGCGCCATCGCGCCGCTCACCGACCTCAGCGCCGAGAGGTGGACAGCGGTGCAGAGCGTGACGCTCGGCGGGGTGTTCTACGGCGTCAAGCATGGCGCGCGCCGGATGCTCGAGCAGGGACGCCCCGGCGTCATCATCAACATCTCATCAGTGAACGCACGACAGGCGGGCGAGGGCCAGGTGGCCTACTGCGCCGCCAAGGCCGGTGTGGACATGATCACGCGCTGCGGCGCGCTCGAGCTCGGCGCTCGCGGCATCCGCGTCGTGGGCATCGCGCCGGGCCTGGTGGAGACGCCGTTGACGAAGAAGGAACTGGAAGATCCCGCCATGCGCGAGCTCTTCCTCGGCATCATCCCGATGAAGCGGCCCGCCCAGGCCGAAGAGATCGGCGCCGCTGCGGTGTTCCTCGCGTCGGATCACGCCAGGTCGATCAACGGCGACACGATCGCGATCGACGGCGGCTCGCTCACGCGCGGCTATCCGGCCCTGCTGACCGGCCTGAAGAAGGCCGCATGATCGAGCCCGGACGCTATACGAGCGGCCGCATTGCGCTCGCCAACCTTTCGGCATCGATACAGAGCCTCGAGCTTCGCCGGGGGAGGGAGGTGGCCTTCGCGGACCTGCTCGCGCTGTCGGACCTGCTTTTCGTCCGCGGTGATGTGCTGGGCCGGATTTCCGACCATGACCGGGCGGAGCTCATCGCCCATGGAGCGATCGTGCTGGCGCCCGCCACTGCAACGGCGCTCTTCATCCGGGCTCGGCTCGCCGGGCGTTTCCACCGTTTCACCGAAGCGAACCTGCTTCTCGACCAAGCCGTCGCGGCCGGCTATCCAACGCGGGAGATCGATGCCGAATGCGCGGCGCTGCTGCAGGCAACAGGGCGGTATCGCCAGGCACTCGTTCTACGCGAACGGCTGGCGAAGGATGAACCGGGGATCCGAACGCTGGGCGCACGGGCCTCGCTGCTGGCCGAAATGGGCGAATGGGTGCTGGCGGAAGACTGCTATGCGGCCGCACTCGCTGCGGATGACGGCATCTCTCCCATCCCGTGCGCTCAACTGCTCTTCGAATGGGGCGTGAGCGCGATGCGTGGCGGCCATCTGAACCGTGCGGAAGAGATCTTCTCGCACCTTGACGCAGTGCTGCCGCAGCACGTTCCGGGCCGGGGCCATCGCGCCGAGGTGGCGATCGCCCGCGGAAGGCTGGACGCGGCCCTGGCGCTCGTCGGGCCGCTCCTGGAAGTCTCCGACGACCCCGAATATCGCGCCGTCTACGCCCAGGTGCTTTCCGCCCTGGGTGAGCGCCATGCGGCGGCGCGCGAGGCCGAACGCGCGGCCTCAGGCTACGAGCGACTGCTTGCAAGACGGCCCGAAGCCTACGCCCACCACGCCGCCGCCTTCTTCACCGGGCCGGGCAAGGCGGCCCACGCAGACATCGATCGGCATTCCAAAGAGGTCACTCATGGACATCACTAGCACCGGGCTCTTGGCGGATCCGGCCCCGGACGTGGCTGCGCTGGGCTTCCATGCCGCACGGCTCGCCAAAGTGCGCGCGGCGATCCTGTCCGACATCGAGCACGGACGCTGCCACGGCGTCGCGCTGCGGGTCGCCCGGCACGGCCGGGTCGTGCTCGACGTGTGCGAGGGGTACGCGGACCGCGCCGCCGGCACGACGCTCCGCCCCGGCTCCGTCTTTGCGACGATGTCGATCGCCAAGCAGTTCACGAACGTGCTCACGCTGTCGCTGGTCGAGCGCGGCCTGCTCAAGCTGCACGCGCCGGTCGCCGAGGTCATCCCGGAATTCGCAGCGGTCGGCAAGGAGAAGGTCAATCTCTATCACCTGCTCACGCACACGAGCGGCGTGCTCTCCGCCGCCCCACCGGTACCCGCCGAAGTCCTGACGAGCATCGAGGCGCTGGTCGAATTCGCGTGCTCCCTGCCGCTCGAGTCGCAGCCCGGCGAGCGGGTCAATTACTCGCTCCTCCTCGGGCATTCGATCATGGCAGCGATGTGCCTGCGCGTCGCCGGCCGCGGTCGCAGCTTCGCCGACATGCTGCGGGACGATCTCTTCGCGCCGCTCGGCATGCGTGACACCAGCCTCGGCCTGCGCGGCGACCTCGCTGCGCGGTTCTGCCCGGTGCGCGTCTCGTACGAGGACCTCCGGTCGCTCACGCCCAAGGAGACGGTCGAAGGAGTGGGTGGGCTGCTCGCGACGCCGGGCTGCGAGATCCCGGGCGGCGGCTGCGTGACGACGATCGACGATCTGCACCGCTTCGCCGAGATGCTCAGGCGCGGCGGCGAGCTCGACGACGTGCGCGTGCTCTCGCCGGCCACGATCGGGTTCTGCACGCGCAACCACACCGGCGAAATGCGGAACGTCTTCTTCGACGCCACCTGCAGCACGCGCAACTGGGTCGTCTATCCGGCGGCTATCGGCGTGGGCTTCTTCGTTCGCGGCGACGGCAACATGCCGGGGCACCACTTCAGCCCGATGCATTCGGCGAACGCCTTCGGCGGCTTCGGCGCGGGGTCGAACGGATTCACCGTCGATCCGGCGCGCGACCTCACCATCGCCTTCCTGTCCACCGGACTCATGGAGGACAGCCACCACCTCGAGCGCATGTCGACCCTGGCGACCATGGTCCTCGCCGCGATGACGCGATGACGCTCGCGCTTGCCGCATTTCTCGCCGGGTTCGTCCACGTGCTCCTGGGACCCGACCATCTCGCTGCGATCGCGCCCTACGCCGTGGACGGCAAGACCGGCGCCTGGCGCACCGGGGTCCGGTGGGGAATGGGGCACGCTGCGGGAGCGCTCGCCGTCGGGCTCCTGGTCCTCGTGCTGCGCGAGGCGTTGCCCGTCGAGGCGTTCTCCGCCTGGGGCGAGCGGCTGGTAGGACTCGTCCTGATCGGCATCGGGATCTGGGGACTCCGCGCGGCGTGGGCTCGCGCGAGCATGGGCACGCGGGCTCGTGAAGCGCAAGCCCACGCTCATGCGGCGTTTGCCGTCGGTACGCTGCACGGCCTCGCCGGCGGTGCGCATCTTCTCGGCATGCTGCCCGCGCTCGCCTTGCCCTCGGATCTCGCGGCGGGGGCGTATCTCCTGCTCTTCGGCACGGGCAGCGTCGCCGCGATGGCGGCCTTCGCATCGCTCGTCGGCTGGATTGCAGGCCGCCCGGGTGCGAGCGGTTCGCGCGCGCAGAGCGCGCTGCTCGGGTTTTCCTCTCTGGCCGCCGTCGCCATCGGCGGCTTCTGGACTTTGCAGAGCTAGGTCACGAATGCAAGAAGCCTTGGTCCTCGCCCGCGCGCAGTTCGGCCTGAACATCGCCTTCCACATCCTGTTCCCGGCGATCTCGATCGGGCTTGCCTGGATCCTCGTCTACTTCCGGGCGCGCTACGAGCGCACCGGCGAGCGGACCTGGCTCGAGCCCTACCGGCTGTGGACCAAGATCTTCGCGCTGACCTTCGCGATGGGTGTGGTGACCGGCATCACGATGTCGTTCCAGTTCGGCACCAATTGGCCCGGCTTCATGAACAAGGTGGGCAACGTCGCGGGGCCGCTACTCGGCTACGAGGTGCTCACGGCCTTCTTCCTGGAGGCGACGTTCCTCGGCGTGATGCTCTTCGGCATGAACCGCGTGCCCGGCTGGCTGCACCTGATTTCGACGGTCTTGGTCGCCGTGGGAACCACTCTGTCCGCCTTCTGGATCCTCGCGCTCAACTCGTGGATGCACACCCCGGCGGGGCACGCTCACGCCGATGGCCAGCTCGTCGCCGCCGACTGGCTGCAAGTGATCTTCAATCCCTCGTTCCCCTACCGCATGACTCACATGCTGCTCGCCTCGGGCCTGACGGCATGCTTCTTTCTCGCCGGCCTCTCGGCCTGGCGACTGCTGAAGGCTCCGGGCGACGCATCTGCGCTGCGGACACTGCGCACCGGTGTGGTCGTCGCGGCGGTGCTTGCGCCGACGCAGGCGCTCGTGGGCGACCTGCACGGCCTCAATACGCTCGAGCACCAGCCGGCCAAGCTGGCGGCGATCGAGGCGCTGTGGGAAACCGAGCGCGGCGCGCCGCTCGTTCTCTTCGCCGTGCCGAACCAGCTCGAGCGCCGCAACGACTACGCGATCGAGATTCCCAAGGCCGCAAGCCTGATCCTGGGACATGACCTCGACGCAGAGATCAAGGGACTGAACGAGTTCGCGCCGGACATTCCGCCGGTGACGCCGGTGTTTTTCTCCTTCCGCGTGATGGTCGGCACGGGCTTGCTCATGATCGGCGTCGCCTGGTTCGGCTCGTGGTGCCTTCGGGGGGGCGCGCTGCCTCCGCGATGGCTGCTCCGGACATTCGCGGGGTTCACGTTCTTGGGCTGGATCGCGACGCTCGCGGGCTGGATGGTGACCGAGATCGGCCGCCAGCCCTGGCTCGTGACGGGTGTCCTGCGCACCGCCGACGCGGTGGGCCCCGCAAGCGGCGCTCACCTGGGATCCAGCCTGACCGCCTACATCATCACCTATGCGCTGATGCTCGTCGCCTATCTCGTCGTTCTCACCCACCTCGCCGGCAAGGGTGGCGCGCCGCAGGCCGACGCGAAGGCCGTGGCATGGCAAGGGAGTGCGGCATGACGATCGAACTGCCGCTCGTCTTCGCGGTGCTGATGGGCATCGCGATCCTCGCCTACGTGGTGCTCGACGGATACGACCTCGGCGTCGGCATGCTGATGCTCGCCGCCGACGAGCGGGAGCAGAGCACCATGGTCGCCTCGATCGGCCCGTTCTGGGACGCGAACGAGACGTGGCTGGTGCTGGGCATCGGCCTGCTGCTGGTTGCGTTCCCCTCCGCCCACGGCATCGTGCTCGGCGCGCTGTACGTCCCGGTGTTCGTGATGCTCATCGGGCTCATGCTGCGCGGCGTCGCGTTCGAGTTCCGCGTCAAGGCCGAGGGCTGGCACCGCGGCCTGTGGAACTGGCTCTTCTGGCTCGGCTCGTTCGTCGCCTCGCTCGCGCAGGGGTTGATGCTCGGCCACTACATCACCGGCTTCGAGCCGGGCTTCGGCTATTTCCTCTTCGCCCTCGCGGTTGCCGGCGGGCTGTGCGGCGGCTATGTGCTGCTCGGCGCGACGTGGCTCATCCTGAAGTCCGACGGCGAGTTGCAGCGCAAGGCCGTGGCGTGGACGCGCTGGGGACTCCTGTGGATCGCGGCAGGCATCGCGCTCGTGAGCATCGCCACGCCGATCGCGAGCGCGACCGTCCGCAACCGCTGGTTCGATTTCCCGCACACGTTCGCGGCGATGCTGCTACCGCTTGCCAGCGCGGCGGTCTGGCTGTGGCTGTGGTGCTTGACTGCGCAGCTCAAGCACGGCCGCCGGGTGGCCGAGTGGGCGCCTTTCGCCGGCGCGGTGGCGATCTTCACGCTCGCATTCGCCGGCCTGGCCTATAGCCTCTTTCCCTACCTCGTCATCGACCGGATGACGATCTGGGAAGCGGCCGCCCACCCCACGGCGCTCGCGGTCGTCCTGGTCGGCGCGCTCATCGTGCTGCCCGCGATCGCCGGCTACACGGTGTTTTCCTATCGTGTGTTCCGCGGCAAGGCGCCCGCGAAGCTGTACGACTGAAGAAGCGGTGAGCTCAACATGAATTCTTTCCGCGGACATGGTGGCGCGGCCGAGACCGACGTCGTGGTCATCGGTGCCGGCCCGGCCGGCGCGCTGGCGGCGTTGCGCGCTGCCGAGCTCGGCGCTCGAACCACGCTGATCAGCAGCGGGGAGTTCGGCGGCATGGCGGCCAACGAGGGGCCGGTCCCCGTCAGAGCGTTCGCCTATGCCGCGCGTCTGATGCGCGACGCGCGCCAGCTTCCGCAATACGGCATCACCGAGAGCGAGCCGGTGCTGCACTTCGATCGGCTCCGCGCGCGCGTGCGGGAGATCGTCCACGACGTCGGCACGCGTACCGCGCTGCGCGAGCGCGTCGACGCGCTGGGCGTGTCGTTGCACGAGCAAAGCGGCGTCGCCCGGTTCACGGATTCCCACACGATCGAGACGGACCGCGGGCTCAGGCTGCGGGCCGACCGCTTCATCGTCTGCACCGGCGGCATGAGCCGGCGCCTCGCCATCCCCGGCATCGAGCTCACGAGCAGCCACAGCGACGTATGGAACGCCACTGAAGTGCCGACTTCGATGCTCGTCGTCGGGAGCGGGCACACGGGGGTGCAGGTCGCATCCATGTTCAATGCCTTCGGCACGCGCGTCGAGCTCTTCGAAGGAGGGCCGCGCATCCTGCGCTCGGAAGACGACGATGTCGCCGCCGCGGTGGCGAGCGCATTGCGCGACTCGGGCGTCGCGGTGCACGAGCGCTTCGGCACCATCACGTCGTTCGAGAAGACACGGGTGGGAGTCAGGCTGAACTTCCGCAACGGCGATCACGAGGGACATGCAGAGGCGGCGCTCGCGGTCGTGGCCGCTGGCTGGGTGCCCGATACCGCTGGGCTGAATCTCGCCAGGGCAGGCGTCGCGATCGACGCGCACGGCACGATCCAGGTGGACGAGTTTCTGCGAACCTCCGTGCCGCACATCTTCGCCGCCGGGGACGTCACTGGCCGCCTGATGCTCGTGCCGGGGGCCGTCGAGGACGGATTCGTCGCGGCGACCAATGCGGTGCAAGGCCCGACGCAGCCGCTTCGTCGCCGCGTGAGCCCTTCCGGCAGCTTTACGCATCCGGAGCATGCGCAGGTCGGGCTCACCGAGGCCAAGGCTCGCGAGGCACACGACGTCCTGGCGACGATGGTGCCGTTCGACAGCGCGGTGCGCGCCATCATCGAAGGCCGCACGTTCGGCTTCTGCAAGCTCGTCGTAGACCGCGCGAGCTGCCGCATCCTCGGTTGCCACGTGGTCGGTGAGCGCGCGGTGGAGACCGTGCAGCTCGCAGCTGTCGCCATCGCGGCGGGGATGCGCGTCGACGACCTCGCGCGCGTCGCGATTTCCTTCCCGACCTATGCCGAAGTTCTCGTTCATGCGGCCATCCGCGCGGCGGCAGAGCTGCGCTTGCCGCTGGGCGGGTACGCCGCGCACATGGGTGTCCGCGCCAGCCCGGCGTGAACGCCAATCTCATCGTTTTGACTGAAAGGAAAGACTGTGCATCGACTGGAAGGGAAAGTGGCGATCGTCAGCGGCGCCGCGCGCGGCATCGGCGCCGCCATCGCGCAGGCGATGGCCGACGAGGGCGCCAAGGTCGTGATCGGCGACGTGCTGGACGAGGAAGGAAAGGCGCTTGCCGCGGAGATCGGACCCGCCGCCCGGTACGTCCGCCTCGACGTCACGAAGCCCGCCGAGTGGGCGGGGGCCGTCGAAGCGGCAACCCGGACGTTCGGCAAGCTGAACGTGCTGGTGAACAACGCCGGAATTTCGACGTACGGACTGATTGAGCATTTCAGCCACTCCGACTGGGAGAAGACCATCGCCATCAACCTGACCGGCGGCTTCAACGGCATCAAGGCCGCGATTCCGGCTCTGAGGAGTGCGGGCGGCGGCTCGATCGTCAACATCGCCTCGGCAGCGGCCATGCTCGGGTACACCGGTCTTCCGGGCTACATCGCCTCGAAGTGGGGGATCCGCGGACTGACGAAGGCAGCGGCCCTGGAGCTCGCCCGGGACAGGATTCGGGTCAATTCCGTGCACCCGGGCATCATCAGGACGCCGTTGTCGATGTCCGGCCCGGCGCCCGCGGTCGACGTCAATCCGCTGCGTCGCGCCGGCGAGCCAAGCGAGGTCGGCCATCTCGTGATGTACCTCGCGAGCGACGAGTCGTCGTTCTCGACCGGGTCGGAGTTCATCCTCGACGGCGGCCAGACGGCGGGTGCCGTCATGTGGGGCTTCGAGGACGAACACGCCGCAGCGTGAAAGGTGGCACGCGGTCCTGCTGACTGAAGAGCCACTGAACGGCGACCGTATCCCGACCACACTCGGCGGCCCGCGACCTACCCTTGTCTCATCCGATGCATGAACGACGAGACGAGCATGAAAGACCACGCAAAGACACCTCCCGCCTTCGAGTTGCGCTTTCCCCGGCTGTTCGGCCTCGGCCCTGCACTGAGCTTCCCGTGCGATGCCGCCGGCAGGGTCGATCTCGACAGCCTCGGTGAGCGCGCGCGCTGCAACTACTTCTACGCCCGCACCGTGATCGGACGCGAATTCGCAATGCCGGCCGTGCAGCCCGGGGCGTTCCAATGAACACGCTGAGCAGCGCCTGGCATGCGGCAGTCCTCGAATCCATGAGGCCGTGCCGATGAACCGGGCCCTGTTCCCCATCATGCAGCGTGCATGGAGTCTGGTTGCTGCCGGCCTGCGCGACGAGACGACGATCGATGCACAAGCGCATGCTCGCGAGGAGCCATCGATCGTCGCGGCCTTGTGCACGTGCGTGCTGGGCGAACGCGAGGGCATGGAGTCGGCTGCCTGGCCGCCTCGGTCCGTCGCCGAGCTGAGGGGCCGTACGGAGCGAGACGCCGGCGTGCTCGAGCAGGGATTCGACGCGCTGGACGAGCTGGCGCTGCGCGAGACGGGATGGCGCTTCGCGCGGCTCGACCGCCGCGCGCAACTGCGCTCGCTCTTCGAGCTCGAGGCCGGGCGGGGCCGCCTGTCGCGGCGGCACGCGAGCGTCTTCATGGACGCCTTCCTGACCCTGGCGGCGCAGGCTTGTCTGCGCGATGCGCTGCAGATGGCTCCGGCTGCCGGGCGCCTGATGTCGCACCGATGATCTTGTGCAGATCCTTTCACTTCCCACTCAACACCCCATGAAGCTTTCTCCCTTGGCCCTCATCGCCGCGGCAGCGTTCGCTGCCATCCCAGCCGCCCACGGCGGCGACAACCCCGCCGCGACGCGGCCCACCGAAGTGCGCGGCGTCAAGCTCGCCTCGATCTGCGCCGCCTGCGGCGTCGTTTCCGACACGCGCGTCGAGACGCGCGCCGGCAAGGGCACGGGCGTCGGTGCGGTGGGGGGCGCCGTCGTGGGAGGCTTGGTGGGCCACCAGATCGGCAGCGGAAAGGGCAACACCGTGGCCACGGTGCTGGGCGCCGTCGGCGGTGGCGTGGCAGGCAACGCGATCGAGAAGAAGGCGAGGAAGGAGACCGTCTGGTCGACCACCGTCACGTTCAAGGACGGCACCATCCGGACGTTCGAACAGACGACCGCCCCCGGCCTCGACGCGGGCGATGTCGTGACGGTCCGGGACGGCCGTCCGGTGAAGCGCGCACTCTGAGTGCCGGGCGCAGCGCGCGACCGCCCCGCCCGCTGTCCTTCATCCCTTGACGATGAAGCGATCGATCTCGGACACCGAATCCAGTCCGAACGGCGATGCTTCAACGACGCTCCGCGCCGCGCCGTCGCCTACGCTTGTCTGGATCGCACTTCGATGAGCGACTGACGAAGCCCTTCATCCCCGACCTGATTCCCGCGGCACGATCCGGATGCGGAGCCGAAGGCACGACCACGACATCGAAAACGTCTGTCCCATGGCACTCGAGTCCATCACCGCAAGGCACCTCGATGGACCTCGTCCTCGTGTTAAGCGCTGATGGTCGCCGCGATCGCGCCGGTCTGGGACGCCAACGCAGACGTGGATCGTTGCCAGGGTGGATGTGAACCACGGAGAACGCTGAGAACGCCGAGGAGAAGACACAAATTCAGATGGGCGTTTCTGCGTCTCTTGCCTCTGCGTTCTCTGCGTTCTCTGTGGTTCATGTCAGCGTCGTCGGCAGTCTCCGACGTACCGAGGATCCCGCCGTTGGCCGCCGGCGGCGCTCACGGCTGCGGCGCCTGGTCCGCGGACTCCGCGGCGCGGGCACTGTCCATCAGCTCTTCGATGCGGCCGGTGCGCATGTTCTCCGCGGTGAGCAGCTGCACCGTGTCGCGCGCGAAAAGCATCTCGAGCGTCCATTGCAGGAAGACGCGGACCTTCCGGTCCACGCGCGGCAGCATCGACAGGTAGGCGCCGCGCCACATCAGCCAGGCGATGAAGCCGGAGAACGTCCTGCCGAACAGCGTGGCCACCGCGCGGTGGCGGCCGATCGCGGCGAACTGGCCGAGCATCTCGTAGCGGAATGGGCGGATCTGCGCGGCCTGGCCGCGCGCGGCCGCCGCGATGTTGCGGGCCGCCTGCACGCCCTGCCGCATCGCATGCTGGGCGGTGGTGGGGTAGGGCTTGCCGTAGGGGCCGGGCACAGCGGCGCCGTCGCCGCACGCCCACACGCCCTCGTGGCCGGGAACGGCCATGGTGTCGTCGACGGCGATGCGGCCCCTCTCCTTCGCGAGCGACAGCGATTCGATCAGCGGCGAGGGCCCGACACCGGCGGTCCAGATCAGCGTGCGCGCGGCGAGCGGCATCGGCGATGCCGCATCGCTCGCGGCATCGAGCGCAAGACTGCGCCCGTCGAAAGCGGCGACCTTCGTACGCAGCCGCACCTCGATACCCGCATCGCGCAACCTGGCCGCCGTGTATTCGCCCAGCGCCGGCTCGAATTCCGGCAGCAGCCGGTCGTTGGACTCGATGAGGACGAGCCTCGGCGACTCGGCGGAGACCCGAGGGTAGTGGCGCGCGACCTCGTGCACGAAGTCGTTGATGGCGCCGATCGTCTCCACACCCGAGAACCCGCCGCCCGCGACGGCGATCGTGAGCAATGCCCGCCGGCGCGCCGGATCTTCCTCGATCTCCGCTCGCTCCAGCAGGCCGATCAGCCAGTTGCGCAGCACCAGCGCATCGTGGATGGTCTTCATGCCGTGGACGTGCGGTCGCAGCGCGGGGGGAAAGCGTGTCTGCGAGCCCGCCGCGATCAGCAGGTGATCGAAGGCGATCGTGCGCGCGCGGCGATCGGCGCCATAGGTCACGGTGACGGTTCGAGCCGCGAAGTCCACCGCGGTGGTATGCGCGTTGAGGAACTGAACTCGACGCAAGGTCTCGCGTATGGGCACGACGATCGAGCTGGGATCCAGGCTTCCCGACGCGACCTCGTGCAGCATCGGCGTGAAGAGAAGAAAGTTCTGCGGATCGATCAGCAGCACTTCCACGCCCGGATCGCGCGCCACCGTCCGCTCGAGCTCGAGCGCGGCGTAGAGGCCCGCGAATCCGGCCCCAAGGATCACGATGCGCCGGCCGGTCCTGCTCATTGGACACCCTTCTCTTCAAGATCGAGCCGATTTGCTTGCTTCATGTCGAATTCCTTTGACGAAGTCCGTCCGTCGTGCCGAAGGGTAGGACCCGACGGCTGGCGAGTCGTCAGCGAACTGTCGCCATTCGGTCAATGTTCGACTGCAAGCCGCTCTTGCTCCAGCGTGGCAGCCACCATGCGGATGAGGTCGGCGAGCGCGGCATCGCCACGGCACAGTGCCGCGAGCGCCGCCGGTGTCGGATGGTCGGGCTTGCCCGCGTCGCCGTCGGCGTGGCGCCGCGCAGCACTCGTGCTCTCGAGCGGGACGATGAAGCGATAGCCGCGGCGCGACACCGTCTCGATGTAGCGCGGCTGCTTGGGGTCGTCGTGAAGCGCCGCTCGCACGTCGCTGATGGCCGACTTGAGCCCCGAGTCCGTGACGAAGCGATGGCCCCAGACCGCGTCGAGCAGAGCACCCTTGGTCACCAGGTGGCCGGGTCTTCGCGCCAGTGCGCACAGCACGGCGAAGGGTCGCGGCGGGATCGGCACCGACTGGCCCTCGCACGTGAGGCGCGCGTCGACCTCGTCGAGCTCGAATCCGTCGAAGGAAAGCCTGGCACCGGACGGCTGCGGGTTCATCGCGGGATTGACCATCGCTTGCTCCATGGACGAAGACTCATGGTGCAAGCGTAGGCGCCTGCGCGCAGCCGGACCATTGCGCCGAGGTACACGGCTCGTGTGCGCAGCGATGGAAACGCTGGCGCACAGGATGGCGGCCTAAGACTTTGGTATGGACCTGGCGAGTGCCATGCCCACGCACTCGAGCAATTCGTCCGGGGCGAAAGGCTTGCTGAGATAGCAGCGGATGCCCGCCGCGCGGGCGCGCGACTGCGTCAGCTCTTCCGGGTGCGCGGTGATGATGACCGTGGGAATGGCGTGGCCGGCAGCGACCAGCGCTTCGTACAGCTCGAGTCCCGACATGCCGGGCATGCGCATGTCCGCCACCAGGCAGGCAACGCTGGCACGCGTCGGCCACCCGAGGAAGCTTTCGGCATCCTCGAACGCCGCAGGCGTGAAGCCCGCCGCCTTCAACAGATCGCTGGTCGCGTTGCGGATCGACTTGTCGTCGTCCACGATGGCGACGAGCGGCCTTTCGGCCATTTCGCCTCCTGTGGTTGAGAGGCCAGCCTAGCGCGCGCGCAGGTGCAGGCCCATTACACCCAAGCGTCGAGCGCCTACACCTTGGTATAGGGGCCGCGTCTGCGGACAGGACACTAGGTCGGATGGGGCAGGCCGAGCCCGTCGGCCATGCGCACCAGCTCGGGAACCGACTTCGCCAGCATCTTGCGCATGACCTGGCCGCGATGGACCTTGACGGTGACCAGGCTCAGCCCCAGCTCGGCTGCGATCTGCTTGTTGACCCGCCCGGCGACCACGTGCTTCATGACTTCCCGCTCGCGCTCCGTAAGCGTGCGGTAGCGCACCTCCAGCTCGGCCCGGCGCGTGGCGTCGCCTCGCCTCGCGCGGTCGCGTTCGATGGCCGCGTCGACGGCGTCGAGCAGCGCCTGCTCCTCGAACGGCTTGGTGAGAAAGTCGGCCGCGCCGGCCTTCATCGCGCGCACCGTCATCGGAACGTCCCCGTGCCCCGTGATGAAGATGACCGGCAAAGCGATCCCGGCCTTGGCCAGCTCCTGCTGGAAGGTGAGTCCGCTCATGCCCGGCAGCCGCACGTCGAGCACGAGGCAGCCCGGTGCGTCGGGCCGCACGGCGCGCATGAATTCCTGGGCCGAGGCATAAAGATGCACGTCCAGGCCCACCGACCGGAGCAGGCTGTCGAGCGAGCGCCGCATGGAGTCGTCGTCGTCGATGACGAAGACGGCGGCCCGATCGTCTCTCATGGCTGTCCCTCCTCGGCCACCGGCAGCGACAGCTGGAACACGGCGCCATGCGGCTCGTTCCGGCTCGCCCAGAGCCGCCCGCCGTGCGCCTCCACGATGGATCGGCTGATCGACAAGCCGATGCCGATGCCGTCGCGCTTGGTGGTGTAGAACGCATCGAACACCCGCTCCGCACCCGCGGGATCCAGACCGGTGCCGGTATCGCGGACCTCGACGAGCACCGCATTCGCGCTGCCGCGCCGCGCTGAAGCCATCGTCAGGAGGCGTGGGCGATCCTGGACGGTGCTCATCGCCTCGATCGCGTTCACGACCAGGTTGAGCAGCACCTGCTGCAACTGCACCCGGTCGCCCCCGACGCGCGGCAGCGACCTGTCGAGCTGTGTCCGAACGACGATGTCGTGGCTGCGCGACTCCCGCGCCATGAGCGCGAGGACCTCCTCGATCTCGTGGTTGATGTCCACGCGGTCCTTGCGGGGTACCTGGCGCTTGGTGAGGGCGCGGATTCGCGCGATGACGTCGCGCGCGCGCTTGCCGTCGGCCGCGATGCTGTCGAGGGTGGCCCGCGCTGCTGCGATATCGGGCGGCTCGGCGGCGAGCCAGCGCGCGCCGGCGCCCGCGCTGGCCATCATTCCGGCGAGCGGCTGGCTGACTTCATGGGCGATAGAGGTCGTGAACTCGCCCAGCGTCGTCAGCCGCGACACGTGCGCCAGCTCCATCTGCGCCTTGGCCAGCGCCTCCTGCGCGCGCCTTTCGTCGGTGATGTCCGCGGCGATGCCGCTGACGCGGTAGGGCCTTCCCTTCGCGTCGCGGACCAAGGTGCTGCGGCCGTGGATCCAGCGGGTGTCGCCGTCGGGCCGGACGATGGGGAACGTCATGTCGAGCCGCTCGTTGCCTTCGCCCGCCAGCCAGCGTCTCCAGGCGGATCGCACGTCGTTCCTGTGCTCGGGATGGACAGCCTCCATCCAGGCTTCCGGGTCGCGCTCCACATCGCCGAGCCGGTGACCCCAGACCTGCTCGTACCGGGGGCTCATGTACAGCATGCGCCGCGGCATGACCGATTCGGTCCAGACGATCTCCGGGATGGTCTCGGCCATCAGCCGGAATCGCCGCTCGCTCTCCTCGAGTGCGCGCTCGACGCGCCACCGGGCGGCGCTGAATTCGATGATGAACAGGCACAAGGCGACGAAGATGGCGAATCCGAGCTGATATTCCGACGACAGGACGAACGAATCCGCGGGAGGGATGAGCCAGTACAGGATTCCGATCCAGCAGGTCAGCGATGCCACCAACCCGGGCCCGCGTCCGCCGTACCAGCCGGCGAGGACGACCGCCACGATCGGAAGCTGGTAGACGGTGGTGCCTTCCCGGACCGGAAGCCACTTGCGCACGAGCACGGCGAGGACGGCCAGCGCGAGGGCCAGCCCGTAGCGCTTGAGGAAATCCCGACGCTTCTGCGGCAGGCTCAAAGGGACACCGCCACGGGTCCGGAAGAAGCGCAGTCCCTCGCTCATGGGGCATCCTCCGGCCTGACGGCCTCCGGTTCCTGCGCGGTGGCGACCGGCAGCGTGAGCCGAAACACGGCGCCGTGAGGCTCGTTCGGGCTCGCCCCAAGCCGCCCGCCATGGGCCTCGACGATGGAGCGGCTGATCGACAAGCCGATGCCGATGCCGTCCGCCTTGGTCGTGTAGAACGCCTCGAACATCTGCTCGATGCGCTGCGGATCGAGCCCGCTGCCGGTATCGCGCACCTCCACCAGGACGACGTCCGGGCTGTCGTGCCGCGACACGATCGTCAGCAGGCGAGGGCGGTCGCCGACGGCGCTCATGGCCTCGATCGCATTCACGATCAGATTGAGGAGCACCTGCTGCAGCTGGATCCGGTCGCCCGGCACGCGCGGCAGCGTCCACTCGAGCTCCGTCCGCCGCACGATGCCGTGGCTGCGCGACTCGTGCTCCGTCAGCGCGAGCACTTCCAGGAGCTCCCGGTTGAGGTCCAGGCTGTCCTTGCGCACCACCTGGCGCTTGGTCAGCGCCCGGATGCGCGCGATGACGTCGCGCGCGCGCTTGCCGTCGGCCGCGATGTTGTCCAGCGCCGCCCGCGCCTCCGCGATGTCGGGCGGCTGCGCGGCGAGCCAGCGCGCGCAGGCGCCGGCGCTGGTGATCATCGCTCCCAGGGGCTGGCTGACCTCGTGGGCGATCGAGGAGGTCAGCTCGCCGAGCGTCGTCAGCCGCGACACGTGGGCGAGCTGCGCTCGGGCCGTCTGCAGCGCATCGTCCTGCTGCCGCAGCCTCTCCTCCGCGAGCTTGCGCTCGGTGATGTCGCGCGCCAGCGCCAGGTAGAACATGCGGTCCCCCTGGCGGAACATGCCGCTGCGGATCTCGACGGGGAACACGGTCCCGTCGCGGCGCCGATGCCGGGTCTCGAACGTGATCGTCTCGCCCGCGCCGGCGCGCGCTGCGAGCCGCGAAATGGACTGTTCATCGAGCGCGACATCGAAATCGCGTGGATGCATGCCGATCAGCTCGTCGCGTTCGTAACCGAGGCCTACGCACGCCTGGCGGTTCACGTCGATCACGGTCGACTTGTCGTCGAGCAGGAAGAAGGCGTCCGTCGCGCGGTCGACGAAGGTCCGAAAGCGCGCCTCGCTCGCGCGCAGCTCCTCCTCGGCGCGCTTGCGCTCGCTCGTGTCGCGCACCAAGGACGCGAACAAGCGCTTCTCGCCATGCAGGAACCGGCGCACACGGACCTCGACCGGGAACACGGTCCCGTCGCTGCGCCGGTGCAGCGTCTCGAAAGTCACCGGTTCGCCCTTGCCGATGCGCTCCATGATCCGTGCGAGAGACGGCCGGTCCAGACCCGCGTCGAACTGGCGCGGGTGCATGCCGATGAGCTCTTCGCGGCCGTAGCCGAGGCTCACGCACGCCTGCTGGTTGACGTCGATAACCGTCGAGTCGTCGGCGTGCAGGAAGAACGCGTCCGTCGCATGATCGACGAAGGTGCGGAAGCGGGCCTCGGTGGCCCGCAATTCCTCCTCGGCATGCCGCCGCTCCGTGACATCGATCATGAAGCCGATCATGCGGTCGGGTCGGCCCTCGGCGTCGAAGAGCATGCGGCCTTTCGCCTGCAGCCAGTGCACGGTGCCATCGTTGTGCATGACCCGGTACTCGGCCGCGACATCGCCCGATTCGTTCGCTTGCTGGACCGCGAGCTTCACCGCCGGCCAGTCGTCGGGATGGACGAGCTTCTTCCAGCCTCGGAACGTTCGATCGAACTGGCCCGGGGCCAGGCCATACATCGCCTCGAGTTCGGGCGACCAGCGGTTTTCGCTCTCGCGAGCGCCGATGTACCAATCGAATGCCACCGCGCGTGCCGCCTTCTGCGCAAGCTCGAGCATGTCCTGCCGGGCGCGCAGCTCCTGCTCCGCTCGCCACAGCTCCGTGATGTCCTGCATCACGCCGAACTGGCGGATCGGACGGCCGGACTCGTCCCACGTGACGTCGCCCTGGCTGTGGACCATGCGCAGCGTGCCGTCGGGGCGCACCACCCGGTACTCCACGTCATAGCGGGCACCGCCCCGCAAGGCCTCCTCGCTGGCCGAGGCGGCGTGGGCTCGATCGTCCGGATGGATCAGGCTGAGCCACCGCCCGTGCCACTGCGGCATGTCGACGGGCTCCACGCCGAAGATGCGGCTCGCCTCGTCCGAGAGGGCGACATTCCCCGTCCGGTAGTCGCGCTCCCACCACCCGACATGCGCGATGCGCTGCGCCGCTTCGAGGCGGCGCTCGCTGTCACGGAGGTTGCGGATGGCCAGGAGGCTGCTCAAGGCATCGGCCAGACGTCCGCCGATCTCGCGGAACAGGCGCTGCTCGTCGTCGGTCCAGCTGCGCGCCTGCGAGCACTGGTGGACGCAGAACAGATAGGGGTGGTCCTCCTTGGGCTGGAGGGCCATCGCCATGTGCGAGCGGATCCCGTAGCGATCGGCCAGCGGCGCAGGCAGCACGAGCACGGGGTCGCCCGAAGCTTGCGCGGCGGTGAAGGCAGCCGACATGTCGGCATCGCCCGCGACATCCGTGTCTGACGCGAAGGCGGCCGGGAACGGCGGACGCGTGCGCTCCATGTCCGCTCGCCACGTGGCGAGCTGCTGATCGCAGGGATGGAGCAGCCACGCGCGGTCGCAGGAGAAGACGTCGATGGTCGTCTCCAGCACGTCGCGGATCATCGGTTCGAGGTCCCGGGTGCCTTGCATGGCGCGGCTGATGCGGTCCATGGACTGCAGGAACCACAGGTGCGCGCTGTGCTGCGCCTCGGCGCGCTTGCGCTGCGTGATGTCGCGCCCGACGCCCCGATAGCCCAGAAAGCGACCGCCTTCGTCGAAGACCGGGAACCCGGACACGGACACATGGCGCGTGCCGCCGCCGGCCGTGGGGCGGGCCAGCTCGAAGTCGCGGAACGGCAGATGCGCGGCAAGCGTCGCACGATGCCGGCGCCAGGCTTCCTCGTCAGGCTCGAGGTACGGCACGTCCCAGCGCGTCTTGCCCAGTTCGGAGCCGGGGGCAGGCGCGTTCAGCAGGGTCGGGGCGAAGTCCTGCCGCGTGAAGCGATGCTCGGCGTCGGTCTCCCAGTACACGTCGAAGGACATTTGCACCAGCGTGCGAAAGCGCTCGTCGCTCGCCTGCAGCGCCTTCTCCAGGCGCCTGCGCTCGCCGAGGTCCCGGGCGTCCGACCCGTGCGGCACGCGATTGCTCGTCATGGCTTCCCCGCAGCACGACCGTGAAAGCGGTGCATCTGCTGCGAAGGGAATTGTCGCGAGGTTTCGGGGGGCGGTGTGACCGCGCCCATCCAGGTAATCCCGACGAAACGGAAACCGAACGCCGACCTTTACAGGACGACATCGGGGCACCCGTTGCCGACACTTTCGGCATGGACCGGAACCCCACCTTTTTCCTTGCCGACCACGACACGCCACCGCCGCTGCGCGTCCTGGTCTCCCATCCCGAGCCGCTGCTGGCCATGGGTCTCGTCGCGGCACTGCGTCAGCAGGCCGGGGTCGAGGCGTCGATGGCCGGCATCCACCCCGGGCCTTCCGCCGAGGCATGGCCGGACGTGGTCGTCACCGACTATCGCGGCGGACTCGCGCTGGCGCGGGAGGCGGCACGCCGGGGGCAGCGCCGCAGCGCCGTCATGATCATGACGATGTACGACCGGGAGCACGACATCAAAGCCGCCATGGAGGCCGGCGTGCACGGCTACCTCCTGCAGGGCTGCTCCATCGAGGAGCTGGCCACGGGCGTGAGCCTGCTCGCCGGCGGCGGCCGATACTTCTGCCTGGAAGTGGCTCAGCGGATCGCCGACAGCCTGACGCGCGAGCCCCTGACGCCACGAGAGACCGACGTGCTGCGCCTGCTCGCGCTCGGGCAGTGCAACAAGTCGATCGCTCGGCAGCTGGAGATCACCGTCGGGACCGTGAAGGGCCACCTGCGCGCGATCTTCGACAAGCTGCAGGCGGGCAGTCGCACCGAAGCCGTGGGCATCGCTGCGCGTCGCGGGCTGATCGGCGAGCCGATGCCGACCGGGGGGCCGAGCTCGAGCCGGGTCGCGCGCAGCGTCGGCCCGGCGCCACGCGCACCGCACGCCGCTCGCGGATCAGACCCCGTCCGGATTCGCGCGTCGCTCGGCCGCCCCGGCCTCGAGCTCGCGCGCGATCGATTCGACCAGCTCGTGCGCGGACGCGAACACGATCTGCCGGCCGGTCACCAGGTTCTCGATGCGACCCGCCAGGGTGGCGGATGTGGCGTCGGCGCTCAACTTCAGCACATAGGCGCGGCGGTTCGGGTATTTGGATTCGGCGTTGAGGACCATGGCTGAGGGCTCGAAGTGGTTCGGGACAGCGTAGGCTCAACCGGACATGGAGTGGTAAGCGAAAGGTCGATGTTCAGTCGAGGGCCGGACGCCAGCACCATGCACATCAAGCTCACACCGGGACGCGTTCTTGCCACCGCGACCGTCATCCTGTCGGTCTGGATCGTGCACGCGTTCATCCAGGCCGTGCTGGCGGCCTGCGTGATCGCGATCGCAAGCTGGCCGCTCTACGCGCGGTTCAAGGCCCGCCTGCCGCGCCGGCTCGACGGCGCCGCGCCGGCGGTTTTCACGTGCGTGCTTACCGCGTTCGTGCTCGCCCCGATGGCGTTCGCGTTCGGGTCGCTGCTCGTCGAGGCTCACTCGATGCTGTCGGCCATCGCCGCCGCGAACAGCCGGGGGCTTGCCGTTCCCGACTGGGTGGCGAACGCGCCCGTCGTCGGACCGTGGGCGGCCGCGCGGTGGCAGAGCGAGCTCGCGCACCCGGGCGCGCTGCTGACGCTGATGCAGCGCACCAATCCGGGTGCGCTGCTCGGCTACGCACAGTCGCTGGGCCAGTTCACGGCCCGGCACGTGCTCATCGTCGGATTCACGATCCTGCTGCTCGGCTTCCTCTTCCAGGAAGGCGAATCGCTCGCGCGCCACATGACCCGGGCGCTGCAGCTGGCCGTCGGCGAACGGGCGCAGCGCTATGTCGAGGTCGCCACGCGGGCGGTGCAGGCCGCGGTGAGCAGCATGCTGGTCGTGGGCCTGTTCGACGGACTGGCGACCGCCTTCGCGTACGCGATGGCCGGTGTGCCGCGTGCGATGGTCTGGGGCGCCATCACGGGCGCCCTCGCCGCGGTGCCGTTCCTGGGCTATGCAGCGGTGGCCGCGATGGCCGTGGACCTGACGGTGAGAGGAGCGGCCAGCTCCGTGCTGCTGTCGGTCGCCCTGGGGTGCGTCGTCCTGCTGTGCGGCGACAAGGTCGTGCGGCCGATGGTGGCGCGTGGCGGCCTCCGCCTGCCGTTCGTCTGGGTGCTGATGGGATGCCTCGGCGGCTTCCAGACGCTGGGGCTGGCGGGGCTCGTGATCGGCCCCGTCGTCCTCGGTCTCGCGAGGGAGCTGTGGGATCAACGCGTCCGCGAGCTCGCGTCCCGCGCTGCGCCGCCCTGAACGCCGACCTCGCGCGCACCGGGTGGTGTCGCGCGGCTCGGGCAGCCGGGCGAGCCGGAGTTCAGGCGCGCAGGAGCACCTGCATCCAGATCAGGAACGTCGTGCCGAGGATCATGGCGGCGGCAAGCGGGATCGCGAGCGGAGCCCAGCGGCGGGTGCTCGCGAGCTCGTCGGCGTGGGCTTCAGGGGTGGGGGAGGGGTTCGGGTTCATGCGATGAGGATGCCCGGCGAAGCGCGCCGGCGCAGCTCTCGTGCGGAACGTCCGCGCCCGTGTCTTTCGGTGGGTATTGCGCAGCGCTCTGTTCGCGCAGCGGCCCTCAGCGCCTGGCGCGCTCTTCCAGCGCCTGCACCAGTCCGTCGAGGCTGCCGGTGCGCTCGAGGATCTGGGCGAACTGCGTCTGGTAGGTGGCGACCAGCCACACGCCCATCACGCTCACGTCGACGATCTTCCAGTGCTCGTCCTCCACGGCGAGGCGATAGTTGAGCGCGATCGGGTCGCGGCCGCCGCGCAACGTCACTTCCGAATGCACCTCCGCCGTGGTTGCGTCGAGCGCGATGGTTCGCTTCATCCTGAACGTCGCCCCGGCCGCCTGCGCAAAGGCGCCGGCGTACGTCTTGATCAGCAGCGCCTCGAAGCCTTCGATGAGCCGCTGCTTGTGCTCGTCGGTCGCGCTTCGCCACCGGGGGCCGACGGCGCGAGCCGTCATCGCGCGGAAGTCCACGCTGGGCATCACGATCGATTCGACCATCGACTTGAGCTTCGCCGGATCGGCCACAGGCCCCAGCGCGGCGCTCCCTGCGAGGACCTGCCGAGTGACGGAAGACACCACGGTATCGGCCGGCACGGCGGGCGTCGCCGAGGCATGCAGGGCGATGCTGGCGACGAACGCGGCAAGGAGCTGGAGCAGGCGATGCCGCATGGTCAGTCCTTCGAGGGCTCGGGCGCGCTGGGCGGCTGATTGGCGCCTTCCTCCACCCGGCTCTTGCGATGCGCGAGATACGCGTCGCGAACCAGCAGGTACTTGTCGAACGCCGCGTCCTCGACGACCTGGTCCGCGCCGAGCACGCCGGCGCGCCGGTCGACGGTGCGCGTGGCGGCCGCGGCGTTGCGCGCGGCAACGTTGCCGTGGATCAGCATCAGCGGGTCGGCGGCCCAGTCGAGCGGCAGCCCCAGGGTGTCCCGCACGCTCGAAGGGCCGAAGAACGGCAGTACCAGGTACGGCCCGCTGTCGGCACCCCAGGCGCCGAAGGTCAGGCCGAAGTCCTGTCGCTCGCGCGGCAGGCCCATGCCGGTGGCGAAATCGATGAAGCCCAGCAAGCCGATGGTCGAATTGATCGCGACGCGGGCCGCATGCACGCCGGCCGCCTTCGGCCTGCCCTGAAGGCCATCGTTGAGCGCCGTGGGGATGTCGGAGAGGTTGCCGAAGAAGTTCGCGATGCCGGTTTGCACGAAGCCCGGCGCGACGGTCTCGTAGGCCTTCGCGACGGGCTTGAGCAGGACCTTGTCCAGGGTCTCGTTGAACCCTTCGCTGGTGCGATTGAAACGTTCGAAAGGATCCTGCGGATCCGGTGTCTTGCCCGGCGGCAGGCTGGCGCAGCCGGCCAGCGCGACGGCGAGAAGGAGTGCGCGCAAGCGAGGAGATGTCGTCAACGGTCGATCCGATCGGAAGCGGCGCACGTCGCCCGGCTCATAGAAATCCTTGCGGAAAGAGCAGCACCGAAGCGCCCGATGCGCTGGCGAGGTGGGCAGCAGCGCCGTCACGCGTCGGCACGAAGGGGGCAGTGCCCTCGAGGGTGCGGTCGTCGACGGCGAGCGTGCCGGAGGTCAGCAGGCCGAACGCGCCGCGCGCCGCCACTGGAATGTCCAACTCCTCTCCGGGCGGGACGTCGATGTCGAGCAGCCAGAAGCCGTCGAGCGGGGCGAGCATGGCGCGATGCCCGTCGCAGCTGCCCATCAGCAGCCGGACGCAGCCGTGCGCGCTGTTGAGGAAGGTCGGGAAGTAGTCGCCGAGATGGACGAAGACACCCGGGTTGCGCGATCGCGGCAGCATGAGGTCGACCGCTTCGCAGTCGCCCGCTTGCGGCGCTTCGCGCTCGAGCATCAGCTCAGGACCGCTGCAGAGGAGCATCGCGCCGGGCTCCAGACGGCACGCCTGGCCGGCCGACGTGCGCACCGTCATGCCGGACGCGGAGTGACGCAGCACGTAGCTCAACAGCATGCGGTTCGCCGGAACGCGCGACAGCTGGCTGCCTCCTTGCAGTCGCACCAGCGCGGCGTGCGACGGGCGAGGCGCACCGGCCCCGCCCCATTCGATCCGCTCCATGCCCGCCATGGCGAGGCTGCCGCGCCGGTGGCGTGCCGCTTCCGCGGGCCTGTGGAGGAGGGGCTGGAGCTGCGGCATGTCGAGCACGAGCGTCTCCCGTCGATGTTGGGGCGCTAGCTGCGCGCGCCTGTCGGTGTCGCGAGCTGTTCTGTCCGAGTCCGCGACGGCTTCGCATACTCGAAGGCCGGCAAGGCCTTGATCACCGCCCTCGTGGCACCCGGCAGGACGATGTTGCCGTCGCGCTCGCTCAGCTGCTCGGCCGGGATGGCGACATGGTGCCGCTTCAGCCCGACGAAGCCGCCGGCGCCGATGATGACGAAGGACACCGCGATGTTGGGCGCGATGATGAGGTCGTCGATCCTGCCCACCTGGTCGCCGTCCTCGTTGTAGACGATCTTGCCGAGGATCTGCTTCTTGGCGCTCCAGCCCGACGCGACGAACTGCAGCTTCGTGACCTCGACGCCGATCGTCGTGGTGCCGGCGACCTGTGAAAAGGCGTGGGGAGCGGCCAGGAGCGACGCGAGCGCCAGCAGGGTGGCATGCACTGATCGTTTCATGTGGTGACGTTGTTCGTTCGTGAGACGCCAGTGTCTTGCGTCGCATGGAACGCGCGCATCCCCCGACAGCGACGAGTGCAAACCCGTCTTTCGACAGTGGCAGCGCGAGCGTGGCGGGTGACGTTGCCGCGGTCTCTTCTTCGAGCGGGAGAGGGTGCGGGAGTCGAGCCACCGGACCGTGAAGGGCGTGCGCCCGGTCGAAGGTTCAGACCCCTGGTATCCGCTTCTTGATCCTCGAGACCGTGTGGACCTTCACCTGCTTGGCCCACTGTCCGTCGACGGTCTGCAGATTCCTGCCGGCGAGATGCGCCAGGCCGAGCTCGTCGCCGAGCTGCGAAATGGCTGTCCCGACATCGAGCGCGAGGTTGGTGACCAGCACGTCGTCGCCGCGGAAGACGAGGCTGTTCGACCAGAGAAAGCCGACGGGCGCCCCGTTGCGGTCGACGCCTGCGAAGTCGCCGAGCTTCGCGATCACCCGCCCGTGGGTCGGCTCGAGCACGAGAACCTCGTTGGACTGGTTGCACGCGACCCAGAGGTTGTCGTGTTCGTCGATGATCAGGCCGTCGGGGCCGCCGCCGACGCGGTTGACGAAGACTTCGGGCGTGCCGGGCTCGAGCGCAGCTCCGCTCACCGGAATTCTCAAGATGGTGTCGTTCGCCGTGTTGGCGACGAACAGTGCCGTCTTCTTGTTGTTGAACGCCAGGCCATTGGCGCCGATGGTCGGCGGTATCCGCGTCGGCTTCAGCAGCGGGCTGCTGACCCATGCCGACCCTTCGCCCCCACCGGGCCCGACCTTCCAGATGATGCCCTGGTGGGCGTCGGTCACGTACACGTTTCCGGCCGAGTCGAACGTCATCCCGTCGAGGCCGGGGTTCTTGCCGGTGACCGTCATGAAGGCGGATGAGGCGCCCGTCTTGGGATCGACGCTGAGGACCTTGCCGGCCTGGTAGTCGACCACCAGCAACTGCCCGGTCCGGGGATGGAAGCCGAGGTCGAGCAGCAGTCTGCTCGAGCCCTTGATGCCGACCGTGCGCAGGTGCTTGCCCTGGGGGTCGAACACGACGAGCGTTCCCTCGCTCGTCCTGGGCTTGTTCGCCGCCACGGTGACAACGTACACGTTGCCCTCGCGGTCCACGGCGATCCCCTCCGGATGCGCCTCGCCGGCGGGCAACGCGGCGAATGTGTCGACCTTGCCGCGCTCCCAGGCCATCGTGGCGAACGGCATGGCCAGCAATGCCAGCACCATCCACATCGTCCGGGTGATCTTCATTCCCATGTTGCAGTCTCCTGAGGTCAATACGATTTCGGCAGTCCGAGTGCCTGCTCCGCGACGTAGCACAGCGCGAGCTCCTGTGTCACCGGCGCGAGCAGCGACAGCACGCTTTCGCGCAGGCCGCGCTCGACGTGGAATTCCTTCGCGAAGCCGAAGCCGCCGTGCGTGCGCACGGCCCGCAATGCAGTCTCGAAGCCGGCCTCGGCGGCGAGGTACTTGGCGGCCGTCGCCTCGACGCCGCAGGGCTTGCCGGCGTCGTAGAGCGCGGCCGCCTTCCACATCAGCAGCTCGGCCGATTGCAGTCGCATCCAGCATTCGGCGAGGGGATGCTGGATCGCCTGGTTCTTGCCGATCGGCCGGCCGAACACGGTGCGCTCCTTGGCATAGTCGGTCGCCCGCGCGAGCGCCGTTTCGGCGGCACCGAGCGCGGCAGCAGCGACGAGGATGCGCTCCGGGTTCAGGCCGTGCAGCAGCACCTTGAAGCCCTGGCCTTCTTCGCCGATGCGATCGTCGACCGGGATCTCGAGCCCGTCGATGAACAGCTCGTTCGAGTCCACGGCCTTGCGCGCCATCTTCTCGATCTCGCGGATGCGCACGTGCGAGCGGTCGAGGTCGGTGTAGAACAGCGTGAGCCCGTCCATCGGCCGCGCGCATTCCTCGATCGGCGTCGTGCGCGCCACGAGAAGGATCTTGTTGGCCTGCTGCGCGGTCGAGGTCCAGACCTTCTGGCCGTTGACGATGTAGCGGTCGCCGGCGCGGCGCGCGAAGGTCCTGACGCGCGTCGTGTCGGAGCCGACGTTGGGCTCGGTCACGCCGAAGCAGGCGCGATCGGTGCCGTCGATCAGCGGCGGCAGCATGCGGCGCTTCTGCGCCTCGGTGCCGAACACGACCACCGGCTGCGGGCCGAACAGGTTCAGGTGCACCGACGACACCGCCGCCGAGCCAAGCTTGCCGATGGTGCGCATCACCATCGCCGCCGCCGAGATGCCGAGGCCCGCGCCGCCGTGTTCCTTGGGCATCGTCACGCCGAACCAGCCGCCGCGCGCGACGGCCTCGCAGAAGTCGCCGGGCCAGCGCCCATCGCGGTCGCGCTCGAGCCAGTAGTCGGCGCCGAAGTCGGTGCACATCGCCTCGACGGCATCGCGGATCGAGAGCTGGTCGTCCGTGAAATCGAAGTTCACGACGGCAGCTCCTGCAGCAAGCGCTCGGGCACCTCGACCGGCATGTCGAGCAGCATCTGCGCCATGCCCTTGCCCAGCGCGTCGTTGCGCAGCGACGCCATGCCCCCGCCCCCGAGCGCCCGCTCGCAGACGAGGTTGATGGCATGGATGCCGGGCAACTCGTATCGGTGGACCCGCCCCTGCACCAGGTGGCCGAAGTACTCCTGCACGCGCTCGGGCATCACCTGGTGCTTCAGGACCGGCAGCAGCGCCGGATGGCGCGCGATCAGGCCGATGTTGGAGGTGTCGCCCTTGTCGCCGCTGCGCCCGAAGGCGATTTGCACGAGCGGCACGGTCTTGCACGGGCCCGCGGGCAACGTGCCCTGCGAGCCGGCGAGCGGTTCCGCTGCGACCTGGCGTTGCGGCGGCGGCAACGTCACCGCGAACGTCGTTTCGCCGAGCGTGACCGTCGGCGCCACCTGCTCCTTCGGAATGAGCCATGCGAACTGCCGCAACACCGGCGACACCGAGGGACGGCCGCCCGAACCCGTGGTGCCGGGCGACCAGGACGTTCCCGGCGCCGCGAACTCGCGGCTGAACATCTCCAGCGCGCGGCGCTCGGCATGCGTCACCGTCAGGCGCAGCACGACTTCGCGCGTCGGCAACGCACGGGCATGCGGCCCGTAGGCCGACTCGGTGCCGAGCAGCTCGATGTTCGTGGCCAGGAAGTCCGCGAACCCGCTCTCGCGCAGCAGGCGGCGGCCGCGCGACAGCAGCGCTTCGCCGGTGCGCCTGGCCTTCCCGGGGGCATCGATGCCGACGATGGTGAGCTGCCCGGACACCTTGAAGCCCGCCGGCGTGGTCGCGCTGACCTTGTACGTGCCGGTCGGCGGGCGGCCGCGGGCGCCGGTCACGAGCACGCGATGCGGCCCGGCCTGTTCCATGCGCACCTGGCGGAAGTCGCACACCACGTCCGGCAGCAGGTAGTTCGCCGGATCGCCGATCTCGTACAGCAGTTGCTCTCCGATCGTCGCGGGTGTGACCAGCCCGCCTGTCTGCGGCGGCTTGGTGACGACGAAGCTGCCGTCTTCGCGGCACTCGACGATCGGGTATCCGATGTCGGCCCAATCGGGCACCGAGGCCCAGTCGGTGTGCAGGCCCCCGGTCGCCTGGCAGCCGCATTCGATGATGTGGCCGGCGAGGCTGCCGGCGGCGAGCCGGTCGAAGTCGTCGTCGGCCCAGCCGAACTCGTGCATCAGCACGCCCAGCGTGACCGCGCTGTCGACGCAGCGGCCGGTGATGACGATGTCGGCGCCCGCGTCCAGCGCGCACGCGATCGGCAGCGCGCCGAGGTAGGCGTTGGCCGTCACCAGCCGTTGCGGCATCGGTTCGCCGCTGGACATCTCGACCGTGCCGGCCTCGCGCATCGCGGCGGCGAGCGGCAGCACATCGTCGCCTTCGACGACGGCAATGCGCACCGGAACGCCGAGCTCGTCGGCCAGTGCCTGCACGGCCGCGGCGCAGCCCTTCGGGTTCACGCCCCCGGCGTTGCTGACGATGCGGATGCCCTGCTCGACGGCCTGCTTCAGCACCGAGCGCAGCGCCACCGTCACGAAGTCGATGGCATAGCCTTCCTCCGGCCGCTTCATGCGCGCGCCGGCGAGGATCGACATCGTCAGCTCGGCGAGATAGTCGAACACCAGGTACTCGATGCCGCCCGAGCGCACCAGCTGCACCGGCCCGAGGCTGCTGTCGCCCCAGAAGCCCGAGGCGCCGCCGATGCGGACGATCCTGCCCGTGGTCCCGGGTTTCACTTGCCGATCCATTGCGGTCTCCTCTTGTCCTTGAACGCGGCGATGCCCTCGCGCGCGTCCTGTGTCATCGCCAGCAGGCCGATCTGCCCTTCGGCGAACGCAATCGCCTCGTCGAACGACATCGAGCGCATCGCCTTCATCGCGTACAGCCCGCGCCGCAGCGCGGTCGGCGAGTTCGACTGCAGGCGGGACAGCAGGCGCTCGAGTGCGCCGTCGAGGTCGGGCGTCACCTCGTTGACGAGACCGATTTCGCGGGCGCGTACGGCATCGATCGGATCGCCCGTCAGGCACAGCTGCGTGAGAAAGCGCTGCGGCACCTGCGCCTGCAGCACGGCGAGCACCTGCATCGGGAACACGCCCACCTTTGCCTCGGGCAGGCCGAAGACCGCGTGCGGGGCGGCGATGGCCAGATCGCACATCGCGAGCAGGCCCATGCCGCCCGCCATGCAGGCGCCGTTGACGCGCGCGACGAGGGGCACGGCGAGCGTGCGGGCCGTGCGCAGCAGGTCTGCATAGGCGCTGGTCGGTACCGCGTGGTCGAACTCGAATGCATTGGCGCCCAGATCGGCACCGGCGCAGAAAGCCTCATCGCCGGCGCCGGTGAGCACGACGGCCCGGAGCGTGTCGTCGGACCGGGCTCGATCGAGGGCCTCCTGCAAGGCCCCGATCACATCGGCGTTGAGCGCGTTGCGGCGTTCCGGGCGGTCGATCGTGAGCACCAGCCGTGCGTCCTGCCGGCTGGCGTTGACGACAGTCGTCATGCTGCAACCTCCATTTCGCGCGGTACCGTCGTCACTTGCGTCACGCCGGTGGTCACCATGTCGGCGATCTGCTGCGGCGAGTAGCCGGCCTCTGCCAGCAGTTGCGCGCTGTGCTCCCCCAGCAGGGGCGGCGGGCGCAGCGGCGGCAGCGGCGTTTGCGGCCATTCGCTGGGTACCGCCATCGTTCGCAGCACGCCTTCGGTGGGATGCTCGAATTGCTGGAAGAAGCCGATGTCCTTCAGATGGGGATCGTCGAGCAGCGACTCGAACGTGTGCGCCGCCAGAACCGGGATGCCGAGCGGCTCCAGCAGCTCGCGCCATTCCTGCGAGGTTCGGGTCTTCAGCTTGCCGGCCACGATCTCGTACAGCGCCTCGACGTGCTGCGTGCGCGACTCGCCGTCGGCAAAGCGCGCGTCGCTCTCGAACCGCTCGGCCTCGCCGACCGCCTGCATGAAGGCCTTCCACTGCTGGTCGGTGTAGACGACGAGGCACACCAGGCCGTCCTGCGTCGCGTACGGCCGTCGCTGCGGGTTGAGCAGCCGCGGATAGCCGAAGCCGCCGCGCGGCGGGACGAAAGTGTGTCCGTAGAGATGATCGCCCAGCATCATCTGCGCGGTCGTCTCGAACATCGGCACGTCGACCGCCTGCCCGCGGCCGGTGCGTTCGCGCGCGAGCAGCGCCGCGCAGATCACGCCGAAGGCGTACAGGCCCGTGGCGCGGTCCGAGAGGTTGAGCGGGGCGTAGCGCGGTACGTCCGATCCCGCGCGCGTGCTGGCCTCGGGAATGGCGACTGCCGCCTGGATCAGGTCGTCGAAGGCGCGCAACGCCGCATAGCGGCCGCGCTGGCTGAAGCCGAAGGTGCCGACATAGACGATGCGCGGGTTCACTTGGCGCACCGCTTCGTAGTCGAGCCCGAGGCGCTTCATCGCCTGCGGGCGCACGTTGTAGACCAGGGCGTCGGCGTCTCGAACCAACTTCAGTGCCGCCTCCTTGCCTTCGGGGCGCTTCAGGTCCAGCACGATGCTGCGCTTGTTGCGGTTGAGGTTGAGGAACAGCGGGCCGGCGCCCGCGCGCCCGGCGGGACCGGTGGCGCGCAGCATGTCGCCGCCGGGAGGCTCCACCTTGATCACATCGGCACCGAGGTCCGCCAGCATCTGGGTCGCGGAAGGACCCATCACGACTTCGGTGATGTCGATGATGCGCAGGCCGGCGAGAGGCCCGCCCTGGTTCGAGTCGTCTTTCATGGGGCCCTTGCTCCTCTTTCCGGTCAGGAACCGTTCACGTCGGCGCCGTGGCCGCGGATGTAGCCGGGCTGGCCGAGCCCACGAGCCGCCGCCACGGTGTCGGTCAGGTGCTGGACCAGGACCGCGTCGGTGAGCGAGTGGAACGTGCCGTCGTCGTTGAAGCTGACCTGCGCGCCATCGAGCCAGGCGATGACCACCGTGTCCTCGGTGTTGTCCTCCGGGCAGTAGAAGGTGTGCACCGAACCGACCGGCTCGTACAGGTACGAGCCCGCCGTCTGCGGCTGGTCCGGGTACTCGCGGTAGCACCAGCGGCCCGAGAGCGTGTACACCTGCGCCGGACCGGTGTGGTAGTGCAGCGGCAGGGAGCAACCGGGGGCGCAGACGGCCATGAAGACCCACTCTCCGCGCTCGGCGTCGAGGCGCAGCGGCTTGATGTGGATGCCGGGGACACCGAGGATGTCCTTGAACAGCGGGATCTGCTCGATGTTGACGGTCAGCAGCCTGTCCTGCGGCATCGCAGGCAGCGGCAGCGGGGCGCCGGTGTGAGTGGTGAGCTGCGTGGGCAGTCTTGCGGTCATGGGGGTTCCTTGTCAGAGTGAAGGCGAGGACGGGAGCCGTCCCTTGATGAAGAAGCCGGACGCCCGCCGGCCCGTCGGGCACCGCAGGGACGCGCCGGCCCCGCGTGGGAGAAACAGGAAGTCGCCGGGCGCGAGATGGAAGTCCTGCTCGCCGGCGCATGCATCGATGTGTCCGTCTTCGAGGTAGAGCACCTGCTCGGCGTCCGGCCTCGGGGTGCACCACAGCGCGCTGCCGTCGGCCATGCGCAGGGCCTCGATCTCGACCCACTGCGCGCCGACGGTGTCGCGGTCGATCAGGGCACCGGTGGCTGCGGTGACCTCGTCGGCCGCCAGCACGCGGACTTTCCCGCGTGGCGAGACCGCAGGGTCGGGTTGCGTGATCGTGTGCGCCGGGTTCTCGCCGTAAGGCGGGGCATAGACGACCAGCACTCGCCCCGGCTGGTCGCTGGTCACACGAAACGTATGGAACGCGCCGGCCGGCACGTAGCTCCAGGTCCCGGTCTCCATCGCCTCGACGCGGCCCTCGGCTTGCGACTCGCCGGTGCCTTCGATCATGTAGGCGCATTGCTCCAGGTGCGGATGCGCGTGCGGCTTCGCGCCGTGCGACTTCACGATCGTGCCGACCAGCACTTCGAGCGCCGTCGCGCCGACGGTCTCGGGGCAGATCACGCGCACGTTGGAGGTGCCGGTGTGGTTGGCCGGCGAGTAGGCGGCCAAGTCGGCTGCCCTCACCACGGTGGGGTGGGTATTCATTCGGGTTGGATTCCTGCTGTCTTGACGGCGGCGGCCCACTTGGCCATTTCCGACTTCACGAACGCGCGCAGCTCGTCGGGTGTCGATCCGCGGCTGCGGCCGCCGATGTTGGAGAACTCCTGGCGCACCGCGGGATCGGCAAGCGCGGCGCGCAACAGCTCGCTGAGCTTCGCGACGGTGTCCTTCGGCGTCTTCGCGGGCACGAAGGCCGCGGACCACACCGTCATCTCGAAGCCCTTCAGGCCGGCTTCCGTCAAGGTAGGAACGTCGCGCAGCAGCAGCTCGCGTTCGGCGCTCGAGGTGGCCAGCGCGCGCAGCTTGCCGCTCATCACGAGCGGGAGTGCCGGGCCGATGTCGCAGAACATGAAGTCGATCTGGCCGCCCATGAGGTCGGTCAGGGCGTGGGGCGTGCCCTTGTAGGGCACCGCCAGCAGGTCGGCCCCGACGGCGTTCTTGAGCAGCTCGCCGGCGATGCGGCTGGAGGAGTTGCCCGCGCCGAAGTGCAGCCGCTTTCCGCCGGCGCGCAGCTGCGCGAGAAAGGAGCCGATGTCCTGATGAGGGCTGGCTGCCGGCACGAGCAGCAGCAATCCGGCGCTGCCGACGGTGCTGACCGGCTCGAAGTCCTTCACCGGGTCGTACGGCAGCTTCTTGAACATCGCCGGGTTGGCGGCGTGTGTCGTGTTGGTCGTCAGGAGCAGGGTGTGCCCGTCCGGCACCGCAAGCGCCGCGGCCTGCGCTGCAATGAAACCCGAGGCACCGGGGCGGTTGTCGACGATGACGGGCTGCCCCGTCTTGGCGCTGAGCCATTGGCCGAGCACGCGCGCGCCCGCATCCGTGCCGCTGCCGGCCGGAAACGGAACGATGATCTTCACCGGCTTCGCGGGGTATGCCGCGGGAGCCGCTGCCGCAGGCAGCGCGAGCAATGCGGATGCCAGCAGGAACAGAACATGGCGGATACGCATGAGGATCACCTAAATGTCTAATGTTAGGAGTTTAGGTGCCATCGAACATTCGGTGATGCGGGTTTACCCGCTGCTTCCCTCGAAGGTTCTCTAGCGCGGCCTGCGCTCGACGATCGCCCGCGGCTGGGGCTCGGTGATCCCGGGCGCGGTCTTCAGCGCGGAGACGGGGATGTCGATCTCGGAGACGTAGCGGTCGCCCCGATACCAGGTGACGCCGGCGTACAGCACGTTGCCCTTGCCGTCGACCAAACGCCGCGACATCCTGGCGACGGGCGAAGCGAACGGGATCTTCAGCATGTCGCACAGCGGGAAGTCCGCCGGCATCACGGTCATGCGCTGCCGCACTCGCCTGCAGCGCGGGCCCAGCTCATCGAGCACTGCGGCGAGCAACTTCCTCTTTCTGGCGGTGTCCTTGGGAAGCGCTTCGAAGACCGGCGTCGGCACGTAGATTTCGGCGTAGCAGAACGGCTCACCGGAATAGGTGTGCAGCTTGCGGATGCACACGTTTTCATCGGCCGGCTTGTCGTCCGCGCCGAGCAGCTCCTGCGGTACCGCGGTGCGGCGCCGCACTTCGAGGATCTCGAAGGCGAGCGCCTGCGGCGCGGCGAACGGATCGTTGATGGCCAGTTGCAGGTCGCCCACGGCGGCGGGCAGTGCGGCCACGTGCGTCCCGACGCCGCGCTGGCTGTGGATGAGCCCTTCCCTGGACAGCAGCTCGAATGCCTGCCGGACCGTGTTGACGGCGACACCCAGGTCGTCGGCCAGTTGCGTGATCGGGGGCAACTGCGCCCCGAGCGGGTATACACCCTTGGCGATGCGATGCCTCAGCAGCGAGGCCAGGCGCTGGTATTGGGCAACACCGCGCTCGGCCGGAAGGTCCTGCCGATCGTTTGCGATGAATCGATCTTCCGCCATGCCAAATGCCTAATATTGGGAGTATGCATCAGCTGGCGCGCCTCGCGCCTCGCCCCCTCTCAGCCGCGCAGGCCGTCGGCCTTCAGCGCCTGCTGCACCGCAGGCCGCGCGCTCATGCGGGCCATGAACGCGTTGAGGTTCACGAGGCCGGAGATGTCCAGCTTCAGCGGCGTGCTCCAGCGCGTCACGGTGTAGAGGTAAGAGTCGGCCACCGTGAAGTCGCCCAGCAGGTAGTCGTGACCCGCGAGGTGCTGATCCACGTAGGCCAGGCGGTCGAGGACCTTGCGGCGGAACAGCGGCTTGGCCTCTTCCGGCATCTCGGGATTGAACAGCGGGCTGAACTGCTTGTGGATTTCCGTGCCGATGAACGTGAGCCACTCCTGCAGCCGGTAGCGTGCCATCGTCCCGGCTGGTGGCGCCAGTTTCTTCTCGGGCACCTGGTCGGCGATCCACTGCACGATGGCCGGGCCTTCGGCCAGCCGGGTGCCGTCGTCGAACTCCAGCAGCGGCACGTAGCCCTTTGGGTTGATCGTGTAGTAGTCGGTGCCGTCCAGCAGCTTGTGCGACCGGGTGCTGGCCAGCACCGCCTCGAACGGCAGGCCCGCCTCGTACAGGGCGATGTGAGGTGAGAGGGAGCAAGCTCCCGGGCTGTAGTAAAGCTTCATGGCTGTGGCGTCGTGCGCGCAAGGTCGAAGGGCGTGCGGTCGGCTTGCGCCGGATTCATAGTGACTGAAGTGTCATTATGACATGGGGCGCGCGCGGAGACCTGCAGGCTCGAGCATCTGCAATGCGCGGCGCAGCAGTGCAGCGCCCACCGGCCCCAGGCCGACGAGCAGCACGTCGCCGTCGGCGTCCGTGTTCATGCGGCCGACTCCGGCCACTGCGCCGACACCGGATAGCGCCCTGCCAGCGCCAGCGCCGCGGACCGGTGCGATGCGGGCCCCGACAGCTCCACCGCCACGCCGCCCGCCGTGAGCCGGCTGCTCGCCCGCACTTCAGCCAGGCCCTCGGCATCCAGCGCCTCGCGCAGCACGCGTTCCAGCGCCATCAGACGCAGGTGCGGCTTGGAGACCTTGCCCACGGTGGTGAGCGGCAGCGCGGGCAGCACCTCGATGCGCACCGGCACCGCGGCGCGCTCGGGGATCCTGACCAAGGCATGGGTCCGGAGATCCTCCACGCTCGCATGCGAACCCGCGCGCAACGCCACGTAGGCCACCGGCAACTCGCCCGCGTGACGATCCGGCTGGCCCACGGCCGCGGCCATCGCGACCGCTGGGTGCGCGACGAGCGCGTCCTCGATCAGCTGCGGGTCGATGTTGTGCCCGCCGCGGATGATCAGATCCTTCGCGCGCCCGCAGAGGACGAGGTACTCCGCATCGTCCCACCGGCCGAGATCGCCGGTGTTGAACCAGCCGCCTTCGATCCAGATGCCCTGGTTGTCGCTCTCGCGCAGATAGCCCGGGAACACGTTGGGGCCACGCAGGCCGATCACGCCTGCGCCGTCGGGCCGGGCCAGCTCGCCGGTGGGCTTGCCGTCGGCGCCCAGCGCGAACAGCTTGATCTCCTGGTAGGGCAGCCGCAGGCCCACGGTGCCCAGCTGGCGACGGCCGCGCGGCAGATTGACCGTGGAGACGCAGCTGCCCTCGGTGAGGCCGTAGCCCTCGTGGATGCTAGCCCCGGTGAGGCGCTCGAAGTCCAGCGCCACCTGGCGCGGCAGCGGCGCCGCGCCGCACAGCACATGCCGCAGCGTGGGCACGCCGCCTCCGGGCCAGGGCTTGTCGAGCAGGCTGGCCAGCACGGTGGGCACGGCCGAGAAGGTCGTGGCATTGAAGCGCCTTGCGATCTGCCAGAACGCATCCAGCAGCCCCGGGCTGCGGTAGCCGCCGGGGGTGAGCACGACAACCTCCGCGCCGCGATGGAACGCGCCCAACCCGGTGACCAGTGCGCCGTTCACATGGAACAGCGGCAGGCCGCTGAGCACCACGTCGTCGCGATCGTCGATCCACTGGATCGCGCAGGCCATGAAGGCTTCGTTGACATGCGTGTGCACGGCCACCTTGGGATAGCCGGTGGTGCCGCCGGTGTGGAAATAGGCGCAGGGCTCGTCTGGCGACAGCGTGCGGTCGAAGTCCAGCCGGTCGGCGCGTGCGGCAGCGAGGGCCTGGTGGAAGTCCAGCACTTGCACGCCGTCGCGCGCCGGCATCGGCCCCGCAGGGGCCGATGCCTCGCACCGCCCGAGCGCGCCGTCGAGATTCACCTGCAGCACCGTATGCACGCTGCGCACGCGTTCGGCCACCTGCACCGCCTTGTCCCAGAGGTCGGAGCCCGGTGCCGGGCCGAGCGCGACCACCACCTCGGCCTTCGTCTCCTCGCAGATGCGTGCGATGTAGGCGGCCTCCAGCATCGGGTTGACCGGGCTCGCGATGCCGGCCGCCTGCGCGCCCCACAGCGCGAAGTGGCTTTCGATCAGATTGGGCAGCAGCAGGGTCACCGCCGCGCCGGGGGCGAGGCCGCATGCATGGAGCGCGTTGGCGGTGCGGTGCACGCCCTCCAGCAGCCCGGCGTAGCGGAGGTCACGCGTGGGAGCATCGGCGTTCGGGGCCAGCAGCAGGCGCAGGGCGATGCGTTCGCAGTGGCGCTCGCAGGTCGCGCGCAGCAGGCCGTAGGTGGTGAGGGCGGGCAGGCGCTGCTGCCAGGGCGTGCGTTCGAAGCGCTCGATGTCGGCCAGCGTCTTGACGGCCGCGATGTCGTGGGGCATGGCGAGGTCCTCGTGTCAGGGCGCGACGATGGCCGTGGTCTGCTCGCCGAGGTCGATCGCGCCGTCGTCGGTGCGGATGGAAGCACGGATGCGGTCGCCCGGCTGCAGGTAGGCCGGGTTGCGCGCACCCTTGCCCACGAAGAGGCGCCAATGGGTGGCGTCGCTCATGAAGTGGCGCATGATGAACATCACCGCCTTGCCCGGCGCGCGGGCGGCGCAGCCGGCCGGTGTGCCGGTGGCGATCAGGTCGCCGGCGTGCAGGTCGTGCAGGCCGCTCATGCCGTGGTCTTGACCATGCCCCGATCCTCCACGCCGCGTCCGCCGGGCTGTGTGCCATTCACGCCCACGCGGGCGCGGACACGGACAGCATCCAGGCCGCGCAGACAGCGCGGGACAGCAGTTGAGGACTCGTCTCCATGTCTTCTCTCTCGGCTCCGTATGTTCATCATGACACTAACGTCATTTTGACACACTAGTCGTTTTCTCTGAGAGTGAGGTCGGCTCATCACGACCCGTATGCATGCGGCTCATCGCGGCCGGGTTGAGCAGCACGACGGCAGCACAATCGTCCCCATGGAGAGCCAAGACCATCGACCCCGAGTGGCCGCAGAGCGGCGTGAACGCATGCGGGCGCGGCTGCTCGGCAGCGCGCTCGAACTGATTGCCGCCAAAGGGCCCACGGCGACCTCGATCGACGACATCATTGCGGCGGCCGAGGTGTCGCGCGGCACCTTCTACAAGTACTTCCCATCGCCCGACGCGCTGGTGCGCGAGCTGGCCTTCGAGGTGGCCAAGGACCTGGTCCATCTCGCCGATCCGCTGGTGCGCGAGCGCAGCGATCCGGCCGAGCGCGTGGCCTGCGGCATCCGCCTGGTGGCCCGTCTGGCGCTGCACCACCCGGCAGCTGCCGGCTTCCTCGTGCAGCTGGGGTGGCCGGACACGCAACGAGAAAACGTACTGCTGGACTTCGTGCGCCGCGATCTTGCGGAGGGCATGAAGCAGGGACGCTTTCGCCAGATGCCGATGCCGCTGGCGCTCAACATGGTGTCGGGCGGCGTGATGGGCGCGATCCATTGCATGCTCAAGGGCCCGTGCGAGCCCGACTTCGCCGAGATGACGGCCGCCGCAGTGCTGCGTGCCTTGGGCGTGGCGGGCAAGACGGCCGAGGCGCTCGCGTGCAAGCGGTTGGAGCTGCAGCCCGACTTTCCCGAAGGTCTTCTGGCCGATACCTTGCCGGTGGCCAGTGAGGAGGAGGTCACGGCAGCGCGATCCCGGCCCCGGCGACCACGCACGTTGGGCTAGAGGGTGCGATCCGCAGGGGCGTTGGATACCTTCGGCACCGAGGTCCTTCGTGACCGGGACGCGCCTCACCTTGCGACAACTTGATGATTCCACTATGATGAAAATATGGAAGATCAAGACGTCGTCCGAGCGCTTGCCGCCTTGGCGCACCCGGCGCGGCTGCAGGTGTTCCGCGCGCTCGTGGTCTGCGGCCGCCGCGGCATGACGCCTGGCGTGATGGCCGAGGGCTCCGGCATCCCGTCCGCCACGCTCTCCTTCCACCTAAAGGAGCTCATGAACGCGCGGCTGGTGACGCAGGAGCGCCAGAGTCGCAATCTCGTCTATCGCGCGTCATTCGATCGGATGAACGCGCTGCTCGGCTACCTCACCGCCAACTGCTGCCGCGGCGATGAATGTCTCGACGACAAAGCGGCGGCTTGCAAGTGCTGAGGAGGTTCGATGAAACGCTTTCACGTCCACGTCCACGTCGATGACCTGGCCAGGAGCATCGCGTTCTATTCGAAGCTGTTCGCCGCCGAACCAGCGCGCGTCGAAAGCGACTACGCCAAGTGGATGCTTGACGACCCGCGCATCAACTTCGCGATCTCCACGCGCGGCGGCAAGCCGGGCGTCGACCACCTGGGCTTTCAGACCGACGACGCGGCCGAGCTGGCCGAGCTGAAGGCACGTGCGCAGGCGGCCGACATTGCCTTGTTCGACGAGGGCGAGACGACCTGCTGCTACGCCCACAGCGAGAAGCACTGGGTGACCGATCCGCAGGGCATCGCCTGGGAGCAGTACCACACGCTAAATGACATCCCTGTCTTCAGCGAATCGAAGGCCGCCTCCGCCAGCGGCACACAGGCCTCGGCGTGCTGCGCACCGACGACGCGGGGCAAGCCGATCGGCATCCCGGTCGCGGGTGCCAAGTCTTCGTGCTGCTGAGGTTCTTGCCATGGCCGACAAGACCTGTCACGTGCTGTTCGTCTGCACGGGCAACTCGGCGCGGTCCATCGTTGCCGAGGGCCTGCTGAACCAGCTCGAAGGCGGGCGGTTCAGGGCGCGAGACGCTTGCTTCGCTGAGGACCGGATGTCGCTGCAGCAGTCGATCCGCGAGGTTGAACAACAGTAATCACCCATGACAACCAACGTCCTCATCCTTTGCACCCACAACTCCGCGCGCAGCGTGCTCAGCGAAGGCATGCTCAATCACTGGGCGAAGAAGCTCGGCAAGGACGTGCGCGCCCACAGTGCCGGCAGCGCACCGAGCGGCCGCATCAACCCGTTCGCGCTGGAAGCGCTGCAGAATGCCGACGTTGACACCACAGGCTACCGCAGCAAGAGCTGGCACGAGTTCAGCGCCGACGGCGCGCCGCCGATGACCATCGTCATCACCGTGTGCGACAGCGCCGCGGCCGAGCAGTGCCCCGTCTTCTTCGGCGGCAGCGGTGGCCAGCCGGTCAAGGTGCACTGGGGTTACCCCGACCCATCGAACGCCGAAGGCGGCGATGAAGGCAAGCGCCGCGCGTTCGAGCTGACGCGCCAGGCGATCGGCTACCGGATGCTGCAGCTGCTGCAGTTGCCGCTCGAGACGATGAGCCGCGGGCAGCTGCAGCAGGCGTTGGT